>DAIMHX010000015.1:46576-50147 GCA_036723055.1 Microbacteriaceae bacterium
CGTTGCCGGGCGCCTGACTGGTGCGGCGGCGCCCCGCGGCGCTTCGACCGCGGCGATGGTCTCCCGCACCGGACCGAGGTCGGCGAGGGCATCGGTGTTGGGGCGCGGCCGGGTGCGGAAACCGTCCCGGAGCCCGGTGCGGAGCCCCTTGTACAGCACGGGTCTGTTGTCGGATTTCAGGACCGTGCGCGCCCAGCGCCGAACGGTCGACCCGGCGTAGAGGACCTTCTCCCAGGGCGCGAGTCCCTGGGACAGCCAGAGGAGCCAGACCTTGTTGCGCACCTCGTAGTAGAACCGCTCCCCGGGGTCGACGTCGGTCGCCCCGAGCTTCACGGTCTTGTGCACGACGACGCTTCCGGGCACGAACACGCCCCGGTGCCGGCGCAGGATCCGGGTCGAGAACTCGAAGTCGTCGTTCCAGATGAAGTAGTCGACGATCGGCAGGCCGTTTTCGCGGATCACATCGGCCCGCACGAGCATCGAGACGAACGAGGAACTCCGAACCGCGAGGAGTCCCCGGCTCGCGGCCGCGTCGCGTTCGCGCCTCGACACGAAGGGCTTCTCGCGCGGCGTGTTCATCGGGTGGTCCTGGCCGTCCGTCCACACGACCCGCGAACCGGCCATGACGATGTCATCGTGTCCGGCGACGGTCGCGAGCAGCTCCTCGAGCGCGGACGGGGTCGGCACGGTGTCATCGTCCATCAGCCACACCCAGTCGGCGGCGTGAGCGGTCAGCGCTTGCGCCGCACCAACGGCGAATCCGCCGGCGCCGCCGGTGTTGCGGGTCAGGGTGAGAACGTCGGCGCCGGGCGCCGCCGCGCGGGCGGCATCCGCCGACCCGTCCGAGGAAGCGTTGTCGACGACGACGATTGCGGAGGGGACTCTCGTCTGGGCCTGCAACGCGGCGAGGACCTCGAGGAGAAGATCACGCCGGTTGAACGCCACCACGACGGCGACGACGCACGTCCCAGCCACGCTACTCAACCTCGGGCGAACGTGCGGAGGATTTCTTCCGCGTTGTCTCGGGCAGGAGCCATCCCAGTCGGCCGCCTCGCCGAGCGAAAACGCGTGCCGCTCCCCAGGCGAGGATCAGCAGCGCGAGGAGGCCCGTTGCGCCGGCCATGATCACGTAACCGGGCGACCGGTAGTGCACGGTGACGATCTTGCCTTCTGCCCCGGCGGGAACATCGACGCTCAGCAGGAATCCTTCGAGCGGCGTCTTCCTCAGCTGCGCCCCGTCAACGCTGTAGCCAGGCCACGGAAGCCTGCTCAGGGCGACGGTTCCCCCTCCGGCGGGGACACCCGTGACCCGGAACTGCAGGTCTTCCGCACTTTCGTGGACCACGTCGACGCTGGTTCCGGGTGACGTCCAGACCACTCCCCCGGCGCCCGGAACCTGTGCGTCTCGGACGATCAGCCGTGTCTGCTTCGTGTCTGAGACAACGTGCCAGCCGCCGGGTACAGTTGCCCAGCTCCGGTCTGAGAAGCTCGGTTTCTGCAGCAGAATGCTGCTGATCCCCATCAGGTCGACCAGTTTGGTGTGGGTTTCCGGCATGGTTTGGAAGAGGTTTTCGAAGGCCTTCGCACAGGGAACCCCCTTGATGCCGAGGCAAATAGACGACTTGTACGCCTGGAAGCCGAGCGTCGAGTAGGCGTTCTGAACCGGTTTGCCGGTCACGTACCAGGCGTTCCCGATCGCTGCCTGGTTGGTCAGGGTGAACGGTTCGGCGCTGTCACGGGTGTCACCAATGGCGAGCACATCACCCGTGGAGCCGGCCAGCATCGCCCGGTACTGACTCAGCTTCGCCGCCAGGTGGTGATCGGTGGTTATTGGCTGCTCGAGGACGTAGTGCTGGGGAAGCACGATGAACACGGAAAGCAGGATCGCCAGCCCCCCGGCCCAGGCCAGCCGGGAGGACTCGCGCGGAAGCCATCCGGGCGTCCACTTCCTGGCCGCGACCAGGTAGAAGGCGACGTAAACCGCTGCCAGGGCCACGGCCATGACCACGACGTATTTCAGGTACTGGGGCGCGGCGGACCAGGTGAGATACGTGGCAGCGGCGAGAATCGCCAGCATGCCGCCGAGATGGCGAGCTCGAATGACGCGAACACGAGCGAGACTCAGTGACACGGCCAGCGTCATGAGAACGGCAAGGGCCAGATAGGGCAGGAGCCGCGCTGGCCAGCGCAGGGGACCCAGGTCGCTCGGCAGTTGGACGGCGACAACGCACACGAGAAGGTAGATCGGCAGGCTCAATCGTGCGCGCATCACCGTGACGAACTCTCGCCAGTCGACAAGGGCGAAGAACGGGATCATCCACGATATGTACATGAACGGCACGCGGACGATGTTGCCCGCGGTGCTTTCCATGTTCGTACCGCCGATGGGCATGGCCGATTGCAGCAGCGCGGAGAGATTCCCCACGTAGTGCCCGTCGTTGCCGATGCCGGTCGCGCGCGAGGTCGCGGGAAGCGTCTCGATGGCCGTGATGTGGACGATGATCACGGCAAGAGCCAGCAGCACGCCGATCAGCAGTGCACGCGCCCAGACCGGCCGTCTTCCGCCGACGACGCTCTCCACCAGCAGGGACACCATGACGAGGCCGAGCATGGCCGTCGCATGCGTGTACGCGATGCCGATGACCAGGAATCCACAAACCAGGCCCGGCAAGATGTTCGCGCCGTGCAGGATCGCGCGCCGCAGAAACCACCACGCCCACGGCAGGAACGCCCACGCCATCAGCCCGCTGACCCAGGAGGTCGCGTCCTGGAACTGCGTGAAACCGGCCAGGGGGAGGGCCACGGCGACGGCGGCGGCTATCGGGCGCAGCGCACCGTAATTGCGCGCCAACCCGTACGCCCCGAGCGCAGCCACGACGAGGAATACCAGCTTGACCAGGGTCGCGAAGAGCAGCATGTCATCGACCGCGTGGGATGCGAGCCCGACGAGCCACAGGACGGGACTGAAGATTCCCCAGGCGCCGTCGGCGAGGTAAACGCCGGATTGCCAGACGGTGGGGTTGAGCACAGACCAGTCCCAGGCCAACAGGCGGGTGCCGATCTGGTACCACTGGCCATAGGCGCCGGCCTCGGTATCTCCGACGAAGTAGTACCGAGCGAAGAACAAGACAGGAACGAGGCTTCCAGCGACGACCGAGGCCGCCACGGCTACGGGCCACAGGACCCTGGCGCGCAGTTCACGCCCCTGGCCGGGGAGCGCCTCTCCCGGTCGTCCCTGCGAAGCGGTCGGCGTCGCCGCGTTCGTCTCGCGCGCTTGCGGTTGGCTCTCGGTGTTCAGTCCTTGCACCCCCCGAATTATGCCCTACGAATCTGTGCCAGTACACCTGAGCGGTGTGGCGCCGCCGATGCCTTCACCCTCAGGCAGGATCCATCCGAACCGACCATCACGACGGGCAAACCGTCGGCCGATCATCCAGAACATGCTGAGGAGCCCGATCAAACCGGCCGCGCCGACCATCACCGCGAACCCCGGCGGTCGGTACTGCACAGAGACGACGTGACCCGTGGCGGAGGCAGGTACGTCAACGGTGAGCAGGAATCCCTCGGCTCG
>DAIMHX010000015.1:50247-63643 GCA_036723055.1 Microbacteriaceae bacterium
TCCAGAACTTCGGCCCTGAGGCCCACACGAGATACGCGCTGAAATACAGGAGGCCCAGCGCGACGAGCAGTCGCCGGGCACCCAGGATCTGTGGCTGCGCACGCGACAGGGCCAGCGCGAGCAGCACCAGCACGACGACGGTGAGATACGGCAGCACTCGGACGGGAAACCGGAGCGGACCTACATTCCCGGGCAACTGCACCAGGATCAGGGTTCCGATCAAGACGCCGACCAGACTCAACCTCGACCGCAGGAGCCCGACAACCTTGTGCCAGTCGACCATGGCGAAGAGCGGGAGCATCCACGACATGTACAGGAGAGGCGAATTCGTTGGATGTGTCGAGTGCCAGAAAATGCGCCCAGCGCCCAGGGGAATGACCGATTGGAAGAGGCTGCTGATGCTGACCGTGAATTTGGCGTCGTTGAGGACCCCTGCCTGACGAGCCGTGTCGGGGTACGTGAGCAGCGCCGGAAGGTGGGCGATCAGGGCGGCCAGCAACACAATTGCGCCGATGAGGAGCGAGCGTCCGAGCGCTCGTCGTGAGGTTGCGAATGATTCGATGATGATCGCCAGCATGACAAGCCCCAGCACAAGCGTCGCATGCGTGTAGGTGATGCCCAGGATGAAGAAGCTCCAGACGAACGCCCCGATCACCCCCGTTCCGCGGAGGGCAACAGACCGAAGGGACACCCAGGCGTGTGGCAGGAGGGACCAGGCGATCATGCCTGTGACCCAGGTCGTCGCGTCCTGATACATCGTGAATCCAGCCAGCGGCGCCGCAACAGCGACTGCTGCCGCCCACTGCGAGTCGGCGCCAAAAGACCTGGCAAGCCGGAAAACACCCAGTGCCGCCACTACAAGGAAGGCAATCTTCACGATGCTCACGAACACAATGACGTTGTTGAAGACGAGCGCCATGAGGCCGATGGTCCAGAGGATCGGGCTGTAGATTCCCCAGGCGCCATCGGCAAGGTAGACACCGGACTGCCATACCGTCGGGTTGAGGACGGACCAATCCCAGTGGACGAGGCGGAGGCCGATCTTGTACCACTGGCCGTACGCCCCGACCTCCGTGTCTCCAACGAAGTAATACGGGTGGAACAGGAGCGCCGGGATCATCCCCGCCACAGCCACGGCCACGGCGGTCCCCAGCGGCCACAGCAGTCCGCGCCACCTGGAACCGGCAGCGAGTCCACGCACTTCGGTGCGCTCACTCAATCGGATCACTCGTCACTCGCGTGAGCCTCGCCCAGCGTCGGATGCGCGTGCGTCCAGCGCCGGAAAGACCGAACGCCCTCAGCACTACCCAGCCCAGGAGCAGGACGGCAGCGAGCGCCGCAGCGATCACCTGCGCTTGCCAACCTGGAGACCAATAGGAGACCGAAACAACCTTTCCGATCGACGCCTGAGTGAGCTTCACTCCCATCAGAAAGCCGTCGAGCGGCTTCGCTTCCAGCTCCGCACCGGTCACACGGTAGCCCGGCCACGGAATCCGGCTGAGCGCCACTTCCCCGCCCCCGGCCGGCACGTTTTCCACCCGGAACGACATGCCCATGGCGTCCGTGTGCAGCGTCGTGACTTTCGTGCCGGAGGAACTCCAGGCAAGGCCGCCGGCGCCCGGTATCGGCCGATCCCGCGCGATCAAACGCGTTCTCGCCGTGTCCTGGACGATCTCCCACCCACGCGGCGCCTCGGACCACGAGTCGTCGGCAAAGGCACTCTTGATGATCTGGATGGTTGACACGCCCATCAGATCCACCAGGGTTTCGCCCGTGTGAGGTTGAACGGCGAACAGCCGCGAGTAGAGCCCTGGGCAGGTGAATCCAGTGCTGTCCTGGCATGCTGCCGATTCATACCCGGGGTAGACGACGGATGCGTACGCGTTCTGCACGTGTGCGTCATTCAGGTACCACAGGTTGCCGACCAACGTCTCGCGCCAGGTGTCGGGATGCCTGTCCGTGGCGGCCACCGAACCCACAACGATCACGTCGCCGCTGGCTCCGCGCACCTGGCTCTGATAATCGGCGACATGGCTCGGAATGTCATAGTCCGGCAAAGGTGACCGCGGGGAGGTGTCGTGCTGCGCAACCAGGAACCCTAGTGTGGCGACGATGGACAGGCCGGCGACGAGTGTCATGGGCCGGAAGTTCCGAATTCGGAGACCCGGGCCAAGAATTCGATAGACGAGCCACGTGCCCACGAGCGAGGCGACCGATACCGCAGCAATGGACAGGAAGAACTGGGGTCCCTGGCCGATTGCGATGCCTGCGCCGACGACGACGGAGAGCGCTGAGAAGAGGAACCGGCGACGAGTGATCGTCCCGGGCCGTGCCCCGGACAACGCCACGGCGGCGACGAGCAGCACGGTCAGGGCGGCATAGGGCATCATCCGCGCGGGGAACCGCAGGGGTCCGAAATCGGATGGCAGGAGAACCGCCAGGAGGCTGAAGGCCAGGACGATCACGATGCTCAGCCGCTCTCGCAATCGCGCCGCGAGCTGGTGCCAGTCAACGTATGCGAGCAACGGCAGAAACCAGGCGATGTAGAGAATGGGAGCGTCGGGGAAAATCTGGGTGGTGAGCGTGACCTGCGGCGTGCCAACCGGCACACTCGATGCGGCCAAACCGCTGAGATCCACCGTGAGAAGGCCGGAATCGCCAATCCCCCCGAAGCCGCCGATCGCCGCCAGTGTCACGAGCCAGGGAAGGCAGACAACGACCGCGAAGAGTGCCGAGATGATCGCCGCACCCCATGCCCTGGCGCGGGCGGGAGCCTGCCGAGCGAACCATGCCTCGACGATCGTCGCCGCGAGCACGACGGCGAGCACGAGAGTCGCCGGCACGTAGTTGACGCCGATCACACTCGTGCAGGCAAGGATGGCCAGGACGGGCGATCGCGCCCCAAAGACCGCGCGACGCAGGAGCATCCATGCCAACGGCACGAGGCTCCAGGCCATCAGTCCATCGACCCACGATGGGGCGTCCATATACAGCGTGAATCCGGACAGGGGCGCGGCGGCGCCAATCACCGTGCTCCACGGGCGGGTGACGCCGAAGGTGCGGGCCAGGGCGTAGACGCCCAGGCCGCCCACGAGCAGGCAGGCGATCTTCACGCCGGTGGTGAACAGCAAGGCGCTGGGCACGAAGTGCGATGCGACGCCGATGAGCCACAGGATCGGGCTGAAGATGCCCCAGCCATCGCTGACGACATAGTTACCGGACTGCCAGACGAGCGGATTGACGAGCGACCAGTCGTTGGTGAGGACGCGCTCGCCGATCTTGTACCACTGGCCGAACGCACCCACCTGACTGTAATCAACGAAGTAATACGTCCGATTGAACAGCAGCGGAATGCACGCACCGATGGCAACGACAATGACGACGATGGCCGGCGCGAGAAACCGTGAGGTCACACTCGCCTCGTTCACTCGCGATTCGCCGTCGGTGTCTGGTCTGCGCACACCCCGAATTATGCCCTGCCGGCCTGTGCCGGTGCTCCACAGGGCCGCGAGGTAAGGTTGCTCACGTATTCCTTCCTGCAGATAGCGAGATCTTTCACCATGACCGACGCCGCCCCCGACGCTGACACCGGCGTCCCGAAGCCTCCGGCGGGCATGACGGGTGAGCTCGGACCCCTTCTGCGCCTGGTGCGCAATCAGAAGGTCGCCTTCCTCCTCGTCGGGGCCACGAACACGGCCATCGGGTTCGGATTCTTCGTTGCCTTCCAATACACGATTGGCCAGCTGTGGGGGTATCTGGCGACGCTCGCATTCGCTCACGTCTTCAGTGTGCTCTGCGCCTTCGTTTTGTACCGGACCTTCGTTTTCAAGGTGCGCGGACACGTCTTGCGCGATCTGGCGCGATTCGAGGTGGTCTACCTCGTGTCTCTCGGCGTCAACTTCATCCTCCTGCCGATCGGGGTCGAGGTTTTCGGCCTGGCACCGATTGCAGCGCAGGCATTGATCGTGTTCGTCACCACCATCATCAGCTTTGTCGGGCACCGCAGTTTCTCATTCCGGCGTGCCGCCCACGAAAAGGAGCAAGCCATCACTGAAGAAACCCTGCCTGCGGCGCCGGTGGGCGGAGACGCTCCGCTGGTGTCCGTCGTGATCCCGGCGTATAACAACGCCGATCACCTCGACGAGACGCTCGCCTCCGTGATCGCCCAGACCTACGGCAACCTCGAGATCATCGTCGCCGATCACTCCTCCACCGACGACACCTGGGCCGTGATGCAGCGCTACTCGTCCGACCCTCGGGTCACCCTGCTTCGGACCGAGGCCGGTGGCGGAGCGCTGCGCAACTGGAACCGCGTCAGCCAGGCGGCAACGGGAGAACTGATCAAGCTGGTCTGCGGTGACGATCTTCTCTACCCGACGATCATCCAGGACCAGGTCGCCGCCCTGGTCGCGGAACCGAGCGCCGTCCTGGCCGCGTCCGCCCGCGACATCGTCGACGCCAATGGTGCGCCCGTCGTGAAGAACCGCGGGCTGGCCGGCCTGGTCGGCGTGCACGACGGCGGGACGGCCATCCGGAAGACGATCACGCAGGGCACCAACATCTTCGGCGAACCGGGCTGCGTGCTGATGCGCCGTGCCGCGCTGGAGAAGGCGGGGTGGTGGGATTCCCGCTGGCCGTACCTGATCGACGAAGCCAGCTACGCGGCGGTCCTGCTGCAGGGAAAGTTCGTCGGAGTCGCCGGAAGCCTGGCCGGCTTCCGCCTCTCGGACGGCCAGTGGAGCGTGCGTCTCGTCGCCGACCAGGCCGCCCAGGCCATCGGGTTTCACAATTGGATGCACGAAGCGCGGCCGGACCTGGTGAGTCGCGTCGACTGCGTCGTTGGCAACATGCGCGCCAGGGTCATGGCGCAGGTGCGCCGCCTCGCCTACCTCTGGCTCGGACGCCGGATGTCGAAGTCGGTGAACACGGGTGCCATCGCCTCTCGATCCGGCTGAGGTTCAGGGGCCTGTGATAGATTCTCGACCTGTGACAGACGCATTCGCCCCCACGGAATTGGCCGAGCACCGGCTCTCGATCGTTATCCCCGTGTACCAGGGCGAGCGCACGCTGCACGGCATCCTTCGGGAGATCGAACCGTTGACGTCGAGCCAGGTGACCGCAGAGGGCAATCCCTTCGTCGTCACCGAAGTCCTTCTCGTGTTCGACAACGGACCCGACAACTCGGCGGCCGTCATTCGTGAACTCGCCGACCAGTACACCTTCGTCCGGGGAATCTGGCTGAGCAAGAACTTTGGACAGCACGCCGCGACACTCGCCGGCATGGCCTCATCCGGGGGCGACTGGATCGTCACCCTCGACGAAGACGGCCAGCACGATCCCCGCGACATCGCCGGTCTGCTCGACACCGCCATGCGCGAACAGGCCAGCGTCGTCTACGCGAAGCCGACCAATGAGGCACCCCACGGTGTTCTGCGGAACACCGCCTCGAAGGCTGCGAAGGTCATCCTGACGCGTCTGTCCGGGAGCGCCAACGCCTCCGATTACCAGAGTTTCCGCCTCATTCTCGGCAACATCGGCCGCAGCGTCGCCGCGTACTCCGGTTCCGGCGTCTACCTCGACGTTGCGATGGGTTGGGTGGCCGCTCGAGTCGTCACCTCGCCGGTGAAACTTCGGCAGGAGGGTGACCGCCAGTCGGGCTACTCTGCGCGCCGCCTGTTCTCCCACTTCTGGAGCATGATCCTCTCCACCGGAACCCGCGGCCTGCGCGTGGTGAGCGTGCTCGGTGTGCTCCTGGCCCTGATCGGCCTGCTGGTCGCGGCCGTCATCTTCATCCAGCGCCTCACCGGCGGCATTGCGATCCAGGGTTGGGCCTCGCTCACCGTCATCACCCTGCTGAGCGCCGGCGCCATCCTCTTCTCGCTCGGCATCATCGCCGAGTACATCGGCGTCAACGTCAACATGGCCATGGGCAAGCCGCCGTACCTGATTACCAGCGATCCGGGTGACGGGCCTCTCGGGCGGACGCGCAAAGTCCACCAGTGAAGACTTACGCCTGGATCGTCGGGGGGCGAGGTCTGCTCGGAAGCGCGATAGGCCGTGCCATCGAACAACGCACGGACTGGGCTCTGGTTGCCTCCGAGCCGCTCCCCTGGGGCGATGACGACGCACTGTTCGAAGCGGCCGGGCGCGCTGCCGCCCGGTTGATGTCGTCAGCGGCCGAATCCGGCGCACGGTGGAGCGTCATCTGGGCGGCCGGCGCCGCCGTGACGTCGAGTTCCGCCGAGGCCCTCGAGCGCGAACTTCAGCAGTTCACCCTCGTGCTCGACGCGATCGCGGCAGAGGCGCAACGCCGCCAATCGGCCCGACAGGGTTCCGTCTTCTACGCCTCATCGGCGGGCGGGGTCTATGGCGGGTCGGCTCATCCCCCGTTCGACGAGACCTCCGTTCCGGTGCCGATTTCCGGCTATGGCCGCTTCAAGCTGGCCGCCGAGCAGAAACTCTTCGACTTCTCGGAAGCAGCCGATGTGTCCGTGTTGGCCGGACGAATCGCCAACCTCTACGGTCCGGGGCAGAAACTCGGAAAGATGCAGGGACTCATCTCACACCTGGCCAAGGCGCAGCTCTCGCCTGCTCCGGCATCCATCTTCGTGCCGCTCGACACGATCAGGGACTACATCTACGTGGGCGATTGCGCCACGCTGGTGCTCGACTCCATCGAGCGCCTGCTGGACGTGTCCGCGGCGTCGGGAACGACACGCGCCGTCAAGATCCTCGCCTCGGGGCAGGGCGTGACGATCAGCAACCTGCTCGGCCACTTCCGGATCCTCGCCAAAGGACACCCGCACGTGATGCTCGGCTCGTCGGGCGACGCCTCACTCCAGGGGCTGGACCTGCGCCTGCGCTCATCCGTGTGGCCAGACCTCGACCGCCGTGACCTGACGCCCCTGCCCGTTGGCATCAGGGCCACGATCGAGGATGTGCTCGGCCACATCCAGGCCGGCGCCTAGCGCGCTTCTCTGAATTCTTTTCTCTGAATTCTTTCAGGATTCGGGCAACGCGCGCCGGGTCGCCTCGAAGCCGGGGTGAGTACGGTGACGCCGTGGCTGGCAAACGACCTGATCGCAGGGGCATCCGATGGCTGTTGGGCGGTTTCTCCGTCCTGGCCGCGCTGACTCTGCACCTGTGCGCCCAGGCCGGGATGTACTTCGCGACGCCGGGTTGGTCGCTCGCGCGTTTCAGGCAGTATTACGAGCACGACCAGTTGGGCTATCTCGCCATCGTGAAGAACTTCTCAGATGGAGCGTTCGCCAGCGTCGAACCCGACACGGAAACCGGGTCCAACTACTACCCGCGGGCGTATTACGAAGTGATCGGGTGGCTCGCGCGGGGGTCCCATCTGGACCCCGTCGTCGCCTGGAACGCGTTCGGACTCCTCACCCAGCTGCTCCTCGTCGGAGCGCTGGCCGCGATTCTCATCGCCCTCAGCGGACACTGGTGGTTGGGGCTGCTCGCTCCCCTGCCCTCCATGGTCGGTACCTTCGCGGTGGCCTTCGGGCCGGGCTGGTACACCACCCTGGCGTCGCACGCCGTGATCTGGGGTCCGTTCGGCGTGCTGCACGCCCTCAACGGGGAAACCGTTTCCCTGTCCATCGCGTGCCTGTGCCTGTTCGCCCTCGGGTGGCTGTGGCTGCGACCGCATCGCCGCGGTCTGCGCGTCACCGGAACCGTGGCGACCTGCGCCATCATTGGTGCCCTCGCCAACGTGCAGACCTATTCGTTCATCGCGACGGTCTACGTCCTGGCCTTCGTCCTGGCGACGTGGACGATCCTGAGCGGACGCCACCGCGTGCTGGCGGTCGTCTCGATCGCGTTGCTGCCCGTGGTATTCCTGGCCGGGCCATCCGTGACCAAGGACGGAGGCCAGCTTTCCACTCTCGTCTTCGGCATGCTCCCGGCGGTTCCTGGCCTCGTCGCGGCGGTCGTGCGCACACGGGGCATGGTCGCACTGTACGGCGCGGCGCTCGCTCTCGGTGCGGCGCCGCAGGTGGTGGCAACCGTCGTCGGTCTCGCCGCCGAGGATCCGTTCCTGGTGTACCGGGTCGCCTCCAACTCCGACCTCGGGGTTCCCGTGACGGTCGGGCTGATCAGCGGGATCGTGCTGACCGTGCCGTTGACGGGCGTGCTCCTTGCCGGCATCCTGCGCCGTCAGGCGATCTGGGCCGCGTATGCGATCGGCGCCATGATCGCCTGGTCCCTGCTCGCCACGAACGACCAGTGGGGCGCCAACGCCGAACCGTATCGGATCTGGATGGACGCGTTCTTCCTGGTCGCCGTGACGCTGCTACCCCTGGGAGCGCTTGTGGTGAGAGAACTCTGGCGCTCGGAACCCATCGCCGAGGTGGCTGCCACCCAGGGGCGACCGCGGTTGCGCGTGTCCGCGCGGCGGTGGATCGTCGTGCTGGCGTGCGTGCTGTGCCTGGGGCTGGCGACCGCTTCCCTCGGCGACTGGTGGCGTTTCTACCGGTCGGACGAGGCGAGCGCGCTGATGGTCACGGATTCCAGTCGTGACGCTGCGCTGACGGGCCTGGCGCTGCGTTCGGCGGCCCGGCATCCGGACGCGTTGATCGCGGTCGACCCCTGCATCGATCCGCGCGTGCTCAAGATCACGTCGGGGGTGCGTGTCGCCTATTTCCACCTCGGAATGGCCTGGCCGGCGCAGTACCGGGCCATCAGCAGGGTCATCGCGGCCCGGCGCGCGGGAACCCTCAATGTCGGTGCGGCGCGGCAGTCGCACGCGACCGAGGTCCTCACAGACAGCAGTTGCGCGCACGTGTGGGGCAAGCGATACGCAGCGGATCTGAAACGGCAGGACAGCGTCTCGTACGCGGGCGGCGAGATAACGCTGTGGACCCTCACCCCACACGATTGATTCGCGCGCAGAAGCCTCAGGCGGTCAGCAGGCGGGTCAGGTACTGGCCGTAACCGCTCTTGACGAGGGGAGCAGCGAGTTCGGCGAGCTTCGGATCGTCGATCCAGCCGGCGCGCCAGGCGACCTCTTCGATGCAGCCGATCTTGAAGCCCTGGCGGTCTTCGATCACGCGCACGTAGTCGGAGGCCTGCATCATCGACTCGAACGTTCCGGTGTCGAGCCAGGCGGTGCCGCGGTCGAGGACCTGCACCTGCAGGGTGCCCTGCTCGAGGTAGCGCTCGTTGATCGTGCTGATTTCGAGCTCGCCCCTGGCGCTCGGCTCAATGGTCTTCGCGATCTCGACGACCGAGTTGTCGTAGAAATAGAGGCCGGGAACCGCGTAGTTGCTCTTCGGGTTGGTCGGCTTCTCCTCGATGGAGAGGGCGGTCATGCTCTCGTCGAACTCGACGACCCCGTAGGCCGTCGGATTGCTGACGTGGTACGCGAAGATCCGGGCGCCGACGATCTCGGCGTTCCCGCGCAGGGCAGAGCCGAGCCCCGCACCGTGGAAGATGTTGTCGCCGAGCACGAGGGCGACGCTCTCATCGCCGATGAACTCCTCGCCGATGATGAACGCCTGGGCGAGGCCGTCCGGTGAGGGCTGCACGGCGTACTCGAGACGGATGCCGAGGTCAGAGCCGTCGCCGAGGAGGGCCTTGAACTGCTCGTTGTACTCCGGCGTCGTGATGATCAGGATTTCGCGGATGCCGGCCATCATCAGCGTGGACAAGGGGTAGTAGATCATCGGCTTGTCGTAGATCGGCATCAGCTGCTTGGAGATGCCCTTGGTGATCGGCCAGAGCCTGGTGCCTGAACCGCCGGCGAGAATGATTCCGCGCATTGTTATTTCCGTTCGTTGAGCGAGTCGTAGAACGCGCGTGCGTCGTTCCAGCTGGGGAGGAGGCCGAGCGCGGCCGCTTCGGACAGCCCGGGGGCGTCGGTGTCCTTCGGGGAGAGCAGCAACTCACCGGCCTCTGGCGGGAAGACCAGGCCGATGTCGGTGTCGAGCGGGTTGATGCCGTGCTCGCGGGTGGGGTTGAAGGGGGAGGTCACGAGGTAGCTCACCGTGGCGTTGTCGGTGAGGGCGACGAAGCAGTGCCCGAGGCCTTCGGCGATGTACACCGCCCGGCGGTCGGTGTCATCGAGCAGCACGCTGTCCCACCTGCCGTAGGTCGGCGAGCCCACCCGGATGTCGATGACGAAATCGAGCACGGCGCCGTGGGTGGCCGTGACGTACTTCGCCTGGCTCGGCGGCACGTCGGCGAAGTGGATCCCCCGCACGGAGCCGCGCTTCGACACGGAGGTGTTGGCCTGGGCCAGGTTCAGGGGGTGCCCGATCGTCTGTTCGAGCCGGTCGAAGCGGTACCACTCGAGGAAGACTCCGCGGTCGTCAGCGAACTGCTTCGGGGTGATTTCGTAGGCATCGGGGATGGAGAGTTCGCGGATCTGCACGTCCAGCAGTCTACCAATCGGGTTCCAGTAGAATCACGGAGGCCCCTAAGCGAACGGAACGGTTACCTTTCTATGAAGATCCTCGTCACAGGCGGAGCCGGTTTCATCGGCTCGAACTTCGTCCGGCGCACCCTCGAAGACGCCTACCCCGGCCTCGAAGGAGCCGACGTGGTCGTGCTCGACGCGCTCACCTACTCCGGCAACCTGGAAAACCTGGCCCCGGTCGCGGGCTCTCCCCGGTATTCCTTCGTGCACGGCGACATCCGTGACGCCGCCCTGTTGGACACCCTGTTCCCCGGTCTCGACGCGGTCGTGCACTTCGCGGCCGAATCACACGTCGACCGGTCCGTGCTCGACGCGTCGATCTTCGTCGAGACGAACGTGCTCGGCACCCAGCGACTCCTCGACGCGGCCCTGCGCCACAGCCTCCCCCGGTTCGTGCACGTGTCCACCGACGAGGTCTACGGCTCGATCGCCGAAGGCTCGTGGGACGAGGAACGCGCGCTGGAGCCCAACTCGCCGTACTCGGCGTCGAAGGCCGGCAGCGACCTGCTCGCCCGCAGCTACCACCGCACGCACAAACTGAACGTGTCGATCACCCGCTGCTCGAACAACTACGGCCCGTACCACTTCCCCGAGAAAGTCATCCCGCTCTTCGTCACGAACCTGATCGACGACCTGCACGTTCCCCTCTACGGCGAGGGCAACAACATCCGCGACTGGCTGCACGTCGACGACCACACCCGAGCGATCGCGATGGTGCTCGTCGGCGGCCGCGCCGGCGAGATCTACAACATCGGCGGCGGCACCGAACTCACCAACAAGGAACTCACGCAGCTGCTGCTGGACTCCGCCGGCAAGGACTGGTCCTACGTCGACCGCGTCGCCGACCGCAAGGGCCACGACCTGCGCTACTCGGTCGATATCTCCAAGATCCAGGCCGAACTCGGCTACCGGCCAGAGGTCCCGTTCGAGCAGGGACTCGCCGATGTCGTGCAGTGGTACCGCGAAAACCGCGCCTGGTGGGAGCCTCTCAAGGCCCGCGCGGCACTGGGCTAGCGTTGACCAGCTACCTGGTCACGGGGGCATCGGGGATGCTCGGCCGCGACCTGCAGGCTGCCCTCGCCGGCCGTGAGGTCACCGCGCTGGGTCGCGCCGACCTCGACGTCACCGACCTCGCCGCGGTGCGGGACGCAGCGGCCGGCCACGACGTGATCATCAACGCCGCCGCGTACACGAAGGTCGATGACGCCGAAACGCACGAGGACGAGGCGTACGCCGTCAATGCGATCGGCGCCAGGAACCTCGCCGCCGCGGCATCCGCCGGCTCGGCCCGGCTCGTGCAGGTGTCCACCGACTACGTGTTCAACGGCCGCGCGACGACGCCGTACCGGGAGGACACGGCGATCGACCCGATCTCCGCCTACGGCCGCACCAAGGCCGCCGGCGAGGCGTTCGTGCTCGGCGAGCACGCGGCCGGCAGCTACATCGTGCGCACCGCCTGGCTCTACGGTGAGCACGGGCCGAACTTCGCCAAAACCATGCTGCGCCTGGCCGGGACGCACGACACGGTCGGCGTCGTCACCGACCAACTCGGCCAGCCCACCTGGACCGCCGACCTCGCCAGGCAGATCGTGCTGCTGGTGGACACGGACGCCCCCGTCGGCATCTACCACGGCACGAACTCCGGCCAGGCCTCCTGGTACGACTTCGCGCGGGCCGTCTTCACGGCGGCCGGCCTCGACCCGGTCAGGGTCACACCGACCGACAGCTCGGCCTTCGTTCGCCCGGCCCCGCGGCCGTCCTACTCCGTGCTCGGGCACGACGCCTGGCTGGCCGTCGGGCTCGAACCCATGCGGGACTGGACCGACGCCCTGACCGACGCGTGGGCCCACGGGATCTTTGGGGAGAAATGACCACTCTGCGGGTAATCGTTGACCAGATGATCGCACCGGTGCCCGGCGGCATCGGCCGCTACACCGAGGAGCTCACGAAGCAGCTCATCGCGACGGCTCCGTCCGACTGTTACGTCGAGGGCATCGTCTCCTCGTCCCCGCCCGAGCAGTACGAGCAGATCGAGGCTGCCCTGCCCGGGCTGGCCGGCCTGTACAAGACGACGCTCGCGCGCCGGGAACTCGCCGCGGCGTGGCAGCTCGGCGTCACGACGTCCCCCGGGCCCGGCATGATCCACGCTCCCGGCCTCCTCGCGCCGCTGCGCCGGCACGACCTTGCCGACGGCACCCAGGTCACCGTGACCATCCACGATGTGCTCGCCTGGACGCATCCGGAAGCACTCACTCCCACCACGGTCGCCTGGACGAAGGCCATGCTCCGGCGCGTGCGCAAGCACGCCGACGCCGTCGTCGTGCCCAGCCACACGGTGGCCAACCAGCTGGCGGAGATCGTCAACCTCGGTGACCGGGTGCGGGTGATCGGCGGCGCCGTGGCGAGTGGGCTGCGACTGCCGAAGGACTACCTCGTCTCGGGAACCCTGTCCTCCGGCGCCGTCGCGTCGGAGGCGCTGGGGCTGCCGGACGAGTACATCCTCGCGGCCGGCACGCTCGAACCGCGCAAGGCCATCACCGCGCTGATCACGGCGCTCGGGCTGCCCGGAGCGCCCGACCTGCCGCTCATCGTGCTCGGGCCCGACTCCTGGGGCGAGCTCGACATCGCATCCGTCGCCGACGAGGCCGGCCTCGCGCCGGGCCGCGTGCGCGCGATGAACGGGCTGACCGACGAGGAACTCGCGGTGGTGCTGTCCCGCGCGTCCGTCTTCGTGCTGCCCAGCCTGGAGGAGGGGTTCGCCACGCCGATCATCCAGGCGTTCCACTTCGGCACGCCCGTCATCCACTCCGACGCCCCTGCCCTGGTCGAGGCCGGCGGGGACGCCGGGTTCGTCGTCGAGCGTGAGGACACGGCCGGCTACCCGGAGCGCCTCCTGGGTGCCCTGAACCGGGTGCTCGGCGACAGCGAGCTCGCCAAGCGGCTGAGCATCTTCGGCAGCGACCGGGCCCG
>DAIMHX010000016.1:0-8896 GCA_036723055.1 Microbacteriaceae bacterium
GCTTCACGCCGCGAGTGGGGGCGACGGGAGTCTCGATGTTGACGGGCTCGACCCGCGCCTGTCGAGCCTGAAGGCCGGCGTGCTCGGCGCCGAACCATGGACGAACCAGATGCGGCGCGAGTTCGAGGAACGACTCGACTTCGACGCCCTCGACATCTACGGCCTGAGCGAGGTCATGGGCCCCGGCGTCGGCAACGAGTGCATCGAGTCGAAGGACGGCCCCCACCTCTGGGAGGACCACTTCCTGCCCGAGATCATCAACGGCGACACGGGAGACTCAATCGAGGACGGCGAAACGGGCGAACTCGTGTTCACCTCGCTCACCAAGGAGGCGTTCCCCGTGATCCGCTACCGCACCCGCGACCTGACCCGGCTGCTCCCCGGCAGCGCCCGGCCCGGCCTGCGCCGGATGGAAAAGATCACCGGACGCAACGACGACATGATCATCCTGCGCGGGGTCAACCTGTTCCCCACCCAGATCGAGGAGATCGTGCTCGAGCTCGACCACTTCTCCCCGCACTTCGTGCTCGAGCTGACCCGCCCAGCGCGCATGGACGAGCTGACCGTGCGCATCGAACGGCATGAATTCGCCGACGCCACGGAAGCCAATGCGGCGCGCGTCATGCTCATCGAGCGGATCAAGGACCGGATCGGATCGAGCGTCAATGTGCTCGTCGTCGCACCCGGCACCCTGGAGCGCAGCACCGGCAAGCACAAGCGGGTTTACGACCTGCGGTAGCGCCTCGCCGCGGGCCGGCCGCCGTGGCAGCGCCCGTCCCGACCACCCTCGTGAGAGAATCCTGAGAATGTCTGAAGCTAAGCGCGGCCGCCCCGGGTACGACCAGAAGGCCATCCTCGAGGTCGCGGTCGCCGCCTTCAACGAGTTCGGTTACGACGCGACGTCGATGGGCGTGCTTGCCTCGCGGCTGTCACTCTCGAAATCGGCGATTTACCACCACTTCGCCTCGAAGGAAGACGTCCTGGCCCTCGCCCTCGACGAGGCCCTCAGTGGGCTCGAAGGCGTGTTGCTCGAGGAGGGCGCCCGGGTCGGGCGCGCGATCGACCGGCTCGCCCACGTTCTCCGTGGTGCGGTGCGGGTGCTCACCGATCGGCTGCCGTACGTCACGCTTCTCCTGCGGGTACGCGGCAACACGGAGGTCGAACGCACCGCGCTGGCTCGGCGCCGGGCCTTCGACCGCGCCGTCTCGGCCCTCGTCGTCGAGGCCAGGGACGAGGGGTCGCTTCGCAGCGACATCGACCCGCGCATCGTGACCCGCTTGCTGTTCGGGATGGTCAATTCCATCGCCGAGTGGTACCGCCCTGAGGGACCGGAGGATGCCGCGCAGCTGGCCGACGACGTGCTGGCCGTCGCACTCGACGGCCTGCGCATGCCCACCTCGAACCGGGTGGAAGACCTGCTCCCCTGAGTCCCAGGGGCCGGGCGGCGACCCGCGCGGGCTACCGCTTCGCCACGAGGGTCAGCACGTCGTAGGTGGCGACGGTCTCGTCGTCCTGGTTCGTGAGCACGGCATCCCAGCGCACCTCGCCGTACTCGTCCGTCTCACGCGGGGTGATCTGCTTGGCCGTGAGGACGACCCGGATGCTGTCACCCGGGGAAACGGGCGTGAGGAACCGGAGATTCTCCAGGCCCGAATTCGCGAGCACCGGCCCGGGTGCCGGGTCGACGAAAAGGCCGGCCGCCCAGGAGACGAGCAGGTAGCCGTGCGCGACGCGGCCGGGGAAGAAGGGGTTCGCCGCGGCCGCCTCCTCGTCCATGTGGGCGTAGAACGTGTCGCCGGTGAATGCGGCGAAGTATTCGATGTCGGCCAGGGTGACGGTACGCGATGCCGACACGACCTGGTCGCCGAGCCGGAGCTCGGCCAGGCTCTTGCGGAAGGGGTGGACGTTCCCAGCCCGCGCCACGGCCCCCTGGTGCCAGATGCCGGTGATCGCTGTGAGCATCCCGGGCGAGCCCTGCACCGCCGTGCGCTGCATGTGGTGCAGCACCGCACGGATGCCGCCCAGCTCCTCGCCGCCGCCGGCCCGGCCCGGACCGCCGTGCACGAGCTGCGGCACAGGTGACCCGTGCCCGGTGGAGGTGCGGGCGTCGTCCCGGTCGAGCACGAGCACTCGGCCGTTGAAGGCGGAGATCCCCGTCATCAGGGCGACCGCCACCTCAGGGTCGTGCGTCGCGATGCTGGTGACGAGGGATCCGCCGCCCCGCCGGACGAGCGCGATGGCCTCGTCGAGGGTGTCGTAGCCGAGCACGCTCGAGACCGGGCCGAAGGCTTCGACCTCATGCACGGCATCCGCCGCGCCGGAGTCGAAGCGCAGCAGCAGGGGTTCGACGAAGGCGCCGCGCGGGGCGAGGTCGACCGAGCCGTCGGCGTGGACAACCGCCGGGGCATCCGTCGATCCGACCACGAGTTCGCCGCCGGCCGCGCGCAGGCGCTCGACCTGGCGGAGTACCTCGTCGCGCTGCGCGGCCGAGGCGAGCGGACCCATGGTCACTCCCTCTGCACGCGGGTCACCGATCACGATGCGCTCCGCGATGCGCGCGCGCACGGCGCCGATGACATCGTCGATGGCGGCGCGGGGCACGACGACCCGGCGGATCGCGGTGCACTTCTGCCCGGCCTTGACCGTCATCTCGGTGACGACCTGCTTGACGAAGGCGTCGAACTCGGGGGTGCCTGCCGTCGCGTCGGGCCCGAGGATCGACGCGTTGATGGAGTCGGTCTCGTTCGTGAATCGCACTCCGCCGGTCTGCACCGACTCGCTGGAGCGGAGCTTCTCGGCGGTCGAGGCCGATCCGGTGAACGCGACGAGGTCGCCGAGCCTCAGGTTCTCGAACAGCGTCGGCACGCTGCCGGAGACGAGCTGCAACGAACCGGCGGGCAGGAGGCCGGAATCGGCGAGGATGCGCACGAACGCTTCGGCCAGGTAGCCCGACGGCGTCGCCGGCTTGACGAGGGTCGGCACGCCGGCGAGGAAGGCCGGGGCGAATTTCTCGAGGGCACCCCAGACCGGGAAGTTGAACGCGTTGATCTGCACCGCGACGCCGGGCAGGCGCGAGTAGATGTGCCGGGCGATGAAGGAGCCGTCCTTGGACAACGGCTCGACCGGCCCGTCGACGTAGACCCGGGAGTTGGGCAGTTCCCTGCGCCCCTTCGACGAGTAGCTGAAGAGCACGCCGATGCCGCCGTCGATGTCGACCCACGAGTCCACCTTCGTGGCCCCGGTGCGGCTGGAGAGCTCGTAGAGCTCCTTCTTCCGATCGGTGAGCAGCAACGCCATCTGCTTGAGCAGGATGGCCCGCTGATGGAAGGTGAGTTCCCCGAGGGTGGCCTGGCCGACGGTGCGCGCATATTCGAGCGCCCCGGCGAGGTCGAGCCCGGTCGTGCTCACCTGGGTGACGGTGTCACCCGTCGATGCGTCGAGAACCGTGGCGCCGCCGGAAGCGTCGGTGGGGGCCCACCATTCGCCCTTGATGAAGCTGGGAAGGATGAGCGTCATTCGGATTCTCCTCGGTCTGGCGTTGTGGTGAGGCTGAGCGGGTGGGGAGTCGGCTGGGGGCGCGCTACGCCTCGTCCCAGTGGTAGAACCCCTCACCGGACTTGCGGCCGAGCTTGCCCTCTGCCACCAGTCGGCGAAGCAGCGCGGGCGGTTCGAACCGGTCGCCAAGCTGGGCCTGCAGGTATTCAGCGATCCCGAGGCGCACATCGAGTCCGACGAGGTCGGTCAGTTTGAGCGGGCCGACCGGATGCTTGTAGCCGAGCATCATGGCCGCGTCGATATCCTCCGCCGATGCAACGCCCTCCTCGAGCATCCTGATCGCTTCGAGGCCGAGCGCGACGCCGAGTCGGGAGGAGGCGAAGCCGGGAGCGTCGCTGACCGTGATCGGGGTCTTGCCGAGTGCGGCGACCCAGCCCTGGGCATCCGTCACAAGGCCGGGCGCGGTGGCGGCGCCGACGACCAGCTCGACGAGTGCCGAAGCCGGCACCGGGTTGAAGAAGTGCAGGCCGAGGAAACGGGCCGGCCGCGAAAGCTCGGAGGCGAGGTCGTCGATCGAGATCGAGGACGTGTTGCTCGCGAGGGCTGCGGTGGGCGACAGCTGCGCCTCTGCGCGCTGCAGGGCGTCGAGCTTGAGTGCGCGCACCTCCGGCACCGCCTCGACGATGAGGTCCCGATCGGCGAAGAGCCCAAAGTCGTGGCCGGCCGAGAAGCGGCCGGTGATCGAGTCGCGGCCCTCGGCGGTCGAGCCACGGGTGATGCTGGCGTCGACCGCACGGATGACCCGCTCACGAGCGGCATCCGCCTCGGTCTGGTTGCGCTCGACCAGGACGACGTGTGCCCCCGCCAGCAGGAATGCGTGCACGATCCCGGCGCCCATCCGACCGCCGCCGAGCACTCCGACCCTGGACGGGACTCCGGGCTGACTCGGCTGACCGCTCATTTTTTCTTCCTCTCGAGGAACTGCGTCATCAACCGGAACTTCTCCGGCGACTCAAAAAGTACGGCCTGGGCCTCATTGTCGACCCGCGGATGCTCGCCCGGCGCCGCGTGGAAGACGGCCTTGGTGGCGCGCGTCGCCAGCGGGTCCCTGGCCGCGATTCGGTCCGCCAGCGCGTGGGCGGCAGCCAGGAGCTCCTCCCCCGGGTGGATCTCGGTGACCAGTCCGGCCGCGAGGGCTTCGTCGGCGTCGAGGATGCGTCCGGCCAGCAGGATCTCCTTGGCGAGCGGCTCCCCGACGAGTTCCCTGAGCCGCCAGGACGCGCCGGCCGCCGCCAGGATGCCCAGCCCGGTCTCCGGGTTCCCGATCTTGAGGGAGGGCGAGCAGAGCCGGAAGTCGGCGGCATAGGCCAGCTCGGCTCCGCCGCCGAGCGCGTAGCCGTCGAGCGCCGCGATCACGGGCATCGGGAGGGCCGCGATGCGGCGGAAGATCGCCGCGTTGATGCCGAGCAGGGCATCCGCGGCCCGGCGTTCCCGCAGTTGGGCGATGTCCGCCCCGGAGGCGAAAACACCGTTGGTTCCCGCGATGATCAGGATCTTCGGTTCCTGTTCGAGTGCGGCGCAGACCTCGTGCAGCTCGTCGACCATCTGCTGGTCGATCGCGTTGCGCACCTTGGGCTGATTCAGCCGAACGACCGTGCGGTCAGCGCGGTCTTCGATTGACAGGGCCGGCATTACAGTCGCTCCACGATGAGCGCCGAGCCCTGGCCGACGCCGACGCACATGGTCGCCAGTCCGTAGCGGGCATCTTCACGCTCCATCCGACCGAGCAGGGTGACGATCAGTCGTGATCCGCTCGAGCCGAGCGGGTGACCGAGGGCGATCGCGCCGCCGTCCCGGTTGACGCGTTCCTCGTCGAGACCGAGGCGACGCATGCTGGCGATCGACTGGCTGGCGAACGCCTCGTTGAGCTCGATGGCGCCCAGGTCAGAGACCCTGAGCCCGCTGCGGGCGAGGGCTTTCTCGGTCGCCGGCACCGGGCCGAGGCCCATAATCTCCGGAGCCAGGCCCGCACTCGCGCCCACCACGATGCGGGCTCGCGGCGTCAGGCCGTAGCGCTTCACGGCTTCTCCGCTCGCCACGATGATCGCCGAGGCACCGTCGTTGAGGGAGCTCGAGTTGCCCGCGGTCACGACCGTCCCACCGGCGACGATGGGCCGGAGGGCGGCCAGCCCGGCCAGGCTGGTGTCGCGGCGCGGCCCCTCGTCGATGAGCACGTCGCCCGCGCGGGTGGGCACGCCGACGATCTCGTCGGCGAACCGGCCGGCGTCGATGGCCGCGGCCGCGCGCTGCTGGCTGCGAAGGGCGAAGGCATCCGCTTCCTCCCTGGTGATGCCGTCGACGCGGGCGACCTCTTCCGCGGTTTCCGGCATGGAAAACGTTGCCTTGTCACGGGCGAGGAGCTTCGGATTCGCGAACCGCCAGCCGATGGACGTGTCGAACTGGGCGCCGGGCTTGGCGAACGCTCGCTCGGGTTTCTCCTGCACCCAGGGGGCGCGGGTCATCGATTCGACGCCGCCGGCCACCATGATGTCAGCGTCGCCCGCGCGGATCGCCTGCGCGGCCATCGTGATGGCGGAGAGTCCGGATGCGCAGAGCCGGTTGACCGTGATGCCCGGCACCTGGTCGGGGAGGCCGGCGAGGAGCACCGCCATGCGGGCCACGTTGCGGTTGTCTTCGCCTGCCTGGTTCGCGGCACCGAGGATGACGTCCTCGATCAGGGCCGGGTCGATGCCGGCACGGCGCACCGCTTCACCCACGACGAGGGCGGCGAGGTCGTCGGGTCGAACGAGGGCGAGCACACCGCCGTAGCGGCCGACCGGCGTTCGCGCTCCTCCGACGAGGTAGGCCTCTGCCATGTTCACTCCTGACGACGATGTCCGCGGGGAACGTCGATTAGTTACCGATCGTTCGGAAGGTAATTCTGACAGATGCATCGGCCCCGGGCAACCCGGACCGTTTCGTCCGCGGGCCGAGGACCCACCGTCCGCCGGTATGTTCGTGAACCCTGGCCCGGACGCGCCTGTGGGGCGCCACTGGGGCGCCCCGCAGGTGTTCATCGCTCGCGATTTGGGCCACAAACCCGAATTGTGACGGAGAACGCGGTCGCGACAATTGGATCGTACGGGCAATCGACCCGAACGTGGGAGCAACACGCGGGAGTGATTCGCGCTCATGTTCAGGGGCCGGGGCCTCGCGGGGCGCCTCGATACACTTGTCGTTCGGAGCGAAACGGCCCCGGATGGAGCGTGGATAGTGGACGGCAGCTGGAAGATCGTGCTCGGCGAGCTCGACATCAAGATGGGCGTGACGATCATCGAGGAGTCGGCTGAACGCGTGGTGGCGACCCTGCCTGTCGAGGGCAACCGCCAATCATTCGGCCTGCTGCACGGCGGGGCATCCGTCGCCTTCGCCGAGGCCCTCGGTTCCTGGGCGGCCGTGATTCACGCCGGACCGGGGAGAAGCGCCGTCGGACTCGACATCAACGCCACCCACCACCTGGCGGCCAGGTCGGGGATCGTCACAGGGGTGGCGACCGCCATCCGGCTCGGCCGCACGATCGCCTGCCATGAGATCGTCATCAGCGACGACCAGGGGCGCCGGCTGTGCTCGGCGCGCATCACGAACCTGATCATCGACAAGCCGACGCCTCACGCGACCGACTGACCTGTCGCACGAGCGTCCCGCCTGTCGTCTCCCTCCTCCCTCCTCCCTCCTCCCTCCTCCCTCCCGCGAGGGGTCGCAAATCGACCTTCCCGGGCGTCGGGAAGGTCGATTTGCGACCCCTCAGGCGGGTGAAGGGCATTAAAAGATCAGGGGCATCCCCCAATGGTGGATGCCCCTGATCGGTCAGCGGGTGTTAGATGTTCGCGAGCTCCCTGACGGCCGCGTCACCCGGGATGACGGAGTCGAAGCTGGCTTCGATCTCGGCCCGGTCGAGCAGCTCGTCCATCCGGCGACGACGCTGCTTCGGGATGAGCGTCACAACCGTGCCGGTCTTGCCGGCGCGGCCGGTACGGCCCGAGCGGTGCAGGTACGTCTTGTACTCGTCGGGAGCGTCGGCCTGGATGACCAGGTCGATGTCGTCGACGTGGATGCCGCGGGCTGCGACATCCGTTGCCACCAGCACGTTGACGCGGCCGCTGGTCAGCATCTGCAGATTGCGGGTACGGCGGGCCTGGTTCAGGTCGCCATGCAGGCTGGTTGCCTTCACGCCGGCGTCTTCGAGCTGGTCGGCGAGCTGCTCGGCGTACGCACGGGTGCGGCTGAAGATCAGCGTCTTGCCCTGGCGGTCGACGAGCTGGCCGATGATCGCGCTCTTGTCGCGGTGCTCGATCACGAGAACGCGGTGGTCGATCGTGGAGGAGGCCTGGTCTTCACCGGCAACCTCGTGCACGGCCGGGTTGGTCAGGAACTCCTTGACTAGCGAGGCAACGCCCTTGTCCAGGGTGGCCGAGAAGAGCAGCTTCTGGCCGCCCTTCTTGGTCTGGCGCAGGATGCGCTGCACCGGCTCGAGGAAGCCCAGGTCGCACATATAGTCGGCCTCGTCGAGGACGGTGACGACAACCTCGCTGAGGTCGAGACGACCCTGTTCGATCAGATCTTCGATGCGACCGGCGGTGCCGATGATGATGTCCACGCCGCGCTGGAGGGCGCTGACCTGGCGGTACTGCGGAACGCCGCCGTAGATCTGGGTGGTGAAGAGGCCGACGCTGCGGGCGATGGGCTGGATGGTGCGGTCGATCTGCAGGGCCAGTTCGCGGGTCGGGGCCAGGATGAGCGCGCGCGGCTTGCGGGCCATCTTGCGGTCCTTGGCGCCGTTGTTCTCCATCAGCTTCTCCACCAGGGGAGCGCCGAAGGCGATGGTCTTGCCAGAACCGGTCTTGCCACGGCCGAGCACGTCACGGCCGGCGAGCACATCCGGGATGGTCGCGGCCTGGATCGGGAACGGCGAAGCCGCGCCGAGCAGTCCGAGCTCTCGCACGATGTTCTCGCCGAGGCCAAGGTCGCCGAAGGTCACGCCAACGACATCGGATGCCGTCGTCGCGATGGCTTCGAGACGCTCGAGTACCACGTCGTCACCAGCAGCGAAGTGCGGCTTGGAGTCGCGGTCCGGGTAGAAGTTGCTGGAGTGGCCGCCGTCGGAGTGCGAACGGGCCGGACGGTCGCCGTAGGACGGACGCTCGGTGCGCGCTGGGCGGTCACCGTAGGACGGACGCTCGGTGCGCGCCGGGCGGTCGTTGTTGTACGACGGACGCTCGGTGCGCGCCGGGCGGTCACCGTAGGACGGACGCTCGGTACGGGCCGGACGGTCGCCATAAGACGGACGCTCGTTGTTGTACGCCGGACGATCCGTGCGCGCCGGGCGGTCACCGTAGGACGG
>DAIMHX010000016.1:8996-15961 GCA_036723055.1 Microbacteriaceae bacterium
GCTCGTTGTTGTACGCCGGACGATCCGTGCGCGCCGGGCGGTCACCGTAGGACGGACGCTCGGTACGGGCCGGACGGTCGCCATAAGACGGACGCTCGTTGTTGTACGCCGGACGATCCGTGCGCGCCGGGCGGTCACCGTAGGACGGGCGCTCGGTACGGGCCGGACGGTCGCCATAAGACGGACGCTCGTTGTTGTACGCGGGACGGTCCGTGCGGGCCGGACGGTCGCCGTAAGACGGACGCTCGGTACGCGCCGGACGGTCGCCATAAGACGGACGGTCGTTGTTGTACGACGGACGATCCGTGCGCGGGGCGCGGTCGTTGTACGACGGACGGTCGTTGTTGTAGGCCGGGCGGTCCGTGCGGGCCGGGCGGTCACCATAAGAGGGACGCTCGGTGCGGGCCGGACGGTCGTTGTTGTACGACGGACGATCCGTGCGCGGGGCGCGGTCGTTGTTGTAGGCCGGGCGGTCCGTGCGGGCCGGGCGGTCACCATAAGAGGGACGCTCGGTGCGGGCCGGACGGTCGTTGTTGTACGACGGACGATCCGTGCGCGGGGCGCGGTCGTTGTTGTAGGCCGGGCGGTCCGTGCGGGCCGGACGGTCTCCGTAGGCCGGGCGCTCGGAGCGCTGGCCGTTGGCCGGACGGTCGTTGCCGTAGGCCGGACGATCGCCGGCGGGGCGGGAGGCAGCACGCGAGGCGCGCTCGTCCGCGTTCCAACGCTGCTTCTTGGGCGCACCCTCGTCAGCGCGGAAACCGCGGTGGCTGGGGCTCTTGCTACCCGAGTTCGAGCCGCCCTTGCTGGGGCCGCCCTTGGAGTACTTCGGATCGAAATTGTTGGCTGGCTTTTTGCTAAAAGGCATAACGGTATTCCTGGGTTGTGTTGAGTACATGGCAGAACGTCGACGCACATGCGCGACGCAACCTGAGAACCCGGGCAGTCATAGGCCGGGGCCGTTCACATACAGTGATTTTTCACCAGCGGATTACTGGGAAACCGGCCCATCCTGACTTACAAACCCATCCGCGCACACGTGAAAATAGCGCGGTGTCAAGAGCCGACCTGACTACGCTACCTGATCGTTCCCGAATTGTCACGGAAATCTTTCGGGTCTACCCTAATCTCATGCCCCCGACCATCGCCATCGAGCGCCCGCGGCAGCCCGAGATCGAGGCCCTGCTGGGGCTCAGTGCGGAATTCGCGCAGTCGCTCTACCCGCCGGAGAGCAACTTCCTGCTCGGCGTCGATGAACTCGAGCGGCCCGGCGTCTCCTTCTATGCCGCGCGTGACGAGTCCGGCAGCGTGCAGGGCATCGGCGCGCTCGTTCCGCTCGGCCGGGGCACGGCCGAGCTGAAGCGCATGTTCGTGCATCCAGACGTGCGCGGGCGCGGGGTGGCCGGCCTGCTCCTCGAGCGGATCGAAACGGATGCCCGCGCCGGCGGCATCCGTGAGCTCCGGCTGGAAACGGGGCCGCTGCACGAGGCGGCGCTGGCCCTCTACCGCCGGCACGGGTACCGGGAGGTTTCGCAGTTCGGCCAGTACATCGGCGAGGAATTCAGCGTGTGCCTCGCCAAAGCACTCTGACCGCCCGGCTCCGATCGGTCGACTCGGCCCGGCCAGCCTCACAGACCCCCCGACAGGGTAATGGCCTAATCTTCTGCCTCACGAGGATCTGCCTGCCCCGGGCGTCCCTGGACAATGAGGCGACATGAAATCCGTGCTACCCCGCAACGACGGCCCTCGGCGCGCCTGGCCATGGCTGAAGGGCACCGTGACGCACCCGGGGCTCCTGCTTGCCGGAAAGGCCACGCTTGCCGTGGGGATTTCGTGGGCCATCGCGCCGCACTTGCCCGGGGTCGCCAACGAGTACCCCTACTACGCTCCGCTGGGGGCGCTGGTGAGCATGGCCCCCACGCTGATGGGTTCGATCAGGAATGGTCTGCAGACCCTGGTCGGCCTGGCCATCGGCGTTCTCCTCGCCGCCGCGGTGCTGTTGTTCAGCGAGCCGAATCTGCTTACGATTTCGCTCGTGGTCGGCGTCGGCTTCCTGATTTCCGGAAACCGCCGGATCACCACGGGCCGCGAGTTCGTGCCGATCACGGCGCTGTTCGTGCTGATCGTCGGCGGGCCCCACGCCGACTCCTATTCGATCGGCTACGGGGTGCAGGTGTGCCTCGGAATCGTCGTCGGGCTGGCCGTGAACCTGCTGATCCTGCCGCCGCTCAAGCAGAACGCCGCGGCCCTGGAACTGTCGCGTTTCCGCACCACGCTGGCCAGGCACCTCCATGACATCGGCGAGGCGCTGACCGAGAGCTGGCCGCCGGAGCACGAGGCCTGGGCGACACGCAGCGACACGCTCACCCGGACGGCTGGCGAGGTGCGGGCAGCCGTGCAGCATGCGGATGAAAGTCGCAAGGGAAATCCGCGGGCACTCATCCACCGTCGGAATCTGAAGGCCGACTTTGACGATGTCACCGCCCTGGAGACCGTCTCCTTCCACGTTCGGAATGTGACCGACGTGCTGGCCGGTGCTGTCTGGGGTGACCCGGTCCCGGTCGAGATCCCCACCGACCTGCGACCGTCGCTGAGTACGGCCATCCACGCCGTGGCAGAACTCTTGAAGGGCTGGGACTCCGGAAGCGGGGAGCTCGCACGACGCGACGAGGCCGAGGACGCGCTGGCATACCTCATGGAGCGCCTGGACGAACAACGCCACGGAGCCGAGTCGTTCAGCGCCGGGGCCGCGATCGCGATGGACCTCCGGCGCATCCTCGCCGCCCTGCGACCGAGCGTCGAACGGGATGCAAAAGAAACGTCCGTGGCTGCCCCCTGAACGGGATTCGTCGACAGGGTCAAGGTAGAACTATCCTCGTCTCACCCGCACCCATCGCCCACCCCGGAGCAGCCGTGACATCTGGTCCTCGCCCGTCCCGCCGCATCCGTCTTCTCGCGATCGCCTCCGCCTGCGGCATCGCCATCGCCGTCACCTCCCTCCTCAGCGGGTTCCACACCGAACTACACGCCGTGACGGCCGACGGGCCGGGAGCCACGAAGAGCGAGCTCGTCACGAACGACATCGTGGGCATCCGCACCTTCGCGCAGCCCGCGAACGTCACGGTCGACGCCGATGTCGTCTACGGCACGCAGGCCGATGGCGCAGTGCTCACCCTGGACGTGTGCTCGCCGGCGGGAATCGCCACCGGGCCGACACGGCCGGCCGTCGTCTCGATCCACGGCGGAAGCTGGGCACGCGGCGACAAGGGCAACCGCGGCTGGCGGGCGGTGTGCACCTGGCTGGCGAGCGAGGGCTTCGTGGCCTATTCGGTGAACTATCGCCTCGTTCCGGCCGTGCATTTCCCCGCCGCGATCGACGACGTGTCGCTCGCGGTCGAGTGGATCAGGAAGCCGGACAACGCCGCGCGGTACGGCATCGACCCCGAGCGGGTCGGCGCATTCGGCGGCTCTGCGGGCGGAAACCTCGCCACGCTGCTCGGTGCGCGCGGGTCAGGACCATTGACCGAAGGGTCCCGGGTATCCGCGGTTGCCGAACTGTCTGCTCCGACCGACCTGAGCGACGCGGGGCTGGTCAGGGCGGGAGCGTCGCCCGGGCTGAAGGCGATCGTGCAGCGCTATCTGGGCTGCGACTCCCTGCGCGCCTGCCCCCAGGCCATATCCGCCTCGCCGACGAGCGAGCTCGACCCGAGCGACCCGCCCGTGTTCATCGGAACCTCGACCGCGGAGTTCATCCCCCTCGCCCAGTCGACCGGCTACGCGGTGGACCTTGCCCACCTCGGCATCGCGCACGAGCTGGCCACCGTGCGCGGCAGCCTGCACTCGATCGGGATCCTCGACGCGCCCATGCGCGCCAAGGTGACGGCGTTCCTGCACCGGGAACTCGGCAGCTAGCCGCCCGTCCGCCTTACTGAGTGGCCCCTGAACGGAGTCGTCGAACGCCGCGGGCAAACCTCGCGGCCGACGGGGCGTCGGAGAGGTTGCAACGGCTCGTTCGCCGCTACCTCGGTTCTACGCCTTGCGCTTCCCACTGATTCTGCGGGACAGCTCGGCGGCGGTGCCCGCGATCCGCTCGGCCAGCGCCGGCCACTCCTCCTCCGGAATGCGCTCCCGAGGGAACGTGACCGCGATGCCGGCGGCCGGCCAGCCGGCATGGTCGCGCACGGCCACGGCGACGGATGCCATCCCCGGGGTGATTTCGCCGTCTTCCTGGGCGTAGCCCACCTCGCGCACGCGTTCGAGCACCCGGCGCAACTCGCTCGACGTGCGGGGCCCCTGTCCCCCGCGCGACGCGAACGCCGCCGCATTCGGGTACAGCGCGCGCAGCTGCGGCGCCGGCAGCGCGGCGAGGAGCGCGCGCCCGCTCGCCGTGAGGTGGCTGGGCAGCCGCACGCCGACATCCGTCACCAGCGACGGCCGGCGCGGCGCCCGCTCCTCGACCAGGTAGATCACGTCGCGGCCGTGCAGCACGACGAGGTGCGCGCTCTCCCCGAGCCGGTCGACGAGCTGCGCGACCAGCGGGCGGCCCAGGTGTGAGAGCGGCTGCTGCCGGGAGAATCCGGTGCTCAACTCGAAGGCGCTCAGGCCGAGCCCGTAGCGGCGTTCCTCCGGGAGGTGCACGACGAAGCCCTGCTCGGTGAGCACGGCCAGCAGGTGGTAGACGGTCGACCGTGGCAGGCCGAGCGCCGTGGCGATGGCGGAGGCCGGCGCCGGCCCGCGCTGCGTCGCCAGGTGGGACAGGATGCGCAGCGTGCTCTCCGCCGCTGGAACCTTCGACGCTGGAACGTTCAACTGCGTCATCCGCTGGCCTCACTCCTGTCTGGGATACCGGACGGTACCGAGTCTACCGGCATGGTGCGGAGACCTGCGGTGGTGTCGAATCGGAGTATGACCCTCGCATCCGCCACCTCCGCAGCTCTCGTCACCGTCGGCACCGGCCCGATCTCCTTCTCCGATGTGACCGCCGTCGCCCGCCACGACGCGCAGATCGTGCTCGACCCGGCTGCCCTGGCCGACGTCGAGGCGACCCGGCGCATCATCGACGGCCTGGCCCAGGATGCCAACCCGCACTACGGGATCTCCACCGGTTTCGGCGCCCTCGCGACGACGTTCATCACCTCCGACCGCCGCGCCCAGCTGCAGGCCAGCCTCGTGCGCTCCCACGCCGCCGGCAGCGGGCCGGAGGTCGAGCGGGAGGTCGTGCGCGCGCTCATGCTGCTGCGCCTCTCCACCCTGATGACCGGCCGCACCGGGGTTCGCCCGGTCACCGCAGAGACGTACGCCGCCGTGCTCAACGCCGGCATCACCCCGGTCGTGCGCGAATACGGCTCCCTCGGCTGCTCCGGCGACCTCGCACCGCTTGCGCACTGCGCGCTGGCCGTCATGGGCGAGGGCGAGGTGCGGGACGCGTCCGGCACCCTGATGAGCGGCGCCGAGGCGCTCGCCGCCGCCGGCATCGCGCCGGTCGTGCTCGCCGAGAAGGAGGGCCTCGCCCTCATCAACGGCACCGACGGCATGCTCGGGATGCTCGTGCTCGCCCTCGACGACCTCGCCCGGCTGCTCACCACCGCCGACATCGCCGCGGCGATGAGCGTCGAGGCGCTCCTCGGCACGGATGCCGTCTTCGCGGCAGACCTGCAGGCCCTCCGCCCCCAGCTCGGCCAGGCGGCGAGCGCCGGCAACCTGCGCGTCCTGCTCTCCGACTCGCCCCTGATTGCCAGCCACGCCGGCCCCGCGGACCCGACCGTGCAGGACGCCTACTCGCTGCGCTGCTCGCCGCAGGTGCACGGCGCCGCCAGGGACACCGCCACCCACGCCGCGATGATCGCCGGGCGTGAGCTCGAGAGCGCGGTCGACAACCCCGTCGTCACCCTCGACGGACGGGTGCAGTCCAACGGCAATTTCCACGGCGCCCCGGTCGGCTACGTGCTCGACTTCCTCGCGATCGCGGCGGCGGATGTCGCCAGCATGAGCGAGCGGCGCACCGACCGGCACCTCGACGCGTCCCGCAACAAGGGACTGCCGCCGTTCCTGGCGCACGAGGTCGGCGTCGACTCCGGGCTGATGATCGCCCAGTACTCCGCGGCCGGGATCGTCTCCGAACTAAAGCGCCTGGCCGTGCCGGCATCCGTCGACTCGATCCCGTCGTCGGCCATGCAGGAGGACCACGTGTCGATGGGCTGGGCTGCCGCGCGCAAACTGCGGAAGTCGATCGATGGCCTCGGCCGGGTGCTGGCGATCGAAATCATGACGGCCGCGCGGTCGGTCGACCTTCGAGCGCCGCTCGCTCCGGGCGCCGCGACCGGCGCCGTGCGCGACCTCGTGCGCACCGTGGCCGAGGGCCCAGGCCACGACCGGTTCCTCTCCCCCGAAATCGAAGCCGTCTTCGGCCTGGTCTCCTCGGGCGCGGTGCGGGATGCGGCGTCGGGCGTCGCCGGCACGCTGGACTGACAGCACGCCCGGTGGGCCCGGCGGAGTGACTCGGAGCCCACCGCGTCCGGCGGGCGTGCCCGTGGCCCCCGTTTGGGGGCGCTTGTGTGCCCAGATCGCCCATGTGATACTGACGCAACGCTGACCATCCGAGCCGGCATCCATGACCCGAAAATGGATTGCGTAGGGGTATGTCTTCGAAGTTGAGATTTCGTCGCCGTGATCACCGCGGGGGGACGCCATCGAGTGGCTGGTCGGTTGCGTTCGCCTCGATCCTCGCCGTCGCCCTCATCGGCGCTGGTGCACCCGGCGCGGCTATCGCGGATGATGCGGCTCCGACGCCGATTTCAACGGCCGATCCGACACCCGCGCCGGACCCGACACCCGCCCCCGACCCGGCGGCGACAGCGGCGCCGGAACCAACACCGAATCCGGATCCCACGGCCGCTCCAGACCCGGCACAGACTCCGGACCCGATTCCCGTCTCCGCGCCTACTGGTACTCCCACTCCTGCTACGGCT
>DAIMHX010000016.1:16061-20142 GCA_036723055.1 Microbacteriaceae bacterium
CCCCGTCCCCGTCCCCGTCCCCGGCCCTACCGTCACTCCCGTTCCTGCACCAAGCCCGGTCCCAACCACCGCTCCCGTCCCGACGATCAATCCAGCCCAGGCGCCCGCCCCGGTGACTTCGCCGACCCCCGCGCCGGACGCTCCCGCCGCCGATCCGACGCCGGAAGGTGACCCCATCCCGCAGCAGGTGCGTGGGCCGTCGATGCCCAGCGCGGCCGACTTCGCCGCCGCTGCCGCCGCGCAACGCGCCGCCGCGGAACGATCGGCCGCCTTTGCCGCCGCCCAGGTCAGACTCGACGCGGCCAGGACCGCCTACGACGGAGCCAAACTCACCTACGCCTCCACCAAGGCCGAGTACGACGCCGCGCTCAGCCAGGCGTCCCTCGTGCACGACCTCGCCGGCACGGCTGCAAGCGCAGCCGATTCCTCCCGGCGCGTCCTGGCCGCGCTGGTGCGCTCCCTCGTGCAGCAGCAATCCGGCACCGCAACCGCAGACGTGCTCCTCGGCGCGGGCGACGACCTGCTCTACCAACTCGGCGCCCTCGACAAGCTGTCGGCCCTGACCGGCAACATCGAGGCCATCCGACACCGCGTCGACGCGGATGAGGCACGCGCGGCCGCTCTCAACGGGCAGGATCAGGCCGCCCAGGAGACCGTGCGCAGCATCCCCGTGGCAGACGCCCTCGCCGCGATGGAGGCCGCCAAGGCCGCGTTTGACACGGCCGCCGCGGAGCTGGACGCGCTCCACCAGAGCGTGCAGGCCGACGCCTCCGCGCTGACGCCGCTGCGGGACCTGCTCGCCATGCCAGGAGCAGACCGGCTCAGCGCCCAGGGCTGGGCTGTCCCCGCGGTCGGGCCGATCACCGACGCCTTCGGGCCGCGCCCGGTGCGGCCCCTGCCGGAGGTGGGCGCCGTGCACTACGGCACCGACATCGGAGCAGCCTGCGGGGCGGCGATCTACGCGGCGACCTCCGGCGTGGTTGAGGCAGCGGGCTCCCTCGGGACCTACGGCAACTGGATCCTCATCGACAACGGCGACGGGATCGAGACCGGGTACGCCCACGTCGCCCCGGGCGAGACTCTCGTCGCGGTCGGCGACCCCGTCATCGCCGGGCAGGTCATCGCCGGCGTGGGGAGCACCGGCGCATCCACCGGCTGCCACCTGCACTTCGAGGTCAGGGTCGACGGCAACCGGGTCGACCCGCAACTGTTCCTGGCCGTCCGCGGCATCACGCTCGGCGGCTGAGGCCGACCCGAAGTCTGGGATACCGGACAGATCCCTCGGAGAGGCCGTTGTCCCGCGCCTCCGCGTGGTGTGCAATCGCAGTATGACAAGTTCTGACACCACACCGGCCCGCACCATTCGCGCCGCCCGCGGAACCACACTCACCGCGAAGAGCTGGCAGACCGAGGGACCGCTGCGCATGCTCATGAACAACCTCGACCCGGAGGTCGCCGAGCACCCCGAGAACCTCGTCGTTTACGGCGGAACCGGCAAGGCCGCCCGCAACTGGGAGTCCTACGACGCCATCGTGCGCACGCTCACCACGCTGGACAAGGACGAGACCCTGCTCGTGCAGTCCGGCAAGCCGGTGGGCGTGTTCCGCACCAACGAATGGGCGCCGCGCGTGCTCATCGCCAACTCCAACCTCGTCGGCGACTGGGCCACCTGGCCGGAGTTCCGCCGGCTCGAAGCCCTCGGCCTGACCATGTACGGCCAGATGACGGCCGGCTCGTGGATCTACATCGGCACCCAGGGCATCCTGCAGGGCACCTACGAGACCTTCGCGGCCGTCGCCGCCAAGAGGTTCGGCGGAACCCTCGCCGGCACCCTCACCCTCACCGGCGGCGCCGGCGGTATGGGCGGCGCTCAGCCGCTCGCCGTGACCATGAACGAGGGCGCCGTGCTCATCGTCGACGTCGACGAGTCCCGGCTGCAGCGCCGCGTCGACCACGGCTACCTCGACGAGCTGGCCACCGACCTCGACGACGCGATCGCCCGCGTGCTCGCCGCGAAAACCGAGAAGCGCGCCCTCTCGGTGGGTCTGGTCGGCAACGCCGCGACGGTCTTCACCGAACTGCTCGAGCGCAAGGTGCCGATCGACATCGTCACCGACCAGACCAGCGCCCACGACCCGCTCTCCTACCTGCCCGAGGGCGTCACGGTTGAGGAATGGCACACCTACGCCGCCGCCAAGCCCGAGGAGTTCACCCAGCGGGCCCGCGCATCCATGGCGAAGCAGGTCAAGGCCATGGTCGAGTTCCAGGATGCCGGCGCCGAGGTCTTCGACTACGGCAACTCGATCCGCGCCGAGGCCGAACTCGGTGGCTACGACCGCGCGTTCGCGTTCCCCGGGTTCGTGCCTGCGTACATCCGTCCGCTCTTCGCCGAGGGCAAGGGGCCGTTCCGCTGGGTGGCGCTCTCCGGCGACCCAGCCGACATCGCGGCCACCGACAAGGCGATCGTCGAGCTGTTCCCAGAGGACGAGCACCTGCGCCGGTGGATCACCAAGGCGCAAGCCTTGGTGCACTTCGAGGGCCTGCCCGCCCGGATCTGCTGGCTCGGCTACAAGGAACGCCACCTCGCCGGGCTCAAGTTCAACGAGATGGTCGCCTCCGGTGAGCTCAGCGCCCCGATCGTGATCGGCCGCGACCACCTCGACTCCGGCTCGGTCGCGTCGCCGTACCGGGAGACCGAGGGCATGAAGGACGGCTCGGACGCGATCGCGGACTGGCCGCTGCTGAACGCCCTGCTGAACACCGCATCCGGGGCGACCTGGGTGTCGATCCACCACGGCGGCGGCGTCGGCATCGGCCGCAGCATCCACGCCGGCCAGGTCATCGTCGCCGACGGAACCGCCCTCGCCGCCGAGAAGATCGAGCGCGTGCTCACCAACGACCCCGGCACCGGCGTGATGCGCCATGTCGACGCGGGCTACGAGCGCGCCGAAGAGGCCGCCAAAGAGCGCGGCCTGCGCGTGCCGATGTGGGAGTCCGAGTGACACCTGCGCTCGCGCACGGCCTGCTGGCCGGCCTCGACGAGATCGCCGAGACCGGCCGTTCCCGTCGCCGCGGCGGCTACTCCCGCCACCTCTGGCAGGAGGCCGACCTCGAGCTGCGGGCCTGGTTCCTCGAGCGCGCCGAGCGCCTCGGTCTCTCCTGCGAGACCGACCGCAACGGCAACATCTGGGCCTGGTGGGGAACACCCGGCCCGGATGCCGTCGTCACCGGCAGCCACCTCGACTCCGTGCCCGGCGGCGGCGCCTACGACGGCCCGCTCGGTGTCGTCTCGGCGCTCGACGCCATCGCCCGGTTGCAGGCCTCCGGGTTCACCCCGACCAGGCCCTGCGCGGTGCTCGTCTTCGCGGAGGAGGAGGGCTCCCGGTTCGGGATCGCCTGCCTCGGCTCGAGGCTGATGACCGGCGGCATCGACGCCGACCGCGCCAGGGCCCTCGTCGACGCGGACGGCGTGACGCTCGCCGAAGCGGCCGTGCGCGCCGGGCTCAACCCGGAACGCCTCGGCACCGACCGGGACGCGCTCGGCAGGATCGGACTCTTCATCGAACTGCACGTCGAACAGGGCCGCGGCCTGATCGACCTCGGCCAGCCCGTGGCCGTGGCCTCGTCGATCCTCGCCCACGGGCGGTGGCGCCTCACCGTGACCGGCCAGGGCAACCACGCCGGCGCCACCCTGATGCCCGGGCGCCGGGACCCGATGGTGGCGGCCGCCCGCGCGATCATCGCCGTGCACGAGACCGCCTCCGCCACCCCGGGCGCGCGGGCAACCGTTGGCCGCCTCGAGGTCGTCCCCGGAGGCACGAACGTCATCGCCTCGAGCGTGAACGCCTGGCTCGATGCCCGGTCGGAAACCGACACGGAGACCCGTGACCTCGTCGCCGCGATCACGGCCCGCGTCGACGAGGCCGTGCAGTCCAACGGATGTGCCGTCACCGTCACCGAGGAATCCTGGACCGGCACCGTCACCTTCGACCCCGCGCTCCGCGACCGGTTCAGCGCGGCCCTCGGCGGCATTCCGGCACTGCCGACCGGAGCCGGCCACGACGCCGGCGTGCTCGCCGCC
>DAIMHX010000016.1:20242-59466 GCA_036723055.1 Microbacteriaceae bacterium
CGCCGGCGTGCTCGCCGCCAGCGTGCCGAGCGCGATGCTCTTCGTGCGCAACCCGACCGGGATCTCGCACTCGCCCGAGGAATTCGCCTCCGTCGACGACTGCGTGGCCGGGGTCGAGGCGCTGGAGAAGCTGCTGAGGATCCTGCTGTGAGCAGCGCGGTCGTGAGCAGCGCGGTCGTGAGCAGCGCGGTCGTGAGCGACGCTGCGGTGGGTGACCCGGCGAGCGCGGCGGTTCCGGTCGCCTATTGGTGCGAGATCCTGCTCGTCGACGGGGTGCCGACGCCCGGCGTTCGCCTCGAGGTCGGCGCCGACGGCCGCTTGTCCCACGTCACGTCCGAGCCTGCCCCGCGCGAGCGCGACGTGCGCCTCGGCACCGTTCTGCCCGGCATGGCCAACGCGCATTCGCACGCGTTCCACCGCGCGCTGCGCGGCCGCACCCACTCAGACGGGGGCGACTTCTGGCAGTGGCGCGAAGCGATGTACCGGGTCGCCGCCCGGCTCAACCCGGAGCGGTACGAGGCCCTCGCCCGCGCCGTGTTCGCCGAGATGCTGGTCAGCGGCTGGACAGCCGTCGGCGAATTCCACTACGTGCACCACCGCCCGGACGGCTCCCGGTACCCGACGGAGCATGCCATGGAACTGGCGCTGGCGGCCGCGGCGCGCGACGTCGGCATCCGTCTCGTCCTGCTCGACACGGTCTACCTGGCCGGCGGCATCGGGCGTCCGCTCGCGCCGGAGCAGCGCGCCTTCGACGACGGCTCGGCGGCCGGGTGGCTGGAACGCTGGCATTCCCTGAACGAGACGCTCGGCGCGGATCCGGATGCCCGGGTCAGCCTGGGCGCCGCGATCCACTCCGTGCGCGCCGTGCCCCGCGCCTCGATGCGGGAGGTGCTCGCCGGCCTGCCCAGGGCGGTGCCCCTGCACATCCACCTCTCCGAGCAGCCGCAGGAAAACGCGGACTGCCTGGCCGAATACGGAGCGACGCCGACCGCCGTGCTCGCCGGTCTCGGCGCGCTCTCGCCGCGGCTGAGCGTCGTGCACGCCACCCACCTCACCGACGACGACGTCGCGCTGATCGGGGCCGCCGGCGCCACCGTCGTCATGTGCCCGACCACCGAGGCCGACCTGGGCGACGGGATCGGCCCCGCGCGGCCCCTCGCCGACGCCGGCGCCCGGATCGCCCTCGGCTCCGACCAGAACGCCGTGGTCGACCCGCTGCTCGAAATGCGCGGCCTGGAGGCCGGCGAACGACTGGCGTCCGGTAGCAGGGGACGATTCGACCCGGCCGCGCTCCTGGCCGCCGCATCCACGAACGGTTACGCCTCCCTCGGGCTCGGCGACAACCGGCTCCGACCGGGCGACCTCTGCGACCTCGTCGAGGTGTCGACGGGCAGCGTGCGCACCGTCGGATCGGCGCCCGCCCAGTTGCCGCTCACCGCGACGGCATCCGACGTGCGGCGGGTCATCGTGCACGGCGTGATCGTCGCTGACTCCGGACGGCTCGTTTCCGCCGGCGATGCCTCAGCCGACCGGCTGCCCGAAGTCCTGCTGCAGGGCGCCCTCGCCGCCCTCGACGAGAGCCTGCCCACCCATGAGGACCCGTCGGGAGACCGAGCATGACCACCGAACTGATCACCGGAATCCGCGAACTGACCACCCAGGCCGACGACGGAGGGCGCCTTCTGGACGCCGCTCTCGTGATCGAAGATGGTCGCATCGCCTGGATCGGCGCGGCATCCGACGCCCCCGCCGCCGACCGGCGCACGGATGTCGGCGGCCGCGCCGCGCTGCCCGGCTGGGTGGACACGCACACCCATCTCGTCTTCGCGGGCGACCGGGCGGCGGAGTTCGAGGCCCGCATGGCCGGGAAGCGTTACGAGGCAGGCGGGATCAACACCACGGTGCGCGCGACGAGGGCCGCGACCGAGGAGCAGCTGATCGGCACCGCCGCGCGGCTGCGCCGGGAGGCCGAGGCGCAGGGCACCACCTTCCTGGAGACCAAGACCGGGTACGGCCTCGATCTCGAAAGCGAGACGCGCTCGGCCAGGGCCGCGGCGGCCGTGGCCGACGTCGTTACCTACCTCGGCGCGCACGTGGTGCCGCAGGGGATGGACCGCCGGGACTACCTGGACCTGGTCACCGGCCCCATGCTCGCGGCGGTGACCCCGTACGTGCAGTACATCGACGCCTTCTGCGAGGTGGGCGCGTTCGACGTGGAGGAGACCCGCGAGGTGCTCCTCGCCGGACGCGCCGCCGGCCTCGGCCTGCGAGTGCACGGCAACCAGCTCGGCTACAGCGGCGGGGTGCGGCTCGCGATCGAGCTCGGCGCGGCGAGCGTCGACCACTGCAACCACCTCGAAGCCGCGGACATCGACGCGCTGGCGTCGTCGTCGACCGTGGCGACCCTGCTCCCGGCCTGCGACCTGTCCACGCGCGAACCGTTCCCGCCGGCCCGGCCGCTGCTGGACGCCGGCGCGAGCATCGCCCTCGCCACCAACTGCAACCCGGGGACCTCGTACACGACGTCGATGCCGTACTGCGTGGCGACGGCAGTGCTGCAAATGGGGCTGACGATCGAAGAAGCCGTCTGGGCGGCGACGCGCGGGGCCGCGAAGGCGGTCGGCCGCGAGCACGGCCCGGACGCGGTCGGCTCGCTGCGGGTGGGCGGCCTGGCCGACCTGCAGGTGCTCGACGCGCCATCCGTTGCCCACCTCGCCTACCGTCCGGGGGTCCCGCTGGCCGTCGCCGTCTGGCGGCGGGGCGTGCGGCTCGACTTCGGTCACGGCGATGTCTGAACCGGCCGGGGTGCGGGTGCTCGCTGCCGCGCACCGGGTCGCCCTGCCCTGGCTGAACGGCGGCGGTGTGACCAGCGAGGTGGCGGCCCGCCCGCTTGGGGGTGACCCGGCCGCCTTCGACTGGCGGCTCAGCATCGCGACCATTGCCGGCGACAATCCGTTCTCCAGTTACCCGGGCATCGACCGCCTGCTCATGCCGATCTCTCCGCAGGGGCTCGACCTGCTCGACGGAGGTGCACCGCTGCACCTCGGGCAATACGACGTGCACCGGTTCGCCGGAGAGAACGATGTGGCGTCCTTTGGGGTGACGGAGCCGACGCTCGACCTCAACCTGATGACCCGGCGTGGCCGGTGCACCGGATCCCTGGTCGTGGCGGATGTGTCCAGTGACTGGACGGTGGAGGCCGGCGACGAGGAAGACGTCGCCCTCGTGGTCCTGGACGGGTCCCTTCGCCTCGGCGAGCGCTCACTCACCGCGCTGGATGCCGTGCTCATCGAGGGCGGCCGGCGTGCCACCCTGCGGGGAACCGCGCGCGTCGCCGTGGCCAGGGTGGCGAGCATCCTACGCTGAGCCGCACCCTCCGCCGACCTTGACAGTTCCGGTCGAGATTGCCCGGCACACCGGTCAATCTCGACCGGAAGTGTCAAGGTCGGCGACGACGGCGCCCGGGGCGCCAGGGCCCGTCACAAACCTGCGGCGCGGCTCTCGAACCGCAACTCCAGCTTGTTCATCACCAGGGCGGCCAGGTCCTCGAGGGTGGCGACCTCCGACTCCGTCATCGTGCGCGGTTCGCAGTCCAGCACGCACAGCGTGCCCAGGTTGCAGCCGTTGCGGGTCGTCAGGGGCACCCCGGCGTAGAACTGCAGGCCGAATTCTCCGGCCACGAGTGGGTTCGACAGCGCGCGCGGGTCTCTGCCGGTAACGATCATTCAAGAAACCCGCTGATTCGTTGGTCATCGGACCTCCTTTTCGACGATCCTCTGACAACAACAGCATGCATTTCGCACCTCACCACGCCCGGTTCCCGGCGCCACTCCGCGGCAGGGTCATAGGATCGGCTCATGGACGCAGAATCGGTTTTTGAAGCCCTGGCCGGTGAACTTGCCCCGGCCGGCGCCGTCGCCGCAAAGATGTTCGGCGCCCACGCGATCACCCTGCGGAAGAAGGCCTTTGCCTGCCTTCAGGGCGAAGTCATCGCGCTCAAGCTTGGCGCCGGCAGCGCCGCACATACGACCGCGCTCGCGCTGCCGGGTGCGGCGCTCTGGGACCCCTCCGGCATGGACCGGCCGTTCAAGGACTGGGTCGCCGTGCCGGTGACGGATGCCGCCAGCCTCTCCGACCTTGCCGCTGCCGCCCTCACCTTCCTCGCCTCCTCCCTCGACTGATTCCTCTGTCCCCGCGCGATCGCGCATAACTCCTGCAATTTCGCAGCCGGGCAATGGACAGCCGCGGAATTCCGAGGATGCTCGGCGTCAGCCTCGCGAATTGCAGGAGTCATGCACCGACGCGGCATGGGTGCGGCATGGGTGCGGCATGGGGTGCGGGCCAGAGCGAAGGGTGTGAGAATGTCGGCATGAACGGGAGCCGGCGTCGGTGGCGGAGAGCCACGGCTGAATTGGCGTGTGCCCTGGCGATTGGTGGCGTGGTTGCCGTAGTGCTCGCCGGGTGCGCAGCGCCAGCGACGCCGTTCGGCAGCGGTTCCGCGACGCCGAGTTCGACGCCGACCGCTACGACAGTTCCGTCCGCCACCGCGACGCCGACACCGACCTCTACTGGCCAGGGCGAGTGCAACCCCAACCAGTTGGCGCTCTCCCTCCAGGCTCGCCCGGGCGACAGCGGCGCCGGCAACTTCTTCTGGGATCTCCAGTTCACCAACACAAGCTCAGCCGAGTGCTCGCTCAAGGGCTATCCGGCGGTGTCCCTGGTCAGCGCCAACTCCGGCGAAGCGATCGGCGCCGTGTCCGAGAATGAGCCCGGGCGCTTCTTCCCCGAAGCGGTCGTGCCGCTCGCACCGGGCGCATCCGCGTACAGCCTGCTGCACCTCACCCAAGCTGGCGCGTACGGCTGCACGATCGTTCCGGTCACCGAGGTTGCCGTCACGCCGCCGCAGTGGGAGGCGTCCAGGCGTGTGGCGACGCCGGGCCCGATCGACGGCTGCGACGACCACAGTACGGTCATCGTGCGGGCCGGCCCGATCGCCCCGGCCCGCGTCACCTTCTAAACGGCCCCGCAGCGCGCCGCCCATGATGCGCCCCGGCGGCGCCCCGCCCATGATGCGCCCCGCTCGGGACCCGCTCGGGACCCGCGAGTGAGCAGTTTCGGCGCTTCAGCTCCCGCTCTAACGGCCGAAAGTGCTCACTCGCGGGAACTCGGAGGAGTCGGAGTCGGGGTCGGGGTCAGGGTCAGGGTCGAAGCCGGGGTCTGGGTCAGAGTCGGGGTCGAAGTCGGAGTCTGGATCGGGGACGGGGACGGAGTCGGCGGCGGCCATGGGCGCGGGCGCGGGCGCGGGCACGGGCGCGGGCACGGTGGCCTCCGCGGTGCGGGCGGCACGGCGGTTCGCGCGACGCTCGCGGCCGCCCTCGACAAGGAGGTAGACCACGGGGAGCACCACGAGCGTCAGCAGCGTCGACGACACGAGACCGCCGATCACGACGAGCGCGAGCGGCTGCGAGAGGCTGCCGAAAATCGCGGCGACGATCGTGATGAGCGTGATCAGCGCCCGGTTCTTCATGCTCAAGACGGCGAGCAAATGCACCAGCCCAGTATCGCATTGCAGAGCGTGCAAAAATCCCGCCGGCACCCGGCATCCGGCTGTCCGAATTCGACGGAGATTCTGGCCGGAATGCCCGATTCCGGGCCGAAAACGCTCTCTGCCGCGAGAATCTCCGTCGAATTCGACTGGCCTATTGCCGGGAGGAGGGCGGGCGTAGTGTCTGCGGCACAAGGCCAGAACACGGCACAAGCCCACCACGAGGAGGAACCATGACTGTTGCACGAGTAACAACGTTGAGCGTTCGGTCGAACACATCGTTCGAGGATGCGGTCGCGGCCGGCATCGCCCGCGCGCACAAGACCCTGCGTGGCATCTCCGGCGCCTGGGTGAAGGAGCAGAAGGTCGTCATCGACGACGGCACAATCACGGCGTGGGACGTCGTGATCGAAGTGACCTTCGTGCTCGAGGACTGACGCTAGACGACGTCGGCGAGGTATCCGGTGTCCGGCACCGGATGCCTCAGCAGCGACTCCCAGGCCAGGCCGAGCGCGTCGACGGCCCGGTCCATCTCGTCGGTGCCGTAACAGAACGGGATCCGCAGGAACCGCTCGAACGCGCCGTCGATCCCGAACCGGGGCCCGGCCGGCACGAGCAGCCCGTAGTTGCGGGCGGCGAGCGCGAGTTGCGAACTCACCGGGCTGCCGAGGTTCACCCAGGCCGTGATGCCGCCGTCGACGTGGGGCACGTCCCAGTCGGGGAACCGGTCGGCCAGCAGTCGTTCGAGGTGGTCCCGGCCCCCGCGGAGTTCGCCGCCGCGCCGCTCGAGGATGGCCGGCATCTCGCCGAGCAGGCGCGCGACGATCAGCTGCTCGAGGATGGGCGTGCCGAGGTCGTTCGCCGAGCGCGCCGCGACGAGCTTGCGGATGAGGGCGCGGTCGGCCCTGATCCAGCCGACCCGGAGCCCACCCCAGACGGTCTTGCCGACCGACCCGATCGACACGGTCGTGCCGGGCAGCGCGGAGTCGGCGTACGCGGCGAAGGGCAGGTAGTCGCCGGGGCGGTCGATGCTGAGCTCGGCGATGGTCTCGTCGACGATGAGCACCGTTCCCTGCCGCGCGGCCGCGGCGAGCACGCGTTCGCGCTGCTCCACCGGCATCGTGCGGCCGGTCGGGTTGTGGAAGTCGGGCATGAGGTAGCCGACCACGGGGTTGCTGCGCTGCAGGGTCTGCAGGAGGGCGGTTTCGTCCCAGCCGCTGGCCGCGGCATCCTCCCCCGGCCCGCCGGCCGACACGTTCACCGGCGCGAGCCGAGCCCCCGCCGCGCGGAGGGCCTCGTAGGCGTGCGGGTAGGTGGGCGCTTCGATCAGCGCGCGGTCGCCGCGACCAAGGAGCACGCGGGCGACCAGCGCGATCGCGTGCTGGGCGCCGATCGTGACCATGATCTGCTCGGGGTCGGTCGGGAGCCCGCGGGCCCGGTAGCGATCGGCGATCGCGGCCCGCAGCTCGGGGATGCCGACCGGGTCGAAGCCGGAGTCGCCGAGGTACCTCGGGAGCTCGGCCGCGGCCAGCTGCGCGGCATCCGCCAACCCGGGCAGGGCCGGCATCGTCGCCTTGCTGAAGTCGAGCGGGCCTGCGCCGGTCATGGCCGCGAGCGCCGGAGCGCCGCCGGGCAGCCTGGCCATGCTGCCGGAGCCGCGCACGCTGACAAGGTAGCCGGCGTCCCGCAGCTCCCGGTAGGCGGCCGTCACGGTCGTGCGGCTCACGCCGAGGCGCGCGCTCAGCTCGCGCTCGGCCGGCAGTCGGCTGTCGGTCGGCAGGCGGCCGTCGAGGGTCAGCAGACGGATGCGATCGGCGAGCGCGAGATAGGCGCTCGCCCCGCTGCGCCACTCGCCGAGCAGCGTGTCGAGGGTCCGCGCGCTCACCTGGTTCTCGGCCATGAGGCCACTATAGAGAGATTGGCTACTTGATAACAGGCCAATAGTGCAATTGGATTGGGTTTCATGACCCGCCGCATCCTTCAACTGCTCATTGGCCTCTTCCTGTACGGAATCGGCATCGCGCTGATCGTGCGCGGGGCCATCGGCGTCGCCCCCTGGGACGTGCTCACCCAGGGCATCGACAACCACACCCACCTCGGCTTCGGCCTGATCACGGTGCTGATGAGCGGGGTCGTGCTGCTGTTCTGGATCCCGATCAGGCAGAAGCCGGGCATCGGAACGGTGCTCAACGCGCTGCTCGTCGGGCCGTCGGCGGATGTCGGGCTGTGGCTGATCCCGGAGGGACTAGACCTCTGGCTCCGCATCATCCTCTTCGCGGCCGGCCTGCTCGTGCTGGCCGCCGCGACCGGCCTCTACATCGGGGCGCACTTCGGCCCCGGCCCACGGGACGGCCTGATGACGGGCCTGCACAAGCGCACGGGCTGGAAGATCTGGATCGTGCGCACCGGCATCGAGGTCGTCGTGCTCGGCATCGGCTGGGCGCTCGGTGGCAACGTGGGCGTCGGCACGGTGCTCTTCGCCCTGCTCGTCGGCCCCTTGTGCAACTGGACGATTCCGTTCTTCGCGATCAATCGCCCGACGATCGAGGTCTCCCCCGAGCTCGAAGCCGAGCTCGAGGGCACCGCGACCCCGTCCTACCCCGCGGGCTGAGCATCCTCAGGAAATTGTTGAACAATCCCCGAAAATAGGGCATCCTGAGGACAACTTCTTGGGACGGGGATAACGATGTCCACCATCGATTTGAACAGTGACGTTGGGGAATCCTTCGGCAACTGGAGCTTTGGCGATGACGCCGCGATCATTTCCGCCGTCTCCAGCGTCAACATCGCCTGCGGTTTCCACGCCGGAGAGCCGAGCACGATTCGCGCGACCTGCGTCGCAGCGGCCCGCGCCGGGGTCACGATCGGGGCGCATCCCGGCTACCGCGACCTGGCCGGCTTCGGCCGCCGGTTCATCGACATGGCCTCGTCCGAACTCACCGACGAGGTGATCTACCAGATCGGCGCCCTCCAGGCCCTGGCCGCGGTGTCCGGCAGCACCGTCAGCTACGTGAAGCCGCACGGCGCCCTCTACAACACGATCGTGCATCATCCAGAGCAGGCCAGGGCCGTGGTCGAGGCCGTCGTGTCCGTCGACCCGAACCTGCCGGTGATGGTGCTCCCGAATTCCGAGATCCAGCGGATGGCGGAGGCGGCCGGCCTCCGCACCGTCGCCGAGGCCTTCGCCGATCGCGCCTACAACCCGGACGGCACCCTCGTCTCCCGCACTCTGCCCGGCTCCGTGCTGCACGACGCGGCCGCCGTGACCGAGCAGGCCCTCCGCCTGGCCGCCGAGGGGCAGGTGCGCGCCATCGACGGCACCCTGATCGACGTCGCGGTCGAGAGCATCTGCCTGCACGGGGACACCCCGGGCGCCGTCACGATGGCCGCGGCGGTCCGTGCCGCCCTGCAGGGCGCCGGCCTTACCGTTCGAAGCTTTGTCTAACGTGTCCGGGCAGCTCCTGGCCGTCCGCCCCGTCGGCGACCGCGCCGTCCTGGTCGAACTGGACAGCCTCGACGAGGTGCTGAGCCTGCAGGCCCAGCTGCAGCGGCATCCGCTCGACGGACAGCTCGACGTGCTCGCGGCCGCCGAGACCGTGCTCGTCACCGCGGTCTCCGCCGCGGCGGCGCGGGGGTTCGCCGCGCAGTTGCGGCAACTGGATGTCAGCACCAGCATCGAGGGCGACACCCGGCTGGTCGTGATCGACACCGTGTACGACGGCGAGGACCTCTCGGCGGTCGCCGAGCTCACCGGACTCGGCAGGGACGGCGTCATCGCCGCCCACGCCGAGCAGCTCTGGACGGCGGCATTCGGCGGCTTCGCGCCCGGCTTCGCCTACCTCGTCGGCGAGAACGCCGCGCTGGCCGTGCCCCGGCGGGACATTCCGCGCAGTTCACTGCCCGCCGGTTCCGTGGCGCTGGCCGGCGCCTACTCGGCCGTCTACCCTCGCGCCTCCCCGGGCGGATGGCAGTTGATCGGCCGCACAGCCGCACGGATGTGGGACCTCGACCGCGCCGAGCCTGCCCTGATCCAGCCGGGCAACCGGGTGCGGTTCCGCCCGGTCCGCGAGCTGCTGCTCGTGGCGGATCGACCCGCGGCTGGTGACGCCGGTGCCGGCGCCGGCGCTGCCGCCGGTCCTGGCTCGGCCGCTCTCGAAGCCTCCGATGTTCCCGCGGACGGCCTCCTCGTGATCTCCCCCGGCCTGCAAACCACCGTGCAGGACCTCGGCCGCCCCGGCCAGGCCCAGCTCGGCGTCGCGGGCGCCGGCGCCCTCGACCGCGGCGCGCTCCGGCGGGCCAACCGCCTGGCGGGCAACCCGGCGGGCGCCGCCGGGCTCGAGAACGCGCTCGGGAGCCTGGTACTCGAGGCCGTGACCGATCAGGTCCTCGCCGTGACCGGGGCATCCGTTCCGCTCAGGATCACCGGGCCCGGCACACGCCGGGATGCCCAGCCGAACGCCCCGTTCGCCCTGCTCGCCGGGGAGCGGCTGAGCCTGGGCGCACCGACGGCCGGGGTGCGCAGCTACCTCGCGGTCCGCGGCGGACTCGATGTCCCGCTCGTCCTGGGCAGCCGGTCGACCGACACGATGTCCGGCATCGGCCCCGCGCCGATGGCTCACGGGACGCGGCTGCGGGTGCTGCCCGCGCCGCCGACGAGCGTGGTCGGCACACCGGAAACCGCGCCGGAGCCGCCCGCCGAGGTGACCGAGCTGCGCTTCGTGCCCGGCCCCCGCGCCGACTGGTTCGGCGCGGAGTCCCTCGCCCGCTTCGGCCAGGAACTCTGGACGGTCACCGCGCAGTCGAACCGGATCGGCCTGCGACTGGACGGCGCGCCGCTGCTCCGTTCCCGCACGGGCGAGCTGCCCAGCGAGGGGACCGTCTGCGGCGCCATCCAGGTTCCGCCGTCCGGCCTTCCGGTGCTCTTCCTCGCCGACGGCCCGGTCACCGGCGGATACCCGGTGCTCGGCGTCGTGCTGCCCGCCGAGCTCGACAAGGCCGCCCAGCTGCCCGAGGGCGCGCGGATCCGGTTCGTCCCGGCCTCGGGCGCGTCCCCCGTCCTTTCCCTGCCTCCCGCGCACGAGCCCCCGTCAGAGAGCTGAGACCCATGCAGAAAGTCCTGATTGCCAACCGCGGCGAGATCGCCGTGCGCATTGCCCGCGGCTGCGACGACGCGGGCCTTCGCTCCGTGGCCGTCTACGCGGACGTCGACGCCGACGCGCTGCACGTGTCGGCCGCCACTGAGGCCTATGCCCTCGACGGGAACAGCCCGGCGGAGACCTACCTGAACCAGGACAAGCTGCTCGCGATCGCCCGGCGCTCCGGCGCCGACGCGGTGCACCCCGGCTACGGCTTCCTGTCCGAGAACGCCGACTTCGCCCAGGCCGTGCAGGGTGCCGGGCTGACCTGGATCGGTCCGAGCCCCGAAGCCATCCGCCTCCTCGGCAACAAGGTGTCAGCCAGGGAGATCGCGATCCGGGTCGGGGCGCCGCTCGTTGCCGGGTCGGACGGCACGGTGGAATCCGCCGCCGAGGTGCGCGCCTTCGCCGAGGCCCACGGGCTGCCTCTCGCCATCAAGGCCGCGTTCGGCGGCGGCGGACGCGGGCTCAAGGTGGTCTGGGAGATGGATGCCATCGAGGAGTCCTTCGAGTCGGCTGTCCGCGAATCCCAGGCCGCCTTCGGCCGCGGCGAGTGCTTCGTCGAACGGTTCCTGCACCAGCCCCGCCACGTGGAGGCGCAGATCCTGGCCGACGGCCGCGGCAACGTGATCGTCGTCGGAACCCGCGACTGCTCGCTGCAGCGACGCAACCAGAAGCTTGTCGAGGAGGCGCCGGCCCCCTTCCTCACCCCGGCGCAGCGCGAGCAGATCCACGCCTCCGCCAAGGCCATCTGCCGCGAGGCCGGCTACAGCGGCGCCGGCACCGTCGAATACCTGCTGGCCGTCGACGGCACGGTGTCCTTCCTCGAGGTCAACACCCGGCTCCAGGTCGAGCACCCGATCACCGAGGAAACGTCGGGGATCGACCTCGTGCAGGCCCAGCTGGCGATCGCCGCCAGCGGGGCGCTGCCGGTGTCGGAGGATCCGCAACCGCGCGGCCACTCCTTCGAGTTCCGCATCAACGCCGAAGACGTGGGGCGAGGCTTCCTCCCCTCCCCCGGCACCGTCGCCGCGTTCACACCGCCGACCGGCCCCGGCATCCGGGTCGACTCCGGGGTCCGTCAGGGCAGCGTGGTGCCCGGCCAGTTCGATTCCCTGCTTGCCAAGCTCATCGTCACGGGAGCCGACCGGCAGCAGGCGCTGCGCCGGGCGCGCCGGGCGCTCGCGGAGTTCGAGATCGCCGGCCTGCCGACCGTGCTTCCGTTCCACCGCGCCGTCGTCGACACGCCGGAGTTCTCCTCTCCCGACCGGCTCGGGGTGTACACCGGCTGGATCGAGTCCGAGTTCGCCGAGCAGCTGACGGGCGACCCCTCGTTCAGCCCCGTCGCCCCTGACCCCGCGCGCCGCACCATCAGCATCGAGCTCGACGGGCGACGGATGTCCCTCGGCCTGCCGGCCGCGCTCCTCGACGGCCTGGCCAGCGGCGGAGCGGGCGCCGGCAGCGCTGCGGCCGCGGAGGAAGGCGGAGTCACCGACACCGCCACGCTCCGGTCCACCATGGGCGGCTCGGTCGTGAAGTGGCTGATCGAGATGGGAGCGGATGTCGCGGAGGGCGAACCGGTGCTCGTGGTCGAGGCAATGAAGATGGAAACCACCGTCACCGCCCATCGCAGCGGCACCCTCACCGCGCAGCTGGTCAAGCCCGGCGACGCCGTCACGGTGGACACTGCCGTGGCGTCCATCCACGCCTGACGCACCGATTATCGTGGGGCACATGACTCTCGCGGACATCCTGACCGAGCTGCGTCGGCACGCCGAGGAATCCGCCGAAGGCCGACACGCCCACACCGGCACGTGGGTGTGCGCCGTGCTGCGCGAGCGAATCGCGGCCGGCCAACTCGCCCCCGGGTCCAAGCTGTCGGAGGAGGCGCTCTGCGAGGCGCTCGGCGTCTCCCGGAACACCCTCCGGGAGGCCTTCTCCACCCTGGCGGCCGAGCACGTGATCACCCGCATCCCCAACCGCGGCGTCTTCGTCTCGCTGCCGACGGCCGACGACATCCGTGAACTGTACCGGGTGCGCCGCTACCTCGAGCCGGCGGCCATCGCCTGGTCGTCGACGACGGACTTCCAGGCCCTGCATGGTGCCATCGAGCGCGCACAGGTGGCCCGCGACGCAGGTTCCGTGCCGGGGATGGCCGGCGCCAACCAGGATTTCCATGCCGCGGTGGTCGCCCTGGCCGGCAGCGAGCGGCTCAACCTCCTAATGATGCAGGTTCTCGCCGAAATGCGGCTGGTGTTCCACTCCATGGTCGCGAATCCCGTTTTCCATGCGCCCTACGTCGAGGACAACGCCCGCATCCTCGGGCTGCTCGAGGCCGACCGGCGGGGCGAAGCCGCCGCGCTGATGGCCGACTACCTGGGCCGGGCGGAGGAGCAGCTGCTCGAGGCTCTCGCCGACGACGACGCGCGCACGCGCCGCGCAGGCTGAGCGGCATCCGCGGGTTTAGGGGCGGCAGGACCGGCCTACAGGTTGCGCTCGGCGTAGGCCGTCATCGCGTCGCGCACGAACTCGGCGCCCGCCTGCCCGCCGTAGTTCGCGGCGAAACGCTCGTCGGCCACGTACATCTCGGCGAGCCCGCGGAAGTGCGCCCGTGGCGGCCCGGCCGCGCCCCCGCCTGGTTCAACCAGTCGAGATGCGCGGCGAGCGCGCGGCGCGCATCCGTCTCCTGCTTGAGCACGTCCCGGATGACCGGGAGGCCGAGCCCGAGCTCGCGGAGCAGGAGGATGCGCTGCAAGCCGCACGAGCGCGCGCTCGTCGTAGTACCGGTAGCCGTAAGAAGCTGACGTCACGTCAAGGTCAAGCCCCGAAAGCAGAGGGCTCGCTCAGCGGCAGAAGTCGGTGATCGTGCCGGCGAAGATGTCGGTGAGCCGGTGCACGGATTCCACCGTGGCCCACTCCGTGTCGGCGTGGGCGCCGCCGCCGTCGACCCCGAGCAGCAGACACGGGATGCCTGCCTCGAGGATGAGGCCCGCGTCGGTCCAGAAGGGCTCGCCCCGCCGGGTCGGCCGGGCGCCGAGCACGCGCTCCGCGTTCTCGCTGAGCGCCCGAACGATCGGCCACTCGGGTTCGGCCTCGAACGCCCCGCGGGCCACGATCCGGGTGAGGGCGAAGCCGAAGTCCGGGATAGCGCGGCCGAGGTCTTCGAGGATCGCCCGGAGTTCGGCCTCCACCGCGTCCGGGGTCTCGCCGGGCAGTGTTCGCCGCTCGATCGTGAGAATGCAGGACGAGGCGACCGTCGCGGCATCTTCTCCGCCCCTGATCATCGACACGCGCACGGTGCCGCGGCCGAGCAGCGGATGCGCCCGGGCACCCTCGAGGCGGCCTCGGAACTCGTCGAGGGCCCGCAGCACGAGCCCGGCGTGCGCGATCGCGTCGATGCCCTGCTCCGGCATGGAGCCGTGTGCAGCGAGCCCGCTCAGTTCGACCTCGAACCAGGCGAATCCGCGGTGGGCGACCGTGAGGCTCAGCTCGCTGGGCTCGGCGACGATCGCGGCATCCGCGCTGTAGTGGCGCAGCACCTCCTGCGTGCCGAGGCTGCCGAATTCCTCGTCGGCGACCAGCGTGACGAGCACGTCTCCGGCCAGGCCGGCGGCGGATGCGCGGGCGGCGGCGACCAGGATCGCCGCGACGCCGCCCTTGGTGTCGTAGGCGCCTCGGCCGAAGATCATCCCGTCATCGAGCTCTCCGCCGAACGGATCGCCGAGGTAGCTGGCGACACCAACGGTATCGAGGTGGCCGTTGAGCATGAGCGATCGCCCTCCCCCCGTGCCGCGCGCGATCCCGACGACCGACGGGCGCCCAAGGACATCCTCGTGCCGGTGCACCTCGAAGCCATGCGCCGCGAGCCAGCCCGCGCACCAGTCGGCAATCTCGCCCTCTCCGGCCGCCCCAGGCACGAGGTCGGGGTTGACCGAGTCGATGGCGATGAGCTGCTGCATCACGGTCACGGGGTCAAGGTCGCTGCCTGGCTGCGGGAACATTCGTCGAATCTACCGCGGCGCCGGGGTCCCCTTGCGCGATTCGCAGACGCGATATATCGTGATCGTGGAACCAACGCGATATATCTCGAAAGCAAAACGGGGCATCCCCGGCAACGGATGTCTCGGTATGAAGGAGAAAAACAATGGCACACGAAAAATGGCTGGTCACCCCCGGGCAGACCAAGATCATCGACGTCGACCTGGTCCGCACGCTCAAGGTCGGCCTCATCGGCGGCAAGGTGGACGTGATCGGACACGACGAACCCGGCGCGCGCGTCGAGGTGCACAGCGTCAGCGGCAAAGACCTCAAGATCTCGCTCGACGGAGACACCCTCGAGATCGACCACCCCCAGCTGCGCTGGGACAACTTCATCGAGGTGTTCGCCTCGTTCCGCGGCTCCGCGAAGGCCGATGTGAGCATCATGGTTCCGCGCGACGTGGCCCTGAAATTCGGCGTGATCTCCGCCGACGCCCTCGTCTCCGGCCTCCGCAGCGACGCGAAGCTCAGCACGGTCTCCGGCGACATCGTCGTTGACGGCGTCACGGGCGACCTCGAACTCAACGGCGTGAACGGCGAGATGTCGGTGCGCAACCATGTCGGCGACATCACGGCGCACACCGTGTCCGGCGAAATCACGGCGAGCGGCGTCATCCGCCGGTTCAGCCTCGACGGGGTCTCCAGCGACGTCTTCCTCGACATCGAGGGCACGCCCGACCTGATCAACACGAACACGGTCAGCGGCAACCTCACGGTGCGACTCGGGGCCGACGTGCCCGCCCGCTACCGGCTGAACACCGTCTCCGGCACGCTCCAGCTCGACGACCAGACGATCCGCGGAACGCTCGGCAAGGGCTACGACTCGAGCACCGGCACCCTCGACGGCGCCTGGCTCGAACTCCACGCCAACTCGGTGTCCGGCGACATCTCCGTGGTGCGGCGCGCCGCCGACACGACCGAGCCCGCCCGCCCGGCGGATGCCGCAGGCGAGGCCTTCTGATGACCCCCGTCTTCGCCCACGGAAGCCTCCGGCTCTACCTGCTCAGCCTGCTGGCGGAGCAGCCGCGCCACGGCTACGAACTGATCCAGGCGCTGAGCGATCGCTTTGGCGGAACCTACAGCCCGAGCGCCGGCACGATATACCCGCGACTGGCCAAGCTCGAAGAAGAAGGACTCGTCACGAAGTCGACGGACGGACGCAAGACCGTCTACGAGATCACCGAGGCCGGCCGCGCCGAACTACTGGCTCGAGCGGGCGACCTGGACGCGATCGAGACCGAGGTCACCGACTCGGTGCGTCGCCTGGCCGACGAGGTTCGCACCGGCGTCAACGAGGCGATGAAGAGCCTGCGAGCCGACCTGGCGTCCGCCGCGCGGCAGGCCAAGGCCGAGTCGACGAGCCAGGGCGCGAGTTCGAACCTGCACGCCGACTCGAACAAGGCGCTGCGCGAGGCCGACATGGTGCTGAACGAGTTCCGCCAGCAGCTGCGGGCCGATCTGCGCACGCAGGCCTATCGCTCCCGGGTGCCGGCCGACACCGTGCCCGAGCTGCGGCGGCGCCTCGCCGAGGTGCGCGCCGGCGTGCTCGCCTCGCTCGGTCGCTAGCACCCTCCCGTGCCGTGCCGCTGAGGGGTCGCAAATCGACCTTCGTTTGCCCCGGGAAGGTCGATATGCGACCCCTCAGGGGGTGAAACGGGCGTCTCAGGGGGTGAAACGGGCGTCTCAGGGGTGAAACGGTCGCTATTCCGGCACGGGGTGGCGGATCTGGGTGCGCTCGCCGGAGCGGTCGATCTCGTGCAGGGACATCAGCGAGCCGCAGAGCGGGCACACGGCCTGCTCCTTCGCCGCGAGCACCTCCGCCTCCGGCACGTCGGTGTAGGCCCAAGCGGGGGCGGCCCGATCCAGGGGAAGAGCGTCCGGTTGAGCCAGCCGGCGAAACCGCCGCGTTCTCCTGTTGATTCAGTTCGTGCCATAACCGTTAGTGTACTAACCAATGCGCATTCGGCGCAGGCCACTCGATATCGGGAGACACCATGGCAACGGATGACACGAACCTCCTCCGTCTGGAGGACCAGGTTTGCTACGCGCTCGCGATCGCCTCACGCAGCGTGATCTCGGTCTACCGCCCGATCCTCGAGCCGTACGGGCTCACGCATCCGCAGTACCTGGTGATGCTCGCCCTCTGGGAGCGGAACCCCCGGTCGGTGAGGGACCTCGGCGAGTCACTGCGGCTCGAACCAGCGACGCTGTCGCCGCTCCTCAAGCGTCTCGAGGCGGCCGGCCTGGTCACCCGCGAACGCAGCGCGGCCGACGAACGGATGCTGGACATCGCGCTGACCGAGGCCGGCGTCGCCCTCCGCGCGGAGGCCGAGACCATCCCGCCGCGGATCATCGACCGGCTCGGTATGAGCCTCGAGGAGCTGGAGGCGCTGCGCGCCTCACTCTGGCGCGTGATCGACGCCGCCCAGGCCGCCCAGGCCGCCTAGCTCCGGCGCGCGCGCTCCGCGCGCGCCATACGCGCGTGGCGCGGGCGCCCGCGCCAACTTGACAGGGGTGTGCAACAGAGTAGTGTCGTCCCTCGTGGCACCAGAGGGGAACCCCCCAGCACCAGAGACCCGCTCACCGAAACGGTGGATAATCGGCGACCCTCTGCCGAGCGAGCACCTCGAGGGCCAGCTCCTCCCCAAGCACCTCGCCCTGCCGATCTTCGCGAGCGACCCGCTGTCGAGCGTCGCCTACGCCCCGCAAGAGCTGCTGATGATCCTCACCCTCGGCGGACTGGCCTTCCTCAGCTTCGCGCCGTGGGTCGCGGCCGTCGTCGTGATCCTTCTGATCACCGTGGTCGCGTCGTACCGGCAGCTCATCAAGGCCTACCCGTCCGGCGGCGGGGACTACGAGGTCGCGCACAAGAACCTGGGCGAAAAGGCCGGGCTGGTCGTGGCATCCGCCCTGCTCGTCGACTACGTGATGACCGTCGTCGTGTCGGTGGCCAGCGGCGTGGACAACATCATTTCCGCGCTGCCGTTCCTGTCGGACATCCGGGTGGAGATGGCGGTCGTGTTCGTCATCCTGCTCGCGGCCGTCAACCTGCGCGGCGTGCGCGAGTCGAGCAAGGCCTTCGCTTTTCCCACGTACCTCTTCATTGCCAGCGTGGTGCTGATGGTCATCGTCGGCCTGGTCCGCGTGGTGTCCGGCGATGCCCCCGTGGCCGAATCGGCCGGCTTCGTGGTGCACGGTCAAAACCTGGCCCAAGCCGCGTTCATCCTGCTGCTGCTTCGCTCGTTCGCGAGTGGATGTAGCGCGCTCACCGGCGTCGAAGCGATCGCCAACGGCGTGCCGGCCTTCCGCCACCCCAAGGTCAAGAACGCGCAGAACACGCTCTCGCTCATGGGCGGAATTGCCATCGTGCTCTTCGTCGGGCTCACCGCCCTCGCGCTGATCAGCCGGGTGCACTACGCGGAGAACCCCTGCGACCTGATCGGCTGGGCCGACTGCGCGACCTCGCCGCAGCGCAGCCTCATCGCCCAGATCGCCGCCGCCACCTTCGGCAACAACTCGATCATGTTCTTCGTGCTCCAGGCGACGACCGCGGCGATCCTGCTGCTGGCCGCCAACACGGCGTTCAACGGCTTCCCGCTGCTCGGCTCCGTGCTGGCGAAGGACTCCTACGCGCCCAAGTCGCTGAGCACCCGCGGCGACCGCCTGATCTACTCGAACGGCGTGCTGCTGCTGGCCCTGGCGGCCGTCATCATCATCATCGTCTACCAGGCCAACCTGACGGTGCTGATCCAGCTGTACATCATCGGCGTTTTCGTCTCTTTCACCCTCGGTCAGACCGGCATGGTCAAGCACTGGCTGTCCCTGCTGAAAAAGAACCCGCCGAACCGCGGCTCGATCATCCGCAGCCTGACGATCAACGGCTTCGGCGCGCTTCTCACCGGCGTGGTCCTGATCGTGGTGACCATCACCAAGTTCACGCACGGCGCCTGGCTCGTGTTCGTGATGATGCCCGTGCTGTTCACCCTCATGCTCGGCGTCAACCGCTACTACCGGGATGTCGCCAAGGAGATCGAAGTCGACCCGATGACGACCTTCGGCTCGCAGGGCGACCACGCGATCGTGCTCGTCGGCAAGATGCAGAAGCCCGTGCTCAAGGCGCTCGACTACGCCATCGCAGCCCGGCACGAGGGCCTCGAGGCCGTTCACATCTCGATCGACGACAACGAAACCAAGCAGCTCAAGCGCGACTGGGTGAAGCAGAACATCCAGGTACCGCTGCGCATCGTCTCATCCCCCTACCGCGACATCAGCTGGCCCCTGATCAACTACATCCGGGAACGCCGCGCCGAGCACGGCTCCGAGGTCGTGACGGTCTACACGCCGATCTACATCGTCGGCCACTGGTGGGAGAACCTGCTGCACAACCACAAGGCGAGGCGCCTGCGCCAGAAGCTGATGATGGTGCACGGCGTGACGATCGCGCTCGTGCCGTGGCTGCTCGACTCCTCCGAGCTCATCTACGGCCGGCGCTCCAGGCCGATCCCAGGCCAGGACCGTCGCGGCGAGCCCGTTCGCCCCCGCCCGGTCCCGCGCAAGCCACTCGCCCCGGCGACCGCGACGGACGTCTCGACCAAGTCCGTCCCCCTTGTCGGAGTGACCCCGGCCCAGTCGCGCCCGTCGTCGTCGCGCCGCCGGAAGAGAAAGTAGCCGGATGCGGCTCGGCCTGGCCGCGTTCGTCGGGGGGTTGCTCGGCACCGGCCTGCGCCTGACCGCCGACCTCGGCCTGCCGCACGACACCACCGGGTTTCCGTTCGGCACGCTCATCGTCAATGTGGCCGGCGCGCTCGTGCTGGGCTGGCTCGTCGGCGGCCTGTGGACGCGGCCCGACGTTCCGCAGTGGCTGAAGGTCGCCGCGGGACCCGGCGTGCTCGGCTCATTCACCACCTTCTCCGCCGTCATGGTGTCCGTGGTCGCGCAGGCATCCGCCGGGCTCTGGGGCCTCGCGGGCCTCTACCTACTGGTCACGCTGGTCCTCGGTTTCGGGGCGGCGGCCTTCGGCCTCTGGTCGGGCAGCCGGGTCGCGCACCGGCCGATCCCGGTCGAGATTCCGGATGACGGGCGCACGCTGTGAACGGCTGGATCGCCCTGAGCGTGGTTGTCTGCGGCGGCGCGGCAGCCGTCATCCGTTACCTGGTGTCGCGCGCCCTGCCCGTTCGGCCCGGGCACATCCCCGGCGGCGTGCTGATCGTGAACGTGGTGGGCTCGGCCATCGGCGGGGCCGTGCTCGGGCTCGCCGAACGCGCCGCGGTCTCCGACGACGTGCGGCTGATCGTGCTGACCGGCGTGTGCGGCGGCCTCACGACGTTCAGCACCTGGAGCGTCGAGACGCTCGACCTGATCGACAATGGGCGCTGGCGGGCCGGCCTGATCAACATCGGGGTCACCCTGCTGCTGGGGCTCGGCGCGTGCGGCGGCGCGTACCTGCTCGCCCGCTAGCCGCGGAGGGCCGGCAACTGAGGGAACGTCCACATCGTGCTGCTATGTTACCGGGATGGTTCCATCAGTCACAAAGAATTCGTCCGACGACCGCACCACCCCCGCGACGGGTCTTCTCACCGACATCGTCGCCCACCCGCGCCAGCCGCTGCTCCACGACGAGCTCATCGTGCTCAGCGCGCCCAGCCAGCTCTGGTCCTCCCCCGACGGGTCGATGGGCTCGAAAGCAATCCACGGTTTCTACCATTCGGAGACGCGCATCCTCTCCGAGCTGGCGCTGACGGCCAACGGCCAGTCGCCGGAGCACCTCACCCACAGCCTCGACGGGGCAGGCACCGTGCGCATCTCTGCGCTGCTTCGCCACCTCGATGACCGCACCGCCGATCCGCGCGTGCGCGTCGACCGCGTGCGCACGGTCGTCGCCGGGTCCCTCAGCGAAACGATCACGCTGTCGTCGGCGTTGTTCGAGCCGATCGAAACCAGCCTGACCCTCACTATGGCGCACGACTTCCAGTCGGTGCACGCGGTCAAGGGAGGGGTGCTCGACGCCTCAGTGCAGACCTCGATGTCCGCCACGCCGTCGGGCATTCGGCTGGTCAGCGGCACGGTGACCGCCGAACTCAGCGCGACCGGGGCATCCGTCACCAGCGACGACAACGGCGTCGCCACCACGCACTGGGACGTCGTCATTCCCCCTCACGGTTCCGTGAGCGTGAGCTGGACCGTGACGGCAGCAGACACCGCGGCCGTCGTCACCGCTGCGGCACCGACGACCGACTGGACCGCGCTCGACCTCGCCGGGGAAGACCACCGCCTCCAGCTGTGGGTCGACTCCGCCCTCGCCGACCTCTCCGCGCTGCGCATGGTCATCGTGGCCGCGCCGGACCAGCCCTTCCTGGCGGCCGGTGCCCCCTGGTTCTTCACCCTGTTCGGCCGGGATTCACTCTGGGCCGCCCGGTTCCTGCTGCCGCTCGAAACGGACCTCGCCGGTTCGACGCTGCGGGTTCTCGCGCGCCTCCAGGGCCTCGTCGACGTTGCCGCCACGGCCGAACAGCCAGGCAAGATCATGCACGAGCTGCGGCCGGGGGTGCTGGCCCTCCACGGCGAAGACGTCGTGCTGCCGCCGCTCTACTTCGGCACGATCGACGCGACCCCGCTCTGGATCTGCCTGCTCGTCGACGCGTGGAAGTGGGGGCTGCCGGACGCCGAGGTGGAGGCGCTCCTGCCCAGCCTCGACGCCGCCCTGGCCTGGATGCGCGACTACGGCGACAGCGACGGCGACGGATTCCTCGAGTACGTCGACCGGACGGGCCACGGCCTGGCCAACCAGGGCTGGAAGGACTCCGGCGACTCGATCCAGTGGCGCGACGGCAGCCTCGCCGACGGCCCGATCGCGCTCTGCGAGGTGCAGGCGTACGCCTACGAAGCCGCCGTCGGCGCCGCGGAACTGCTCGCGCACTTCGGCCGGCCCGGCGACGAATGGGTCGCCTGGGCGGCCCACCTGCAGACCCGTTTCCGCGAGGAGTTCTGGGTCGAGACGGGCGCCGAAAGGTTCCCCGCCGTCGCGCTCGACGTGCACAAACGCCCCGTCGACTCCGTGACGAGCAACATCGGGCACCTGCTCGGCACCGGACTCCTGAACGACGAGGAATCGGCCATCGTCGCCGCCCACCTCGTCTCGGAGGGACTCAGCTCCGGCTTCGGCCTGCGCACGCTGTCGGCCGCGTCGAAGGGGTACTGGCCCCTCAGCTACCACGGCGGCGCCGTCTGGGCGCACGACACGGCGATCGCGATCGCCGGCCTGGGACGCGCCGGCTTCGCGGCCGAGGCTGAGCAGCTGACCCGCGGTCTCCTCGCCGCGGCCCAGGCCTTCGACTACCGGATGCCGGAGCTGCACTCCGGCGACGCCGCGAGCGACGTGCGCTACCCGTCGCCCTACCCGGCGGCCTGCCGGCCCCAGGCCTGGTCTGCCGCGGCGGCGGTGAGCGTGGCCGCGACGTCCCTCGGCCTCACGCCTCCCACCCGCGTCGCCTGACCCTCCTCCGCATCCTTCCGCGAACCCGCAGTTGTGGTCGTTATACGAGTGTTTTAGCGACCACAACTGCAGTTTCGCGGGGATGCGAGTGCGTTAGAGGATCGTCATGATCTGGCGGGCGATCATGCGGCCGGCACGGGCCGCGCCGATCGTGCTGGCCTGCGGTCCATAGCCGGCGAGGAATATGCGCGGATCGTTCCAGGACAGGCCGGCGCCGACGGTGAGACCGCCCGACTTCTCGCGCAGCTTGAGCGGGGCCAGGTGGCGCAGTTCGGGCCGGAACCCCGTGGCCCAAATGATCACGTCGGCCGGGCCAAAGATGCCGTCCGCCCAGCGCACGCCGTGCGGCTCGATCGAGGCGAACATGGGCCTGGGAACGAGCAGCCCCCGTTTGATCCCGGCGGCGATGCGCCGGTTGACCGGAACGCCCGTGCCGCTCACGATGCTCGGCAGGGCGCGTCCGGCGCGCGCCGCCTCGTCCTGCATGGCGACCGCAGCCACGGCTGACTCGAGGTCGAGTTGGTCGGTGTTCACCCAGTCGATGGGGCGCCGCGCAACCCAGGTCAGGTCGGCCGCGACGCCATCGAGCTCCAGCAGGAAGCCGATCGCGGAGGTTCCTCCGCCCACGACGACCACCCGCTGCCCGGCGAACTCCTCAGCCGAAACGTAGGTCGCGGTGTGCACCGGGCGCCCCTCGAATAACTGGGCGCCCGGAACGTAGGGAACGAACGGCGCACCCCAGGTGCCGGTGGCGTTGACCACGATCCGGGCGATGGTCTCCCGGTCGCCGTACACGGGCGAGGTTGTCGCGACGACGAGATCCGCCCCGCGGTCGAACACGGACGTCACGGTCACCGGGCGCACGACATTCAGCTCGAAGGCCTCTTCGTACCGGCGGTAGTAGTCGGCGACCACCTGCCTGGCTGGCAGCGACCTGTCGGCGGTGGTGAAACTGATTCCCAGTTCGCTCATCCCCGGCAGGTCGTTGACCCTGTGCGCGGAGCCGAGGCGCAGCGCCTCCCAGCGATGCTGCCAGGCGCCACCGGTATCCGGGCCCCGGTCGAAGATGACGAAATCGCGGCCGGCGACGAGCCCGAACCGGCGCAGGAAGGCCGCGACGGAGAGCCCGGCCTGCCCTGCGCCGATGATGACGACGGGCACGGTTGCGTCGCTCGCCATCGCAACCCTCTCCTTCATCGCGGCCCGTGAACCGCGTCCGCGGGGCCGTGGGCCCGTCATGCTAAACTAGCCCCTAGTTTTCACCATTCCGTTCGGCAACTCCCGGGTGACTCATTGCTCACTCGGCCTGGCATCGTTAGGGGGTCACGCATGGGGCGCGGCCGTCAAAAAGCAAAGCACACCAAGGTTGCCCGCGAGCTGAAGTATTTCAGCCCGGACACCAACTACAACGCGCTCGAACGCGAGCTCACGGGGCATCCGGTCACTGACCCGCGCCTCGACGAGGACCTGGCCAAGTGGCCGGAGTACGACGCACCCAAGGCGGACGACGGTGACGAGTACGTCGACACGTACGCGACCGAAGACGGGCAGAAGCGCGCGTAGAAGCTCCACGCCGCGCCGCGTGTGACACGTCCTGTCGAGATTCACAGGTACGCGGCGCGTTGTCGACCGCACCGGTCAATGTCGCGTCGTGGCCGAGCGTTGCGCCCGGCGCAGCCCGACGAATGCCGGCGTTCGCATATGAACGCCGGCGTGCGAACGATCGCTAGTTCGCGAACGACCCGACGAGGCGCACGGCTCCGCCGTTGACGCCCTTGGCGCCCTGCTCGAAGCCCGCGAAGTCGTGCGTCGCGGTCGACACCCGGCCGGCGACCCACGACGGCACGCCGTCGGCGGCGAGGCGCGCGATGACGGATGATGCGGCATCCGCTGCCACGACCGCGAACATGCCGACGCCGAGGTTCCAGGTGCCCTCTGAGCTTTCGAGGGTGGCCCCGGCCATGTCGCTGAGCACGCGGAAGACCGGTGCGGGCGACCAGGTGGACCGGTCGACCTCGACCCACGACCCGACGGGCAGCACGCGCGCGAGGTTCGCCGCGATTCCTCCGCCGGTGACGTGGCTGAGCGAGTGCACGGCCCCGGCAAGCTCGGGGTCGGCCAGCACGCTGAGCAGGGGCCCGGTGTACAGGCGCGTCGGCTCGAGCAGCACCTCGCCGACGACGCCGCCGAGTTCGGCGGAGCTGTCGGTGTAGCCGATCCCGCGCTGGGCGAGGATGTGGCGCACGAGCGAGTAGCCGTTCGAGTGCAGGCCGGACGACGCCATCGCGATGACGACGTCTCCGTGCCGCACGCGCTCTGCGCCGAGCAGCTGGTCGGCTTCGACGACGCCCGTGGCGGCTCCGGCGACGTCGTAGTCGTCAACGCCGAGGAGGCCGGGGTGCTCGGCGGTCTCGCCGCCGACGAGGGCGGTGCCGGTCTCCGCGCAGGCGCGGGCGATGCCGGCGACGATCGAGGCAATCCGCTCCGGCACGACCTTGCCGCAGGCGATGTAGTCGGTCATGAAGAGCGGGCGCGCGCCGACGACGATGATGTCGTCGACGACCATGCCCACGAGGTCCTGGCCGATCGTGTCGTGCTTGTCGATGGCCTGGGCGATCGCGACCTTGGTGCCGACGCCGTCGGTGGAGGTGGCGAGCAGGGGCCGGCGGTAGTTCGTCAGGAACGACACGTCATAGAGCCCGGCGAAACCGCCGAAGCCGCCGATGACCTCCGGGCCGTGCGTCTTCGAGACGGCAGCCTTCATCAATTCGACGGCAAGGTCGCCGGCCGCGGTGTCTACTCCGGCTGCCGCGTAAGAAGCGTTGCTCATTCCTGTCTTCCTGGATCGCCGATCGGGAGCTGTCCCTGCGCCGCGAGGGCGCTTTCGAGCAGCATCGCGGGGTCGAGCATGGATTCGAACTCCGCGTCGGGGCCGGGGTCGCATCCGTTGGACGCGGGCTGCCGTTCAAGGAGGTTCTTACCCAGGTGCTGGGCGTCGGGCAGCGGGATCGGGTACACGCCGGTGAAGCAGGCGGTGCAGAGGCGCTCGCGCGGCTGGTTGGTGGCGGCGATCATGCCGCCCTCTGAGAGGTAGCCGAGCGAGTCGGCGCCGATGGACTGCCGCACCTCGTCGACGCTGAGGCCGGTGGCAATGAGTTCGGCACGGGAGGCGAAGTCGATGCCGTAGAAGCAGGGCCAGGTGATCGGCGGGCTCGAGATGCGCACGTGCACCTCGGCCGCGCCGGCCTCGCGCAGCATGGCCACGAGGGCGCGCTGGGTATTGCCGCGAACGATCGAGTCGTCGACGACGATCAGGCGCTTGCCCTTGATGACTTCCTTGAGCGGGTTGAGCTTGAGCTTGATGCCGCGCTGGCGGATCGTCTGCGAGGGCTGGATGAAGGTGCGGCCGACGTACGCGTTCTTGACCAGACCCTGGCCGAACGGGATGCCGGACGCCTGCGCGTAGCCGATCGCCGCCGGTGTGCCCGACTCCGGGGTGGGGATGACGAGGTCGGCTTCGACGGGGTATTCCGCGGCGAGGCGGCGACCCATCTCGACGCGGGCCTCGTGCACGCCGCGACCGGCGATGGTCGTGTCGGGCCGCGCCAGGTAGACGTACTCGAAGACGCAGCCGGCGGGCTTCGACTCGGCGAACCGCTGGGTGCGCAGGCCGTTCTCATCGATCGTGATCAGTTCGCCGGGCTCGACCTCGCGCACGAAGCTCGCTCCGACGATGTCCAGGGCCGCGGTTTCGGATGCGACGACCCACCCGCGCTCGAGCCGGCCGAGCACCAGAGGGCGAACGCCCTGCGGGTCGCGGGCCGCGTAGAGGGTGGTCTCGTCCATGAAGACGAGGCAGTAGGCGCCGCGGAGTCGGGGCAGTACCTCGAGCGCCGTGGCTTCGAGGGTGTGGTCGAGGTCGCCGGTGAGCAGGGCGGTCACAACGGCGGTGTCCGTCGTGTTGCCGCGGGCCAGTTCGCCGCTGACCTTGGGGTACCGCTCGCGGACGAGCTCCATGAGCTCCGCGGTGTTGGTGAGGTTGCCGTTGTGGCCGAGGGCGACGGTGCCGCCGGCCGTGCGGCCGAGGGTCGGCTGGGCGTTCTGCCAGCTCGACGACCCGGTCGTCGAATAGCGGGTGTGGCCGACCGCGATGTGCCCGATCAGCGTGTTCAGCGACGCTTCGTTGAAGACCTGGGAGACAAGGCCCATGTCCTTGTAAATGAGGATCTTGCTGCCGTCGCTCGTGGCGATGCCCGCCGATTCCTGGCCGCGGTGCTGCAGGGCGTAGAGGCCGAAGTAGCTGAGCTTCGCCACCTCTTCGCCGGGAGCCCATACGCCGAAGACACCGCAGGCATCCTGTGGGCCCTTCTCCCCAGGAAGAAGATCGTGACCTAAAAGTCCGTCGCCACCGGCCACGCCGAAGCCCCTTTACTCTGTGTTCTCGCTGGAATGATTCTCGCTGGAATGTTGGGAGTCGGATGAAGCATCCGGAGCAGCCTCATGGGCGCTTGAAAGGTGCGTGCCCAGTCTATCGGCGACAACGGTCCTCGCGCTGCGGCCGACGACCCGGTCGAGCACGAGCGCGACGGCGCAACCGAGCGTCACGCCGAGTGCCACGCCGGCCAGCAGGAGGAAGCCGAAGATCTGGGCCCGGCCGAACTGGTCGTTCTCCGGGAAGGCGAGGGTGAAGGCGAGGGCGAGGATCGCGCCGACGATCGCGCCGACGACCATGAACCTGGAATACCGGGGCGAGCGGCGCACCGTCACCGTTGCCTCACCGATGACGGTTTCGGGGCGTTCTGGCTGGCCGAGTGAACTCACTCCCCCATTCTCGCACGCGCGTCCGGCCCGCGCGGTGGCGCCGGCCGGAGGGCGGATGCGAGACTGGCACGGTGAACAGGATTGCGGTACTCGGCAGCGCGAACATGGACCTCGTTGTGCGGCAGGAGCGTCTCCCCCTGCCGGGCGAGACGATCTTCGGCTCCGGGTTCGCCACCGTGCCGGGCGGCAAGGGCCTCAACCAGGCGGTCGCCGCCGCCAGACTGGGCGGAATGGTGGACTTCCTGGGCGCCGTGGGGGCCGACGCATACGGCGACGAGCTCCGTGCGTTGCTCGCGGCGGAGGGAATCTCCGCCGCCGGGCTCGCCTCCGCGCCGGAGCCCACCGGAACGGCGCACATCTCTGTCGTCGACTCCGGCGAGAACTCGATCGTCGTCGTGTCGGGCGCCAACGCCACGGTGACCGGGCTGACGGCCCCGCAGCGGGAGACCATCGCGGGCGCCGCGTACCTCGTGATGCAGTGCGAACTGCCGCTCCCGGCGCTCGTCGACGGCATCGCCGCGGCCAGGGCCGCCGGCGTCTTCACCGTGCTCACCCCCGCGCCGGTCGTGCCGCTTCCGGACGGGTTCCTGTCCTCGGTCGACCTCGTCGTGGCCAACCGGCTCGAGGCCGCCGAACTCACCGGCGAGACCGACCCGGTGCGGGCCGCCGAAGTGCTCAGCGCCGGGGGAACCTGGGCGATCGTCACGCTCGGCGAGGAGGGGTCCGTCGTCGCGCACGACGGCTCCGCGCTCGGGATTGCCCCGGCGCGTCCGGTGCAAGCTGTTGACACCACGGCGGCCGGCGACACCTTCGTCGGGGCGCTCGTCGCCCGGCTGGCCGCCGGCGAACAGCGCGGCGAGGCGGAGATGGTGGAGGCCGTGCGCTGGGCGACCGTCGCGGCATCCGTCGCGGTCACGCGCCACGGTGCGACCAGTTCGATGCCCACGTTCGCGGAGGTCGCGGCGATCCTCGCCTGAGGCCGCGCCCCTTTTTCCCTCGCGAACCCGCAGTTGTGGTCGTTATAACGCATCTGAAGCGACCACAACTGCAGTTTCGCGGGGTGCTACGAGCGGGACCTAGAGGAGCGGGAGCTCCGCGGCGAGGTCGGCGCGCTGGCCGGAGGCGTGGATGCGCCCGGTGGCGATGCCGTCCTGCCAGCCGAGGGTTCCGGTGGCGAGCGCGAGCCAGGTGGCGGCATCCGTTTCGACGACGTTCGGCGGGGTTCCGCGGGTGTGGCGGGGGCCGGCGATGCATTGCACGGCGCCGAACGGCGGCACGCGCACCTCGAGCGTGTTGCCGTTGGCACGCTCGGCGAGCAGCTGCAGGGTATACCGCACTGCCAGCGCACGGATGTCCCGGCTCGCCCCGGCGGGATCGCCCGCCCACGCCCGAACGGCCGTCGTGCCCACCGCGTCGTCGATTCTTGCCCGTGCCATGCCTTCAGTCTGCCTGCTCCGGCCGCGAGCGCGTCGCATCCCGTCACGCCCTGACCGACGGAGGCGGCATCCGGTAGCCTGAACGCGTGAGAATTCTGGTCCTTGGTTCCGGTGCCCGCGAGCACGCCATCATCACCGCGCTGCTTCGCGAGGAGCCGCGCCACCACGTCGTGGCGGCTCCCGGCAACGCCGGCATCGCGGCGGATGTCCCGGTCGTCGCCCTCGACGCGACGGACCCGTCAGTGGTGACCAACTACGCCATCGAGAACAACATCGAGCTCGTCGTCATCGGGCCAGAGGCCCCGCTCGTGGCCGGCGTCGCCGACGCGCTCCGCACGCGCGGCATCCCCGTCTTCGGCCCGGGCAAGGCCGCCGCCGCCCTCGAGGGCAGCAAAACCTTCGCCAAGCGCGTCATGGACAAGGCCGGCGTGCCGACCGGCCGCGCCGTTCGCGCCGGGACCCTGGCCGAGGCCAAGGCCGCGCTCGACGAGTTGGGGGCGCCGTACGTCGTCAAGGCCGACGGTCTGGCCGCCGGCAAGGGCGTGCTCGTCACGTCCGATCGCCCGGCGGCGGTCGCGCACGCCACACACTGGCTGCAGCACGGGAACGTGCTGATCGAAGAGTTCCTCGACGGTGCGGAGGTCTCCCTCTTCCTGCTCAGCGACGGCCACAGCGTGCTGCCGCTCTCCCCCGCGCAGGACTACAAACGCCTCGGCGACCATGACGCCGGCCCAAACACCGGCGGCATGGGCGCGTACTCGCCGCTGCCCTGGCTCGACGCCGAGTTCGGCAGCGAGCAGGCCTTCGTCGACGAGGTCATCGAGACCGTCGCCCTGCCCACCGTGCGCCAGCTCGCCAAGGACGGCACCCCGTTCATCGGGCTGCTCTACTGCGGGCTGATTTTGACGGATGCCGGCATCCGGGTGATCGAATTCAACGCCCGCTTCGGCGACCCGGAGACCCAGGTCGTACTGCCGCGCCTGGTCACCCCACTGTCCGGGCTGCTGCTGGCAGCGTCCACCGGGTCGCTTGGCGGCCTGGCCCGTCCGGAGTTCTCCGACGACGCCTGCGTCACGGTCGTCCTGGCCAGCGAGAACTACCCGGATGCGCCGATCACCGGACGCGTCGTGTCGGGGCTGGATGCGGCATCCGCTGTTCCCGGCGTCACCATCGCGCACGCGGCCACCGCCGCCAGAGGCGCCTCGCTCGTGGCCACCGGCGGCCGGGTGCTGAGCATCGTCGCCGTCGGCGCGGACTTCGCGGAGGCCAGGGCGCGCGCCTACGAAGCGCTCGGCCACATCACGCTCGCGGGCTCACAGTTCCGCAGCGACATCGCCGCCCGCGTCGCCGGCTAACTCGCCCGCGCCCTCGCGCCCCATCGCACCTTTCGCGAGTGAGCAGTTTCGGCGCCAAACGGGGCGCGGGAACCGCCGAAACTGCTCAGTCGCGCGCGGGTGCGGGCGCGGCTGAGGGCGCTGCGGATGCTGCTGAACGCGTTGCCGATGCTGCTGAGCGCGCCGCGGATGCGGGGGCTGAGGTCGCAGGGGAGGTCGCGGCAGCAGCAGCAGCAGCGGCAGCGGCAGCGCGCGGGCCCCAGGTCGGCGCCTTGGGGCGCGCGAAGAAGACCACGGCGACCGCGCCGAGCAGGGCAGCAGCTGCCGGCAGGAACAGCGACTGGCCCATGGCCACGCTGAAGCCGGCGTGCAGCGTCTCCGCGAGCGGGCCGCCACCCTGCGCCGCGGCCCCAGCACCGGCCGGGAGCTCGGCCGTGATCCGCGCCTGCATGATGGCCGCGATGCCGGCGCTGCCGAGCACGGCGCCCACCTGGCGGGTGGTGTTGTAAACCCCGGATCCGGCGCCCGCGTCGCGCGGCGGCAGGTTACGGGTCGCGGTGGTCGCCAGCGGCGCCCAGATGCCCGCGTTCGCGAATCCGAGCAGGGCGATCGGCAGCAGGAGCTGCCAGATCGGGACATCCTTCGTCAGGATCGAACCGAGCCAGAACAGGCCGCCCGAGAGGCAGAGCAGGCCGAACAGGGCGATGTACTTCGGGTTCATCCGGTCGACGAGCCTGCCGACCACGGGGGCGAGCCCGCCGGAGATCAGCGCCATCGGGATGAGCAGCAGGGCCGACTGGGTCGGCGTGAGCCCGCGCACCGTCTGCGCGTAGATCATCAGCGGCAGCGCCATGCCGGTGATGGCGAAACCCACCGTGGTGATGGCGACGTTGGAGAGGGAGAAGTTGCGTTCGCCGAACAGGCCGAGCGGCAGCAGCGGCTCGCCCTTCTGAACTGCCTGCCAGACCACGAAGCCAGCGAGGAAGAACACGCCGGCGCAGATGAGGCCACCGACGGTGAACGGGCCGGCGATGTGGCCCCAGTCGTAGCGCTCGCCCTCCTGGATGCCGAACACGACCAGGAACATGCCAAGGGCGCTGAGCACGACGCCGAGGAGGTCGAAGCGGTGCTGGTGCGTCGTGAGTCGGGGAACGAGCCGCCACGCCATCACGAAGGCGACGATGCCGACGGGCGCGTTGATGAAGAAGATCCATTCCCAGCCGGCCGCGTCGACGAGCACACCGCCGAGGATCGGCCCGGTGAGGGTCGCGATGCCGGCGACGGCGCCCCACAGGCCCATGGCCTGGCCGCGGCGGTCCGGCGGGAAGATGCGCGTGATCACGGCCATGGTCTGCGGCGTCATCAGCGCCGCGCCGAGCCCCTGCACCACACGGGCGACGATGAGCATGGTGATGTCCCCGGAGAGGCCGCACCAGACGGATGCCGCGGTGAAGATCACGAGTCCGCCCAGGTACATGTTCTTCGGGCCGAACCGGTCACCGAGCCGGCCGGTGATCAGCAGCGGCACCGCATAGGCAAGCAGGTACGCGCTCGTCACCCAAATCACGGCGTTGATGTCCGCGTGCAGCCCGGTCATGATCGCCGGCGTGGCGACGGACACGATGGTGCTGTCGACGAGAATCATGAAGAATCCGAGAACCAGCGCCCAGAGCGCAGGCCACGGTTTCGTGACGTTTTCCATTGAGATGTCCTTGCTGGAGACGTGGTGTGGGCCGGCCACCGCTGACCGACTTCAGTAGCGTACGCGCAGTTACGAGAGAATGGACCCGTGACCGCACCCGAGCAACCCTCCGCATCCGTTCCCCTCGCACTCCCGGGCTGGCGGCACGCCTACTCGGGCAAGGTGCGCGACCTGTACGTTCCGGAGGAGTCGACCGACCTGGCGACCGCGGAGCGCGTGCTTGTCGTAGCGAGCGACCGGGTCAGCGCGTTCGACCACGTGCTTGAGCCGGGCATCCCCGGCAAGGGCGAGCTGCTCACCACGCTGAGCCTCTGGTGGTTCGACCGGCTGACCGGCATCCCGAACCACCTCGTCCCTGACCACACGCTCGATGGCGGCGCGGCGAGCCTCATCCCCGCCGCCGTGGCCGGCCGCGCCATGCTCTGCCAGACCCTCGACATGTACCCCGTCGAGTGCGTCGTGCGCGGGTACCTGACCGGCTCCGGCTGGAAGGAATACCAGGCCTCGCAGACCGTGTGCGGCATCCGATTGCCCGCCGGGCTGCAGAACGGCGACCGCCTGCCGGAGCCGATCTACACGCCGGCCTGGAAGGCTCCGCTCGGCGAGCACGACGAGAACATCACCTACGAGCGCACGGTGGAGCTCGTCGGGGCGGATGCCGCGGCCGAGCTGCGCGACCGCTCGCTCGAAATCTTCCGCCGGGCCTCCGACATCGCCGAAGCCGCCGGGCTGATCCTGGCCGACACCAAGTTCGAATTCGGCGCCGACCGTGAGACGGGCGTGACCCGGCTGGCCGACGAGGTGCTCACGAGCGATTCGAGCCGCTACTGGGATGCCGCGGCGTGGGCGTCCGGCACGACGCCGGAGGAGCGGATGGCCAGCTTCGACAAGCAGATCGTGCGCGACTGGCTGGCCGCCCACTGGGACCAGACCGGTGAACCGCCGGTGCTGCCGCCGGAGATCGTCGAGCAGACCGCGGCCCGCTACCGGGAACTGCTGGAGCGGCTGACCGGGGCCTGACCTCCGCCGTTCTCTTCTCGCGGCCCCCGCAGACGAGTACTCTGCTGCTCATGCGTATCAAGATGTGCAGCGTCCACGTTGAGGACCCAGCGGCGGCCTTCGAGTTCTACACGAAGATCCTCGGCTTCGACGAGCTCACGACGATGCCCGAGTACCGGCTCTACGTGGTGAAGTCACCGGACGACCCGATCGGCGTCGGCCTGCTCCTCGAGCCGAGCGACAACCCCGTCGCGAAGGCGTACCGGGAAGGGTTGCACGGGCAGGGGATGCCGGCGATCGTGCTCGGGACCGCCGACGTGCGCGCGGAATACGAGCGGCTGCGCGCCCTGGGCGTGCACTTCACCGGTGTGCCGACGACCGGGCCGTCCGGCACGGAGGCGGTCTTCGACGACGGCTGCGGCAACCTGATCCAGATCCACCAGGACCACGCCGTCGAGATTGACGGGGCTCCGGACGCTGCCGCGGAATACGACGAGGGCGACATCCGTTGATGCAGACGTGACCCGATCTGCGAATGACCTGCTGGCCCCCGACACCGGAATGGGCGCGGTGACCCTGCGCGTCGGGAATCTCGACGCGATGATCGCCTACTACCGCGACGCCGTGACCCTTCAGCTGCTGAGCCACGAGGGTCCCGTGGCCGTGCTCGGCCGCGGAACCACGCCGATCGTGATCCTGCAGCACGCGCCGGAACTTGCCGCCCCGGAGCCGCGCTCGGCCGGCCTGTTCCACACGGCCATCCTGTTCGACACCCAGGCGCAGCTCGCCGCGGCCGTCTACTCGGTCGGCACGAAGCATCCGGGCACCTTCACCGGCAGCGCGGACCACCTGGTCAGCCAGGCCTTCTACTTCACCGACCCTGAGGGCAACGGCATCGAGCTCTACTGGGACCGCGACCGGTCCAGCTGGAGCTGGACCCACGGGCAGGTCGAGATGGACACCCTCTACCTCGACCCCAACAAATTCATCTCGGAGCACCTGACCGAGGCAGGCCAGGCGAACCCGTCGGCCGGCAACGCGATCGTCGGCCACGTGCACCTCTCGGTGGGCGACGTGGCGGCCGCCCGCGCGTTCTACGTGGACAAGCTCGGCTTCGAAGCCACCGCGATGTTCGGCCCCTCGGCCCTGTTCGTCTCGGCCGGCGGTTACCACCACCACATGGCGATGAACACCTGGAACAGCGCCGGCTCCGGCAAGCGCCGCCTCGCACTCGGCCTCGGCGAGGTCGACATCATCGTGCCGAGCGCCGACGATCTCGGCGCGCTGGGCGAACGGATGACGCACTTTGGCGTCGGAACCCGTCACGACGGGCAGACCCTCAGCTTCGACGACCCCTGGGCGAACCTGATCCGGGTTCGCACCGCGTAGCACCCCGCCGCCACCCCTGCCGCCACCACTCCCGCCGAGATTGACCGTTCCGGTCGAGATTGACCGGCGCACCAGGCAATCTCGACCGGAACGGTCACGGTCGGCGAACGATCAGGCGGCAGACACCGCGGCGGCAACCTCGACGGGAACGTCGGGCAGCGCGTTCGCCTTCGCGACCTGGCCGAGCCAGGCGAGGCTCGGCTTCGGGGTGCGCACGAAGGTCTCCCGGTCGACCGCGATGAGGCCGAAGGTCGGACGGAATCCGCTCGCCCACTCGTAGTTGTCCAGGGCGCTCCAGTGCAGGTAACCGAGCACCTCGATTCCGTCGTCCATGGCCGCCTTCAGCCCGCGCAGGGCGCCGTCGGTGTAGGCGATGCGGCGGGTGTCGTCGGCCGTGGCGATGCCGTTCTCGGTGACCATGACCGGGACGTGCCCGCTCAGTTCCCAGGCGGCGCGCACGCCGAGTTCGAGCGCCGGCGGGAAGAATTCCCAGCCGGTGAGGGTCGTCTCGACGTCGTCCCTGACCGGGATGGGGCCGTCAGGGCCGATGAACGTGCGTGTGTAGGCCTGCACGCCGATGAAGTCGTCGCCGCGGGCGTTCTCGAGGTACCAGTCGTCGCTCGGGTGGGCGTATTCGCGCAGCTTCTCGTCGGCGCCGGGCTCGCCCGTCGAGTGGAAGGCCTGCGTGGCCACGGTCCAGCCGGACTTGAGCCCGCTGACCGATGACAGCACCTCGCGCGAGCGCTTGTGGGACTCGAGGAGGGCATCCGCCACCTGCAGGTCGGGGCGCGGCAGGCCGAACGCCACCAGGTTCGCCGCGGTCTCCCCGCCGGCGAGCATGGCCGCGATGTTCGGTTCATTGATCGTGCAGACGTAGTCGACGCCGTCGGCGACGATCGGCAGCGCGGCCTCCGTGAACCGTGCGAACAGGTCGGGTGCCTCCGGGTTACGCCAGAATCCTTGAGTGAACATCCACTGCGGCACGGTGAAGTGCATGAGGGTGACGACGGGGTTCAGGCCACACGAGTGGGCGGCGTCGACCATGCGCCGGTAGTGGTCGATCTCCGCACGGGAGACTTCGCCGGGGGCCGGCTCGATGCGGCTCCACTCGATGCTGAAGCGGTAGGAGTTGAGGCCGGCATCCGCGAGCAGCTTCATGTCCTCGCGGTAGCGGTGGTAGCTGTCCATCGCGTCGCCGCTGGGCTCGACGATCTGCGTACCCGGGGCGTGCTCCTTGACCCACCAGTCGTTGTTGACGTTGTTGCCTTCGACCTGGTGCGCGGCGGTCGCGGCGCCCCAGAGGAATCCTTCGGGAAAGTTCTGCATGGTGCTCCTTGTCGTGTTGGCTGCCCGGGTACCTGGCGTGCCCTATCGGTCGGTGGGGGCGGATGCTGCGGGCGGCTGGCGCCCCCAGAAGTCGGTGAGCACGGCGAGAGTAGCTCCGGGGTTCTCGCGTTGCGGCGAGTGCGCGGCGCCGGGGCCGCGTTCCACCGCCGAATTCGACGGAGATTTTGCCAGATTCGCGGCCTGAGAGCGTAAATAGCCGCATTCGGCCGAAAATCTCCGTCGAATTCGCTGGCCGGCGGCGGCGGTCATGCCGCGCCGCCTCGGTCTCTGCGCCCGGGGTTGGGGATAGCGTCGAGCAAACGGATTGTGTACTCGTCCTTCGGGTTCTGCAGCACGGCGGCCGTATTGCCGGCTTCGACGACCTGCCCCTTGTTGAGCACCATGATCTGATCGGTGACCAGCCGGGCGCTGAGCAGGTCGTGGGTGATGTAGAGCATGCTCACCCCCCAGGTCTGGCGCAGGTTCTCGAGCAGGGCGAGCAGGCCGGCGCGCAGGGACACGTCGAGCATGGACACGGGCTCGTCGGCGATGATCACCTGCGGGTCGCTGGCGAGCGCCCGGGCGATCACGACGCGCTGGCGCTGGCCGCCGGACAGCTGGTGCGGCAGCCGGGCGGCGAACTGCTCGACCGGGGTCAGGCCGACGGTCTCGAGCAGTTCGAGCACGCGGTGCCTCGCGTCGCGACCGCGCAGCCCCGAATAGTTCACGACCGGCCTGGTCAGCGTGTATTCCACGGTGTGCAGCGGGTTCAGGGCCGCGTACGGGTCCTGGAACACCATCTGTACCTCGCGGTGCAGCCGCTTGAGCCCGCGACGCTTGATCGAGTCGATCTTGAGGTCGCCGAACGTGATGCTGCCGGAGGTGGGATGCTCGATCCCGGTGATCATCCTGGCGATCGTGCTCTTACCGCTGCCGCTCGCGCCGACGAGCGCCATCGACGCCCCGGGCTCGAGGGTGAACGAGACGTCGTCGACGGCCAGCACGGGCTTGTCGGCGCGGCTCGGCCTCGGGTAGAGCTTGGACACGCCGGAGACGACGATTGCCTCGTGGGCGGCGCGGCCCTCTCGGCGGCGCGCCGGGGCGGCCTGCAGCACCGGGGCGAGCTCGACCACCGGGGGCTCGACCAGGGCGGTGGCAACGAGGGTCTCGACAGGCTCGGCCACCATGGGTCCGGCCGCAGCGGGCGCGAGATCCGTCCTCCGCGCGGCACCGCGGGACACGAGTCCCGGCACCTCGACGACCTCAGCGCGGGGGTCGCCGTAGTGGCTGAGCAGCATGCGTGTGTACTCGTGCCGGGGCGCGGCGAGGATTTGCTCGGCGGACGAGTCTTCCACGATCCGGCCCTCGTGCATGACCATGACCCGCTCTGTGACCTCGAGCACGATGCCGAGGTCGTGGCTGATCAGCACGGCCGTGAACCCCATGGACTTCTGCAGTTCGCGGATGGTGTCCATCACGGCGTGCTGCACGAGCACGTCGAGGGCCGTTGTCGGCTCGTCGAAGACCATCAGGCGGGGTTCGAGGGAGAGCGCGAGGGCGATCGAGACGCGCTGCCGCATCCCGCCGGAGAGCTCGCCGGGGAACCGGTCGAGCACGCTGCTCGGCAGTTGGACCTTGCCGGCCAGTTCGAGCGCGCGGGCCTCGCGGTCGCGCTTGGACACGTGGCCGTGTGCGTCGAAGATGTCGAAGAAGTGGTTGCGGATGGTGCGCACCGGGTTCAGCGCGTTCATGCCCGACTGCAGCACCATGGCGAACCCGCCCCGGCGCTGCACACGCACGGCGGCCGTGTCGAGCTCGGCGATGTCCACGCCGTCGAACAGGATGCTGCCGCCGCCGATCCGGGCCGGCGGCTTGGAGAGCCGGGTCAGCGCGAAGCCGAGGGTCGACTTGCCGGAGCCGGACTCGCCGACGAGGCCGACGAACTCCCCCGGCTGGAGGTCGAAGGACACGTCCTTGACCGCGTACACGGGTTCGGCGCCCTTCGACGAGTAGACGACGGACAGGTCGCGAACGCTCATGAGGCTCATCGCGAGGCTCCTTCCCGGAGGCGCGGATTGCTCAACCCGTCGACACCGAAGTTGATCAGGCTCAGCGAGGTGGCCAGCAGGGAGATGCAGAGGCCGGGGGCGAACAGGACCACCCATTGACCGGTCAGGAGGGCATTGCTGTTCTGCGCCCAGAACAGCATGGTTCCCCAGCTCACGATGGTGGTGTCGCCGAGGCCCAGGTACTCCAGTCCGGCTTCCGCGAGGATCGCGGCGGTTGCTGCGGCGAAGAAGTTCGTCACGATCAGGGAGGTCATGTTCGGCAGAATCTCGCGGAACACGACGCGGCCAGGGCTCTCGCCGCTGAAAACGGCAGCCGTCACGAAGTCACGAGAGCGCAGGGACTGGGTTTGCGATCGGAGCACCCGGGCACCGGAGGCCCAGCCGGTGATCACGACCACGAGGATGATCATCGCGATCCCGCCGTTCTGCAGGTACGCGGCGATCACGATCATCAGCGGCAGCGCCGGAATCACGAGGAAGAGGTTGACCACAAAGTTGATCACGTCGCCGGCAACCGTGCGGATGTACCCCCAGCTCAGGCCGACCAGAACGGCGATGAGCGTGGCGAACAGCCCCGCAGCAAACCCGACGAAAACGGAGACGCGCGCGCCCATGATGACCTGGGACAGCACGTCCTGGCCAGCCGCGGTCGTTCCCAGCCAGTGGGCCCCGCTCATGTCTTCGCTGCGGCCGAAGCTGTTGTCCGTTGCGCTGTAGGGCGCGATCAGCGGGGCGAAGACCGCCATGATCAGGAAGACGCCGAGGAGGACGACGCCGATTCGAGCCTTCGGCACGCTCCAGATGGTCGCGATTGCCCGCCAGACCACGCGCAGCGGGTTGGCAGGGCCGTCGATCTCGCGGACGGCTGCGGACGGGGTTGTGGTTGTCATCGCCGTGTCCTCGGGTCCAGGATGCCGTACAGGATGTCGACAATGAAGTTGGCCAGCAGCACGCTGATCGTGATGATCAGGAACAATGCCTGCATGAGTGGATAGTCCTGGTTGGTCACCGCCGTGTAGAGCAGGTAGCCGACGCCGGGATAGCTGAAGACGCGCTCAACGAGGAGCGAGCCGCCCACGACACCACCGAGCGCGAGCCCGAAGGAGGTGAGGTTCGGCAGGATGGCGTTCCGGGCCGCGTAGCGCAGCGCGACGGTGCGCGGGCGGAGTCCGTTGGCCTCGGCGAAGGTGACGTAATCGTCGCCGAGCGTGTTGATCATGGTGCTGCGCATCCCGAGGATCCAACCGCCCAGGGAGGTGATCAGGATCGTCGTGGCCGGCAGGATCGCGTGGTAGAGCGCGTCGAGAACGAAGCCGACGCTGGCCTCCGGCGCAGCCTCGGTGCTGTACGCGCCCGACGTGGGGAACCAGCCCGCGACATAACCGAGGAAGAAGACGAGGAGCAGCGCGGTCCAGAAGTACGGGAAGGCGCTGGCGAAGGTCCCGCCCACGGTCGGCAGCGTGTCGAGCCAGGTGCCCCGCTTCCACGCGGCGAGAACGCCGAGCAGGGTGCCGAAGATGAAGGCCACGATCGTGACGAAGCCGACCAGGAGGAGGGTCCACGGCAGGGCCGCGGCGACGAGGCTGGAGACGCTCTGCGGGAAGAACGTGTAGGAGACGCCGAAGTCGAAGCGCACGACGGTGCCGAGGTAGTGCACGTACTGCTCCCACATGCTGCCGGTGGGAACACCCAGCTGGGCCTCAACGGCCGCCTTGGTGGCCGGGCTGACCGGTCCGTTCTGCGCGAGCTTCGCGAGCGCGGCATCGGCGGGGGAACCGGGCATGAGTCGCGGGAGCAGGAAATTCAGCGTGATCGCCGCCCACAGGGTGAGCACGAGCAACCCAACCTTGTTCAGCACAAAGCGCACGGGTCACCACCTTTCGTTCTGGAATCGGGCGGTCGAGGGATGGGGCGCGGGCGGGCGGGGTTACCCGCCCG
>DAIMHX010000017.1:0-59147 GCA_036723055.1 Microbacteriaceae bacterium
GCTCAGACGTCCGGAAACTCAACGAACCCGGGCCAAAAGCCGTCGTAACTTCGGCTTAATCAACCCCGAGAATCCACCTGAAGGCGCGCCTTAATTCGCCAAATCAACGGCCAAACTTATTCAGCACCGACCTAGCGGGCGTTGCCGCTCTTCCCAGTCGGCGACCGTCAACGGCGTCAGCCGCTCGTCCCCATAGATCGAGTCGAGTCGATCACAGGCAGCCCGGTCCGCCGGACGAGCTCGAGGGAAAAAGGCATCACAACTGCCGGTGCCTCCCAACACAGTCGCGAAGAACAGCCCTCCCAGAATCAAACGCCCGGGAGGAATAGGACCCCTACTGATAAGTCCAGTTCCCGCTTGCTTTCGCGAGAACGCAGTTGTGGTCGCTAAAACGCTCGTATAACGACCACGAGTGCAGTTTCGCGGAAGCGGAAGCGGGAGCGGAAGGGGGATCGGAACCGGCGGTCAGGCGCGTTCCGGGTCTTCGCGGTGATGCTTGACCATGCCGAGTTCGTTGACCGGCTTGAAGACATCCTGGTCCCACTCGACCCGGTCCTGAACCGGGCAGTTGAGGATGGTGTTCGCCACCGAATGATCGATCGTGTGCTCGCGCATGGAATGCCCGCAGACCGGGCAGATCTGGAGGGCGGAGGTTTCCTCCGCGTCGTAGGTACCGAGGGGCGGCGAATCGAAGATGGGACGCAGCTTGTCCTCCACCCACTCGAAGAGGTGGGCGTGAGATCCGCTCGAGCGTGACTTCTTGTCCTGGACCATGACACAACCATACGCCGGATTGGACAACATCGTCCAGCTGTGCTAACGGTCGATCATTCCTCGCCGAAACCCGACTGGATCAGGTCGGCGAGGGCGTCGACGGCGGCCTGCGCATTGGCATCCGGCGAGGAGATCTCGACGCTTCTCCCCTGGCTCAGCCCCAGCGACATGATGCCGAGCAGGCTCTTCGCGTCTTTGCCGTTGACGTTCACCGGCACCGCGAAGGTGCTCGCGAGCCTGACGAATTCGGCCGCGGGGCGGGCGTGCAGGCCGTCCCGGTTGATCAGGGTGACGGTGCGCGTGATCGCCAGGGCCTGCGCCGGCGCTGCGGCCCCCGCCGCCGCCTCGGCCTCTGCTGCCGCCGCCGACCGGGCCGCGAGCACGACGGCAGCAAGGTCTCCCCCGATTTCCGCCGTCACCGCCGCGGCGACTCCTCCTTCGACGAGCGGCGCGTCGACGATGCGCACGCGGTTCCTGACGTCGTCGGCGAGGAAGTCGAGGGCCGTTTCGGCGGTCAGGATGGCCGAGCCAAGGTCGCAGAGCACGACGACGCCCGCACCGGAGTCGGCCTCCGTGATGCCGCCGACGACCTTGGTGAAGCTCGTGCCGATGCCGTCCTCGTCGGTTCCACCGGCCGGCACCAGCGTCGTGTTCGGCGCCATCTGCCGGGCCAGGTCAACCAGGCCGTCGGCGATCTTCACACTGTGCGAGACGAAGACGAGGCCGACCCTGCCGGGCGCGCCCGTCACGCCCGGACCTGCGTCGCGGTGTCAGCCGCCGCGCGCAGGAGAAGCGCCGATGACTGTGCACCGGGGTCCCGGTGCCCGACCGACCGCTCACCCAAATAGCTCGCCCGCCCCTTGCGTGCAACCATCGGCTCGGTCGCGACGGCGCCCGCTTCAGCGGCGGACGCCGCGGCGGCCAGAATTGACACGGCATCGGCGCCAGTGATCAGTGCCGCGGCGGCGGCTTCCACCGCGGGAGTCCACGCGTCGACCATCGTCTTGTCGCCCGATTCCGCCTTGCCGCGCAGCACGATGCCGTCCCTGGCCGCCGCGAGCAGTGCGACGATGGCCGCGCCATCGAGGTCTTCCGCCCCGGCTACCGCGGCCGCGGCCTTGAGGAAGGCGGTGCCGTAAAGCGGCCCGGCCGCCCCGCCCACGGTCGAGATGAGCGTCGTCGCCACGAGCTTGAGGACATCACCGGGGTTGACGTCGGCCGGAAGGGAGTCCAGCCTGGCCAGGACCGCCTGGAAGCCCCTGTCCATGTTTTCGCCGTGGTCGCCGTCGCCGATGTCGCGGTCAAGGATGATCAGCTCCAGGCGGTGCTCCGACATGACCTCGGCGCCGTGCCTGATCCAGGCCTCAAGCCATGCAACATCCACATTCATATTTCCTCTATCTTCTCCAGCGCAGCGCTGCCGTATGCACCGGTGCATCCCACAGCGCAGTGAGCTCGTCATCGAGCTTCAACACCGTGAGGGAGGCACCCTGCATCTCGAGGGACGTCGTGTAGTTACCGACCAGCGTGCGGATGACCTCAATGCCGTGCCCGGCAAGAACTTCTGCCGCACGACGGAACACAATATACAGCTCAGCCAGCGGCGTCCCGCCCATTCCGTTGACCATGAGCAGTACCTTGTCGCCATTAACGAACGGGATGTCCTCAACTATCGGGGCGAGGAGCCGGTCGACGATGGCATCGGCGGGCTCGAGTTTGATGCGCGCGCGCCCGGGTTCGCCGTGGATGCCGATGCCGATCTCGATTTCGTCGTCGGCGAGGGTGAAGCTCGGTTCACCGGCGTGCGGCACGACGCAGGGCATCAGTGCGACGCCCATCGAACGCACCTGCGCAATCACCTTCTCGGCGACGGCGACGACGGCGGCCAGGTCGTCGCCTCGATCGGCGGCGGCGCCGGCGATCTTCTCAACGAGCACGGTACCGGCCACGCCGCGCCGGCCAGCGGTGTACAACGAGTCCTTCACGGCAACGTCGTCGTTGACGAGGACGGTGCGCACGTCGATGCCGTCGGCCGCCGCGAGATCCGCCGCGGTTTCAAAATTGAGCACGTCGCCCGTGTAGTTCTTGACGATGTACAGCACCCCGGCTCCCCCGTCGACCGCCTGCGTGGCTGCCAGAACCAGGTCGGGGGTGGGCGAGGTGAACACCGCGCCCGGCACGGCCGCGTCCAGCATGCCCGGACCGACGAAGCCGCCGTGCAGGGGCTCGTGGCCGCTGCCGCCACCACTGACGAGGCTAACCTTTCCGTGCACCGGCGCATCCCGGCGAGCGATGAAGTTGGGATCGTGAGAGACCCGCACGAGGTCGGGTTGGGCAGCCGCGAAGCCGGCCAGCGCCTCGCTGACGACTTTCCTCGGATCGTTGATGAGCTTCTTCATGGTCCTCCTCCGATCTGCACCGGCACCTGCACCGGCACCTGCACCTGCACCGGCAACCGGCACCGCCTAACTGGGCCACCCATTCCGCTCGGGTATCCCCCACGCTACTGTGGTCGCAAACCCCACCGTGACAGAAACATCCGGAGTCGCCGGCCTCGAAAACGGAGGATCAATCGTGGGAAACATCGGAGTGGTCTTCCTGTCGGAGGTCGTCGGCACGGCGCTGCTCGTCCTCCTCGGGTGCGGCGCGGTCGCGAATGTCTCGCTGGCCAGAACGAAGGGGGCAGGCGGCGGCTTCCTGCTCGTCGCGGCGGGATGGGGCCTCGCGATCTTCGCCGGCGTCACCGTCGCGTACAACTCCGGGGCGCACCTGAACCCGGCCATCACGCTCGGCCTCGTCGCTTCGGGCGAAACGGAGTTCGGTTCGGGCGTCCCGGTCAACTTCCTGTCGGTGCTGGTCTACATCGCCGCCCAGCTGCTCGGCGCCTTCCTCGGCGGGCTTGTCCTCTGGCTCGCGTACAAGCGGCACATCGACGCGGAACCCAACCCGGCGACGAAGCTCGGCGTCTTTTCGACCGGCCCGGCCTTGCGGTCGTACGGCTGGAACCTGGCGACCGAGATCATCGCCACCTTCGTGCTGGTTTTCGTCGTGATCTCCTTCGGCCACGGACGCCAGGGCACCGGCGGCGGCGGCCTCGCCGCTCTCGGCGCTCTCCCCGTGGCCCTGCTGTACACGGCCATCGGCGCGTCACTCGGCGGCCCGACCGGCTTCGCCATCAACCCGGCCCGTGACCTGGCACCCAGGATCGCCCACTTCCTGCTGCCCATCCGAGGCAAGGGGCCGTCGGACTGGGCCTACGCCTGGGTCCCCGTCATCGGCCCGACCATCGGCGGTCTCCTGGCCGGCTGGGCGTCGCTGGTGCTGCTGCCGATCCTGCCCTGACCCCGCGTCAGGTCCGGCTGGCCCGCACCCACTCCGCGAGCTTGGCCGCCGCCGCACCGGAGTCGATCGTGGCAGCAGCCACGGCCATCTTGCTGCGGAAGCGGTCGAGAATGGCAACCTGGACCTGGGCCGGGTCATTGGCGAGGTCGAAGGAGACCAGTCCGGCCGCAGCGTTCAGCAGCACGATGTCCCGCACCGGGCCGTGAACACCCGAGAGCACTGAGTGCACCACGGCCGCGTTGTGCGCCGAGTCCCCGCCAACCAGGTCGCTCATCTTCGCGCGGGTGATGCCCAGGTCCCGCGGGTCGATGTCATGCTCGGTCACCAGTCCGCGGGAGACCTCCCAGACGTGGCTGTGGCCGGTCGTGCTGAGCTCATCGAGGCCGTCGTCGCCACGGAACACCAAGGCGGTCGCCCCGCGGGTCTGGAACACGCCGACGAACAGAGGCACCCGGTCCAGGCTCGCGACGCCCACCGCCGACGCCTCCGGCCGGGCCGGATTGCACAGCGGCCCGAGGTAGTTGAAGACGGTCGGAATGCCCAGCTCCTTCCGGACGGCCGCCGCGTGGCGGAAACCGGGATGGAAGGCCGCCGCATACGCGAAGGTGATGCCGGTCGATTCGAGGATCTCGGCCACCTTGTCGGCGGAGAGCGTGAGGTCGATGCCGAGTTCCGCGAGAACGTCGGACGAGCCGGATTCCGAACTCGCCGCACGGTTGCCGTGCTTGATCACCGGCACGCCGGCCGCGGCGCACACGATCGACGACATGGTCGACACGTTCACCGTCCCGAACCGGTCTCCCCCGGTTCCGACGATGTCCAGTGCCATCGGATTGACCGGCAGCGGCACGGCGTGGTCCAGGATCGCATCCCGGAATCCGACGATCTCATCGACCGTTTCGCCCTTGGCCCGGAGGGCGATCAGGAACGCAGCCAGCTGGGCCGGGGTTGCCTCCCCCACCATGACCTGTTCCATGCTCCAGGCGGCGTCAGCCACGCTCAGGTCTTCCCCGTCAAGGAGAGCGGTGAGGATATTCGGCCAGGACTGCGATTCGAGCATGAGCCAATCTTAAGACCGAACCCCTCACTCCCCCGAATTCACGCGGGTCAATCCCGCCGGGAATGGCGCCCGAACGGTCCGAAAAGGGCGACAGGCATGCCAGGTTGAGAAAAACCTGTGCGGATGTCGGCCATAATGGAGGGGTGACGAGCACCTCAATTACTCATACGGCGACTATGCCCGTAGTGAACCGACCCAACACCGTGGCGGTGGGCACAATTGTCTGGCTGGGCAGCGAGGTTATGTTCTTCGCGGGCCTGTTCGCGATCTACTTCACCCTCCGCTCCACCTCCCCCGAGTTGTGGCAGTTCGAGACGGAGAAACACAACTTCACCTACGCCCTGATCAACACGTTGATCCTGGTGTCCTCCTCGGTCACGTGCCAGTTCGGCGTGTTCGCTGCCGAGCGCCTGCAGGCCAGGTCGACGGGCTGGAAGCCCAGTCAGTGGGGCATGGTCGAGTGGTTCTTCCTCACCTATGCACTCGGCGCGATCTTCGTTTCGGGCCAGGTCATGGAGTACGCGACCCTCGTGTCGGAGGGCATATCGCTCTCCTCGAACGCCTACGGTTCCGCGTTCTACCTGACGACCGGGTTCCACGGACTCCACGTCACCGGCGGTCTGATCGCCTTCCTCCTCATCATTGGGCGCGCCTTCGCGGTCAAGAACTTCGGCCACAAGGAGGCGACCAGCGCGATTGTGGTCTCCTACTACTGGCACTTCGTCGACGTCGTCTGGATCGGGCTCTTCCTGGTCATCTACGTTCTCAAATAGGAATCAGGAGCGGACAACTTCAGCATGCCCGAGAACAAAACACCCAAGATCCCCGCAGGCCGCAAGGCCGGCCGGCGCAGCCCGATGGCCAGCGTTGCACTCATCGCGATCGGTCTCCTCTTCACCGGCGGAGCCTACGCAGCGTTCAGCACGAGCACGGCCCGCGCCGAATCCACCGCGACGTCGCAGCAGACCATTGGCGAGGGCAAGAAGCTCTTCGCCGCTAACTGCGCGAGCTGCCACGGCCTGAGCGCACAGGGCAGCGGCAACGCACCCAGCCTCATCGGCGTCGGCGCCGCATCGGTCGACTTCCAGGTCGGCACGGGCCGGATGCCCATGCAGATCAACGGACCGCAGGCGCAGAAGAAGCCGACGCAGTTCACCGAGGAGCAGACGGCGGCCCTCGCCGCCTACGTCGCGTCCCTCGCTCCGGGCCCCGCTCTTCCTGATGCCGCACTGCTGGATGACAAGGGCAACGCTGCCAAGGGCGCAGAGCTGTTCCGCATCAACTGCGCCATGTGCCACAACGTGGCCGGCGCCGGCGGAGCGCTCACCGAGGGCAAGTTCGCGCCGGCCCTGACCGGTGTCTCCGAGCAGCACATCTACGAGGCCATGGTCACGGGCCCGCAGAACATGCCCGTGTTCAACGACATGAACATCTCGCCGGAGAGCAAGCGCGACATCATCACGTACCTCAAGTACCTCGAGAACAACCCGTCGCCCGGCGGCTTCTCTCTCGGCGACCTCGGACCGGTTTCGGAAGGCCTCTTCCTCTGGATCTTCGGTCTCGGCGCCATCGTGGGGTTGACCGTGTGGATCACCGCGAAGTCGAACTGACCGGCATCCGGCAACGGAGTATTGAATTGATAGCTGCTAAGAAGGAGAACAATGGCCAAGGACGATAACGGCGGGAAGGACCTCACCGCTGCCGACTCGTCAAGCGTCGTGCATGCGGAGCCGCACGCCGGCACTGCCGTCGCCCTGCAGGATGCCGTTGAGAATCCCGGTTTCCCTCCGCACCGCCCCCGGGTGACCGACCTTGACCCCAAGGCCGACCGCCGCGCCGAGCGTGCGGTGTACACGATGTTCTACCTCTCAATTGTGGGCAGCGTCTTCGCGATCGCCGCGTACATGGCCTTCCCCATCGTTCCGGAAGACCCCAGCTCCGTTCGCCTGAACACCCTCTTCATCGGTCTCGGCCTGGCCCTGGCCCTGCTGGCCATCGGCATCGGCGCCGTCCACTGGGGCAAGGCCCTGATGTTCGACCACGAAGGCATCGACGAACGTCACCCGGTGCGCGGCACGGATGAGACCCGCGCCCGCGCGGTCGAAATCTTCCAGCAGGCCGGGGACGAGTCCGGATTCGGGCGCCGAACCCTGATCCGCAACAGCCTCATCGGCGCGCTGATCGCGTTCCCCCTTCCCGCCGTCGTGCTGTTCCGAGGCCTCGGCCCGCAGGACACCGACCCCGTCGTTCTGCTCAGCCACACGATGTGGAAGAAGGGGACGCGCCTGGCGAGCGACCCGACCGGTACGCCGATCAAGGCGTCAGAGGTCACCCTCGGCTCGGCCTTCCACGTCATCCCGGAGGGACTGCAGGACCTGGAGCACGGCAAGCTGGAGGCCAAGGCCAAGGCCGCCGTCCTCCTCATGCGTCTGAAGCCCGAAGACCTGCACGAGCTTCCAGCGCGCAAGGGCTGGTCGTACGACGGCATCGTCGCGTACTCGAAGATCTGCACCCACGTCGGATGCCCGGTGGCGCTGTACGAACAGCAGACCCACCACCTGCTCTGCCCCTGCCACCAGTCGCAGTTCGACGTGTCGAACCACTGCGAGGTTATCTTCGGGCCGGCCAAGCGCCCGCTCCCCCAGCTTCCGATTGCCGTGGACGCCGAGGGATACCTCATCGCGCAGAGCGACTTCACTGAACCCGTCGGCCCGAGCTTCTGGGAGCGAAATTGAGTATCACAAAGACCACGAGCGCTGAGGTCGAGACCGACCAACGCGGTGGTTTCACCGCTGCCGCCGCCAACTACATCGACGAGCGAACGAGCATCTCGACCGCGGTCAAGGAGCTGGGTCGCAAGATCTTCCCTGACCACTGGTCGTTCCTGCTCGGTGAGGTGGCGCTGTACAGCTTCGTCATCATCCTTCTCTCCGGTTCCTTCCTGACCTTCTTCTTCCAGGCCTCCATGGCCGAGGTTGCCTACGACGGTTCCTTCGTGCCGCTGAAGGGAGTTGACATGTCGGCGGCGATGTCGTCGACGCTCGACATCTCCTTCGACATCCGCGGCGGCCTCCTCATGCGCCAGGTGCACCACTGGGCTGCGCTGCTGTTCGTGGCGGCCATTGGCCTGCACATGCTGCGCATCTACTTCACCGGTGCGTTCCGCAAGCCGCGCGAGCTCAACTGGGTGATTGGTTTCATCCTGTTCATCCTGGCCATGGCCGAGGGCTTCACCGGGTACTCGCTTCCCGACGACCTGCTCTCCGGTAACGGCCTCCGCATCATCGACGGCATGGTCAAGGGCATCCCGCTTGCCGGAACCTGGATCTCCTTCCTCCTCTTCGGCGGGGAGTTCCCGGGCAACGACATCGTGGGACGTCTCTACTCGCTGCACATCCTGCTGCTGCCGGCCATCATCGTGGCCCTGATCGCGATGCACCTCCTGTTCGTGGTCGTGCACAAGCACACCCAGTACCCCGGTGCCGGACGCACCAACCAGAACGTCGTCGGCTACCCGGTGCTTCCGGTCTACGCCGCGAAGGCCGGTGGGTTCTTCTTCATCGTCTTCGGCATCGTCATGCTGATGGCCTCGCTGTTCACGATCAACCCGATCTGGAACTACGGACCGTACGACCCCTCGCCGGTTTCTGCCGGAACCCAGCCCGACTGGTACATCGGGTTCGCCGACGGCGCCCTTCGCCTGATTCCGCCGGGACTCGAGTTCGTCTGGCTCGGTCACACGTGGTCGTTCAACATCCTAATCCCGTTGGTCTCGCTGGGCCTGTTCATCGTCCTGGTGCTGATCTACCCGTTCATTGAGGCGTGGATCACGGGCGACAAGCGCGAGCACCACGTGCTCGACCGCCCGCGCAACGCTCCGACGCGCACCGCAATCGGCGCAGCCGGCGTGACGTTCTACGCCGCCCTCTGGGCGACGGCCTCGTCGGACATCATCGCGACGCACTTCCTGATCACGATGGAGGGTGTCATCCACACCCTGCAGGCGATCACCATCCTCGGCCCGTTCCTCGCCTTCTTCGTCGCCAAGCGCACCTGCCTGGCGCTGCAGAAGAAGGACCGCGAGATCGCCCTGCACGGCTTCGAGTCCGGCCGCATCGTTCGACTGCCCGGTGGCGAGTACATCGAGGTGCACCAGCCCGTCGACGAATACGAACGCTGGAAGCTGGTCAGCTACGCGGACTTCAAGCCCCTGATGATCCGCCCGGATTCGCGCGGCAGGATCACCGCAGGCCAGCGGGTTCGCGCAGGCCTGTCGCGCTGGTTCTTCGAGGACCGGATCGCACCGGTCACCCACACCGAAATCGAGCAGGCACACGGCGATCACCACTAGAGAGCCACCATCAGATCGGGCATCGATGTCCCTCCAGACGCTGTCGGAGTGGCTTCGGTGCCCGAACTGTTTTCTCCCCCTGGCACCCGGCGGACCCGCAGCCCTGTCCTGCCCGACCGGTCACTCATTCGACGTCAATAAGCGCGGCTTCGTCTCCCTGCTCAGCGGATCCCGCAAGCTGATCGGCGACAGCGCAGCGATGCTCGACGCCAGGGACGCGTTCCTCGCCGCCCGGTGGTACGAACCCCTGCGCAATGCCCTGGCCGACCTGGTTGCCGCCGAGGCCCCATCCAGGATGCTCGACGTCGGCTGCGGCACCGGCTACTACCTGCGAGGCGTGCTGCCCGACCGAAGCGATGCCAGAGCCCTGGCCATGGACCTGTCCCCCGCTGCCGTCGCCCGCACCGTGCGCGGGCTGGACCGCGTCGACGGCCTGGTGGCCGACGTGTGGTCGCCGCTCCCGGTCAGGGACGCAGCGGCCGACGTCATCCTGAACGTCTTCGCTCCGCGCAATGCCGCCCAGTTCCACCGGGTACTACGGCAGGACGGCCTCCTGGCCGTTGTCATCCCCGGCGAGGCGCACCTGCAGGAGCTACGCGACGCGGGCCTCGCGCTCGACGTGCACCCGGACAAGGCCGGTCGACTGGTCGACTCCCTCGACGCGTGGTTCACGCCGGAGTCACACCGGACGCTCTCGACCGTGATGAACCTCTCAGCGGGTGAGATCAGAGCCCTCGTCGGCATGGGACCATCGGCCCACCACACGGATGCCGGCGCCCTCCCCGAGGACGACGGCGCCCGGCAGCCGGTCACGGCCGCCTTCGAGCTATTCGGCTTCCGCCGACGCGGGGGTTGAGCCGCATTGGAACGGTCAGTCACGTTTAGATGCCTGTCGGGCGTGAGTTGGCGTGATTGGTCGTTCCGATGCGGCTCAACCCCGAGCATATTCAGCATCAGCCGGCCTGACGTTGTCGCTGGATCAATGCCGTCGGAGATGCTTTTCAGGTGCACTTCGCGCTCCCGGAGTAGCCTCACCTTGTTCAGAATGTCGATCAGGGATCGGCCGAGCCGATCTACTCGCCAGACGACAACGGTGTCGCCCGGCGAAGACGACCAGCTGCCTTGGCAACTTGCATTCCGTCACGGGTGCGCACACGAATCAGGTCGGCCTCAAACTCCGCAACCATCGCGCTAGCACGTTGAATAGCAACCGGCCTACCGAGTCAGTCGGATCATGCACGGAACCTCGGATGCTGAGCATCACTTCACGGCGTGTGAGGTCATCGACGATGTCTTTCGCGTCGCGCAGCGACCGGGCGAGGCGGTCGAGCTTGGTCACGACAAGGGTGTCACCGGTCCTGCACGCGGCCAGCGCTTCTCGTAGTCCGGGCCGGGCCAGGTTCGTGCCGGTCAGGCCTTGATCGGTGAATGTCCCTATCCGGGCGCTTGGCCGGTCCACGAACCTGAGCCCGCCGATGGTCGCGAGCCAGTTGCGCCTCGCATCCCATTGGGCGGGCGTCAGCTAGCCAACCAATCGACCATAGGTGGCAAACATACTTGGTCGACCCGAGGTAGTTGATCCTCTGCCACGCCAGCGTGGCAAGGCCTCGACCCTTCATTCGCTCGTCAAATCCATAGTTTAGATAGGGCGCCGGCGCTGAGACGCGGGGGTTGCCCCGAACTGGGGCGGTGGATTGACGTCGTGACGCCTTCCTGAGTCGTGCTAACTTCCGCTACTGTCACCTCAGCCGCGCAGCGTTGCCGGCACATCCTTGGGGGTGTCTCATCCACCAATTTGAGAAATTCTCTTGTAATTGTTTTTTCGGGCTCGATGATCATCTTGTGCTCGCTGGGGGCGCGAAATTGCTCGCTGGGGAGCACAAAGAAATGGGGCGGCATGTGTGCTGCGCGCGTTTTTCTGTCCGGTCTCATTGTTTCAGCTGTTCTTGCGACCGGCATCAGCCTGCCAGCGAATGCGGTCATGGCCGTTCCAGACACGGCTTTGGTGTCACCGGCCGCTGCCTCACCGGCGCTGGCTGCGCAGGCAGGTCCAGAGGCGGCCTCCAGTGGAGCAGCTGCGGACCCGACGGCCCTGCCGGAAAAACCTGGTCATCTTGATGAACACTCTCAGGGGCAGGGAGCCGGGGATCCGGTGCCCGGGATGCCAGCAAGCCTGGTGTTCGCCGCGGGCACGTCGTCCGCAGCGAATTTTTCGACGAGCTCATCATCCGGTGCGGGCGGCGGCGCCCATCGGGGGTCTTCCGTCCCCGGGCGGATGCCGCTTCTGAATCCCGCCTGGACGGTGTCGCTGGCGGTCGCTGTGGGGACCACGCTGACCCTGACGGCGACGGTGAATCAGCCTCTGGACGGGACCGGTCAGTGGCTGGAGATTTTTGATACGACCTCGACTGGCAACATTAATTATCTCAAGTACTGCAACACGGGCACGACGTGCGTTGTCGGTACAGTCCCGTCGGAATCGCAAAGCACCTACATTGCCGTCGTGGGAAACACTCTCAGCAATACCTATGCCGGCTATCCGTCGTCGTCTGCAAGCGCCTGGTCAAATCAGGTGACACCGCCAGCCTGGACACTGGCGTTGAGCGCGAACATTTCCTCAACAATCGGGCTGACCGCAACCACCAATTACGCCGCCACCGGGTCGACGTGGATCGAGATTTTCGACACTACTTCCACGCGCAACATTACCTACCTGAACTACTGCAACGCGGGAACGACGTGCAGCGTCACGACGGTGCCGGCCGAGTTGAACGCCAGCTACACCGCCGTCGTCACTCACTCTCTCACCAACACCTACCCGCCGCCCAACGTCCTTGCCACCTCTAACGCCATCACCCCGGCGCCGTGGATAATAACCCTGGCATCGAACGGCTCATCCCTGACTGCGACGACGAACTACGATACGTCCAACAGTGGCCTGTTTGTCGAAATTTTTGATCAGTCGCGGCAGGGGCATACAACCTCCTACGTGGGGTGGTGCACCACTGGGACGAGCTGCACGAAAACGACCAGCTACAGCGGACACACGTTCATCGCCACGGTCGGCGGTACCAGCAACAACTTTGCACCAAGCCCACTGCTGGCTGTGTCGAACCAAGCCGGCACCGCCGGGCCAACCTCAGCCTACGAGACGGCGGGTGGGTCAAATCCAGCCGAGCTGAACCAGTGCTTCGCCTGCAAGGGCGATCCGGTGAACACCTCGAACGGGGAATTCTTCGAAAACGACACAGACATCTCGGTTGCGGGGCGAGGCCCGGGGCTGGTCCTGGGCCGCGCGTATTCATCCCAGCGTGCGCCCTTTGACGGGCCGTTGGGGTACGGGTGGTCGTTCAACTACAACATGTCCCTGGCCGTGAAGCCGTCGGGGAGTGCGGACGTGCACCAGGAGAACGGGTCGATGGTCACGTTCACACCGGACGCGAACGGCGCCTACCACGCCCCGGCACGCGTCCTCGCCGTCCTGGCCCACAACGCCGACGGGACCTGGACCTACACCCGCCGGGCGAACGAAGTCTTCGCCTTCACCTCAACCGGACAGCTCAGCGTGCTGAGTGATCTTAACGGCAACACCACAACCCTGGCCCGAAACGGTGCCGGCCAGCTCACCACCGCCACCGACGGTGCCGGACGGACCCTGACCTTCACTTACGACGCCGCCGGCAGGATAGCGACGGTCACCGACCCCGCTGGCCGGGTGGTGTCCTACCAGTACGACAGCACGGGACGGTTGACGTCCGTCACGGTGCCGGGCGGGGCGGTGACCGGGTACGGGTACGATTCTGCGAACCTGGTCACCACGATCGTCGATCCGCGCGGGCACACGACCACCAACGTCTACGACACCGCGCACCGGGTTACCAAGCAGACGGACCGGGCCGGCGGAATCACCACGCTCAGCTACGGCACCGACGGAACGACGACCACAGTGTCCCCGGCCGGGCGGACCACCGCCGAGACATACAGCAACGGCCAACTCATCAAAACCGTCGAAGGCGCCGGCACCGCCCAGGCGGCAACCTGGACCTACGCATACGATCAGAACACCTTCGGCACCACCACCGTGACCGACCCGCTGAACCACACCTCCACCGCCACCTACGACGCGGCCGGGAATAAACTGACCGCCACCGACCCCGCCAACCACCAACGGTCCTGGACCTACAACAGCCTGAACAACGTCACCTCAGCGACCGATGCGGCCGGGATCACGTCCAGCTATACCTATGACGCCGCAGGCAACCCCCTGACGGTCTCGACGCCGCTGACCGGCACTTCGCAGAGCGCCACCGTCTCCTACGCACACAATGACCAGGCCCACCCTGGGGATGTCACGGCCATCACCGACCCGGTCGGCAGCACCACCGCGCTCACCTATACCGCGTACGGTGCCGTGGCGTCGAGTGCCGATCCGCTGGGGAACACCGCCTCCTTCACCTACGACATCCTCGGACGGCGCCTGACCCTGCTCAGCCCGCGCGGCAACACCACCGGATACGGATACGACACGGCCGGGCACCTTTCCGCTGTCACCGATCCTTTGAACCACACCACCGGCTACGTCTACGACGCTGACGGAAACCGGACCGCTGCCACCGACGCCCTCGGGCACACCACCAACACCGCCTACGACGCCCTCAACCGGCAGGTCACGGTCACCAACCCGGACAGCACCGCGGCCACGACCGCCTATGATCCGGACGGGAACCGGACCAGCCAGACCGACCCCGGTTCGCACACCACCACCTACACCTACGACCCGCTCAACCGTCTGACCACAAGCACCGACCCGCTGGCCCGTGTCACCCTTTACGCCTACGACGCGGCCGGGCACCCCATCACCCTGACCGACTCGGCCGGGCGCATCACCACCAACACCTACGACACGGCCGGGAACAAGACCGGCACGAGTTACTCCGACGGCACCACGCCGAACGCCGCGTTCAGTTACACCGTCAACGGGCAGCGGGCCACCATGACCGACGGGACCGGCACCACCACCAACACCTACGACTCCCTCGGCAGACTCACCGCCGTCACCAACGGTGCCGGGCAGGCCACCGGGTACAGCTACGACCTGGCCGGGCACCTCACCGCCCTCGCCTACCCCAACGCCCAGACTGTGACCCGCGCCTACGACACGGCGGGCCGGCTCACCGGCATCACCGACTGGCTAAGCCACACGACAACATTCACCCCGGACGCGGACAGCAACACCGCCTCAACCGCCTACGGCAACGGCGTCACCGCCGCCGCCGTCATCGACGCGGATGGCAGGATCACCGCCGTCACCGACACCGGGCCCGGGAACACTGCCTTGGCCTCCTTCAGCTACGCCCGCAACGACGCCGGCAGTCTGGCCTCCGCCACGACCACCGGCATCACCCAACCGGCCGAAACCTACACCTACACCAGCCGGGACCAACTCGCCGCGGTCAACGCCGGCGCGTACGCCTACGATCCGGCCGGTAACGCCACCGCCCTGGCCAGCGGGGCGACCATGGCCTACGACGCTGCCAGCCAGCCCACCAGCTACACCGCAGCCGGCACCACCACCCCCATCACCTACGACGCCCAGGGCAACCGTCTCACTGGACCCGCCCCCGGCGGCGCCACCGCGGCCTACACCTGGGACCAGGCCAACCGGCTGACCGCCGCCAACGGCACCACCTACGCCTACAACGCCGACAACCTCCGCACCACCCGGACCCCCGCCACCGGCACCGCCCAGCACTACGCCTGGGACACCCGCGCAGGGGTGCCGCTCATGCTCACCGACGGGACGGCCAGCTACCTCTACGACGACAACGGCAACCCCGTCGAACAGATCGCCGCAGCCGGGACCGCCCTGTTCTACCAGCACGACCAGTACGGCTCCACCAGGCTCCTCACCGACACCACCGGTGCCGTCGCCGCGACCTACAGCTACGACGCCAACGGCAACCTCACCAACCACACCGGCACCGCCGACACGCCGCTGCGCTGGAACGGCCAATGTCAGGACTCCGATACCGGCCTGTACTACCTCCGCGCCCGCTACTACGACCCCCAAACCGCCCAATTCACCGGCGTCGACCCGCTCGCCGCCATCACCCAGGCCATCTACAACTACGCCAACAACAACCCGCTGAACCTGCAGGATCCACTTGGGCTGTGGAGCTGGAACCCGATGGAATGGACCGGACAGGAATGGGCCACCGTTGGAGCAGTCGCGGGGACAGTTGCTCTCGCTGCAGCAGTTGTCGGTGCCACGGTGTTGACGGGCGGGGTAGCAGGGGCTTTGGTCGTTGGAATCGGCTACGCAGCGGGCGCCGTCAGCACATCGATCTCCGTTGTAGCTGCGGTCAATGATTGCAGCTCTGGCTTCTCGGAGAACTGTGCATATTCGGCAGCCAGCGCTGGGCTTGGCTTGGCGGGATTTAGGTTCGGCAGATTCATGAGCAAGACAGCTTGGACGTCACTGCATGTCAATGAAGCGGACAGAGCAGCCGCGAGGGTGGCATGGGGCGCAGCCAACTTTTCCGGTCCTGTGTTTGACGGAGTCAACTACGTGAGAAGCTATTGCTAGTGGAAAAGATCCTCCTTATTCTCGCTCTCGTTGTCATCTCAATTTCCCTCGTTACAGCGGGGCGGTTCAGGTATCCGCTGCAGCCTGGATCAAGGATGGACCGTTTCTTCGTCCGGCTGCAGATCGTGGGAAACATCGTCGCGTTAGCTATCGCGCTGCTCTTGCCATCTGCGACCGAACATCAGGGTCTGTCTTCATTGTCGTACATCGCTGCAGTGCTTGAGGCTTGCGCTCTGGCCCTGTTTCGAGTGAAACTTCCGGCGCTCTGGAGTCTATGGATCCCACCTGCAGGCAAGCGCGCGGCGGAACCAGCTAATCTTGATCGGACTCGTTGGCCATACCAGACACTTTTTGCACTCGGATACATGGCACTTCTGGCTTATGTGCTGTCAGTGTTCAGATTTTTCTTCTGACATTGTGGCTTCCGTTCGGACAGCAGGTTGGTTGTTGCAGCTGAGTTTAGGTAGACGACAGCGGTGCTGTACCGGGGGTTGAGCCGCATTGTAACGGTCTGTTTAGATGACTGTCGGGCGTGAGTTGGCGTGATTGGTCGTTCCGATGGGGGTCGTTTTGTGTTCCGGCGGGGGCGTAGGTTCGTTAGATGCCGGTGGAGTTTCTGACTGATGATGAGGTCGCTGCGTACGGGCGGTTTACTGGTGCGCCGTCGCGGGCGGATCTGGAACGCGTGTTCTTCCTGGACGACGAGGACCGGGCCTTGGTCGGTGTCCGGCGTGGTGGGCATTCTCAGCTCGGGTTCGCGTTGCAGTTGGTGACGGTCCGCTGGCTCGGAACGTTCCTGGAGGACCCGGTGGATGTGCCTGTCGTGGTGCTGGACTTCGTCGCTGAGCAGTTGGGTGTTGATGATTCGTCCTGCGTGAGGGAGTACATCAGCCGGCGTACGACGTCATTCGAGCATCAGCTGCTCATCCGTCGCGTGTACGGGTGGGTGGACTTCACGGTCGTGGAAGCGGACTTCGTTGCGTGGGTGTCGGCGCGGGCGTGGACGTCGGGTGACGGGCCGAAGGCGATCTTCGCCGACGCGTTGGGCTGGTTGCGGCGTCGCAAGGTACTGCTTCCCGGGGTCAGCACATTGGCGCGTCTGATCGCCCGGCTCCGCCAAGAGGCCGCCGAACGGTTATGGAGCGACTTGGAGGCGTTGGTGACCAGCAGCCAGCGATATGTCCTGGAGCAGTTGCTGGAGATCCCGCCCGGGTCGCGGGTCTCGGACCTCGAGCGGTGGCGCAAAGGTGTGACACCGCGCGCTTCGGGTCCGACGATCATCAAGGCGTTGGACCAGGTCGCCGAGGTCACCGGTCTGGGGCTGGCCCGGGTGGGCATGGAGGACATGCTGCCGCAGCAGCGGCTGGATGAGCTGGCGAAGTATGGGATGCGGGCGGATGCCTCGACGCTGCGCCGGCACCCGCCCGGTCGCCGAGTGGCGACCTTGTTGGCCACGGTGCGGCATCTGGAGGGTAAGTCGGTCGATGATGCCCTGGAGTTGCTTGACCTGTTGATGGTCACCGAGTTGCTGAACAAGGCGCGAAGAGCCTCGGACAAAGACAAGGTCCGCACCCACCCGCGGCTGGCGAAGGCGTCAGCGCGGCTCGCCGCGGCGGTGGAGGTGCTGTTCGCCGCCGAGGGGTGGGGCGAGCAGGTGCGGATCGGGCAGGTCTGGGAGGCCATCGAAGAAGTCGTCTCCCGAGAGCAGATACGTGCCGCGTTGATGGTGGTCAGCGAGAACGTTCCTCCCGCTGACACCGACGAAGGTGATGACTGGCGCACCGAGCTGGTCAAACGCTTCCCCACGGTGTCGGGGTTCCTCAAGGTGCTCACCCAGGTCATCACATTCGGGGCCAACGCCGAAGGTGCGCCTGTGTTGGCGGCGATGACAGGGGTGGCGGATGTCCTGGCCCACCGCAGTCGGCTGGCCGCTCCGCTGATCGGCGCGCACCTGATCGACGTCCCCGTCGTCAGCGGGCCGTGGAGGCGACTGGTGTTCGGACATCCCACCTACGAGGGCGGCGCGGTGAACCGGCACGCCTACGCCCTGTGTGTCTTGGAACGGTTCTGGAGATGCCTCAAACGGCGGGAGATCTTCGCCGAGACGTCCACGAAGTGGCACAACCCGCAGGCAGCGCTCCTGGATGGTGAGCGGTGGCAGGCGATGCGGAGCGACACGCTCACCGCGCTCGGGCTGCCCGAGTCTCCGGACGCGCTGTTGGCCGAGCATGCCCGCGCCCTCGATGCCACCCTGCGGGAGGTCGGCGGGCGGCTCACCGCCAATCCCGACGCGCGCGTGGATGAGGACGGCAGGATTCATCTCACCGGCCTCAAGGCCGTTGAAGAACCGCCCTCCTTGGTGGACCTACGCTCACGTACCACCGCAATGTTGCCGCGCGTGGAACTGCCCGAGGTAATCCTCGAGGTCATGGGGTGGGTGCCCGAACTGCCGGCAGCGTTCACGGCTGCATCCGGAGGGCAGGCCCGGATGGGTGATCTGCCGCTGTCGATCGCCGCGTGTCTGACGGCGCACTCGTTGAACGTCGGGTACCGGCCGATCGCGAAGAAGGGCGTCCCGGCCCTGGAACGGTCCCGGTTGTCGCACGTCTACCAGAACTACTTCCGCCCGGAGACTCTCTCCGCGGCCAACGTCCCGCTCGTCGATGCGCAGGCCACTCTCCGATTGGCTCAGGCGTGGGGCGGCGGACTGGTCGCGGCCGTGGACGGGATGCGGTTCGTCGTGCCCGTCCCCGCCGCGTTCGCTCGCCCGAATCGGAAGTACTTCGGTTCCAAGAGGGGCATGACCTGGCTGAACGCGATAAACGATCGGGGTATGGGTCGCGGTGCCAAGGTCGTCTCAGGAACGATTCGTGACTCGCTGCACATGGTAGATGTCATCTTCGGCTTCGACGGCGGCGCGCTGCCGGAGATTGTCGTGACCGACACCGGCTCGTACAGCGACCTTGTCTTCGGGCTGCTCGAGCTCCTGGGCATCTCCTACCGTCCGGCCCTGGCCGACTTGCCTGACCAGAAGGGCTGGCGCATCAACACTGGCGCTGACTACGGCCCACTGGACACCTTCGCGCGAGGCAAGGTCGACCTCGGCAAGATCCGCCGAAACTGGGATGACATCGTGCGCGTGGTCTCCTCGATCTATACCGGCTCAGTGCGCGCGTACGACGTCGTGACGATGCTGCAACGCGACGGACATCCCACTGCGCTTGGCGAGGCGATCGCCGCCTACGGGCGGATTTTCAAGACGCTGCACATCCTGACCTACATCGACGTTGACGAGTCCTACCGCCGCGATATCAAAGACATCCGCAACCTCCAAGAGAACCGTCACTCCCTCGCGCGCAAGATTTGCCACGGCAAGAGGGGTGAGCTCTACCACCACTACGAGCGCGGGCTGGAGAATCAGCTTGGTGCTCTCGGCCTAGTCCTGAACTGTGCCACCCTGTGGACCACCCGCTACCTCGACGCCGCAGTCACCCAACTACGAGACCAGGACTACCCGATCCGGGAAGACGACCTGGCCAGGCTCTCACCCTTCGTGCATTCCCACCTTGGCGTGCTGGGCACCTACACATTCGCCACTCCCGACCTCGCCCCCGGCAGCATCCGCGACCTCCGCGATCCTGACGCGCACGAAGACGACGAGGCATGAAGCCAGCTCTGGGGACCGGGCGCCGCGAGAACCCTGAACGTGCCCCGCACGCAACGTTCATCAAACGACCGTCTGCCGAACGCCGACACCACTTCCTCAGGGGCGGCCTCACACCGGCTCCAGGTGTTCATCTGGCCGTTCATCAACTGCTAGCGTTCACATGAACGGCAAATGACGTTTGATGAACGAAAGGTGACGCGCCATGACGCTCATCGGCCTCGTCCGGGTCAGCACGGACAAACAGAACACCCGCCGCCAGCACGACGCTCTCGACCCGATTTGCTGGAAAGTGTTCGAAGAGAAGATCAGCGGCACCCTCGCTACCGAGAATCGACCGGTCCTCCTCGAGGCGTTGTCCCACGTCCGCCCCGGCGACATGCTCACCATCCAAGAAGTCGACCGTCTCGGCCGTAACCTCCTCGAGGGCCTGATCGTCCTCAACGGCCTTTTCCAACGTGGCATCGCCGTCAAGGTCCTCGACGGCATCGCGGCCGGGGAACACTCCCAGCGATCCCTCATCCTCGACATCGCTCTCGCTCTGTCCGAGGACCGGCACCGCGATATTGCCCGCAAGACCAAGAACGGGCTAGAAGCCGCACGTCATCGCGGTCAAGTCGGAGGCCGGCGACCAGTCGTCGACGGCGACAAGCGAGCCGCCATTCTCGCCCGCCGCGCACGCGGCGAATCCATCCGCACCATCGCAGCCGCCGTGGGAATCTCGATCGGCGTCGTCCACAAGACCCTCACCCAGCCGACACTCACGCCCGAGTGAGCCCGGTAAGGCTGCAAGATCCGCCAGCCCAAGCCCGCTAGACACCCAAACGTGACTGACCGTTCCAGTGCGGCTCAACCCCCGAACGCACGCTTTGACTGTCTTACCGAGCAAGCGCCGGGCCGAGGACAGGACGAATTGAGCCTGCGTGACCGGATACAGGAAAAGGCGCGGGTTTCCCCGCGCCTTTTCCTGTACTCGTTGATCTAGCGGGCGAACATCCCGCGGTAGTACTCGTACACCCAACCGACCAGGCTGATGAAGCCGATGCCGAGGGCGATGAAGCAGATCCAGAAGCCAACGGCCAGGCCGAGGAACAGCAGCGCGGTGCTGGCGGCGAGCATAATCGGCCACCAGCTCCACGGGCTGAAGAAGCCCATCTCCGGGTCGCCGTCGTCGATGTTCGCATCGAGGCGGTCCTCCGGAAGCTCTGCACCCTGGGCCTTGTGCACGCGCCCGAGGTAGAACGCGACGAAGGCGGACAGCAGCGCACACAGGGCCAGCGCGAACGTACCAGCCCATTCGACCTTGTGCTGGTACGCGTCCAGGTTGCCCCAGACCACGTAAACGATGGTGACGAGGACGAAGAACCCGGTAAGGATCTTGAAGAGGTTGGCGCTCGCTCTCATTTACTTCACCTTTTCTGAGGAAGCGTCGTAGGTGGGGACGTCCGGTGCGTCCTTCGCCGGGCCGATGCCGATGGCGATGGCGACCTCGGGGTGGTTCAGGTCGAACGCCGGACGCTCGGAACGGATCCTGGGGATCGAGGTGAAGTTGTGTCGCGGCGGCGGGCACGACGTCGCCCACTCGAGCGAGGAACCGTGGCCCCACGGGTCGTTCACGGTGACCTTCGGAGCCTTGCGCGCGGTGATGTACACGTTGAGCAGGAACGGGATCATCGAAACCGCCAGGATCATCGACCCGATGGTCGACAGCTGGTTCATCCAGGTGAATCCGTCATCGGGCGAGTACGACGCGTACCGACGCGGCATGCCGACGACACCCAGCCAGTGCTGCACGAGGAACGTGGTGTGGAAACCGATGAAGAGCAACCAGAAGTGCCACCGGCCGAGACGCTCGTTGAGCATCTTCCCGGTCCATTTCGGCCACCAGAAGTAGAAGCCACTGAACATGGCGAACACGACGGTGCCGAAGACGACGTAATGGAAGTGCGCGACGACGAAGTACGTGTCGGACACATGGAAGTCGAGAGGCGGCGAGGCCAGGATGACGCCCGTCAGCCCACCGAAGGTGAACGTGATCAGGAAGCCAAGGGCCCAGAGCATGGGCGTCTCGAAGGTCACAGAGCCGCGCCACATGGTGCCGATCCAGTTGAAGATCTTCACGCCCGTCGGAACGGCGATGAGCATCGTCATCAGGGAGAAGAACGGCAGGAGAACGGAGCCGGTGACGTACATGTGGTGCGCCCACACGGCGATCGACAGCGCGGCGATGGTGATGGTCGCGTAGATGAGCGTCTTGTAACCGAAGATTGGTTTGCGACTGAACACCGGGAACACCTCTGACACGATGCCGAAGAACGGCAGGGCGATGATGTAGACCTCCGGGTGGCCGAAGAACCAGAACAGGTGCTGCCAGAGGATGGCACCGCCGTTTGCCGGGTCGTAGATGTGCGCGCCGAAGATGCGGTCGGCCGCCCCGGCCAGAATGGCGGCCGCCAGGACGGGGAACGCCATCAGGATCATGATCGAGGTGACCAGCGTGTTCCAGGAGAAGATCGGCATCCGGAACATGGTCATGCCGGGCGCACGCATCGTGATGATGGTGGTGATGAAGTTCACGCCACCGAGGATCGTGCCGAAGCCCGAGAGGCCGAGGCCCACCATCCAGAGGTTGCCGCCGACGCCGGGTGAGAACGTCGTGCTGGCCAGCGGCTGGTAGGCGAACCAGCCGAAGGATGCCGCGCCCTGCGGGGTGAGGAAGCCGGCGACGGCGATGAGGCTGCCGAAGTTGAAGAACCAGTAGGAGAGCGCATTCAGTCGCGGGAATGCAACGTCGGGCGCGCCGATCTGCAGCGGCATCAGCGCGTTGGCGAAGCCGAAGAAGAGCGGCGTCGCGAACATGAGCAGCATGATCGTGCCGTGCATGGTGAACAGCTGGTTGTACTGCTCCTTGGTCTCCACGATGTGCAGGCCGGGCTCGAACAGCTGCGCGCGCATGACCAGGGCCATCACGCCGCCGAGGCAGAAGTACACGAACGAGGTGATCAGATACAGGTAGCCGATGACCTTGTGGTCGGTCGAGGTGATCCACTTGACCAGGATGTTGCCCTTTTGCTCAACGCGGGACGAGCCCAGCGGTGCGGTGCGCGTGGGTGCTGGTGCGGTTGTCGTGCTCATGGCCTAGTTGCCCTCCTGAGCCGTCGGGGCGTTCGTGCCCGGAAGATTCTGGTTGCGGTTGTATCCGTTGTCGAGCTGTCCCTCATTGCCCGCGGCGCGCAGCGACGCGATGTACGCGTCGTAGTCGGGCTGCGAGACAACCTTGACGTTGAAAAGCATCAGCGAGTGGTATTCGCCACACAACTCGGCACACTTGCCGGCGTAGGTGCCGATCCGCTCCGGGATGACCGACATGTAGTTGGTCTTGCCCGGGATCAGGTCCTTCTTGTACAGGAAGTCGATGACCCAGAACGAGTGGATGACGTCGCGCGATTCGAGCGCGAACTCGATCTTCTTGCCGACCGGGAGCACGAGCGTCGGCAGTTCGGATTCCACCAGCGAACCGGCAGGACCCGAGAGGTCCGGCTGGCCCTGGACGCCGGCCGAGTAGACATTCTCGTTGACGTAGTTGAAATCCCAGGCCCACTGCTTGGCGAGGACCTCGATCTTGACGTCCGGCTTGTCGTAGCGAGCCTCAATGACGGCCTGGTCGCGGGCCGTGAAGGCGAAGAAGCCGAGGACCAGGACGAGCGGCACGATCGTGTAGAAGATCTCGATCGGCATGTTGTAGCGCAGCTGCACCGGAAGGCCGGTCTGGCCCTTCCGGCGGCGGTAGACCACGACGGACCAGATCGTGAGGCCCCAGGTGATGAGGCCGACGATGAGCAGAACGATCCAGGAGGTGGTCCACAGGCCGGCGATGCGGTCGGCGTGGTTAGTCACCGCCGGTTTGCCCGCTTCGAAGCCGGGGAGGAAGCCGTGAAGTTCGGCCTGCGTACACCCCGCAAGTACTAGGGCTAACGTCGCTGCGATCGGAATTGCAGCCCATCGGAGACGGCGGTATTTGCGCACCGGGGACCTTTCGGGAGACTCGAGGGCACTTCACAGGAAGCGCTTTGACCGTTTCCTAGCCTACTCCGCGAGACACCCGTCCCAGTGCCAGAACGCGGCCGCGTCGGCTAATTGACCACCCCTGCCCGCCAAATTCCGCCCCGAAAACGCCAGCGGGAGACCATCCAAACGGATGGTCTCCCAGGAAAGCGTGCGAGTGGGGGGCTAGTTGAAGGAGTCTCCACAGGCGCAACTGCCGCCGGCGTTCGGGTTGTCGATCGTGAAGCCCTGCTTCTGGATGGTGTCCTCGAAGTCGATCGAGGCACCGACCAGGTACGGGACGCTCATCTTGTCCACGATGACCTCGACACCGTCGTAGTCGACGACGGCGTCACCCTCGAGCATGCGCTCGTCGAAGTAGAGCTGGTAGATCAGGCCGGAGCATCCGCCGGGCTGCACGGCAACGCGGAGCCGGAGGTCTTCACGGCCCTCCTGGGCGAGCAGGCTCCGCACCTTCTGCGCGGCGACGTCGGTGAGGCCGACGGCGTGGGCTTCGGTGCTGGTCCCGATGGTGTCGGTTCCAATGGTGTCGGTCATGATGCTCCTCGATCTGTCACGGGTGCTGCGACGAATACGGTCAGGCCGGCGTGTGACATTGCCGACATGAGAATTCTGACAATTCTAGCTGGGACAACGGTGAACGTGCCCCGTCCATTCCCGGAATCAGTGGCCAGTGCGCTGGTTCAGCCGGCCGAGCAGGAACGCCTCGCTGAGAACAGCCCGCTTGAACACGCCGAGATGCAGCGATTCGTTCGGGCTGTGCGCCCGGGAGTCGGGGTCCTCGACGCCGGTGACCAGGATCTGCGCCTCGGGGAAGACGCGGACCAGGTCGGCGATGAACGGGATCGATCCGCCGACGCCGATGTCGACCGGGTCGACGCCCCAGGCATCCGACATCGCCTGGCGGGCCTCCTCGACGGCCCATCCCCCGGTGTCGACAAGGAAGGCCTCGCCGGTGTCGACGTCGTCGATTTCGATGGACGCTCCGAAGGGGGCATTCGCGCGGAGGTGGTTCTCGAGGGCCGTGTAGGCCTCTGCCGCCGGCTGGCCGGGCGCAATGCGGGCGCTGATCCGCACGCTGATCGCGGGCGAGAGCGTGTTGGAGGCGTTCGCGACCGACGGGGCGTCGATGCCGGTGACGGTGATCGACGGCTGCGACCAGATCCGGCTGAGGATGCTGCCGCGTCCGATCGGGCCGACGCCCTCGAGCAGGCCGGCTTGCAGGCGCAGCTGCTCCTCCGAATAGTCAGGGGTGGCCGCGTCGTGGCTGGTGAGCCCGGCGACGGCGACGGCACCGTCGGGGTCGTGCAGGGTGGCGAGGAGGCGGATGGTCGCGAGCATCGCATCCGGGACCGCTCCCCCGAACATGCCGGAGTGCGATGCGTGGGCGAGCGTGCGCACGGTCAGCCGGAACGTGACGTTGCCCCGCAGGCCGGTGGTGATCGCCGGGGTGTCGATGTCCCAGTTGGTGGAGTCGGCGACGACGATGACGTCACCGCGCAGCGAGTCGCGGTTCTCCTCGAGGAAGTTGGCGAAGGACCGGCTTCCGAATTCTTCCTCCCCTTCGATGAAGAGCGCGAGGCCCAGGTCGAAGTCGGGGCCTTCGGCGGCCACGAGGGCGCGGATGGAAGCGATGTGGGCCATCACGCCTGCCTTGTCGTCGGCCGCGCCTCGCCCGTACAGGCGGTCACCGCGCACGGTCGGTTCGAATGGGCTGGACTCCCATTCCTCGTCGTTTCCGGGAGGCTGCACGTCGTGGTGCGCGTAGAGGAGGACGGTCGGGCGGCCGTTGCGCGCCGCGCGGGTGGCGAGCACGGCGGGCTGGCCCAGTTCGGTCCCGCCCGGGATGCCGGCCTGGCGAACCTCGACCGAATCGAACACCTGCAGGTCGCGGGCGAGTCCGGCCACGGCCTCGGCACTGGCCGCCACGTGGCCGCGCTCGAACGCAGCCCAGGAAACGGACGGGATGCGCACGAGCGTGCACAGGTCGGCGATCGTTGTGGGCAGCCCGTGCTCGACCGCCGTGCGAAGCGCGGCTTCGACCGTGGTCGTCGAGTCGGGACCTGTTTCTGGGATAACCGTCATGCGGGTAATCTTAAGGCAACCAATTGCAAGGAACTGATGTGGCTAAGCAACCTGTAAACCCCGGCTCCGAGCCGTCGATCGAAACCCCGGCAGAAACGGCGGCCCGCCTGTCGGGCGTCGCCCCTGTCGGCAAAGGCCAGGCGACGCCTAGCCGCAAGCAGCAGGAGGCGGCGAATAAGCGTCCGCTGGTGCCTGAGGATCGCAAGCTCGCTGCCAAGCAGGCGCGTGCGAAGTCGGTGGAGGCCAGGGACCGCGCCCGCGTCGGCATGGCAGCCGGCGAGGACAAGTATCTCCCCCTGCGCGAACGCGGACCGCAGAAGCGCTTCGCGCGCGACTTCGTCGACGCTCGCTTCAACGTGGGCGAGTTCATGATCCCGGTCATGTTCGTCGTGATCCTGCTGACCTTCTTCCCGGACCCCGCGGTGCAGACGTACGGCATCCTCGCGCTCTGGGCATTCTTCCTCGTGGCAGTGGTCGACTGCATCGTCCTCGGCTTCATCCTCACCCGCAAGGCCGAGGTCAAGTTCGGCAAGAGCAAGGTGGAGAAAGTGCGCTGGTACGCCGCGATGCGTGCGCTCCAGCTGCGCCCGATGCGCCTGCCGAAGCCGCAGGTCAAGCGCGGAGAGTACCCGAGCTGACTGCGGCTCGTCCGCAACGGCTAACTCGCGAACGCGCCCGCACGGATCAGCGGGACGCGCAGTTCCTCGTCGGTGAGCGAACCATGCTGCCCGATCATTGACCGTGCCGTCTGGTTCGGCTCCCGGGAGTCGTAGTACGCGATGAGCCGGCGCGCGGCCACGATCACGTCGCCGATCCGCGGCAGCACCTCGGCTGCGACACTGCCGAACAGGCCGGCCTCGACGGCCTCATCGCGGGTGAACACCCACGCCCGCTCTCCCTCGACGGCACGCCAGGCCTCCGCGAGCGAGTTTGCGCTCACGGCGTCCTGGCCCGGCTCGAGGTACAGGTGCAGGCACCGCGGGTCTCCGGCGATGTGCCGCACGCCGGCCACGAGCTCCGGCACCGTGTCGAAGAGCACGTGCTTGGTCGCCGGAACGTCGATCACGCCGTGGTCGGCCGTGAGGAGCAGGCCCTCGTCGGCGCGCAGGGTCGAGGCGAACCTGGCTGCCTCGGCGTCCAGGCTCTCCAGCTCGGCGAGCCATTTGTCGGACTGCCAGCCGTACGCGTGCGCGGCCATGTCCAGCTCGGCGACATACAGATAAACCAGGGCCCGGGGCTCCTCGTCGAGGATGCGCCTGGCCGCCTGGAACCGGTCGGCGATGCGCTCCGCCGGCACGTAGGTGGCCCCGCGCAGCACGGCCTGGGTGAAGCCGGAGGCGGTGAATTTCTTCGGGCCGATCGCGAAGCTGGGCACGTCGACATCCGCCGCCTGTTCGAACACGGTCCTGGCCCGCTGCCACGTGCGGGGTTCCACGTCGGCGTCCCAGCCCGTGAGCTGGTTGACGACGCGGTCGCGCGCCGCGTCGAGCACCCGGTAGCCGACCAGGCCGTGCTGGCCCGGTTCGACCCCGGTGGTGAGGGACGCGATACCGGCAGCCGTGGTCGCGGGGAACACCCCGTCGATGACACCCGCCTTCGTCAGCAGCGAAGAGAGGAAACGGGCGTGGCCGGCGCGCGCGCGGAGCGAACTCACCCCAAGCCCGTCGGCGAGCACGACGACCGCCTTGGCCGCGCCGTCCAGTCCCAGGGCGTTGGGCCGGCCGAGCACGGCGGCGAGGGAACTTGTCAGAACGTCGGCAAGGCGCAGGGTGCTGAAATGGCGGGCCGGTAACATGGGGGGCATCGGGCCAAGTCTGACATAGACACGGCCTGAACTTTCCAGCACCAGTCAGCGCACACCAGCCAACGCCGACCACAGTGCGACCCCGGCCCTGCCGTGACGCACGCCTCACCAGAATTCACGAATGAGCCGCTCAGACAGCACACCACCCGCCGCCGTAACCGAACGCATCGAAGACGTCGATGTGTCGACCGAGATGCAGGGGTCGTTCCTCGAGTACGCGTACTCGGTCATCTACTCCCGCGCCCTCCCGGACGCCAGGGACGGGCTCAAGCCCGTGCAGCGCCGCATCCTGTACCAGATGAACGAAATGGGCCTGCGCCCCGATCGCGGGCACGTCAAGTCCGCCCGGGTCGTCGGCGAGGTCATGGGCAAGCTGCACCCGCACGGCGACACGGCCATCTACGACGCCCTCGTGCGCATGGCCCAGGCCTTCACGCTGCGGGTGCCGCTGATCGACGGACACGGGAACTTCGGCTCGCTCGACGACGGCCCGGCCGCCCCCCGCTACACCGAGGCACGGCTCGCCGCCCCTGCGCTGGCGATGACGGAGAACCTCGACGAGGACGTCGTCGACTTCGTCCCCAACTACGACAACCAGCTCACCCAGCCGGACGTGCTGCCGGCCGCGTACCCCAACCTGCTCGTCAACGGCGCCAGCGGCATCGCCGTCGGCATGGCCACGAACATGGCCCCGCACAACCTGATCGAGGTGGTCGGCGCCGCCAGGCACCTGCTGGCGCACCCGAACGCCACCCTCGAGGACCTGATGGAGTTCATCCCGGGCCCCGACCTGCCGACCGGCGGCACCATCGTCGGCCTGGACGGGATCAAGGATGCCTATGCGACCGGGCGCGGCAGCTTCAAGACACGCGCCCGGGTGTCCGTCGAGGCGATCACGGCCCGCAAGGCCGGCCTCGTGGTCACCGAGCTTCCCTACCTCGTCGGTCCAGAGAAGGTCATCGAGAAGATCAAGGACGGCGTCAACTCCAAGAAGCTCAGTGGCATTTCGGATGTCACCGACCTCACCGACCGCACGAAGGGCCTGCGGCTGGTCATCGGGATCAAGACCGGGTTCAGCCCGGAGGCGGTGCTCGAGCAGCTGTACCGGGTGACCCCGCTCGAGGATTCCTTCAACATCAACGCGGTCGCCCTCGTCGACGGCGGCCCGCAGACGCTCGGCCTGCGCGAGCTGCTGCTGGTCTACATCAACCACCGGATCCAGGTTGTCACGCGCCGCTCGGCCTGGCGCCTGGCACGCCGCAAGGAGCGCCTGCACCTCGTCGAGGGACTCCTGGTCGCCATCCTCGACATCGACGAAGTCATCCAGGTCATCCGCAAGAGCGACGACACCGCCCAGGCCCGCGCACGCCTGATGGATGTCTTCGACATAAGCCAGATTCAGGCCGAGTACATCCTCGAACTCCAGCTGCGCCGCCTCACCCGCTTCTCGCTCGTCGAGCTGGAAACCGAACGCGACAAACTCCTCGCCGAAATCAAGGCGCTGGAAACCCTGCTCGGCAGCAAACAGGCCATCCGCACCCTCGTCTCCGACGAACTGGCGTCGGTGGCCGACCGCTTCGGCACACCGCGGCGCACGGTGCTCACCGAGGCGAAGCCGAGCATCGCCGGCGTCGGCGCGGCCGCGGCCAGGCGCAACGCCGCCGTGCTCGAGGTCACGGACACGCCGACGCGCGTGTACCTGAGCGCCACCGGCAAGATTGCCCGCGTCGACCTGCAACCGGTCAGCGACGACATGCCCGAACGCGTCACCCCGGCACAGCGCCGCAGCAAGCACGACGCCATCCGGTCCACGCTGGACACCACGAGCCGCACTGAGATCGGCGCCGTCACGAGCCGGGGGCGGCTCATCCGCTTCTCCCCCGTCGACCTCCCGGTCATGCCGGCCAGCTCGATCCAGCTTGCGGCCGGCGTGAAGGTCGGCGACTACCTGGCACTCACGAACAAGGACGAGAAGGTCCTCGCGATCGTCTCCCTGGACTCCCCGCGGTCCATCGCCCTCGGCACGCGGCAGGGCATCGTCAAACGCGTCACCGCCGGCGACTGGGCGAACAAACCCGACTTCGAACTCATCGCCCTCAAGCCGAAGGACGAGGTCGTCGGGGCGGCCCAGGGCGCCGACGACGACGAACTCGTGTTCGTCGCCAGCGACTCGCAGCTCCTTCGCTTCCCGGCGAGCAGCGTTCGTCCGCAGGGACGCACGGCGGGGGGGATGGCCGGAATCAAGCTGGTCGACGACGCCCGCGTCATCTTCTTCACGAGCGTGTCCACGGATGACGCGGCCACCGCCGTCGTCGCCACGGTCGCCACCAGCAGCCAGACGCTGCCCGGCACCGACCCAGGCAGCGCCAAGGTCTCCGACTTCTCCGAATACCCGGCCAAGGGTCGCGGCACCGGCGGTGTCCGTTCACAACGCTTCCTCAAGGGCGAGGACATGCTCTCCGTCGCCTGGGTCGGCCCCTCGCCCGCCCGCGCAGTCGGGCCGGACGGCACCCCGCGCACGCTGCCGGAGTCCGGGTCGAGGCGCGACGCGTCAGGGACCATGCTCGACGCGGTCGTCGGCACCATCGGCGCCCTGATCCGTTAGCCCCACTCCCCCCGCGGAAGGGGGGCGAGGGCGAAGGGCTAGACGTCGATGCGGTCGCGGCTGAGCTTGTCGGAGCTCTCGATGATGAACTCCTTGCGCGGCGCGACGTCGTTGCCCATCAGCAGCTCGAACACCTTGCCGGCCATTTCGGCGTCGTCGACCCGCACCCGGCGCAGCGTGCGGTGCGCGCGCTCCATGGTCGTGGTCGCCAGCTGGTCGGCATCCATCTCGCCCAGGCCCTTGTAGCGCTGGATCGGGTCCTGGTACCGCTTCCCGGTTCGCTTCAGCCCGGCGAGCACGCCCTGCAGCTCAGCCTCCGAGTAGGTGTAGATGGTCTCGTTCGGTTTGCTGCCCGGGTTCATGACCACGACCCGGTGCAGCGGCGGGACGGCGGCGAAGACACGCCCTTCCTGGATCATCGGCCGCATGTAGCGGAAGAACAGGGTCAGCAGCAGAGTGCGGATGTGCGCGCCGTCGACGTCGGCGTCGCTCATGATGATGACCTTGCCGTACCTGGCAGCCGACAGGTCGAAGCTTCGCCCGGATCCCGCCCCGATCACCTGGATGATCGACGCGCATTCCGTGTTCGAGAGCATGTCGGAGACGGATGCCTTCTGCACGTTGAGAATCTTGCCCCTGATCGGCAGGAGCGCCTGGTGTTCGCTGTCCCTGGCGAGCTTGGCCGTGCCGAGCGCCGAGTCGCCCTCGACGATGAACAGTTCGCTCGTGGCGACGTCGTTGCTGCGGCAGTCGACGAGCTTCGCCGGCAGGGAGGAACTCTCCAGTGCGTTCTTGCGACGCTGGGTCTCCTTGTGGGCGCGCGCCGAGATGCGGGACTTCATTTCGGACACGATCTTGTCGAGCACGAGCGCCGCCTGCGCCTTGTCGTCGCGTTTGGTCGATGTGTACCGCTCGTTCATCGCCTTGGCGACCACGTTCGCGACGATGGCGCGCACGGCCGGGGTGCCCAGCACCTCCTTGGTCTGGCCCTCGAACTGCGGCTCAGGCAGGCGCACGGTCAGCACCGCGGTCAGGCCGGCCATCACGTCGTCCTTCTCGAGCTTGTCGGAGCCGACCTTGAGGCGACGGGCGTTCTGTTCGACCTGGGCGCGCAGGAACTTGAGCAGGCCCGCGTCGAACCCGGCCTGGTGGGTGCCGCCCTTGGGCGTGGCGATGATGTTGACGAAGCTGCGGACGACGGTGTCGTAGCCGGTCCCCCAGCGCAGCGCGATGTCCACGTGGCAGTCCCGCACGAGCTCGGTGGGAACCATCGCGCCCTTGTCGGTGAGCACGGGCACCGTCTCGGTGAACGTGCCGTTGCCGGTCAGCCGCCAGGTATCGGTGATGGGCGCATCCGTGGCGAGGTGGTCGACGAACTCCGAAATGCCGCCCTCGAAGCTGAACGACTCGAAGACGGGCTCCGCGGCGCGCCGGTCGGCGATGTTGATGGTGAGCCCCGGCACGAGGAACGCGGTCTGGCGCGCCCGGCCCAGGAGCTCCTCGGTCTGGAAGGCCGCGCCCTTCGTGAAGATCTGGCGGTCGGCCCAGTACCGGATCCTGGTGCCCGTCTTGCCTCGGGCGACCTTGCCGATAACGCGCAATTCGCTCTTCTTCTCGAACGGCGTGAACGGCGCATCCGGGCTCTTCTCGCCGGTGTCGGCGAAGATGCCGGGCTCGCCCCGGTGGAAGGACATGGCCCAGGTCTTGCCGTCGCGGTCGACCTCGACGTCGAGGCGCTCCGACAGGGCGTTGACGACGGATGCGCCCACCCCGTGCAGTCCGCCGGAGGCCGCGTAGGAGCCGCTGCCGAACTTGCCGCCGGCGTGCAGCTTGGTGAAGACGACCTCGACGCCGGAGAGGCCGGTCTTGGGCTCGATGTCCACGGGGATACCGCGGGCGGTGTCGCGCACCTCGACGCTCTCGTCGGGGTGCAGCACGATATCGATGCTGGTTCCGTGCCCGCCGAGGGCTTCGTCGACCGAGTTGTCGATGATTTCCCACAGGCAATGCATGAGGCCGCGGGAGTCGGTGGACCCGATATACATGCCGGGCCGCTTGCGCACCGCCTCGAGTCCCTCGAGAACGGAAAGGTGCCGTGCGGAATAGTCAGAACTCACAACTGTTAAGCCTACTGACACTGGGCGACACTCGTCCCGCTCGACACCCGCTGTGAATCAGCTACGCGGTGAGCGAAATGTCACACAACTGACTCGATAACCAGCCCTGCCCGTGTTTACATTGAGTGTCAGGGTTTTATGGTTCCAGTCTGGAGGAGGAGAACATGTCCCAGATCGCCACCGATAATGGTGCAGTCGACCATCAGGGCGCCCCCCACCAGCTCACCGCGGCCGACCGCTGCGACGCTTGTGGCGCTCAGGCCTACATTCGGGTCGTCGTCAACAACAGTGAATTGCTGTTCTGCGCGCACCACGGCCGCAAGCACCAGGAAAAGCTTGCAGCCATCGCAGAGAGCTGGCACGACGAATCGAGCCGCCTGCTCGAAGACCAGCGTTCCAGCTAGCGCTAGCCCAAGCGTTCGTTAGAACGTACCGCGGGTAACCGGGGTAACCAGCACCAACCGGTTACTCCGTCGTCGCGAGGCCGAGCCGCACCGCAATCTGATTGCGTGCGGCTTTTGCCATGTCATCGACCTCTGCGGCGCGGGCGCCCGGCGTGTACGAGGAGCCGTGGCGCGCGAACATGACCTCGAGGATGTGGTCGGCGAGGCCGGGGTTCCGGGCCAGGACCGGGCCGTGCAGGTGGGTCCCGAAGAAGTCCCCCATGACAAGTCCCTCCGTGCCGGAGCCATTGCCGACGCCGGAGACCACGCGGCCGAGCGGTGATCCTTCGGCCCCGACGTAGTCGCGGGCATGGTTTTCGAAGCCGAGCAGTCGACCGTACTTCGACGTGGCCACGAGGTCGTCGGTCGCGCGCACGGCCCGGGGCACGGCGCGGCCGGCCACGATGCCGAGGCCCTCGATCACGGAGCCGTCCTGGAGTTCGATCCCCCAGCTGAGCAGTTCCCAGCCCGTGCCGACGGCAAGGATGGGCACGCCGGCGGTGGACCATTCGCGCAGCTCCGTCGCCATGGTCAACAGGATGTCGCGGGCGGCCGTGAGGCCGGCATCCGTGCCCGATCCGATCACGACGGCGTCGACCTGCGCCGGGAGATCGGCCGCTTGCCGAACGTCGAGGATGCGCGCGTCGGCGCCGGCCCACCGGGCCCGCTGGGCGAGCACACGGGCGTTGGCCGCGTCCCCGTTGGTGCCGAGGAGTTCCGGGAGCAGGGAAACGATGGTGAGCGGCTCGGCCGGGTTCATGCCTGTTCCTCGGTGTTCGTTGCCAGCCCGAGGTGGGCGCGGGTGCGCCGCATCGAGTCGGCCGAGAAGATGATCGTCTTCAGGCCCGTGGCCGGGTCTGGGAGGGCGAGGAAATCGTCGAGCGCCCGGCCGAGGTCCGGTTCGATGCGGTCGACGGCCACATCGTCGTACGCGAGCTGGAGGGCGATGTCGTGGGCCTTTGAACCGGAGGCGATGAGCACCCGGACGAGGCCGGAGGTGTTCACCGGCCAGAAGTAGGAAGGGTCTCGTACGTCGGATCCGATCGCGACCAGGATCTGCTCGGTGCCGGGCTCGAGGCTGTCGACGTTGAGCTGGAAGCTGGCCGGGTTCTGCACCAGCACGAACTCGACCTGGCGCCCGCGCAGCGTGACGACCTCTCCGCGTCCGAACACGGCCGGGATGGTGGAGATCGCGGCGACCGCGACCTCCGGCCGGAACGCATCGCCGAGCGCTGCCCGGGCTGCGGCCAGGGCTGTCGCGGCATCCACCGCGTAGTGTGCGCCGCGCGCGGGCAGGCCAACGGTGAAGCTGCCCGTTGGCAGCGAAATCTCGGCTTCGCGTCCGTTGACCCTGGTCACCAGAACGCCATCGCCGACCGGCAGCCGTTCCGCCGCCGTCCTGCTGTAGCCGAGGCCACGGGGGTTGGCCGCGAGGACCTCTGCCGTGACCCCGAACCGGTCGACCCTCACGGCGGAGTCAATGCCCGCGGCGAGGTCGGCGAGATACTGGTCGTCGGCGTTCAGCACGACGACGCCGCTCGCTCGCGCCGCGATCCTGGCGAGCATGGCGGCGACCATTTCCGAATCGTGAAAACGGTCGATCTGGTCGACCATGACGTTGGTGAGTGCGACCACGCGAGGCTTCAGCGAGCCGGCGATGAACGCGCCGTGCCCCTCGTCCATCTCGAGCACGGCGATGTCGCCGTCGATGTGGCCGACCAGGTTCGCCTGTTCGAGCAGCGCCGAGGTCAGTCCCTGGGCGATGTTGGCCGTCGAGGGGTTGGTGAACACGGTCTTGCCGTGGGCGCGCAAAGCGGCTACTAGCATCTTGGTGATGGTGGATTTACCGCTCGACCCCGTGACGATGACGAGGCCCTCAGGGAAGCTGTTCAGCGCGCTCGGAAGGAAGCCGGGGGCGATCCGATTGACCACGAGACCCGGGACGGCCGAACCGCCGCCGGGTTTCCGCCACCTCGCAAGCCGCCGGACGGTCCTGCCGATGAGGATCGCGGGTGCATAGCGCACTCCGCTGCTACTCGAGGTAGTCGCGCAGCGACTGCGAACGCGACGGGTGCCGCAGCTTCGCCATGGTCTTCGACTCGATCTGGCGGATGCGTTCCCGCGTCACGCCGAAGGTGTCGCCGATCTGGTCGAGGGTCTTCGGCATGCCGTCGCCCAGGCCGAAGCGCATGCGGATGACGCCGGCTTCGCGCTCGGACAGGGAGTCGAGCAGGCTCTCCAGCTGCTTCTGCAGCATGGTGAACCCAACGGCATCCGCCGGCACGACGGCCTCGGTGTCTTCGATCAGGTCGCCGAATTCGCTGTCGCCGTCTTCACCCAGCGGAGTGTGCAGCGAGATGGGCTCGCGGCCGTACTTCTGGACCTCGACGACCTTCTCGGGCGTCATGTCGAGTTCGCGGCTCAGTTCCTCGGGCGTGGGCTCGCGGCCCAGGTCCTGCAGCATCTGGCGTTGGACGCGAGCGAGCTTGTTGATGACCTCGACCATGTGCACCGGGATGCGGATGGTGCGGGCCTGGTCGGCCATGGCACGGGTGATGGCCTGGCGGATCCACCAGGTGGCGTAGGTCGAGAATTTGAAGCCCTTGGTGTAGTCGAACTTCTCGACCGCACGGATGAGCCCCAGGTTGCCTTCCTGGATCAGGTCGAGGAACTGCATCCCACGGCCCGTGTAGCGCTTGGCCAGGGAGACCACGAGGCGGAGGTTCGCGCCCAGGAGGTGGCTCTTGGCGCGGGCGCCGTCCTTGGCGACCCACTGGAGTTCACGGCCGAGGGCGCTCTTCTTCTCCGCGTCGGTCATGTGCGCGAGCTTGTCCTCGGCGAACAGGCCGGCCTCGATACGCATTGCGAGCTCGACCTCTTCGGCCGCGTTCAGCAGGGCGACCTTACCGATCTGCTTCAGGTAGTCCTTGACCGGGTCTGCGGTGGCGCCGGTGATGGCGCTCGAGTACACCGGAACTTCGTCTTCGTCGTCCACGAGGGACAGCACGAGGGCGCCGCTCGGAAGCGGTGTCGTCGGGGCGGCGCGCTTGGCGCCCTCCTCGTCGGAGTCTTCGTCGTCGGAATCGACGTCGTCGGCGTGGTCCTTGCCGGGAACGACGACATCGACGACATCCTCGGGGCCCGGCTCGGCGTCTTCGCCGGCGGCCGCCTTGGCCTTGGTCGTGGCGCGCTTGCGCGGTGCCGGCTTCTCGGCGGCCGGCTTCTTCGCTGCCGGCTTCTTCACGGCTGCGGCCTTCGGTGCGGTCGCCGTTGTCGCCGGCGCCGCAGCGGCGGTCTTGTCAGACGCCTCAGTCTTTGCGGGGGTTGCCATTCGAACACCTCTCATGCCTTGATTTGCGCCGTACGGCGCTCCCAGGCCACTCGTTGCCGAGTCGCGTTTGGGCATTGCTAGGACCCATGTCAAGTCCCGGGCGCGATAATCAATCTCGCAAGCACCAACGTTCAGTTGGCACTCCCCGGACCAGAACGGGTCCTATCCACAATTATTACACGGTTTATCTAGACGACAAGCCACACAGCCGCTACCCTCAGCGGCCACCTCAGCCCCTGCGCCGCCGCCGGGCCCTGGAGAGTTCAACCCAGAGAGGGGCAACCTCTATTCCCTCGTCGCGGGAGAGCTGACGCCTGGTGCGCGCCCTGGCCCGCACCAGGAACACAACGCCGATTCCGACGACGACGAACTGCACGGCGAATGCGACCTTGAACGAGTCGAGCGCGTACAGGTTGCTGGCGGCGCCGCCGGCGACCCGCCAACCGTCCTGGAGGTCCAGCAGCAGGCCGATCAGGAACATGGTGACGAAGCTGGCCGTGAACCCGCCCACGTTGACGACGCCGTTGGCCGAACCGAGGCTGCGCTGCGGGTTGAAGGTGCGCGCGAAGTCGAACCCGATGAGCGACCCAGGGCCGCCGACCCCGACGACGACGAGCAGCAGGGCCATCAGCCAGACCGGCGGTGCCCCCGGCCAGAGCAGGACGGTTGCCCAGGCGATCCCCATCGCCGTGACGATCCCCAGCACGATGTTGCTGCGGCGCATGGGATGCCGCGCGGTCAGCACGCCGAGGATGGGACCGAAGACGAGGCCGGTCCCGACCAGGATCGTGAGCATGGCGGCGGCGAAGGCCGGCTCGTAACCAAGGCCGTAGACCATGAACGGGAATCCCCACAGCAGGCTGAACACGGTCCCGGATGACTGGGTCACGTAATGCGACCAGAAACCCAGCTGGGTTCCCGGGCGTTTGAAACTGTGCCGCAGCTGGGTCAGCGCCGCGCCCCAGCTGTTGGCCCTCGTGTGGTCTTCGACGCCGCTCGGACGATCCCTGATCGCAATGACGACCACGATCAAGGCAATCACCGCCACGGATGCCGCCGACACGAACGCGGGCGTCCACCCCCACACGTGCAGTACCCAGGCCAGCGGAACGGCGGATAAAACCTGTCCGAGCTGGCCGATGTTGCCCATCCACTGGGAGAGCATCGGCACGATCCGGCCGCTGAACCAGGAACTGACCAGCCGGATCACCGAGATGAAGATCGTGGCGTCCCCTGCCCCGACGAGGATGCGACCGACCACCGCGATGCTGATGTGCGGCGCGAACGCGAGGGTGAGCTGGCCGAACACCATCAGCGTCGTCCCGGTGACCATGAGCACGCGCGGTCCGAACCGGTCGATCAGCACACCGACGGGGATCTGCGCCGCCGCGTACACGATGAGCTGCACGACGGCGAGACTCGAGAGGACGGCGGCCGATCCGCCGAAGCGTTCCGTTGCGGCGACTCCGGCGATGCCCAGTGAGGTGCGCTGCAACACCGCGGAGAGGTAGGCGAACGAACCGAGGGCGAAGATTAACCAGGAGCGACGGGAGTTCACTCCCCCCAATCTACCGGTGGTCCGCCGGGCCGATCTGCGGCTCGCCCGGGTGCGCTGCGTTAGCTGGCGGAGCCGTCGTCTTTGTTTCGTAGGATGGTGAGGAACTTCTCCAACTCGGCCGCGATCTCGTCGGCCGTTGGCAACTCGCCGTCTTCGTCGGTGAGCGGGGAGCGCAGCGTGCTGCCCTCCATGTACGTGTCGTAGCGCTGCTCGAGGGTGCCGACGAGCTTCGCAAGCTCCGGGTTTTCCTGAACCTGCTCGTCGATCCGCGCGATGAATTCGCGGTTCTGCACGCGCAGGCGATCGCTGGGGAAAATGAGGCCCGTCGACGCGCTGGTGCTTTCGAGAGCTGACAGGGCGGCGGCGGGGAATTCCGTGTCGGCGAGGTAGTGCGGGATGAGGAGTACGAACCCAACCGTCGATGCGCCGCTTTCGAACAGTCTGTATTCGACCAGGTGGAGCGCGTTGGACGGCACCTGCGTGTGCGGCCGCCACACCGACATGCTCTCGATCAGGTCGGAACGGTTGCCGCTGACCGTCACCCCGATCGGACGCGTGTGCGGGACCGGCATCGGAATCGCGTGCACCCAGGTGGTCGAGGCCACTGTGAAGTGGTGCACGAGCTGAAGCACCGCAGCGGTGAACTGCTCCCAGCGGAAGTCGGGCTCGAAACCCGACAGCAGCAGGAAGGGCTGGCCGATCTCATCCTGGGCGAGGTACATCCGCAGGGAGGGCGGCTGGTAGTCGGTCAGGTGGTCCTGATCGAAGTAGATGACCGGGCGGCGGGCGCGGTAGTCGAGCAGCAGATCGGCGTCGAAGTTCGCGACGATCTTGTGATCGAGCGTGCCGAGCAGGTATTCGGTGAACTGCGAGACGGCGCCGCCGGCATCCGCGAAACCGGTCAGGCCCGCGACGAGGTGAAGGCCTTCCGGGACACCGGTGGCGTCCGCGGTCAACTCGTAGAGGTCACCAGGATCGCGCATGTCCTAACTCTAATCCGAGGTATCCCGGGCACCTCGGAAACGGCGGTCGAGCCTTGATGCCGAGAGCGAACACAGCACGGCGTCAGTAGCCTAGACGGATGACCGCTCCCCGCTTGACCGTGTCCGCACAGCCCGCAATCGACTCTGACGCCGACGTCCTCATCATTGCCGCGCTCCAAACTGACAACACTCCCCGGATCCACGCCGACCCGGCATTCGCCGCCATCGCCGAGCAGTTCTCGGCCCTGGGCGTGACCGGCGCCCGCGACCAGGTCGTGCGCCTGGCCGCCACGGTGGGCGTCGCCCGCAGCATCGCGATTGTCGGGATCGGAAAGGAAGCCACCCTCGACGCGCTGCGCCAGGCCGCCGGCTCCGCGGTGCGCCAGCTCACCGGCGTCACCTCCGTCGCCTTCGCGTTCCCGTTCGCGACCGCGGACGAGCTCGAGGCCGTGCTCGAGGGCGCGGCACTCGGCGCCTACTCCTTCACCGCGTACCGCCAGAACTCACTCGCCGCGACGAAGCGACCCGCGGAGCAGATCACGGTGCACACCGCGCTGTCCAACGACGACGCCGTTGAACGCGTCGGAGTCATCGCCGAGGCGGTCAGCCTGGTCAAGGACCTCGTCAACATTCCCCCGTCCGACCTGTACCCGGCTTCCCTGGCCCAGCACGCCGTCGACGCGGCCTCCGGCCTCCCGGTCGAGATCAAGATCTGGGACGAGAAGGAGCTCGTCGCCGAAGGCTTCGGCGGCATCGCCGGGGTTGGGCAGGGTTCCAGCCGCCCGCCGCGACTGGTCAAGGTCAGCTACACGCCTGAGGGGGCAACCAGGCACCTCGCCCTCGTCGGCAAGGGCATCACCTTCGACACCGGCGGGCTTTCGCTGAAGCCGCCGGCATCCATGGTGGGTATGAAGTACGACATGACCGGCGCTGCCACTGTGCTCGCCGTGACGCTCGCTGCCGCCCGGCTCGCCATTCCGGTGCGCATCACGGCGTGGCTGTGCATCGCCGAAAACATGCCCTCCGGTACGGCGATCCGCCCGAACGACGTGCTGCGCATGCGCGGCGGCCGCACCGTCGAGGTGCTGAACACGGATGCCGAGGGTCGCCTCGTGCTCGCCGACGGCCTCGTCGCCGCCGGAGAAGAGCAGCCGGACGCCATCATCGACGTCGCCACGCTGACCGGTGCCCAGGTCGTGGCCCTCGGCCACCGGTACTTCGCCGCCATGGGCGACGACGAGGTGGTGCAGCGCGTGCTCGCCGCCAGCAAGACCGTGGGCGAAACCGCGTGGCCGATGCCGCTGCCCGATGACCTGCGCACCCTGCTCAACTCGGACGTCGCCGACATCGCCAACGCGAAAATCGGCAACACCGCCGGCGGGATGCTGCTGGCCGGCGTGTTCCTGCGCGAATTCGTCGGGAAGAAGGGCACCGAAGCGAACGCCCCGACCATCCCCTGGGCGCACCTCGACATCGCCGGGCCGTCCGAGAACACCTCGAGCGCCTGGGGCTTCACCGGAGCCGGGCCGACGGGTGTTTCGGTCAGGGCATTGATCCAGATGGCCGAGGACTTTTCACGCCCGTAGTACAGTCGTAGGCGGCAAGAAAACCTTGCCAATCAGCGCCTCCCCGGGCGTATCACCATTCGTCCGGGTGGAACGCGGCTGAGTTTGTGAAGCACGAGGGAGTATCTGGGTGACCGAGCAGAATTTTGACCTTGTCGTTCTCGGTGGAGGAAGCGGTGGATACGCGGCAGCGCTGCGCGCGGTCCAGCTCGGCCTCACCGTCGGTCTGATCGAGAAGGGCAAGCTCGGTGGCACCTGTCTCCACCTCGGTTGCATCCCGACCAAGGCGCTCCTGCACTCCGCCGAGGTAGCCGATGTGAGCCGCGAGGCAGCCAAGTACGGCGTCACGACGGAATTCAAGGGCATCGACATGGCGGCCGTCACGGCGTTCCGCGAGGGCATCGTGGCCAAGAAGTACAAGGGCCTCGACGGCATGATCCGCGCCAAGGGCATCACCGTCATCGAGGGCGAAGGCCGCCTGGTCTCCCCCACGACCGTGCAGGTCGGCGACGACACCATCGTCGGCAAGAACGTCATCCTCGCCACCGGTTCGTACTCGCGCTCGCTGCCCGGCCTCGAGATCGGCGGCCGCGTCATCACGAGCGAGCAGGCCCTCGAGCTGAACTACGTGCCCCAGAAGGTCGCCGTTCTCGGCGGCGGCGTGATCGGCGTCGAATTCGCCAGCGTCTGGAAGTCCTTCGGGTCCGACGTCACGATCATCGAGGCGCTTCCGCACCTCGTCCCCAATGAGGAAGAGTCGATCTCCAAGTCGCTGGAGCGCGCATTCCGCAAGCGCGGAATCGGCTACAAGCTCGGCATCCGCTTCCAGAGCGTCACCCAGGACGAGAACGGCGTCGTCGTCACTCTCGAGAACGGCGACACCATTGAGGCGGAGATCCTTCTCGTCGCCGTCGGCCGTGGCCCGTCCACAGCCGGTCTTGGCTTCGAAGAGGTCGGCGTGACCATGGACCGCGGCTTCGTCATCACGAACGAGCGCCTCGCGACGAACATCCCCGGCGTCTTCGCCGTCGGCGACATCGTCCCCGGCCTGCAGCTCGCGCACCGCGGTTTCCAGCAGGGCATCTTCGTCGCCGAGGAGATCGCGGGCCTGAACCCGATCATCGTCGAGGACATCAACATCCCCAAGGTCACCTACTGCGACCCCGAGGTCGCATCCGTCGGCTACTCGGAGGTCAAGGCCGCCGAGAAATTCGGTGCGGACCAGGTCTCCAGCTACGAGTACAACCTCGCCGGCAACGGCAAGAGCTCCATCCTCGGCACCGCCGGTTCGATCAAGGTCGTGCGCGTCAAGGACGGCCCCGTCGTCGGCGTGCACATGATCGGCGCACGCGTTGGCGAACTGATCGGGGAGGGCCAGTTGATCGTAAACTGGGAGGCTTACCCGGAGGACATCGCGCCGCTGCTGCACGCTCACCCCACGCAGAACGAGGCGCTGGGCGAAGCCTTCCTGTCACTCGCCGGCAAGCCGCTGCACGGATAACCGGTCTCCGGCACAGATTTTCAGTAACTTAACTACAGACAAATGGTTTTGAAGGAGACATGCGCATGAGCGAATCCGTTAACCTCCCGGCACTCGGTGAGAGTGTCACCGAGGGCACGGTAACCCGCTGGCTGAAGAACGTGGGAGACCGCGTCGAAGTCGACGAACCACTACTCGAGGTATCCACCGACAAGGTAGACACCGAGATCCCGTCGCCTGTCGCCGGCATCATCGAGGCCATCCTGGTGCAGGAGGACGAGACCGTCGAGGTCGGAACCCCCCTGGTCACCATCGGTGACGGCTCCGGCGCTGCCGCTCCAGCCGCCGAGGCTCCGGTCACGGAGGTCGCGTCAACCGAGGCACCCGCCCCCGCTGAAGAGGCCGCACCTGCCGTCGCGCCTCCCGCGCCCGCCGTCGTCGAGCCGGCACCCGCGGCTGAAGCGCCTGCACCCTTGGGAGCACCGGCCCCGGCCGCCGCACCCGCACCGGTTGCTGCTCCGGCACCCGTTGCTGCTCCGGCACCCGTTGCTGCTCCGGCACCCGTTGCTGCTCCGGCACCCGTTGCTGCTCCCGCTGCGGCGCCTGCTCCCGTTGCGGCTCCCGCACCGGTAGCGGCTCCCGCACCGGCTGCAGCGCCTGTCGCGGCACCCGCTCCGGCTGTAGCGACTGTCGCGGCACCCGCTCCGGCTGCCCGCGGCTCGCACGCCGGCACCTCGGGCTATGTCACGCCGATCGTGCGCAAGCTCGCGAACGCAGCCGGCGTCGACCTGTCGACAATCACCGGAACCGGCGTCGGTGGACGCATCCGCAAGCAGGACATCGCGTCGGCCGTGCCCGCCGCAGCGGCCGGAGTTACCGCGCCGGTCGTCGAGGTCTCGCCGCTGCGTGGAACCACGCAGCCGATGTCGCGCCTCCGCAAGGTTGTCGCAGAGCGCGCCGTCCTGTCGATGAATTCCTCGGCCCAGCTCACCACCGTCGTGGAGGTCGATGTCACCCGCATTGCCATGCTCCGCGACAAGGTCAAGGCGGACTTCCTGGCCAAGACCGGCAACAAGCTCTCGTTCCTGCCGTTCTTCGCCCTCGCCGCGGCCGAAGCGCTCCGGACGTACCCGATCATCAACGCGACCGTTGACGGCGACCAGATCGTCTACCCTGCCCAGGAGAACATCAGCATCGCGGTCGACACCGAACGTGGCCTGCTGACCCCGGTCGTGCGTAACGCCGGAGAACTCGACCTGGCCGGTTTCGCCGCCCAGATCGCCGACCTGGCCGCGCGCACGCGCGACAACAAGCTAAAGCCCGACGAACTGTCCGGCGGCACGTTCACGCTGACCAACACCGGCTCGCGCGGCGCCCTGTTCGACACCCCCGTCGTCTTCCTGCCGCAGAGCGCCATCCTCGGCACCGGCATCGTTTACAAGAAGCCGGTCGTTGTCACGACGGACGGCCTCGACTCGATCGCCATCCGTTCGAGCCTGTACCTGGCGCTCTCGTATGACCACCGCATCATCGACGGTGCCGACGCATCGCGTTTCCTCACCACGATGAAGGCACGGCTCGAAGCCGGCGCCTTCGAGGCAAACCTCGGCATCTAACTCATGCCGAGCACGTCGAGACGCCGGCAGTTGAGACGCCGCTCGTTGAGAAACTAGTAGTCGAACAGCTCACGTAACCGCCAACCGGCCTCGCCCCTGATTGTCAGGGCCGAGGCCGGTTTGCTGTTCGCCGGTGCTCCCGGTCGCGGGGCCAGCGCCACGAGCGCCGAGTTGCCGGTGCGCTCCACCAGGCTCACCGTGCAACAGGCGTCGTCCGGCTTCTCCTCCCGGCTCCCGCCCTGCTGGATCAGGCGCACCGTGTAGCTGTCCGCCGCCATGGCGGCGGACCCGGCCTGGTCGACTCCGTCGAGGCAGATAACGGATGCCGCCGCCAGGCACTCGGCCCGCAGCCGAAGCAGCACCGGGACGGCCAGGACCGGGTCGTCCCCGGCCAGCGCCGCGGCATCCGACGCGCTCCGTCCGGTTGCCGCCGCTCCCGTCGTGCGCACCGAGGATGACGGCCGCGTGTCGCTTGCCTGGCCGGCCTGGCTCGAGGCCTCGCCCGCGGGGATCACGGTGAGGGCCAGAACGGTGCCGGCCGCCGCGACGAGGCCGGCGACCAGGAGCGGACGGCGCCTGGCCCTGAGTTGGTCCCGCCACAGGCCAGGCAGGTCCCGCCACAGGCGCTGCAGCCGTTCGAGGAGGCGGTTTTCAAGGAGTTCCCTGGCCGCCGCGGGCATGGTCGACGGACGGTGGAGGCGCCCGAAACCCCGGGGAGACCGGTCGGGGGCCGGCCGGCCGCGACCGGGCGGCTCCGCGACCGCCGAGGGCGCCCGGAGCGCCTCCCGGCGCAGTCGCGCCCCGTCGACCTGGGGTGCCCGCGCCGCCGCGTCCATGCCGCCCACCGGCCGGCCGAGGCGCACCGCTTCCGCGGGGGCCCAGTCGAACAGTCGGTGCTCCAGTTCGTCCAGGCACGGCCGGAATGCCGCGCCGGCGGCCTCCCCGTCAAACCAGGCGGCGAGCTCGTCCGCCCGTCGCGCGGCGTCGTCCTGGGGGTCCAGGTGGTCGAACACGCTGCGCACGAGGGCCGCAAGCCGGGCATGGTCGTCCCGGAGGAGGCTGTTCCTGGGTGCTCCGGCGACCGGCAGCTCCCGGAGCTCGCCCAGCCCGGCGAGCACCGGGCGGCCCCAGGCATCGAAGATGACCGTCTGCGGGCCGACCCTGCCGTGCGCGAAGCCGGCCGCGTGCACGCCGGCGAGGGCGGCAGCGACCGGCGCGAGGATTGTCACGGCCTCCCCCGGCTCGAGGCGGTTCGCCTCGCCGAGGTGGCGTCCGAGGGAGCCGCCCGACAGCAGTTCAAGTACGAGGCAGGCCCGACCGTCCGGGAGGGTCGCAACGTCGACGAGCCCGGGCAGGCGTCGGTCCGGGGCTGCCGACAGCGCCTGGATCTCCCGCTCGACCGACCCAGCGTCGGCCTCGGGCCGGAAGACCTTCAGCGCGACGGTCGAACCGTTCTCGCCGGCGTGGCCGAGGTAGACGTCCGCCCGGCTGCCCGATCCGAGCCGCCGCAGCACCCGGTAGCCCGCGATCACCGTGAGGGGCTCGGCGGGGGGCGCGGCGGGCGGCCGGGCATCCGTCGGGCCGCCGGCGGTCGCCCTGATCCGTTTCGCGCGTCTTCTCACCCCGCTATCGTGGTCCCCTGCCCGGTGCGGCAGGGAGCATTCGTCCGCGGTGGGGAGAGCGGGCGCGGGCGTGGGCCTGTCGAGGACCGCCCGGGCCGTAGACTATCCCCATGCTCGACTTTGTCGTCGCGGGGCTAAGCGCCAACTCCGTGCCGTATGTTGAGGGCCTTGAGCTCCAACGCGCAGTCCATCGTTCGGTCGTTTCCGGTGAGAAACCCGACACCGTCATCTTCCTCGAACACCCCGCCGTGTATACGGCCGGGAAACGCACGGAGCCGGAGGAGCGTCCCACAGACGGCACTCCAGTCATCGACGTCGACCGAGGCGGGAAGATCACCTGGCACGGACCGGGCCAGCTGGTCGGCTACCCGATCCTGCACCTCGCCGAGCCCATCGACGTCGTCGGCTACGTGCGCATGCTCGAAGGGATCCTGATCGACGTGCTCGCCGAGTTCGGCATCGACGGCCGCCAGGTTCGCGGCCGGTCGGGCGTCTGGGTCGGTCCCGTTGGATGTGAAGAGAAAATCGCGGCCATCGGCATCCGCGTCGCCGAAGGAGTCACCATGCACGGATTCGCCCTCAATTGCAGCAACTCGCTCGACCCGTACAGCCGCATCATCGCGTGCGGGATCAGGGATGCCGGGGTGACGACCATGTCACGCGTGCTCGGCCGTGAGGTCTACACGTCGGAGCTGATCGAACCGATCAAGGCCCGCTTCCTGAGCTCCGTGGCGGTCGCCGCATGAACGCCGTGCCAGAGGGCCGGAAGATGCTTCGGCTCGAAATCCGGAACGCGGAGACTCCCATTGAGCGCAAGCCCGAGTGGATCAAGATCAAGGCCAAGATGGGCCCCGAGTACCAGAAGATGCAGAGCCTCGTCAAGAGCGAGGACCTGCACACGGTCTGCCAGGAGGCCGGCTGTCCCAACATTTACGAATGCTGGGAAGACCGCGAGGCGACCTTCCTGATCGGCGGCTCGCAGTGCACCCGGCGCTGCGACTTCTGCATGATCGACACCGGCCGGCCGGCCGACTACGACCGCGACGAGCCCCGCCGGGTGGCCGAATCCGTCGTCAAGATGCAACTGCGTTACGCAACCGTCACCGGCGTCGCCCGCGACGACCAGCCCGACGAGGGATCGTGGATCTACGCCGAGACAATCCGGCAGATCCACCAGCAGAGCCCCGGCACCGGGGTGGAGATCCTGGTTCCGGACTTCTCCGGCAACCCTGACCACCTGGGCGAGGTCTTCTCGGCCAAACCAGAGGTGTTCGCGCACAACGTGGAGACGGTGCCGCGCATCTTCAAGCGTGTGCGCCCGGCCTTCCGGTACGACCGCTCGCTCGACGTGCTCACCCAGGGACGCAACGCCGGCCTGATCACCAAGTCGAACCTGATTCTCGGCATGGGCGAGGAACGTGCAGAGGTCAGCCAGGCCCTGCAGGACCTGCACGACGCCGGTACCGACATCATCACGATCACCCAGTACCTGCGCCCGAGCGCCCGCCACCTTCCGGTGGCCCGCTGGGTGAAGCCGCAGGAGTTCGTCGAGCTCAAGGAGGAAGCCGAGGCCATCGGGTTCCTCGGTGTGCTCTCCGGTCCGCTGGTGCGTTCCTCCTACCGCGCCGGCCGTCTCTGGGCCCAGTCGATGCAGAAGAGCGGCCGCGAGGTTCCGGAGGATCTGCGGCACCTCGCCGACGCGACGCTCGGCTTCGCGCAGGCGGTTTCGTGACCCCGATTCGGTCACGCGGCAATCGGGCGACTGGGTAGTCTTAGAACCATGGCACGCAGCAAGGACCAGTCCCCCAAAACCCCTAAAGAACCCGGCCGCCTGAAGCAAATGTGGCAGGTGTTCCAGATGACGAGGCGTTACGACTCGAACATCGTCCTGTTCATGATCCTGGCGTTCGTTGTTCCCGTCGCGATCACTTTGGGCCTGGCCCTCCTGCTCTCGCCGGGCAACGTTCTGACGATTGTGCTCTGGGTGATCGCCGGCGTCCTCGCCGGTGTCCTCGCGATGCTGATCATCCTGGGTCGCCGCGCCGAGAAGGCCGCCTACTCGCAGATCGAGGGCCAGCCCGGAGCGGTCGGCGCCGTCCTGCGGAGCTCGCTCAAGCGCGGCTGGGTCGGCAGCGAAATGCCCGTGGCCGTGAACGGCAAGACGCAGGATGCCGTCTACCGCGCGGTTGGCCGCGGCGGTGTCGTACTGATCAGCGAGGGCCCCCGCACGCGCACCGCGCGCATGCTGGACGAGGAACGCCGCATGGTGTCCCGGCTCGGCGGAAAGATCGCCGTGACCGTGATCTCCGTCGGCCCCGACCCCGAGGCCGTGCCGTTGCACAAGCTCGCTCGGCGCCTGACCAAGATCAAGCCGACCCTCACCAAGGCCGAGGTCCTCGCCGTCAACAACCGCCTGAACTCGATGACCAAGAAGCTGCCGATCCCCAAGGGCATCGACCCGACCAAGGCCCGCCCCCAGCGCGGCAACTAACTCGTCCCTCCACTCGCCTCACGCGCATCCCACCAGCCCGCGAGTGAGCAGTTTCGGCGGTAAACCCACTCCGGGAACCGCGGAAAGTGCTCACTCGCGGGCTTTTTCGCGCCCGGGAAGCGCGCCCGGGAAGAACGCTTAGGCGCGGATGAGGACGGTGCCGGCGACCTTGTCGTGGAAGCCGCGCTGGTCCGAGTCCCAGACCAGGGCAGGTACGACGAGGCCGAGCAGCACCGATCGCACGACCGGGCGCCAGAGGCCGACCCAGCCGCCCGTCAGCGGCACGACCCGCAGCCCGAGCAGACGGTGCCCGATGCTGCCGCCGATCGTCGGGATGAAGATGATCTGCAGCACGACGAAGCAGAGCGTGATCGTCAGGTCCATGACCGCGGGATCGTCGCTGTGGAATAACAGTGAGGCCACGCCGTAACCGAGAGCCCAGTCGATCGCGAGGGCTGCGACACGCCGGCCGGCCCGGCCCACTGACCCTGGCCCGGAAGCCGGGAGCCCGAGGCGCTCCCCCGGCCACCGACTCGGGGCGAGCTGGCCAAAGGTGGTGGGTTTCGAGGATGATGCCGTCACCTGATGATTCTACCGAGCGACGGTCGGCGTAACATGTGTGAAACATAAGCGTCACTGCCGGGAAATCCCGCAGGACTAATCTCAGTGAAGCCGCAGTGCGACTTTTCTAGTTCCACGCCCACGCCGTTTGGAGTAAACACGCATGTTCCGCGATTCGTCAGAAGTGCTCAAGTACATCAAGGAAACGGACGTCAAGTTCCTTGACATCCGTTTCACCGACTTGCCTGGTGTGCAGCAGCACTTCAACATCCCGGCGTCGACCGTCGACGAAGATTTCTTCACCGTCGGCCAAATGTTCGATGGCTCGTCGATCCGCGGTTTCGCGTCGATCCACGAATCGGACATGCAGCTCATCCCGGATGTCACCACCGCGTACATCGACGCCTTCCGCGCCGAGCGCACGCTCATCATGCTCTTCGACATCTACAACCCGCGCAACGGCGAGATCTACTCCAAGGACCCGCGCCAGGTTGCCAAGAAGGCCGAGAAGTACCTCGCGTCGACCGGCATCGCCGACACCGCTTTCTTCGCCCCCGAGGCCGAGTTCTACATCTTCGACGACGTGCGCTACGAAGTGAACCAGTACTCAAGCTTCTACGCCGTCGACTCCAGTGAGGGTGCCTGGAACTCGGGCAAGAAGGAAGAGGGCGGAAACCTCGCCAACAAGACGCCGTACAAGGGCGGCTACTTCCCGGTCAGCCCGGTCGACCAGCACGCCGACCTGCGCGACGACATCTGTCTCAAGCTGATCGACGCCGGACTCATTCTCGAACGCAGCCACCACGAGGTCGGCACCGGCGGCCAGGGCGAGATCAACTACCGCTTCGACACCATGGTCCACGCGGCCGACGACCTCCTGAAGTTCAAGTACATCGTCAAGAACACGGCGCACGACTGGGGCAAGACCGCCACCTTCATGCCGAAGCCCCTGTTCGGCGACAACGGATCCGGCATGCACACGCACCAGTCGCTCTGGTCAGAGGGCAAGCCGTTGTTCTACGACGAGGCCGGCTACGGCGGACTCTCCGACCTCGCGCGCTGGTACATCGGCGGCCTGCTCAAGCACGCCCCGGCCGTCCTGGCGTTCACGAACCCGAGCGTCAACTCCTACCACCGTCTCGTCCCCGGCTTCGAAGCCCCGGTCAACCTGGTCTACTCGGCCGGCAACCGCTCTGCCTCGATCCGCATCCCGATCACCGGCACGAACCCGAAGGCCAAGCGCATCGAGTTCCGCGCGCCGGATGCCTCCGGCAACCCGTACCTGGCCTTCGCCGCGCAGCTCATGGCCGGCCTCGACGGAATCAAGAACCGCATCGAGCCGCACGAGCCCGTCGACAAGGACCTCTACGAGCTCCCGCCCGAAGAAGCCAAGAACATCCCCCAGGTTCCGGCATCCCTCGAGGAGGCCCTGCTCGCCCTCGAGGCCGACCACGACTTCCTGCTCGCCGGAAACGTGTTCACGCCCGAACTGATCGAAACCTGGATCGACTTCAAGCGTGAGAAGGAAATCAAGCCGCTCGCGCAGCGTCCGCACCCGTTCGAGTACGAGCTCTACTACGGCGTCTAAACCGCCCGGTAATTCACGGCAGGGGCCGCATCTCTTCGGAGCTGCGGCCCCTGCTGCATTGTCGCCCCAACCGAATTCGACGGAGATTTTGCCCGAGCGGGCCGTTTTCGGGGCGAAACAGTCGATTTCGAGAAGAATCTCCGTCGAATTCGAACCCGCGGGGCGGGGTGTGCGCGTGCGCGGGGTGGGGAGCGCGAGCGCGCGGGCGGCGCGGGTCAGCCGGCGGAGGGGCCTGGGCGCTCGACGGGGCCGTAGAAGAGGCGCTCGAACACGGCGCGCGCCCGGCGCGTGACGGCGAGGTAGTCCTCCTCCAGCTGGTTCGCCGAGCCGGGCGGGTATTCCATGACCCGTGCGATGCCCTCCAGCTGCGCTCTGTCCGCCGGGAGCACGTCGGAGGTCTTGTTCGTCCACAGGGTGATCGCAGACCGGGCGCGCGAGACGAACACCCACGCGGCGCGGAGGGTCGCGGCGTCCGACTCGCTGACCAGTTCGGCGGACACCGCTTCCTGGAGCGCGACGAGGGTGGATGTCGTGCGGAGCGTCGGGATGGCCGCCGCGTACTGCAGCTGGAGCAGCTGCACGAACCATTCGACGTCGCTGAGCGAGCCGCGGCCGAGTTTGAGGTGACGATTCGGGTCGGCGCCCTGCGGCAGCCGTTCCTTCTCGACCCTGGCCTTGATGCGCTTGACCTCACGCACCTCCTGCTCGGCGATGGCCGTTGGGTACCGCACCTCGTCGGCGACCGCGTCGAAGTCGCGCAGGAGCAGGGCATCCCCCGCGACTCCACTGCTGCGCAGCAGCGCCTGGGCCTCCCAGGTGAGCGACCAGCGGCGGTAGTAGGCCGCGTAGGAGTCCAGCGACCGCACGACCGAACCGTTCTTGCCTTCCGGCCGCAGGCCGATGTCGAGGTCGAGCGGCAGGCGGTTGTCTTCGGTGAGCCGATTCAATTCCCGCACGATGAGGCTCGCCCAACCGTGCGCGGCTTCGCCCTCGAGGCGGCCGGCGCGGAACGCGTACATGACGTCAGCGTCGGAGCCGAAGCCGAGCTCTGCCCCGCCGAAGCGGCCCATGCCGATCACGGCGAACTCGATGCCGTCGGGGGTGTCCGTACCCGCCGCCCCGCCGAGATCGGTGCCGCGGATGGCGGCGAGCACACCCTGGATGGTGGTGGTGGTGATGTCGGTGAGTCCGACCGCCAGCTCCTCGATGGTCAGCTGGCCGAGGATCGCCGAGAACGCGAGCCTGAGCATTTCGCGGCGCCGGGCGGTGCGCAGGATGGATGCCGCGGCATCCGCGCTCTCGTGCCTTGCCAGCACGGCCCGCACCTCCTCCTGCAGCGCGGCCAGGGGCCGGGGGCGGAGGTCGTCCTCATCCTCCAGCCAGGCCACGGCTTCCGGAATCTTCTCAAGCAGTTCGCCGACGAAACGGGAGGTGGAGAGCACGTGCGTGAGCCGCTCGGCCGCGCCGGAGGAGTCGCGCAGCATCCGCAGGAACCAGTAGGTGGAACCGAGGTTGTCGCTGAGCCGCCGGAAGGCCAGCAGGCCGTAATCCGGGTCGGCGCCCTCGGAGAACCATTTCAGCATCACCGGGAGCAGGTGGCGCTGGATGGCGGCGCGGCGGGACACCCCGCCGGTGAGCGCCGCGATGTGCCCGAGGGCGCCCTTCGTGTTCCGGAAGCCGATCGCGGCCAGCCGGGCCTCTGCCTGCGCGCTCGTAAGGTTCAGGCCCTCCGCCGGCAGCGCGGCTACCGCCGACAGCAGCGGACGGTAGAACAGCCGTTCGTGCAGGCCGCGCACGCGTTGTTTGGTGTCGGCCCAGCGCTGGGTCAGCTGCGCGGCGCTGGTGGCCAGCCCGGTCGCCCTGGCGAGGATGCGCAGGCTCGCCTCGTCCCGCGGCACCAGGTGGGTGCGGCGCAGCTTCTCGAGTTGCAGCCGGTGCTCCATCAGCCGCAGCACCCGGTAGTCCTGGGCGAACTCGGCGGCCTCGGCCCGGCCGACGTAGCCGGCATTGGCCAGGGATTCCAGGGCAGGCAGCGTGCCGCGCTGCCGCACGTCCGGGTCGGCCTGGCCGTGCACCAGCTGCAGGAGCTGAACGGTGAACTCGATGTCTCGCAGTCCGCCCGGCCCGAGCTTGAGCTGCACGTCGACCTCGTCGTCCGGGATGTTCGTGGTCACCCGTTCGCGCATCCGCTGCACGGACTCGACGAAATTTTCCCGGCTGGCGCTGGTCCACACCTTCGGCGCAACGGCTTCGATGTACCGGGCGCCGAGGCCGGCGTCCCCGGCGAGGGGGCGCGCCTTGAGCAGCGCCTGGAACTCCCAGCTCTTGGCCCATCGTTCGTAATAGGCGAGGTGCGATTCGAGGGACCGGACCAGGGCGCCGTTCTTACCCTCCGGCCGGAGGTTGGGATCCACCTCCCAGAGCTCGGGCTCGAGGGCGGACTCGTTGATGCCGCGCATCATCAGGATTGCCAGCCTCGTGCCGATGTCCACGGCCCTGGCGCTGCCGAGGCCGGCGTCCTCGTCGCCCTCTGCGACGAAGATCACGTCGACGTCGCTGACGTAGTTCAGTTCGGAGGCGCCGGCCTTGCCCATGCCGATGACGGCCAGGCGGGTCGCCCTGACCTCCTCGACCGAGAAGATGCCGTGTGCCGCGACCGGGCCCGACGCCATGCTCCGGGCGACGGCCAGCGAGGCCTCGAGCGCGGCGGCGGCCAGGTGAGCCAGCGTCCTGGCGATGCCGTCGATGCCGGCCACCGGGTCGGCCTGCTCCAGGTCGAAGGCCGCAAGCTCCGCGAGCCGCCTGCGGTAGCGCACCCGCAACGCCACCCAGGCCGGATCGTCGATGAGCGTCGCGAAGCCGTCGCTGGCCCCGACCGAATCGAGCAGGTCGGCGTGCAGTTCCTCGGCGTCCGGCAGGACCGTGCGTGCCTCGGCAAGGACCGCGAGCTCGTCGGGGTGCCGCAGGAAGAAATCGGTTAGGCCGCTCGAGGCGCCGACGACGCGCAGCAACCGGAGTGCGGCATCCGGACGCGCCAGCAGCGCCAGCGACTCGGCCGGCGCGTGGCGCAGCAGCGCCAGCAGCGCGAAGAGCGCGGCATCCGGGCTCGCCGCCTTCGCCACCAGCGGCAACAACTCGGCGGGCCCAGGCCCGCCGAGCTCGCTCACCTCGTCGAGGCGCCCTCGCACCTCGCCGAGGTCGACGAAACCAACCCGGGCAAGCTCGGTCAGGGTGAACTGTTGTCGCGCCATTGCGTGCCGTTCCGCCGCAGGCTCCTAGAGCATCTCGAGGTTGTTGCGCAGCTCGAACGGGGTGACCTGGGAGCGGTACTCCCGCCACTCCTGGCGCTTGTTGAGCAGCACGTAGTTGAAGACGTGCTCGCCCAACGTCTCGGCAACGAGCTCCGACTCCTCCATGAACTGGATGGCGTGGTCGAGGCTCGCGGGCAGCTGGTGGTAGCCAAGCGCCCGGCGCTCCGTGTCGCTGAGGCTCCAGACGTTGTCCTCGGCCTCCGGCGGCAGTTCGTAGCCTTCCTCGATGCCCTTGAGCCCGGCCGCCAGCATGAGCGAGTACGCGAGGTAGGGGTTCGCGGCGGAGTCGATCGCGCGGTACTCGATGCGCGAACTCTGGCCCTTGTTCGGCTTGTACAGCGGAACCCGGATGAGCGCCGAACGGTTGTTGTGGCCCCAGCAGACGAAGCTGGGCGCCTCGTCGCCGCCCCAGAGACGCTTGTAGGAGTTCACGAACTGGTTGGTCACCGCGGTGATCTCCGGGGCGTGCTTGAGCAGGCCCGCGATGAACTGCCGGCCCGTCTTGGAGAGCTGGTACTGGGCGCCGGCCTCGTAGAAGGCGTTGGTGTCGCCCTCGAACAAGGACAGGTGGGTGTGCATGCCGGATCCCGGGTGCGCCGACATCGGCTTGGGCATGAAGGTTGCGTAGACGCCCTGCTCGATCGCCACCTCCTTGATGACGGTGCGGAAGGTCATGATGTTGTCGGCGGTCGTCAGGGCGTCGGCGTAACGCAGGTCGATTTCGTTCTGGCCCGGGCCTGCCTCGTGGTGGCTGAACTCCACCGAGATGCCGAGGTCCTCGAGCATCCGCACCGACCGGCGGCGGAAGTCGTGCGCCGTGCCGCCAGGAACGTTGTCGAAGTACCCGGCGGAATCGACCGGCACAGGGCCGTCCTTGCCGAACTTGGACGACTTGAGCAGGTAGAACTCAATCTCGGGATGCGTGTAGAACGTGAACCCGCGGTCGGCGGCCTTCGCGAGCGTGCGCTTGAGCACATTCCTGGGGTCGGCGACGGCGGGCTGGCCGTCGGGCGTCGTGATGTCGCAGAACATGCGAGCGGTGGGATCCACCTCACCGCGCCAGGGCAGGATCTGGAAGGTCGTGGGGTCCGGGTGCGCGAGCACATCGGCCTCGAACGAACGCGTCAGTCCCTCGATCGCCGAACCGTCGAAACCGAGGCCTTCGGCGAAGGCTCCCTCGACCTCCGCGGGGGCGATCGCGACAGACTTGAGCGTGCCGACGACATCCGTGAACCAGAGTCGGATGAACTTGATTCCCCGCTCCTCGATGGTCCGAAGAACGAAGTCGCGTTGCTTGTCCATTCACGCCCTTTCTGTTGCTTCCTAGGTTAGTGCGCGGCGCCGTGTCTCGGGCGAAAACGGGCGCCCGCGGCGCCGAATGACGGTCTGACTACACTTGAGCCATGCCAGAGTCGCCCACGCCCGACGCCCCACACGCCGCCCCCGAGCTCAATCCGTTTGGCGCAGCCCCCGCCGGACCCAAACGCGTCCGCACGAGGCACTTCTACAATGCGAAGAAGCAGGGCATCCCGATCACCGGGCTCACCAGCTATGACATGCTCACCGCGCAGATCTTCGACCAGGCCGGCATCGACTTTCTGCTGGTCGGCGACTCGGCAGGCAACAACGTCTTCGGCTACGAGACGACGCTTCCCGTGACGGTCGACGAGCTCATCCCGCTGACCCGCGCCGTCGCCAGGGCGGTCACGCGCGCACTCGTGGTCGCAGACATGCCGTTCGGCTCCTACGAGACCGGCCCTGGCGAGGCCCTGCACACGGCCGTGCGCTTCATGAAGGAGGCGCAGGCCCACGCCGTGAAGCTCGAGGGCGGCGTGCGCAGCCACAAGCAGATCAAACGGATCGTCACCTCCGGCATCCCGGTGATGGGACACGTGGGCTTCACGCCCCAGAGCGAGCACGGCCTCGGCGGGCACATCATCCAGGGCCGCGGCAAGGCCGCGGAACTGCTGATCGAGGACGCGCTCGCCGTGCAGGACGCCGGGGCATTCGCGGTGGTCCTGGAGATGGTGCCGGCGACGGTCGCCGCCCAGGTGACCGCGCGCCTCGAGATTCCCACGATCGGCGTCGGTGCCGGCCCAGACGTCAACGGGCAGCTGCTGGTGTGGACGGACTTCGCCGGCATGACGGACGGGCGGGTCCCCCGGTTCGTGCGCCAGTACGCCAACCTGCGCAGCGTCCTGACGGATGCCGTGCACCGGTTCAAGGACGACGTCGACTCCGGCGCGTACCCGGCTCCAGAGCACAGCTACGAGTAACGGGCCCTCAGCGCCCGGGCGCCAGGGTCAGCGACGGCGGCTGGGTCAGCGACCCTCCTGCGCGTCTTCCTCTGCCCATTTCGCGCTGTTGGCGCGGAGCTTCTCGAGGGCGTGACTTGCCTCGACCTCGGTTTCGAAGGGTCCGACCCGATCGATTGATTGCGACTGGAGGCCCTGCTCGACCTTGCCTGTGCGCATGTTGTACCAGAACTGGTGTTCAGTGTCAGCGGTCATAATTGATCCTATGCCTAAGAATCCTGCCGGTCACCTCGTACCTGGAACGGTGTCTTCCACCCGTCCTGTCCCGTCCCACATCGTGCGCCCTGAGTACGTCGGCAAGGAGTCCCCCGCCCGGTTCACCGGCTCCGATGTCTATTCGGCGGAGAAGATCGCGCTGATTCGGGAGTCCGGCCGGATCGCGGCGCAGGCCATCGAGGCCGTCGGCCGCGCCATCCGCCCCGGCGTGACGACCGAGGAGCTCGACGCTGTCGGGCACGCCTTCCTGATCGCCAACGACGCCTACCCGTCTACGCTCGGCTACCGCGGCTACCCGAAATCCCTGTGCAGCTCGGTCAACGAAGTCATCTGCCACGGCATCCCGGATGACACGGTGCTCGAAAACGGTGACCTCGTCAACATCGACATCACCGCCTTCAAGAACGGTGTGCACGGCGACAGCAACGTCACCTTCATCGTCGGCGAGGCATCCGACGAGGTCGCCCTGCTCGTCGAGCGCACCAGGGAGTCGCTCAACCGCGGGATCAAGGCGGTCGCGCCGGGCCGCCAGGTCAACGTGATCGGCCGCGCCATCGAGTCCTACGCCAAGCGCTTCAACTACGGCGTCGTGCGCGACTTCACCGGCCACGGCGTCGGCGAGGCCTTCCACTCCGGCCTGATCATCCCCCACTACGACTCGGCGCCGCTCTACGACACCGTCATGGAGGTGGGGATGGTGTTCACGATCGAACCGATGCTCACACTCGGCACGCACCAGTGGGACATGTGGGCCGACGACTGGACCGTCACCACGAAGGACCGCAGCATCACCGCCCAGTTCGAGCACACTCTCGTGGTCACCGAGCGCGGCGCCGAGATTCTCACCCTCCCGTAGCGGGTAAGTTTTCAGTATGAGTGCAACGACGGCCATCGGGATTGACATCGGCGGAACCGGCATCAAAGGGGCTGTGGTCGACCTCTCGACCGGTGAGCTGCTCTCCGAGCGGGTCAAGCTTGCGACGCCGAAGGGCGGCAGCCCCAAGGACATCATCGAAACCACGCGCAAGCTCCTGGCCATGGTGTCGGCTGACGCGACAGATATGTCCAGCCTGCCGATCGGTGTCTGCTTCCCCGCCGTCGTCAAGAACGGCCGCACCATGTCGGCCGCGAACGTGTCCGCCAAGTGGATCGGCCTGGCCGCCGAGCAGCTCTTCGAGGAGGGCCTCGGCCGTCGCATCCACTTTGTGAACGACGCGGATGCCGCCGGCTACGCGGAGGCGCAGTTCGGCGCGGCCAAGGGCGTTCCGGGCGTGGTCATCCTCACCACCCTGGGTACCGGTATCGGCTCGGCGCTGCTCAACGACGGCGTGCTCGTGCCGAACACCGAACTCGGCCACATTGAGATCGACGGCCACGACTACGAGACCCGCGCGGCGTATTCCGTGAAGGAACGGGAGAACCTGAGCTGGGAGAAGTGGGCCGGACGCCTGCAGAAGTATTACTCGACGCTCGAGAAGCTCTTCTCCCCCGACCTGTTCATCGTCGGCGGCGGCGTGTCCAAGCACCACCGGGAATTCCTGCCGCTGCTCAAGCTGGCGACCCCGATCGTCCCGGCCGTGCACCGCAACAACGCCGGAATCCTCGGTGCGGCAGCCCTCGCCGTCAGGTTCGGAGTCTGAGGCAAACCGGGTGTGCCGTACCCCCGGCCTATTCCGGCGGCGGGCCGAGAATTTCGGCCCCACCGGTGGACTGCGCGGCCGCCTTGACGCGGCCGAAGTCAACGGGTGGGCGCTGTTCGCCGGCCACGACCGGGTCACTGGCCTCCCGGTAGAACGCCTCGGCGCCACCGGGAGTGTGCACCCACAGCATCCGCGCCTGCGGCGATGTCACCCTGAAAGCATGCGGGATGCCCCGCGGGATGACCGCGACGCCGCCGGTGTGCACGGGGCGCGTCTCACCATCGAGGTAGAGGACGACTTCGCCTTCGAGTAAGTAGAAGGTCTCGTCGGCACCCGCGTGCAGGTGCACGGGTGTGGCCTTGCCCGCGTCCTCGAGTGATTCCCACATCAGGAACGCGCCGTCGGATTCGCTCGCGGTGACCTTCCAGGTGTGCAGCCCGCCGCCGCAGAACCACCGTTGTTCGCCTTCGTCGCTTTCGCGAATCGTGACGGCCCGTGTCTTCATGATGACCTTCCTTCGTCCCTTCGTGGGACGTACATCCCACGATGGAACTAAGGTATCATGTGTGTCATGTCGACGCCATACGAATTGTCCGGCCGCTCCGGGCAGAAGTCCCGGACGCGCACCGCGCTGATCACCGCCGCCCGCGCGCTGCTCGCCGAGGGTGGGTCGACGCCGACGGTCGAGGATGCAGCGGCCTCCGCAGCGATCTCGCGCACGACCGCGTACCGCTATTTCTCCAACCAGACGGCGCTGCTCGTTGCGGCGCATCCGGAGATCGAGCGGACGTCGCTTCTGCCGCCTGACGCCGGCGAGGATCCTGAGGCCCGGCTCCGAGCCGCGGTGGGCGCTTTCCTGCAGCTGATCGTCGAGACCGAGCACCAGCAACGCACCATGCTGCGGCTGTCCCTCGACCCGGGCGCGGAAGGCCGGGACCTCCCGTTGCGCAAGGGCCGGGCGATCGGGTGGTTCGAGGAGGCGCTGGCGCCGCTTCGTCCCCGACTGACCGAGGCCGACGTTCATCGACTCGCGGTGACCGTGCGCGGCGCCGTCGGCATCGAGTCGCTGGTCTGGTTCACCAACGTGGCCGGCCTGTCCCGCGACGAGGCGGTGGAGCTCATGCGGTGGTCAGCGCAGGCCCTTCTGCGTCACGCGCTGGCTGCCGGGCTGCCCACGGACCACTCCAACGCGTCATCTTCCCGAGGGTAGGCTCACCGCGTGAACGAATTGCCGACAGTCACCGCCAGGCCGTGACTCCCTCGCCGGCCGAGCATCCGCTGCTCCAGGTTGCCGGCCGGGACGAGTAGCTGGCCTGGCTCTGCGCCAACCATGCCATCTCGCGGGGCGTGTGGCTGGACATCGGGAAGAAGGGCAACCAGGTCGCCTCTTTCGGCTATGACGACGCCGTGGAGGATGCGCTGTGTTTCGGCTGGATCGACGGTACGGCGAGTCAACTGGACGACTCGCGGTTCAAGCAGCACTTCACGCCACGAAAGCGCGGCGGCACCTGGGCGCGCACCAACAAGAAGCGGGTGGCCCGCCTGGCCGAACAGAGGCTGCTGGCTCCGGCCGGCATTGCGGCCATTGAGGCAGCCAAGGCGGACGGGTCGTGGACGCTCCTCGACACGGTGGATGCCCTCGTGATCCCTGAAGGTCTCGTCGCCGCCCTAGCTGGCTCGCCGGGCGCCGAGCGCGCGTTCGCGGCCCTGGCGCCGTCCGCGCGGAAGATGGCGTTGTACTGGATCGTCAGCGCCCATGCGCCCGGCCACCCGCGCGAAGCGGACAGCGGAAACAGTCGCTGCGGCTCGATTAGGCGGTGCCGAAGTCCCCGGAGGTCGAATTGTCGTGAGCCTGGCTCGACGAGCGCGAAGGTGAAGAAATGTCAGTGGCTGGTTGTTGGATGGTGTCATGAGCCAATCAGATGAACGTCACACCCCGCCCGGCGGCAGCTCGCCCGGCGACGAACCCCCTCC
>DAIMHX010000018.1:0-6341 GCA_036723055.1 Microbacteriaceae bacterium
CGGAGCGTGGTGCCCCAGTACCGGCCGCGCTATCGTCGAAGGTCGCCCACAGGGATGTGGAGGACATTCTCTGTTTAAGGCGCCGCTAACTCCTCAACCCGAGGCTTAGACGCGTCCGGCCGCCGAGGCCGTACTAGCCGACCGGTGCCCAGCCCGGCGGGCCCGCCGTTCCTGCCGCGTATTCCTCGAGCGGGACCTTGTTCGCGCTCCAGGCGGCGAGCACCGGCGCCACGATGCGCCAGCATTGCTCGGCCGTGTCGCCGCGCACGGACAGCGTCGGATCTCCGTCGAGCAGACCCTCGAGGACCTCGCCGTAGGCCAGGAGCTGGCCGGGCCCGAAGGTGGCACCCAGGCTCACCCGCTCCAGAATGTGCGGGTCACCGGGACCGTTGAGGTTGAGCTCGAGTGACATCTCATCCGGCGCGAGCAGGACCCGCAAAACGGTTGGATCCTCGCGTCCGCCCAGGCCCGTCGGCAGGTGCGGGACGGGCTTGAAGGTGATCGCAATCTCACGGCGGCGCACTGCGAGTGCCTTGCCGGAGCGCAGGGTGAACGGCACACCGGCCCAACGCCACGTGTTGATCTCGAAGGTCACCTCCGCGAGCGTCTCGGTGTCGTTCTTCGGGTCGACGCCCGGTTCATCGAGGTAGGAAGGCAGTTCGCGTCCGGCGACGGTGCCGGCGGAGTAGCGCGCCCGGCGACTGGACCGGGTCGGGCTGCCGCCGCGAACCCGGGTGGCTCGAAGCACGATTCCCTTCGCGTCGCGCAGATCCGCGGCATCCAGTGACGACGGCGGCTCCATCGCCAGGACCGCCATGACCTGCAGGAGGTGGCTTTGGATCATGTCGACCAGCGCTCCCGCGTGGTCGTAGTACCTGGCCCGGCTCTCGAGGCCGAGCTGCTCGTCATAGACGATGTCGACCCGCTCGACATGGTCGCTGTTCCACAGCGGCTCGAAGATGCGATTGGCGAAGCGCAAGCCGAGCAGGTTGAGCACGGTGGAGCGCCCCAGGAAATGGTCTATCCGGTGAATCTGCGCCTCCGGCACGAGCCTGCTCAAGCGCGCATTGAGCCGGGCGGCGCTCTCCTCGTCGACCCCGAACGGCTTCTCGAGGGCGAGCTGGGTGCCTTCCGGCAGGTCGACCGCGGCGAGCGCGTCGCAGACGAGCACCGTGACCGCAGGCGGAAGGGCGAAGTACACGGAGGTCGTGCCGTCGCACTCGCCAAGCAGCCTCTCCATTTCCGATGCCAGCGTGACATTGGCCGTGAAATAGGCGGTCGTTGCGAGAAGCTCATCAACCCCGGGGCCCGACGCCTTGGACGTCGCGAACGATTTCTTTACGATGGCGCGCCAGTGCGCCGGTGTGAGTTCTTCGCTCCCCGCTCCGACCAGCCGGAGGCGGCGGCCGGGCTGTTTCAGCAGGAGTTGTCCGAGCGCGGGCAGGAGGAGTCGCGACGCAAGGTCCCCACTCGCGCCAAGGATCAGGAGCGTCGAGGTCGGCTGCTTCATATCTCCACCGTAGCTGTCAGGATGGTCGTATGGCGCTCAACATCGAGGACTATGCACTGATCAGCGACTGCCACACGGCTGCCCTCGTCGGCCGCGACGGAAGCATCGACTGGCTCTGCCTCCCCCGATACGACTCGGCTTCCATGTTCGGAGCCTTGCTCGGCACCGAGGACAACGGCCGGTGGCTGGTTGCTCCCCGGGACGCGGCGGCCACGTGCACGCGCTCCTATGTCGGTGACACATTCATTCTCTCGACGGTATGGACCACCGCGACCGGGCAGGTCGAGGTCATCGACTTCATGCCGCACGGCGACGACCGCGCTGATGTCGTGCGGCGGGTGCGCGGGATCACCGGGTCGGTCGACATGCATCAGGACCTGCGCATCCGCTTCGGTTATTCGACGACGATTCCCTGGGTCAGGCAGCTGGCCGGTGAGCAGTCCCCCGGCCTGATCGCTATTGCGGGGCCTGATGCGATCGTCGTTCGCGGGACGACGTTGCACGCGGCCGACCACCGGCACGTGTCCCGTTTCACGGTCGCCGCCGGCGAAACCGTCGACCTGCAGATGGTCTGGTATCCGTCGCATCGCGAGACCCCGCCCGCCCTGGATGTCACCGCAGCCTACGAGGTGACGACGGACTGGTGGGAGGCCTGGGCGCGCCCGTGTCGGCACGAAGGCCCCCATCGGGGCCAGGTCGTGCGGTCCATGCTCGTTCTCCGTGCGCTGACCCACGAAACCACGGGCGGGATCGTCGCCGCCGCCACGACCTCCCTCCCGGAGAACTTCGGCGGCAACCGCAACTGGGACTACCGGTACGTGTGGCTGCGCGACGCCTCGCTGACACTCGATGTGCTGCTCTCGCACGGTTATGAGTCTGAGGCGAAGGCCTGGCGCGACTGGCTGCTTCGGGCCATTGCCGGCGACCCGAACGACGTGCAGATCATGTACGGCCTCGCCGGCGAGCGCTACCTGCCGGAGCGTGAACTGACCAGCCTGCCCGGTTACCGAGGGTCCTCCCCCGTTCGTGTCGGGAACGGCGCGGTCGGCCAGTTCCAGGCCGACGCCATCGGCCAGGTGATGGTGGGCCTGCACGCGGCGCTGCACGCCGGCGTCGACGAGACAGAGTTCTCCTGGCCGCTCCAGCTCGCGCTCCTCGAGCACCTCGAACAGAATTGGCGGCATCCTGACCAGGGCATCTGGGAGATGCGCGGACCGGCGCGCGAGTTCACGCATTCGCGCGTGATGGTCTGGGCGGCCTTCGACCGGGCGTTGTGCAGCATCAACGAGTTCGGGCTCGAGGGTCCGCGCGAACGGTGGACCGCACTGCGAGACGAACTCCGCCACGACATCGAGACGCACGGGTTCGATGCGAAGCGGAACTGCTACACCCAGTTCTTCGGCGGCACGGAGGTGGATGCCTCACTCCTCCTGCTCCCGCAGGTGGGCTTCTGCGAACCAACGGACCCGCGGATGCTCGGCACCGTGGCCGCGATCGAGGCCGATCTCATGCCCACGGGCCTGGTCATGCGCTACCGCACGCAGTCGGCCGTCGACGGGCTGCCACCTGGTGAGCATCCGTTCCTGGCCTGCTCGTTCTGGCTGGTCGAACAGTACGCGAAGTCGGACCGGCGGGGTGAGGCGCACTCCCTGATGCAGCGCCTGCTCGGTCTCGTGAATGACGTCGGGCTCCTGTCCGAGGAGTACGACGTCGAGGGCGGGCACCAGGCCGGCAACACGCCGCAGGCCCTCTCCCACCTCGCGCTGGTGCGTGCAGCGGACGCGATTGTCGCCGATACTGCATTGGCATCGCTTCCGCAGCACGCCAGGCACTGAACACGCCAGGCACTGAATCCGAGTCAGTGGGTCAGGCGCGTCTGCTGCTGCGCGTGAACAGGCCGTAGAGGAGCAGCACGACGACGGAGCCGACGATCGCAATGATCCAGGTGCGGAGATCGAAGAACGTGCCCATGCTGATGTGGAACAGCGCGCCGGCGAGCCAGCCGCCGAGCAGCGCACCGACAACGCCGAGGATGAGCGTGATCACCCACCCGCCGCCCTGCGTTCCAGGGAGGAGCATTTTTGCGATGGCCCCTGCGATCAGGCCAAGGAGGAGGAAGCCGAGGAAACTCATGGTCTTGTCCCTTCTGTGTGCACGTGCCGGACGGATCTTGCAGGCATGATTCCACGCATTGGACGATTCCGAAAGCTGCTGTTATAGAAATCAGAAAGAATCTTTGTAGGTCTTCGTCAGGAGCGCGCCCCCGCCGAATTCTAGATTGAGAGACATGACACTCAGGACCCTTGCCGCGCGGGATCTCGCGCACATCGCAATTTTCGCCGCGCTCATCGCGGCCCTCGGCCTCCCCGGCCCGCTGACGATCGGCGCCATCCCCGTGCCGATCACGTTCCAGACCCTGGGGGTCATGCTCGCCGGCGCCATCCTCGGGGCCCGCAAGGGTTTCCTCGCCGTGCTGCTGTTCCTCGTGCTCACCGTCGCCGGGCTCCCCCTGCTCTCCGGCGGCCGAGGCGGCCTGGTCTTCTTCACAACGTCCCCGTCCGCCGGGTACCTGTACGGCTGGCTGGTCGGCGTCGCCGTCATCGGCTATTTCACCGCCCGGCTGCTCCCCCGGTACCCGCTCTGGCCGGCCCTGGGAGTGACCGCCCTCGGCGGCATTGTTGTCGTGTACCTGATCGGCGTGCCGGTCACCGCGATGAACCTCGGCATTCCCCTGTGGACGGCCCTCGCCGGCAGCGCCGTGTTCCTGCCCGGCGACCTGCTCAAGGTGATCGTGACGGTGCTCGTCGCGCGGCAGGTGCACAAGGCCTACCCCGGCCTCATCCCCGCGCGCCGACGTTCGACACCGGCTGCGGTCCCCACGTCCGTCGACTAGCCGCGCGATGAGCCGAATCACCTTCGACGCTGTCTCGCACGCCTTCGGCGAACGCCACGTGCTGCGGGACATCCGTCTGGAACTCACCGAACACCGGATCGGAATTGTCGGTGCCAACGGCTCAGGGAAGTCGACGCTGGTGCGGATGATCAATGGCCTGGTCTCGCCGAGCAGCGGGACCGTGACCGTTGACGGCCTCGATGTCGGCCGGAACGCCCGAGAGGTGCGCCGGAGGGTGGGGTTCATCTTCACCAACCCCGACAACCAGATCGTGATGCCGACCGTGCAGGAGGACGTCGCCTTCACCCTGCGCCGGCGTGGCCTGAGCAAGGGCGAAATCGCCGAACGTACGGCGGTCGCGCTCGAACGGTTCGGGCTGACCGGCCACGCGGAGCATCCGGCGCATCTTCTTTCCGGCGGGCAGAAGCAGTTGCTCGCTATGGCGGCCGTGCTCGTCGCCGAGCCGCAGGTCGTCGTCGCGGATGAACCGACCACGCTGCTTGACGCACGAAACGCCCGCCGGATCAGGGAGCTGCTGCAGACGTTGAGCCAGCAGGTCGTCGTGGTCACGCACCAGTTCGAATTGCTCGAGGGCTTCGACCGCGTGATCGTGATCGAAGACGGCCAGGTCGTCGCGGACGACGCCCCCGAAGCCGCCCTGGCGTCCTACCGCGCACTGCTCGCATGATCGGCCTGTACCTCCCCGGCCGCTCGATCGTGCATCGGGCCCCGACGCTATTGAAGTTGCTTCTGCTCTCCGTGGCCGTGGCCGTCGCGGGGGCGCTGCGGGAGCCGGCGCAGCTCGGGGTGGCCCTTGGTGCGGTGGTCGCGCTCTTCGTCATCGCCCGCGTGCCGGCGAGGGCCGCGGCACGGCAGGTCGTGCCGATTCTCTGGATGCTCCTGATCGCGGCGCCCATCCAGGGGCTGCTCTCCGGCTGGCTGGACGCCGGACTCATGGCCGGCCGCCTCGTCTTCGCGGTCGCCCTCGCCGCCCTGTTCACGCTCACGACGACCGTCACCGCCGTGCTGGAGGCCTTCGAAAGGCTGCTCCGACCGTTCGGACGCTGGATCGACGCCGATCGGGTCGGCCTCCTCGTCGCGCTGACCATCCGCTGCATTCCACTCGTCACCGAGATCGTCTCCGAGGTCATGGAGGCACGGAAGGCCCGCGGCTCCCGCGGTTCCCTTATGTCGCTGGCGGCGCCGGTGGTTGTGCGTTCGTTGTATGCGGCCGACGCGCTCGGCGAGGCCCTCGTCGCCCGCGGCCTCGACGACTGATTGCGAAGTCCGCCCGGCCGGCGTTCGCTCGACCCTGCGCTCGCGTCCTCGCGAGGGGTCGCAAATCGACCCTTATTCGGCCGTTGAAGGTCGATTTGCGACCCCTCAGGGCCAACACGGTTGCCCTTGATGGGTGCGCGATGACGGGGCACAATGGTCGTTCCAGAATCCGCCCGAACGGGCTTGCAGGAGGACACCCATGAGTTCACTCGTGCTCTTTGACTCGAACTACGGCAACACGAAGATCATCGCCGACACCATCGCCGCGAAACTCGGGACCGCTGCCGTGTCCGTTGCCGGGCTTGACCCGTTCAGCCTGGCCGGCGTCGACCTGCTCGTCGTCGGAAGCCCGATCATCGGCTGGAAACCGTCGGAGAGAATGCAGGCATTCCTGGCCAACCTGGGCGAGGGGACGCTTCGCGGCGTCAAGGCGGCGGCGTTCGACACCCGGGTGAGGTTGTTCATCCACGGTGACGCGGCAGGGAAGATCTCCCACGCCCTGGAAAAGGCCGGTGCCCGGATCGTGGCCAGGCCGCACGGGTTCATCGTTGATGGCCGGCAAGGTCCTCTGGCCCACGGAGAGGTGGACAAAGCCGCCGCCTGGGCCGGCGCGATCGCGGTGTCGGTCAGGCCTTAGCCGGTGTCGGTCAGGCCTTAGCC
>DAIMHX010000018.1:6441-24107 GCA_036723055.1 Microbacteriaceae bacterium
CGGTGTCGGTCAGGCCTTAGCCGGTGTCGGTCAGGCCTTAGCCCTGGGAGCCAATCCGTTCAGAGCCTCCGTGTGACGCTCGCGAGCCGATGCCGGCGACGCCTCCGACCGATTACGGGAACGGGGGCGGTAATACTGAACCGCGCGGCCCGCCGGGCAATGTGATGCTCCGGCCTCCGCCGCCGGGGCGCTGGGGCTCTCTGCACCGGGCGGGCGAAGAACCACTGCTTGGCCACCTCCACGAGGACCATGTAGATCACGAGCATCGCCAGCAACGCCAGGAAGAACGGCACCGGCATCGGGTCGAAGCCCAACACGCCCGCCAGCGGCGAGAACGGCAGGGAGACCCCGACGGCCACCACGCCGAGGGCGGCCGCGGTGAGGCCGGCCGAGGGGCGGCTGCGCAGGAACGGCACGCGGCGGGTTCGGATGGCGAAGATGATCAGGGTCTGCGTGGCGAGCGACTCGATGAACCAACCCGCCCGGAATTCGCCTGGCACTGCGTGAAAGGCAAACAGCATCAGGGCGAAGGTCGCGAAATCGAAGAGGGAGCTGATCGGGCCGAACAGGAACATGAAGCGCCGAATGAAACCGATGTTCCAGTGCGCCGGCGCGCGAAGCTGCTCCTCATCGACGTGGTCGCCGGGAATGGCGAGCTGCCCGGTGTCGTAGAGCAGGTTGTTGAGCAGGATCTGGCCGGGCAGCATCGGCAGGAAGCTCAGGACGACGGATGCCGTCGCGGCGCTGAACATGTTGCCGAAGTTGCTCGACGTGCCCATGAGCACGTACTTGATCGTGTTCGCGAAGATCCGCCGCCCCTCCATCACGCCGTCCGCGAGGACGCCGAGGTCCTTATCGAGGAGGACAACGTCGGCGGCATCCTTGGCGACATCCGTGGCGCTGTCCACGGAGATGCCGATGTCAGCGTCGTGCAGCGCCAGGGCGTCGTTGACGCCGTCACCCATGAATCCGACGGCTCGTCCGCTCTCCCGCAGCACCCGCACGATCCGTGCCTTCTGCTCCGGGGTGACCCGGGCGAAAATGCTGGCCTCCTCTGCAGCGGCGCCGAGGTCGAAATCCGACAGCGCGTCGACCTCCGTTCCGGTGAGGGTGCCGCCGGAAAGAACATCGAGATCCGCGCAGACCTTCTCCGCCACCTTCGCATTGTCCCCGGTGGCGATCTTCACCGTGATTCCCAGCGCCTCCAGGCGGTCCAGCGATTCCCTGGCGTTGGCCTTGGGCGGATCAAGGAAGACGAGGAATCCGGCGAGGACCAGGTTCTTCTCGTCGGCCGGGTGGATTGCGCGCAGCCCGTCGGCCGGACGGGTGGCAACCGCGATCACCCGGGCGCCGGCGTCGAATTGTTCTTCCAGCAGCGCCTGCGCCGGGGACGACGTGCCAACGCAGCTGCGGAGCACATCCTCCGGGGCACCTTTGGTCACCAGGCGCGGCGAGCCGGAGCCATCCCGCACCAGGACGCTGGTCATCCGCCGCTGGTGGTCAAAGGGGATGACGTCGAGGCGCTCGTAGCGGGCCGCCTGGAACGCCGTGACCTGCGGGGACTCCCAGAGCGCCGCGTCGAGGGGGTTCTGCCCCATGTCCGGCACACGGCCCTGCGCGTAGTCGGCCTCGGTGGCGAGGAGCCCCAGCACATACACGTCCTCTGCCGAGGCATCCGGCCCGACGGGCAGGGCCCCGGTGAACCGGATGCGGCCCTCGGTGAGCGTTCCGGTCTTGTCCGTGACGAGCACGTCCATGTCGCCCAGGTCTTCGATGCAGACCAGTCGCTTGACGAGCACCTTGCGTCGGGCGAGCTGCCTCGTGCCCGTCGCGAGGCTGGTGCTGACCACGGCCGGGAGCAGCTGGGGCGTAATGCCGACCGCGATCGCCAGGGAGAACAGGAGGGATTCGAGCAGCGGGCGCTGCAGCAGCAGGTTGGCAACGAAGATCAGCGAGGTCAGGCCGATGGCAACCTGAAGCAGGAGGATGGAGAACCGTCGCAGCCCAAGCTGAAATTCGGTCTGCGGCTGCTGCTCCCCCAGCCCCAGGGCGATGCGGCCGAATTCGGCCCGGCCTCCCGTGGCGACGACGACGCCGACACAACTGCCGGCCTGGATGACGGTTCCCATCAAGATGCACGAGGTCAGGTCGCCGAGCCCCGCACCAGCGGGCGTCGGCGCGGGGTCCTTACTGACCGGGAGCGACTCCCCGGTGAGGATGCTTTCGTCGCAGAGCAGGTCCTCGCTGCTCAACAGCCGGATGTCCGCCGGTACGATCGCGCCCAGCCCGAGGTGCACGACGTCACCGGGCACCAGGGCGACGACGTCGATTTGCCGGGCGCTGCCGTCCCGAACGACGACCGCACGGTGCGTCACCCGGGAGTGCAGCGCCTCGGCCGCGAGCTCCGCACGGAATTCGTTGCTGAAGCCCAGACCGACGCTGACGAGGAGGATCACGCCGATGACGATCGAGTTGGTGAAGTCGCCCAGGAACAGCGACACGGCCGCGGTGACGATGAGCAGGATCAGGATGGGGCTGCGCAGCTGCCGGGCCAGCACCGACCACCCGCTGGCCTTGTGCGTCCTGACCGCGTTCGGGCCCAGCCGCGCCAGGCGTCGGGCGGCCTCCTCGCTGGTCAACCCGGCCGAGCCGGAGTCCAGGTCCACCAGAACCTGGTCCGCCGCGCGGCGGGCGGAACCGGCGAGCGACTCTGGCGCGACGACATCCGGCATGGCCTAAGAATGGCGCACCTTCGCACAGCCCACCAGCGGGAACAGGAAAGGCCCGCGTCCAAGGGACGCGGGCCTTCCGGAGGGAACGTGGGACTAGCTGGTCAGCGAGTCCACGTATTCCTGGTTCTGCTTGATCCACTTCTGGACGACGGGGCCGTAGTCGTGGCCGTCGTACTTGATGAACATGGCGTCCTCGAGCGACTGCAGCTTGTCGAGGTCCATCTTGGAGCCCTTGAGCCACTTGGCAGCCTGCGGGAAGTCCTTGGTGAAGTCCTTCTTGCCGAACGCGTGGATGCTCTCCACGTTCGCGAGGGTGCCCTTCGGGTCCTCGAGCGTCTTGATCGGCAAAGCGCTGTAGGCCCAGTGCGGCTGCCACAGGGTGACGGCGATGTTCTCGCCGGCATCCGTCGCGGCGGTGAGCTCGGTGAGCATGGCCGCTGTCGACGAGGTCTGGAACTTCATCTTCTTGAGGCCATAGGCCGGGATCACCTTGTCGGTGACGGCCGTGGTCAGGCCGGCGCCCGGCTCGATGCCCACGATGCGGTTCCCGAATTTGTCGGCGTTCGCGGCCAACTCGTCGAGGGAGTCGATCGGGGCATCCTTGTTCACCGCAATGGTGAGCTTGGCCTTGTCGTTCCAGGCGCCAAGGTCGGTGATGTCCTTGCCGTACTCCTTGAGGTAGGAGGCGTGGGTGTCGGGCAGCCAGACGTCCATGGTGAGGTCGTAGTCACCGGTCGACAGGCCGGAGAAGACGGGTGCGACATCCGCGTCCTCGAGCTTGACGTTGTAGCCCTTCTTGTCGAGGATGGCCTTCCACAGCTCGGAGGCGGCGATGCCTTCGTCCCAGCCGTTGAACACGGCGAGGGTGAGGTCCTTCTTGTCTGTGTTGCCATGGCCGACGGCCGCGTCAGCGTTTCCGCAGCCGGTCAGGGCGAGGAGCGCGACGGCTCCGGTGGCGATGATGGAGAGTGAACGTTTCTTCATTGGTCTTCCTTTCGTGTCACCTGTGGGTGACGGGGGCGAAGAATGCGAGTCAGGCCGCCAGGGCCTGCTGGGCCTGCTGGGTGCGGCGTTTGCGCGCGCCGAGAAAACGGGACAGGGGCGTGTCGCCCTGGCCGAGGGCCGCGGTCAGGCGGTCCAGGTAGATCGCGAGGATCACGACGGCGAGACCGGCTTCGAAGCCGAGGGCGACGTCGATGCGGTTGAGGCTGGCGACAACCTCTGCGCCCAGGCCGCCGGCGCCGACCATGCCGGCGATGACGACCATCGACAGGGAGAGCATGATGACCTGGTTGATGCCGGCCATGATGGTCGGCATGGCGAGCGGCAGCTGGATCTGACGCAGGATGCGCCACGGCGACGCTCCGAACGCCTGCCCGGCTTCGACGACCTCGTGGTCGACTCCGCGGATGCCCAGCTCGGTCAGGCGCACGCAGGGTGCCATCGCGAAGATGATGGTCGCCACGATTCCGGGCACGACGCCGACCCGGAACAGGATGAGCGCGGGGATCAGGTAGACGAAGGCCGGCATGGTCTGCATGAAGTCGAGGACCGGCCGGATGATGCTCGAGGCGGTGGAGGATTTCGCCGCCAGGATGCCCAGCGGAACGCTGAAGGCAATCGCGAGGAGGCTCGCGACCAGCACCAGGGCGAGGGTGTCCATCGCGTTTTCCCACTGGTCGACGCCCAGGATCAGGGTCAGCCCAACGATGGTTCCCAGCGCGAATTTCCAGCCGCGGATCGCGAACGCCAGCGCGGCGGCGATGACGATGATCGCCCAGAAGGGCGGCGACACGAGCAGGAAGTCGACGCCCTCATAGGCGCCGTTGAACACGGCGCGGATGAAATCGAAGAGGAAGCCGAAGGTGTCGGTGACCCAGCCGATGAAGCCGTCCACCCAGGTGCCGAGGGGAATGCGGAAGTCGTTCACAGCTGTGCCCCTTCCAGCGCGGTTTCGCGCAGGGTCTCGGTAATCAGGCTGACGGAGATCGTCGCAGCCGGTTCGACGACGGGCAGTTCGCCCGTGTTGGTGGTGACGTTGCCGATTGCGGCGAGAAGCGTGACGCGCGGGATGACCCCGATCAGACGCTTCTTTTCGTCCACGACGGCGATGGGCAGGTCGCTCTCGACCGACGGTTCGACCAGGTCGACCAACGGCGTGTCCGGCGTGACGGCCGTGGCGGTGTCGCGGATGATGGCGCGCAGGTCGGTGTCCCCCGCCTTGACCAGGCGGAGCACATCCCGGTCGCGCACGACGCCGGCGAAGCTGCGGTCGCGGTTGAGCACGAAGGCCGCGGAGGTTTGCAGGTCACGCATCGTGCGCAGTGCCGCACGCGGCCCGGCGGTGATCGTCACGACGCTGCGCACGGGCTCCATGACACTGGAGGCCGTAAGCACACGGGCCCGGTCGACATCCTGCACGAACTGGGCGACGTAGTCGTTGGCCGGATCGGTGAGGATCTCTTCGGGTGTGCCGATCTGCACGATCCGGCCGTCGCGCATGACCGCGATCCGGTCGCCGAGGAACATGGCCTCGTTGAGGTCGTGGGTGATGAAGATGATGGTCTTGCCGAGTTCGGCCTGCAGCTCGATGAGCTGCTCCTGCATCTCGCGGCGGATCAGCGGGTCGAGCGCCGAGAAGGCCTCGTCCATCAGCAGCACGTCGGTGTCTGCGGCGAGCGCACGGCCGAGGCCGACGCGCTGCTGCATTCCGCCGGAAAGCTCGGAGGGCAGGCTGTCGGCCCAGCCGTCGAGTCCGACCAGGCGGATGATGGTGCGGGCGCGTTCCAGGCGCTCTTCGCGGCCCATCCCCTGCACCTCGAGGCCGTAGGCGACGTTGTCGATGACGGTGCGGTGGGGCAGCAGCGCGAAGTGCTGGAAAACCATGGAGATGCTGCTGCGCCGAACCTCCCGCAGTTGCGCAGCCGGGATACCCGTGATGGGTTTGCCGGCGACCGTGACGGTGCCGGATGTGGCATCGAGAAGGCCATTGAGCATCCGGATGAGCGTGGACTTGCCCGATCCGGAGAGGCCCATGACGACGAAGATCTCCCCGCGCTTGACCTCGAACGACGCGTCAATGACGGCGGCGGTGCCCAGGGAGGCAACCTCGGAGCGGCTGGCCCCTGCTGCGAGCTTCTTGACCATTTCGGTCGGGCGGCGCCCGAACGCCTTGTACAGTCGATCTGCCTTAACGGCAATTGTTTCGGTCACGTATTCTCCGGCGCACGCCAAGAAAGGCCGCTTGTGGCGGCCCCTGCGTTGGGTGCTGGCTCTTGTCGGACGGGCAGGCGTGACCGGCCACAGCGCCGATCAGGGCGGGGCTGGAACGACCATGGGATCGCATCCGTCAGAGCCTCACCGTACGTTCACGGCCGTCCCCTTGGGGCTGTCGGCTGCGTGATCGCGTCCTGGTGAAGGGTCGTAAGACCGTCGCTAACTCTAGCACGCCCCCTGAATTGGGGGTGGAACGCGAGTATGCCGCCTGGGAAGAGTTCTTCCCAGACGGCATCTGCCCCCGCGTTCCCCGGGGAATGTGGAGTCGACTCAGGCGCCGACGGTGACCGGCTGCCTGGTCTCCTCGACCGGGCTCTCGAAGCCGTGGTGAGCCAGCATCGTCGACTCGTCGAACGGCTCCAGCCGGTCGAGCACCCGGTCGACCTGGGCGCGGTCGATCTGCCTGGTCCAGGATCCGATCAAGACGGTGGCGACCGCATTGCCGGTGAAGTTCGTCAGCGCGCGGGCCTCAGACATGAACCGGTCGATGCCGACGATGAACCCGACGCCGCCCACCAGCTGCGGGGCGTGGGCCTGCAGGCCGCCGGCGAGGGTAGCAAGCCCGGCGCCGGTGACGCCCGCGGCTCCCTTGGACGCGATGATCATGAAGACGAGCAGGCCGATCTGCTCGCCGAGCTGCAGCGGCTGGCCGAGCGCCGACGCGATGAACAGCGACGCCATGGTCAGGTAGATGGCGGTGCCGTCGAGGTTGAACGAGTAGCCGGTGGGAACCGTGACGCCGACGACCGGCTTCGAGACGCCCAGGTGCTCCATCTTGGCGATCAGGCGGGGCAGCGCAGCCTCGGAGGACGAGGTGGAGAAGATGAGCAGGTACTCGCGGCCCAGGTAGCGCATCAGCTTGAAGATGTTGATCCCGGTGGCCAGTTTGAGCAGGCCGCCGAGGATGACGACGATGAAGATCGCGCAGGTCAGGTAGAAGGCAGCCATGAGCGAGAAGAGGCTGATCACGGCCTGAATGCCGGTGGCGCCGACGACGGCGGCGATGGCGCCGAACGCGCCGATGGGAGCGAGCCACATGACCATGACCAGGATGCGGAACACGAGGGCCTGGATGTGCGCGATGCCCTTGAGGATCGGCAGCCCGGCCGGCCCCATCTTCTGTAGGGCAAAGCCGGCCACCAGTGCCACGAGCAGGGTCTGCAGGATGTTGCCGGAGGTCAGCGAGGAGAACAGCGTGGTCGGAACGACCCCGAGCAGGAAGGCCTGGGTGTCCGCCGGTGCATCGGCCGCGTAGGTGGCGTCCTTGAGGTTGAGGCCCTCGCCCGGGTGGATGAGGTTGCCCACAATCAGGCCGATTGCCAGCGCGAAGGTCGACATGATGAGGAAGTATCCGAGCGCCAGGCCGCCGATCTTGCCGACGGTGGCGGCCTTGGCGATCGACCCGATGCCCAGGACGATCGTGCAGAAGATGATCGGCGCGATCATCATCTTGATGAGCAGGACGAACACGTCCCCCAGCGGCTTGAGGGTGATGGCGAAGCCGTCCGGGCCGCCGAACACCAGGCCCACGACGATGCCGAGCCCCACAGCGGCAATGACCGCCATGTACAGGTAATGGGATTTGTCGAAACGCCTTGATTTCACAGCGCGGGCGAGCGGCAATGATGCCATGTCAGACTCCTTTGTCTAGGCTGGAAACGGGGCCCAGGGCGGGCGCTTGATGATCCGTTGTGGGTTCCACACTCATGCACGCTGCGCCGGCCGTCACTCTTGCGGTCATATTGTTCACGGCTCGGTGTTTGTACACGGCCCGTTCGGAAGGCGGATGAAATGACCCACGGATGGAGCATCGCGCGCCGGCTCTTCCTTGCCCATGCCCTCTTCATCCTCGTGCTCACGGCATTCGTCGGCACCGCATCCTTCGTTGACGCCAGGGACCGCGGCTACGCGGAAACCGAGAGCCGGCTGCTCAGCGTCGCCAGCGCGATCGCCGACAATCCCCTGGTGCTCGAGGCCGGCCGATCGGCCGATCCGAGCCACATCCTCCAGCCCTACGCCGTGCGGGTCACCGCTGATGCGGGGCTCGATTTCGTCACCATCATGGCCCCTGACCGCACCCGCTGGACCCATCCGACGGCAGCGGAAATCGGCAAGCCCTACATCGGCGACATCGGACCGGCGCTGGCCGGGCATCCGTTCACCGAGGTGCACACGGGCACGCTGGGGCCGTCGGTGCGTGCCGTGGTTCCGGTCACCGACGCCGAGGGAAATGTCACCGCGCTCGTGGCCGCGGGCGTGAAGACCAGCAACCTCAGCATTGCGCTGAACGCGCGCCTCCCGGCGGTGCTCGGGATCGCACTGGCCCTGCTGGCGGCCGGATCCATTGCATCCTGGCTGCTCGGGCGCTACCTGCGCCGGGTCACCCTCGGCTGGGGCCCGGAGCAGCTCGCCCAGCTGTTCGTCTACTACGACTCCGTGCTGCATTCCGTGCGGGAGGGGCTCGTGCTCGTCGACCCGCAGGGAGAGCTCGTGCTCTACAACGACCAGGCGGCGCGGCTGCTGGGGATCCCGGTGCGGCCGCCGGAACAGTCCGCCGCTGCCGGCGCCCCAACCCTTCGGGAACTCGACCTGCCGCCGAGCCTGGGAGCGCTGCTACGAAGCGGCCGCCCGGCCGTCGACGAGATCCACCTGACCGACTCGCGGGTCCTCGTGGTCAACCAGCAGCCCGCTGTCGCCTCCTCGTCGGGCGGCCGCGGCAAGGCCGCGCCGATGGGCTCCGTCGCCACGATCAGGGACCACACCGACCTGCAGACCCTGGGCAGCGAACTTCAGTCCATGCGCACCCTGTCGGATGCGCTCCGCGCGCAGACCCACGAGCATTCCAACCGGCTGCACACGATCGTGTCGCTGATGGAGCTCGGCCGGACCCCGGAGGCCCTGGACTTCGCCACTAAAGACCTCGAACTCAGCCAGCAGCTGACCGACGACATGGTCAATTCCGTCGACGAGCCGATCATCAGCGCACTCCTCATGGGCAAGTCGGCGCAGGCCAACGAACTGGGCGTGGCCCTGACGGTTGAGGCGTCGGGCAACTTCGCCGAGTCCGGGCTCTCCGTGCAGGACCTGGTCACCGTGCTCGGAAACCTCGTCGACAACGCCCTCGACGCCGCGGCATCCGGTGAAGCGCCGCGTCGGGTGGATCTCGTCGTCGAATCGAGCGCGGATTCCGTGGTCATCGAAGTCGCGGACAGCGGGCCGGGCGTCGACCCGGATGCCGTGGCCGACGTGCTCCGATCGGGCTACAGCACCAAAGACCCCGGCGTTTACGGTCGCGGGCTGGGGCTGGCGCTCGTGCGGCAGGTCGTTGCCCGCCTGGGCGGGACCCTCACCATCGGTCGCCGCACTGGGGCGGTCTTCACGGTCACGATTCCGGCACAGCCGGCCCACGGCGCGCCGAACCGGGACGATTCCGCCGGCGGGGCCGCCGACAAGGACGTCCAGCATGCCTGATGCCGACATCCGCGTACTCGTGGTCGAGGACGAGCCCGTGGCCGCCGACGCCCACGCCGCCTACGTCGGCCGGCTCGACGGGTTCGTGCACGCCGGGACGGCCCGGACCGGCCACGCCGCCCTGCGGCTGCTTGCGGAGGCCGCCGCGGCCGGGAGCCCGATCGACCTGGTGCTCATGGACATGAACCTGCCGGACCTGCACGGCCTCGACGTCAGCCGCCGCATCCGGGCCGCCGGACTGACCACCGACATCATCGCCATCACGGCCGTGCGTGAACTTCAGATCGTGCGCGGTGCCATCGCGGCCGGCGCGGTGCAGTACCTGATCAAACCGTTCACCTACGCGACCTTCGCCGAAAAGATGGCGAACTACCGGGATTTCAACCGGCAGCTGGGCTCACAGGCGGCCGTGACCAGCCAGCTGGGTGTGGACCTTGCCTTCGCGAGCCTGCGCACGCGCACCGAAATCCCCCGGCCCAAGGGTCTCGCCGAGGGCACCCTCGGCGCCGTGATCGAGTTCCTCCGGGGGCAGGGAGGACCGGTTTCGGCGAGCGAGGTCATGGAACAGCTCGGCATCTCCCGGGTGACCGCAAGGCGTTACCTGGAATACCTCGCCGACGCGGGAACCGTTCTGCGCTCGCCCCGCTACGGAACGCCGGGGCGCCCGGAGAACGAATACACCTGGAAGACCGCGGGCTGACTGGGCCGTGTTTCTTGCCCGTCGCCCGAAATGGGGCGTGCGCGTCGAGAGCCGGTGCGACAGAATCAGCCCAATGGATTCCGTAGCGCTGCCGGCAATTCTGGCCGGGATTGCCGGGCTTGGCCTCGGCGTGCCGCTCACCCTGCTCTCCCAACGGATGCTGCGACTCCCCCGACAACTGGGGTGGAAGACCCGCATTGCGGCCGGCGTCGCGTTGGCCGCGTTGTTCGCAGGTGTCACCCTCGCCTTCGGCCTGGGTCCGGAGCTTCCCGCGTACCTGCTGCTGGCAGCGGCATCCGTCGTGCTCAGCATCGTCGATCTCGTGGAGCGGCGGCTGCCGAACGCGGTTGTGCTCCCGACGGCGGCCATCGTTGCCGTGGCGCTGCTCTTCGCGGCCACCGTCGGCAACGACTGGCCGGCACTGCTCGGCGCGCTCCTCGGTGCCGTCGCCCTCTTCGCCGCGTACCTCGCGCTCGCGCTCATCTCGCCGAGCGGCATCGGCATGGGAGACGTGAAGCTCGCCGCCGTGATCGGCCTCAGCCTGGGCTACCTCGGCTGGAACTCGTGGCTCGTCGGTCTCCTCGCGGGCTTCCTGGTCGGCAGCGTCGTCTCCCTGATCGCGCTCGCCCTTCGCAAGGTCACGCTGCGCGGCTCGCTCCCGTTCGGGCCGTCGATGCTCGTGGGTGCGTTCATCGCCATCCTGCTCACGACGCTGTGACCCCCGGGCTGAGAGCCCCCGAGCGGGGGGTCGAGGCACGCGAATCCCAGGCGGTATGTTGGCCTCTCTCCCGGCGATACCCGAACTCACAAGGGACCACACGTGCGCACAATTTTCGAAACAATGTCCAAGCGCCTCGACGGCGCAAATAACCGCGAACGCGGCGCCACAGCGGTCGAGTACGCCATCATGGTCGCCTTCATCGCAGCCGCAATCTTCGGCTCTGTGACGCTCTTCGGAGCGGCCGTCACCGGCCTGTTCACCACGGTCATCGACAACTGGCCCTGATCCCGATAGCGCCCTTCACTCGTGGCCGAAACAGGTCACGAGCCTCTGGCATGCCCTCAGACCATTACGCCCAGCATTCTCTCAATCACCCCCGGATGGGTGGCACCCATACTGGGTGATGCTGAGGATTGCTCAACCGGAATAGCTTTTCGTTCACTCGCTCGGCCACCCCGGCCGGCTGTTCACAGAACGGAAAACCCGACATGAAGTTCTACACCAAGGTCCAGGCCCTGATCAACAGCATGCGCACCGAGGAGGAAGGCGCCACCGCGGTCGAGTACGGACTGATGGTCTCGCTCATCGCGGTCGTCATCATCGGCGCCGTTGCCCTGATCGGTACCAACCTCAGCACCATGTTCAACGGCGTTGCCGGCAGTCTCTAACCGCTCCACTGAACTCGAGTACGGGCGGCGGCGTCCGGACAACCGGAAGCCGCCGTCGCACTCACCCTCCCGCTCCCCAGCCCACCCGAAGGGCCATTCAGATGATGCGTTTCCGCTATCGGCGCGGGGAGCGCGGCGCCGCCGCCGTTGAGTTCGCGCTCGTGCTTCCCGTTCTCATACTCCTCGTGTTCGGACTCATCGAGTTCAGCCGGGTCTACAACATACAAATCTCGCTCTCGAACGCCGCCCGCGAGGGTGCCAGGACCATGGCGGTCGAAAATAGCCTGCCCATCGCACGCAGCGCGGCTATCGCCGCGGCGCCGTCGATCACACCGGCAGTCTCGGCCGGCCAGATCGCGATCACCCCCGCTTCGTGCACGGCCGGCGGCACCGTGGCCGTCACCATCAACTACAGCGTGTCGCTCATGACGGGCTTCTTCGGCGCGACGCTACCCCTGACCGGAAAAGGAGTCATGCGATGTGGTGGTTGAATCGGCGACTTAGGTCCGAACGCGGCGCGACCGCCGTGCTCGTCGGCATCCTCCTGGTGCCCCTCCTCGGCTGTCTGGCGATAGCCCTCGACGTTGGCGCACTGTACGTTGAGCGAGCACAGTTGCAGAACGGCGCGGATTCCGCAGCTCTCGCGGTCGCCCAGGACTGCGCAGACAACACCGTGTGCACCAACCCGGCCGGCATCGCCGCCACATTCGCCGACAGCAACGCCAACGACGGCGCCGCAAACGTCATGACACCCGCGTTCCCGAACGCGCATACCGTCGTCATCACGACGAGCACTCGCGTGGCCGGAACCAACGCCCCTGCGATCAGCCACCCCTTCGCCAGCTTCCTCGGCATCGACTCGACAACGGTGGGTGCTACGGCCACAGCCGAGTGGGGCCCCCCAGGCTCGGGCCCCGCCGTCTTGCCACTGGCCCTCTCCTACTGCGACTTCGTGGCATCCGGAGGGTTGACGGGGGTCAAGGTCACGATCTTCTACGACGAGAACAAGACCTGCAAGAAGGACCCGACCAGCGGAGACATCCCGGGCGGATTCGGTTGGCTCACCCAGGTCGCCGGAACGTGCGAGGCCTACGTGGACTTCGACGCGGCGACCGTGCCGAGCGAGCCAGGCAACAGCCAGCCCGCTGACTGCGACGCGACCCTCAGCACTCTGGAGGGATCGACGATCCTGATCCCGATCTTCGACGAGTCGACCGGAACCGGAGCGACCGGGTTTTTCCACCTCTACGCCTTCGCCGCCTTCAAGGTCACCGGCTGGAAGTTCGCCGGCGGCAACAAGTTGCCGTTCGTCAACGTCGACAACTACGCCGGGTGCAAGTGCAACGGCGGCAACGATCGATTCATCCAGGGCTACTTCGACAAGTGGGTTTCCGTCGACAGCTCCTTCGAACTGGGCGGCGTTCCAACCAACGCCCTCATCGTCCGCCTCACCAAGTAGGGAATGATCATGAAAACTCGACTCATCGGAGCAATTCTCGCCGTCCTCCTCGCCACGGCAGGCGCGGTCGTGCTAATCGGCTACGTACGCACGGCGGATGCGCGAGCCGCCGACGGGGCGCAGTTCGTCACGGCCTATGTCGTGACGACGGAGATCCCCAGTGGCACGCCGGCCGAGCAAATCGGGAACCTCATCACGGCCAAGGAGATCCCTGCCCTCGCGGCCGTTCCCGGTCGCGTCACCAGACTCTCGGCACTCTCCGGGCTGGTGTCAAACGTTGTGCTCAAGCCCGGCGAGCAGCTGCTCTCCTCCCGATGGGTCGATGCGGCTAAGTTCGCGGGCGGCTCGGTTGCCGTCCCGGATGGCATGCAGGCCGTGACGATCGCCTTGCCCGTGGAGCGGTCCGGCGGCGGGACGATAGTGGCCGGCGACACCGTCGGCGCCGTGATCGCCGCCCAGGTGAAGCTTGCCGGCTCGACCGAGGAGCGTCAGACCGCGAAGCAGGCCTTGCACAAGGTTCTCGTGGTGTCCGTTCAGCAGGGCACGGTGGTCACGCCGAACAAGACTGCAGCGGATGCGCCGACGGATCCCGTGAGCGCTGTCATGGTGACCCTGGCCCTCTCGACGCCCGACGTCGAGAAGGTCGTTTGGGGCCAGGAGTTCGGCACCGTCTGGCTCACCCTTGAGACGAAGAAGGCCGACGAGCGCGGTTCCCGCCCGGTCGATGGAAGCATCGTGTTCAAATGAGCAGACTCCTCCTCATCAGTCGCAGTCGCGAGTATGAGACGCGAATGCAGGCCTTGCTCGGTCGCAACCTTTCACCCATGGTCGGGGCGTTCCTACCCTTCGGCCCGGACGTCGTGCTGGAGCAGGTCGAGGACGAGTACCGACCGGAGATTGTGTTCCTCGGTCCGTTCCTCAGCTACGAAGACGCCTACGGCTTGGCGGCCGGGCTGCACCAGCGCTTCCCCGGCGTCTGCCTCGTGCTCATCCACGAGAACCATGCGGAGATCGAAGACTGGGTATCCGACATGGAGGTGCACGCCGTGCTCAGCCCGACGGCCGACGACGCCGCCGTGATGGAGCTCCTCGGCAGCCTGCACACGTGGCTCGTCACGGCGGGAATCCTCCCGCCCGAATCGACATCAATAGAACCGCTCGGGCTGCTCGAGCCGGAGGTCGAAACGCTCGATGCGGAAGCAGCGGTGGAAACCGCGGTGCCCGAGCCGATCGCCCCTCTGCCCGAAGGCACCCGCCCGCAGATCATCGCCGTTGTCTCACCGAAGGGCGGCCTGGGGAAGACGACAGTCGCGACCAACCTCGCGGTCGGACTCGCAAAAGCCGCACCGATGTCCGTCGTGCTCGTGGACGCTGACATGCAGTTCGGCGACGTCGCCACGGTGCTCGCACTCGAACCCGCGCACACGATGCCCGATATGGTGCGCGACCTGGCGCCGCGCGACCTGATGGTGCTCAAGACATTCCTCACGCCCCACCCGAGCGGGTTCTATGTCGTCTGCGGCTCAGAGTCGCCGGCCGACGGTGACGACGTGACCGGCGAAGAGCTCAGCCACCTCGTGCGCCAACTCACCGGAATCTTCCGCTACGTCATCATCGACACGTCACCGGGACTGGGCGAGCACACGCTGGCCGCGCTCGACGAGGCGACGGATGCCGTCGTGCTGTGCAGCATGGCCGTGCCAAGCATTCGCGGCCTGCGCAAGGAACTCGCTGTGCTCTCGAGCATTGGCATCCTGCCGAGCTCGCGCCACGTCGTGCTTAACTTCGCCGACAAGATGAGCGGCCTGTCCAAGCGCGACGTCGAGGCGACCATCGGCGTGCCAGTGGATGTCACTATCCCCCGCTCAAATGCCATCGTGCTTTCGACGAATCGGGGCGTCCCCATTCTCCAGGACGGGTCGCGGGACCCGGCGGCGAAGGCCCTGGCCGAGCTCGTCGCACGGTTCGACTCAGCGGCCGGCGCTCAACGAGGCTATGCAAATCGAAAGAAGGTTGTCGCATGAAACTGACCGAACGCATGGATGCCGCGCGCGGAGTCCCTGCACGCCACGTCCTCGACAGGCGCAATCCCCCGCGCGTCATCGGGCCTGTCCTTGTGCCCGCTCAGGGTCCGACCCCGGAGGCCTCAATTTCGCCGGCCGCGGCGACGGTGGTGTTGCCCGAGGCTGCAGCCGCGCCGCCGGCCAAGCAGAACGACGCGCTTGCCGAACTCAAGGAGCGGGCCGCGCAGGAGCTGTTCGAGCGCATCGGTGCACGAATGAACGACTCGAGCCTGACCGAGGAGAAGCTCCAGTCCTACGCACGCGCGGAACTGTTGCAGATCGTCACCGAGGAGAAAGTTCCTTTGAGTTCGGAGGAGCGCACGCGCCTGATCAAGGAGATCGACGCGGACGTGCTGGGTTTCGGCCCCCTTGAGCGCCTGCTGGAAGACCCGGATGTCACCGAGATCATGGTGAACGGATACGACAAGATCTTCGTGGAACGCGCCGGGCAGCTCTCCCTAAGCGATTCGAGTTTCAGGAGCGAGGATCAGCTGCGGCGGGTCATCGAGCGCATAGTGTCAAAGGTCGGCCGTCGCATCGACGAATCCTCGCCCCTGGTGGACGCTCGCCTGGCCGACGGGTCACGCGTCAACGCGATCATTCCCCCCCTCGCCGTCGGCGGTTCAGCACTCACGATCCGCAAGTTCGCGCGTGAACCTCTGAAGGTCGCCGACCTGATCACGCTCGGCACCCTGAATCAGGACATGGCCGATTTGCTGGAGGCGTGTGTGAACGCACGCCTGAACATCATCGTGTCCGGTGGAACGGGAACCGGCAAGACGACGCTCCTCAACGTGTTGTCCGGATACATCCCAGCGGACGAGCGCATCGTCACGATCGAGGACGCGGTCGAGCTCCAGCTTCAGCAGGACCACGTGGTTCGACTGGAGTCGCGTCCGGCAAATATCGAGGGCAAGGGCGAAATCACAATTCGCGATCTCGTGCGCAACGCCCTCCGGATGCGCCCCGATCGCATCGTAATCGGCGAGTGCCGCGGCGGCGAGAGCCTGGACATGCTGCAGGCGATGAACACGGGCCATGAAGGATCGCTCTCGACTGTGCACTCCAACTCCCCCCGTGACGCGGTCGCCAGGCTGGAGACGCTCGTCCTGATGGCCGGCATGGACCTGCCGCTTCGGGCCATCCGCGAGCAGATCGCATCCGCGGTCGACGTGATCGTGCAGATCACCCGACTCAAGGACGGCACGCGGCGCATCACGCAAATCACCGAGGTCCAGGGCATGGAGGGCGATATCGTCACCCTGCAGGACGCCTTCGTCTTCGATTACGCCGCGGGCGTCGACCCCGCCGGCCACTTCCTGGGTCATGCCACGGCGACGGGAGTACGTCCGCGTTTCGCCGATCGCTTCCAGGACATGGGCATCCTGCTCTCGCCCACGATCTTCCAGGCGCAGCTCACAACCCGGACCCAGCGATGAACGCCGTCGTGCTCTACGCGGGTATTGTGCTGGCTTTGGTCGCGATGCTGCTGCTCGTGTTCCTGGTGCTCGCCCCGCCGGCACCCCGCGTGCCGCTCGCGCGGCGTCGGGCCCCCGGCGCGGTCGAGATCTCGGCGTTGACGAGGGTGACCGACCTCACCGTCGGAGCGATTGACGGGGTAATCAGCAAGCGCGGGAATACTCTGTTCGGGGCCGTCGAACTGGAAGCGGCGAGCATGAAAATGGCTCCCTCGTCCTTCATCCTCATGGTCGCGTGCGCCGCCGCCGTCCTGGGCGCCTGCGGACTCTTCCTCGGGAGCGGCACGATCTGGGGGATCCCGCTGATGATCGTCTTCGCGGCGCTTGCTCCGGTGGGCGGCAAGATCCTCCTGGTGATTCGCACCAGTCGCCGGCGCGCCAAGTTCGCCGATCAGCTCGACGACTCCCTGGCACTGCTTGCCGGTGGCCTTCGGGCCGGGCACAGCCTCCTCCGTGCCATCGACGCGGTGTCCCAGGAGGCGGAATCCCCCACGGGTGAAGAACTCGCCCGGGTCGTGAACGAGACCCGAATCGGTCGCGACCTGGGTGACGCCCTCGACAACACGGCGACACGCATGCACAGCGAGGACTTCCAATGGGTCGCCCAGGCCATCGCGATCAACCGCGAGGTGGGCGGCAACCTCTCCGATGTTTTCGACCAGGTCGGCAGCACCATCAGGGAGCGCAACCAGATCCGGCGCCAGGTCAAGGCGCTCAGCGCGGAAGGAAAGATGTCGGCCTATGTGCTCATCGCACTGCCCATCGGCGTCTTCTTTTTCCTGCTGCTCAGCCAGCCGCACTACTTCTCCGGGTTCTTCACCAGCATCTGGGGCTTCGTGGCCCTCGGCGTCGCGGTGGTCCTGATGGTCGTCGGCACGCTGTGGATGATGGCATCCGTCAAGGTCAAGTTCTAAGGAGTACGTCATGCCCTCACTCATCGCAATTCTTGCCTCTGTCGCTGTAGCCGGCGGGTTCGGGGCGCTGATCGGAATCCTCGTCGGCGGCCGAACCCCGCGTCGGGAGATCGTCGGTCGGGGTGCGTCGGGCACCGTGCCGGGCGCGATGCCGGGCGCCTTGTCGGGCGCCTTGTCGGGCGCC
>DAIMHX010000018.1:24207-58269 GCA_036723055.1 Microbacteriaceae bacterium
CGGGCGCCTTGTCGGGCGCCTTGTCGGGCGCCGCGCGCAAGTCCGCCCCCCGCACCGCCAGCGATTTCGCGCCGAAAGGCTACCTAGGCATGCTCGAACGCCAACTCGTGCTCGCCGGTCGCCCGGCCGGCTGGAGCGTTGACAAGCTCCTCACCGCAAAGCCCCTGCTAGCGACCGCAGCAGTGCTGTTCGCCATCTGGTTCATCAGTGGCGACCCAGGCACATTGCGCATTCTGCTCGGAGCATTCGTCTCCGTTCTGGCCTTCTTCACCCCTGACCTGCTCATCTACAGCCGGGCGTTGGAACGGCAGGAAAAGATCCAGTTGGCGCTCGCCGACACGCTCGACCAGATGACGATCTCGGTGGAGGCCGGTCTCGGGTTCGAAGGCGCCATGGCGAAGGCCGGCAGCAACGGTAAGGGTCCGCTCGCCGAAGAGCTGATCCGAACCCTGCAGGACATGAGCATGGGCCGTTCGCGCAAGGACGCTTACCAGGCACTCGCCGAGCGCACGTCCTCACCCGACCTGCGCCGGTTCACCCGGTCCGTCATCCAGGCCGATGTCTACGGCATTTCGATCGCCCAGGTGTTGCGTGTTCAGGCAGGGGAAATGCGCCTCAAGCGCCGGCAGCGCGCCGAGGAGAAGGCAATGAAGGTCCCCGTGAAGGTCCTCTTCCCGCTCATCTTCTGCATCCTGCCCGTACTCTTCATCGTCTTGATGACCCCGGCCGCACTGAGCATCGCGAAGATCTTCCTGCACTAGGAGCGGCTCCCCGCTCAGGGCGCAACCCCGGCGCCCGATCACCCAAACCGAGCCCGCGCCCGAGCCCGACCCCGCCGAATTCGACGGAGATTTTGGGGCGGATGCCCCATATCCGCACGTTTCCGGCCCGAACCGACAAAATCTCCGTCGAATTCGTTGTCCGTCCGATTGTGTCGGTCCGATTTTCGGGCCACACGGAAGTGGGCAAAGGAAAAGCCCCGGCCGGATTTTCATCCGACCGGGGCTTGCTTGTGCACCCCCCCGGACTTGAACCGGGAACCCACTGATTAAGAGTCAGTTGCTCTGCCAATTGAGCTAGAGGTGCATACGTTCGGTTCGGGGAGAACCCGAACCGAAGACCAACAATAACACCCCAAACACGATCCACGCCAATCGAGCGCGCGCAACGGAGAGTCGCCCCCGAATTACTATCCTTGGGAGGGTGAACGAGCCCCAAAACCTCTCCCTGGCCGACGACCTTGAACTCGCGATCCAGCTCGCCGACGCGGCGGATGCGATCTCCCGCGAGCGGTTCACCGCGATGGACCTCGTGGTCACGACGAAACCGGATCGCACGCCGGTGACGGATGCCGACCAGGCCGTCGAGAAGGCCATCCGCGCCCTGCTCGCTGAACAACGACCCGCCGACGGAATCCTCGGCGAGGAATTCGGCGCCGAGGGCTCGAGCACCAGGCAGTGGATCATCGACCCGATCGACGGCACCGCCGGCTTCCTGCGCGGAATCCCGATCTGGGCGACACTCATTGCTCTGGCCGTCGACGGCGTTCCGGTCGTCGGCGTGGTCAGCGCCCCCGCGCTCGGCAAGCGCTGGTGGGCGACCACCGGCAACGGCGCCTGGATGAGCGACGAGCACAACCCCAACGCCGCGCCGACGCAAATGCGGGTCTCCGCCGTGGCGACGCTCGCCGACGCATCCCTTAGCTACAACAGCATCCAGCAATGGGACAAGGCCGGCCGCCTCGACTCCCTCATCGACCTCTCCCGCCAGGTCTGGCGCACGCGCGCGTACGGCGACATGTGGTCATACATGCTGCTCGCTGAGGGGCACCTCGACATCGCCGGGGAGTTCGACCTCCAGCCCTACGACATGGCCGCGCTCGTGCCCATCGTGCAGGAGGCGGGCGGACGGTTCACCTCCATCGACGGGCAGGAGGGCCCCTGGCATGGCAGCGCCCTCGCCACCAACGGGCTGCTGCATCAGGCGACGCTCGAGGCGCTCGGCGGCGGCGCAGCAGACGCCACCGCGCGCTAGGCGCCGCAGGATGCTCATCAGCGCCGCACGTCTCCCGATTGCCGCGGTTCTCCTGGCCGTGGCCGGCCTGGCGCTCTCCGGCTGCAGCATGATCAGCGACCTTGTTCCCGCGCCGGAGACGACCGTCAGCAGCCCGGCTCCGGTCGCGGGCCGCGAGACGGATGTCACGAACCTCCGGGTGGGCGACTGTCTCAACGATCCCGCCGGCGGAGCTGTCCGAGTGCGGACGCTTCCCTGCAGCGAGAAGCACGATGACGAGGTCTTCGCTGAGATCACCATCCCCGGCGACGCGTATCCCGGCGACGACGCGGTCGTCGCGGCCGCGGAGGACGGCTGCACAAGCCGGTTCGACGCGTTCGCCGGGATTTCCTACGACGCCTCTGAGCTGGACTTCCATTACTTCACGCCGACCGAACCCGACTGGACCGCGGGCGACCACGCCGCATCCTGCGTGATCGGCGACCCGGCCGGCGCCGTCACCGGAACGCTCGCCGGCGCCGCGCGCTGACTCTCCGCCTACTGTTGAGCCATGAGGATCAACGCTTTCTCCGATGTGTGCCTGCGCGTCGTGATGCTCCTGGCTGCCGCGCCGGAGGGTGAACTGCTCACCTCGCGCACCATCTCCGACGGCGTCGCGACGCCGTACAACCATGTCAGCAAGGCCGTCGCCCGGCTCCGTGAATTGGGCCTCGTCGAGGCTGTCCGCGGGCGCTTCGGAGGGGTGCGGATCAGCGCGCAGGGACGGACGGCCTCGGTGGGCTCGCTCCTGCGCCAGCTCGACACCCGAACCGACCTGGCTGACTGCGAAACACCCGACGGGAAGTGCCCTCTGCACGAGGGGTGTGGCCTGCGATTCGCCCTGCGACGCGCCCGGGAGGCCTTTTACGCCGAACTCGACGGCGCCGTGATTTCGGTCCTCTCCCAGCGCCGGCCATCGGGCCCCGTGCCAGTGTCCTTGGGCGTTCGCGCCCTGTCGTAGACCCCGTCGCTCCGGTAGCTTTTTCTACGGCGTGTAGAAAACTGCCGATAAATAAGCATTTGAAATGCTACTTTCAAGGGACCACTTGGAAACAAAGGAGACAGTATGCTCTCGACCCAGTCCCTCCCCCTCATTGAAGCCACTCTCCCCCTCGTGGGCGAGCGCATGCCGGCAATTGCGAAGAACTTCTACGGCCGGCTGTTCGGGGCGCATCCTGAGCTGTTCGACGGTCTTTTCAGCCGCTCCAACCAGAAGAACGGGTCGCAGCAGCAGGCCCTGGCCGGGAGCATAGCCGTCTTCGCGACGCACCTGGTGAAGAACCCGGACACCACGCCGGAGGCCATGCTCTCCCGCATCGCCCACAAGCACGTCTCGCTGGACATCCAGCCGGAGCAGTACGACGTCGTCTACAAGTACCTGTTCGAGGCCATCGCCGACGAACTCAGCGACGTCATCACCGCGGAAATCGCCGGCGCCTGGACCGAGGTCTACTGGCTCATGGCCCACGCCCTGATCAAGCTCGAGAAGGGCCTCTACGCCGGCGCCGCGAGCGACAAGCCGCTGGCCCCGTGGGTCGTCATCGGCAAGGAAGCAGCCGGCACCGACGCGCTCACCTTCACGCTCGAGCCGGCCGACGACACTCCCGTTTCGCCCGCCCTGCCCGGCCAGTACGTGAGCGTCACGGTTGGAATGCCCGACGGCATCCGCCAGGTGCGCCAGTACTCGCTCTCGGCCGGAACGGCCACCACCCGCGTCTTCACCACGAAGCTGGATGCCGACGGTGAGGTTTCCCCTGCTCTCCACCGCGACGTGCAGATCGGGGACACGTTGATCCTCTCCAACCCGTGCGGTGACATCACGCTCACAGAGGGCGACACCCCGCTCATCCTGGCGTCCGCGGGAATCGGCTGCACGCCCAGCGCGTCGATCCTGCGCTCGCTCGTGGAGAGCGACTCCAAGCGCGAGGTACTGGTGCTGCACGCCGAGAGCAAGCTCGAGGGCTGGGCGCTGCGCGACCAGATGAACGAAGATGTCGCGCTCCTGGAAGCTGCCGAGTTGGAGCTGTGGCTCGAGATCCCAAGCGACGGCGCCCACGAGGGCTTCATGTCCCTCGACGGCGTCACCATCCCCGACAACGCCTCGGTCTACCTCTGCGGCCCGTTGCCGTTCATGCGGAGCCTCCGGTCCCAGGCGCTCGCTTCCGGCGTGCCGGCCGAGCGGATCCACTACGAGATCTTCGGCCCCGACCTCTGGCTCGCCGGCGCCGGCGTCTAGCGTTCTGGCCCCCTTCGCCAATATAGAAGGCCCGAATCCTCACGGTTTCGGGCCTTTTATGCACTTCCCGGGCTGCTCCGTCGGGCCTACAGTTCGGGTGAGGCGCTAAGGAAGGTGTCGACATGCCGAGGCCGGATCTTCCCGACGTACGTCGCGCAGCGTGGATCCGCGAGTACCGGTTGAGCGGCGCGTGCCCCCCGCGCGCGATCGGCATCATGCTCGGCCTGGCGGTCGGCGGCGGGAGCGTGATCGGGTTCGTCGGCTACTGGGGCGGCTGGCTCACCTACTGGCTCGCGGAAGGGGCAGGCAGCTTTGGCCGTTCGGCTGTCGGATGGCTCGTGGCGCAGGGCATGGTCGGGACGGTCGGCGGTGTGGCGCTTGCCGCGGGCATCGTGCTCGTCATGCTGGGCATCGCGTTCGGGTATCCGTTCCTGCTCGGTACGAGTTTCGGACGCACCCTCGCGAGCGTCGCGCGAGCGTCAAAGTGCCGCAACCTGGGCGTCGTGGTGACGTTCGGTGTGCTGGGGGGCGTCGTGGCGTGGGGTACTCTTGCGCTCATCGGGCTGCTTCAGGACGGAATCGTTCGGGAATCGTCACGCGTTCTTTCTGCCGTGCTGTTCGAACATCTCGGCATCCTCGGAGTGCTGGCCGTGGTCGTCGACGCGGCTGTCGTCGTGCTGTACTCGGTGGCCGGCAGCGTGGCAACCTTCGCTGATGTCCCGTTCTGCGAAGTGTGTGGCGAGTGGTATTCCGTCAACAGGACCGCGAGCGTGGCGGCAGCGACCGCGCGGCCACTCGTGACGGGGTTGGCATCGGGATCGGCACTGCTTCTCGGCCCCCGGCGGTCGGACGACCCGAGCCGGCTCGAGCTGCGACTGCAACGCTGCGAGTGCTCCTCTGCCGACGCCGTACTCACCGCTGACCTGCGGTGGGGTGAGCCAGTGATGAAGAACGGCGCCATCTCCCGGACCGTGCAGAAGGAGGAGCGCTGGTTCGCAACCGTCGTGCCCAACGAGCTCGGCCTGGACATCGAACAGGCCCTGTTCGCCGGTGCCTGGAAGGCACAAAAAAGAGGACCCGGAACCTCGCGGCGCCGGACCCTCTTCTTCTTCAACAACGTGTGACAGCCACCGGTGGTGGAGATGCGGGGAATTGAACCCCGGTCCACTGCTGTGGTCATATGCCTTCTACGGGTGTATCCAGTGAAGTCGCTTTACTCGGCCCCGGAATTTGCCACTGGCATCTACTCCGACGAGCCCAGCCTTCGTTTAAGTCCCTCTACACCCCGCGGCTCAATGTAGAAGCAATCTCTCTAAATGGCGTCAGGATCCGGGTAGAGAGCATTCCCGGTCTGGCGGACTTCTTTAGTGCTTTCGCTTAGGCAGCGAGAGCGAAGTCAGTGCGCTTTGAATTGGCACTTATTGTTTTGCAGAGATCGTTTACGAGATAACCCTGCATCCTCGACCCGCTTCTCACAATTGCGCAAACAATGTCGAAACCGATCATCCCCATGTTCACCTGGCGCGCCGAAATCGACGGTCAGGATGTTGCTGTCACACGCTGTTGAGTTTCCAAATTCGCACCCGCAATCTTGCGACCCGGCTGCGACCTTTACTGTACAACACAAGTATGTGCCGTTCTATGCCCGCACCGGGTGAAGCAATGTTGAATAGAGCTCCACGTGCTTCGCCGCCATCCGCTCGGCGCTGAAGCGCTCCTCCACGGCCATACGGCACAAGTTCCGATCCAGCGTTGGCGCCCTCTGGATTGCCTCCGCCAGCTCGTGTTCCCCGGTCCGGAGAAGCCCGGTCCAGCCGTCGTCGATGATCTCCGGCGCCGACCCGCGGGGTGTCGCCACCACGGGCGTTCCGGCGGCGAGCGACTCGATCATCACCATGCCGAACGGCTCGTCCCATTGGATCGGGTTCAGGAGGGCGATGGCCCCGCCGAGCATCTCGTACTTGTCGGAGACATTCAACTCACCCAGGAATTCCGTGTCCGCGCCCAGGAGGGGGCGGATGATCGTGGTGAAGTAGTCCATCTCGACGGGCTCCCTCATCTTCGCGGCGATCCTCAGCGGAACCCCGGCGCGGCGAGCGATCTGGATCGCCTCGCGCACGCCTTTGTTCGGATGCATGCGGCCAAGGAAGCAGGCATACCCACCACGCCCCAGCCCGACGGGCACCCGCGCCGCATCGATTCCGTGGTGGATCACACGGGCGATCCGCACCCCGTCGGCCGTGGCTGCCTGGCTGTGCGAGATCGCAACGATCGACACGTCCGGGGGCATTGCCCGGCTGACGTCGAGCATGGCCGGGATGAACGGGCCATGAGCTGTCGCGACCAGGGGCGTGGCAAGGCCGCGGTGTGGAAGGAACGGCCCTGCCGTGGTGTGATCGTGGATGACGTCAACACCCGCCATGGCCGGATACGCCTGGAGGAGATGGCGTAGCTCCTGGAGGGTCGCCCCCACGGTGGAAAAATCGGACGGCGGGAACCCCGGGACGCGTTCCACGGCGCACGTGCTGTCACCGGACGCGGCGAGCAGCACCTCGTGGCCGGCCCGCGCGAGCGCCAACGCCAGGGTGTCGACCACCGCTTCGATTCCGCCGTAGGCGGGCGGCGGTACCGGAATCCAGGGCGGGGCGATCAGACCGATTCGCATCATTCACCTGCACAGGTCCCGGATTTCTTCCGAGATCGAACGCGGCTCACGCTCCAGGATCAGGTCATCGCGCAGGCCGGCGACGACGACGCCTTGCTTCGACACCTCGATGGAGACCCGGGAGCCGGCCAGCGGCACGTTCTCAACGCGCAGGTGACCGAAGTCGTGCGGCAGCGCGGGAGCCAGCCACACGCGATTGCTGGGCACGCACGGATCGAACCGCAGGAGGGTGCGGATGAGGTAGAACGGCGTCGCCGCCGCCCACGCCTGCGGGGAGCACGAGTTCGGATATGGCACCGGCTCCGGGTACAGGGCCCGGTCGAAGCCGCAAAACAGCTCGGGCAGCCGGCCGTCGAAGAAGTTCGCCGCCTGCAGTATTCCGAAGATGACCTTCTGCGCCTCCTCCACGAAGCCGTACCTCATCAGGCCAGCGGCAATCAGGGCGTTGTCGTGGGGCCAGACCGATCCGTTGTGATAGCTCGCCGGGTTGTAGGCGCCCATGTTCGAGGCCAGCGTGCGCACGCCCCAGCCGGTGAACATCTCCGGCGACAGGAGCCGCTCGGCAACGAACGGCGCCTTGTCCTCGTCGACGATTCCACTCCACAGGCAGTGGCCCATGTTGGAGGCGCACGAGTCGACCGGTCGCTTGTGACGGTCGAGGGCTATCGCGAAGTACCCGCGATCCGGCAACCAGAAGCTTTCGTTGAATTTGGTCTTCAGCCGGGCGGCCTTGTCCGCCCAGTGCTGCACCTCCTCGCCGCGACCGATGGCCTTGGCCAGGAGAGCGCGGGCGATGTAGGCGCTGTACACGTAGCCCTGCACCTCGCAAAGCGCGATCGGCGGTTCGGCCAGGGTCCCGTCGGCGAAATTGATCCCGTCCCAGGAATCCTTCCAACCCTGGTTCACGAGCCCCAGTTCGTGCGTCCGTTCGTATTCGACGAACCCGTCGCCATCACGGTCGCCGTACTTGTCAATCCACTCCAGCGCACGGTCGGCGTGAGGCAGCAGGGCGGCGAGCTCCTCCGTCGCGAGGCCCCACCGGGTCAGTTCCCCCAGGAGGAAGACAAAAAGGGGCGTGGCATCCGCGGTGCCGTAGTACACGTTCCCCCCGCCCAGCGCCACCGTCGCATCCACCCCGAGGCGGACCTCGTGCAGGATACGGCCGGGCTCCTCCGCGGTCAGGGGTGTGACCGTGCTCCCCTGCAGATCGGCCAGGGTCTGCAGGGTTCCCAACGCCAGCGACGGGTCAACGGGGAGCGCCATCAGCGACGTGAGGAGCGAGTCGCGACCGAACAGCGCCATGAACCACGGCGCCCCGGCCGCGACGACTTCGCGCGCCGGATGACTCGGGTCGAAGATCCGGAGCGAGCCGAGGTCTTTCTGACCGCGGTTGATCACCCCCTCGATCTCCTCGTCCTCGAGGGTGGCGATGGGAATCCGGGAGTGCCAGGCGACGAACCTGCGCTCCGGCTCCGACTCGTGCAGCGGTTGGTCGGTTGGAAACGTGACGGCGACTTCCTGGCCGGCGAGCATTGGCGTCACATTAATGCTCGTCGACCACTGTCCGTGAGCCGGAACCGCTATTTTGTACGTCAGGCGATGGTTCGTGATGGAGGCGCCGGGGGCGCGCACGCTGACGCCGCGGCGTTCGTTCTTGAAGGTCGACTCGACCATGAGACGATCCGCATCGTGCCAGCTCGACTGGTCCCATTTCGAGCGCGGCCGTCCGTCCTTGACTTCGAAGACATCCGCGAAGTCGGCCTCGATCTCGAAATCGACCGTGCATTCGATGGCCGCCCGTGAGTAGTTGCGGAGCGTGATGTCTTCACGCATCCCGTTTCCCACGCGTCGCTCACGTTCGACCACAAGGGGCGTGTCCGCGCGGCCGGGAGTATGCCCGGCACGGCCGACGAAGACTGCCCGATACGGTTGCGGGGTCAAAGCCGAGAGCGGCTCGACGGGCGCGTCATTGATCGACATGGCCCAGGTGGAGACGATCCGGGTGTCCTGGAAGAAGACACCGTGAGGTCGATCGGCCTCGATGTCGCCGGCCGGCCCGCAGACGCAGAAAGCCGCACCGGACACGATCGTGACGGCTCCGGCTCCCGCCGAGCGAGCCAGGGTCTCCGTATTCCAGCCAGTCATGGATCGGGCTCCCTGTCTGCCGACGACACATAGCGATTTCCTCCGATTATGCGCCGGGTTCCACGCTGGCGCCAGAGGCCCGGCCCACGCGCACCCATGGGCGGGCTGCGCGGGCGTTCCCGTGGTTCCTAATCGCCCAGGTTTCGGCGTGCGGACATCGCGCGATCGGATTCGCGCTTGTCCTGGCGCTCCCGGAGGGCCTGGCGCTTGTCGTATTCCTTCTTGCCCTTGGCGACCGCGATCTCGACCTTTGCCCGGCCATCCTTGAAGTAGATCTTGAGCGGGACGAGAGTGTAGCCACCCTCTTTGGTCTTGTGGCTGATCTTCACGATCTCCTGCTTGTGCAGCAGGAGCTTGCGCTTGCGGCGCGGCGGGTGGTTGGTCCAGCTGCCGCCCGAGTACTCCGGGATGTGCACGGCGTCGAGCCACGCCTCACCGGACTCGATGAACGCATAGCCGTCGACGAGCGACGCCCGACCCGCGCGCAGCGACTTCACCTCGGTGCCGCTCAGGACCATCCCGGCCTCGAACGTATCCTCGATGAGATAGTCGTGGCGAGCCTTGCGGTTGGTCGCTACGACCTTCTCGCCACTTTCCCTGGGCACGGCTTGCTCCTCGATCGGTTGTGCTGAATGCCCGGCCGAACGCCGGGCAGCCCATCAGTCTAGCGTGGCCCCGCCCGGGGCCCGCCAGACGTGGAGGCTCGGGCGTTGAGTCCTAGACCTTGAGATAGCGCGTAATGGCGAAGTTGGCGGAGAACGCCGCGAGCACCGCACCGACCACGAGCAGGATCGGCAGCACGACGAGCGCGTCGTCGATGCCGACGAGCGAGAACCCCTTGAGACGCGCGCCCAGATAGCCCTGCACGAACCAGTTCACGATTGCCACGATCGCGCCGCCCGCGAGCAACGAACCGAGCAACGCCGCGAACACGCCTTCCAGGATGAACGGGGTTTGGATGAACCGGTTGGATGCCCCCACCAGGCGCATGATGCCGAGCTCCCGCCTGCGCGAGAACGCCGAGAGCCTGATCGTCGTCGCAATCAGCAGCGCTGCGGCCACGAGCATGAGCCCGGCGATCCCGATCGCGGTGTAACTGGCCGCGTTGAGCACGGAGAAGATCTGATCGAGATACTTGCGTTGGTCGGCGACGTTCTCCACCCCCGCGACCCCTGACAGGCTCTCCACGAGCACGTCGGATTGTGACGGATCCTTCAGATTCACCCAGAAGGTCTGGTTGAGCTGGTCCGCTGTGACGTACTCGGCCACCGGATTGCCGGCGAACTGCTTCTTGAAGTTCTTGAAGGCCTGCTCGTGGGTCTCGAAGTAGTACTTGTCGACGAACGGGGCAAGCGTCGGCGATTCGAGTTGCGTCTTGACCGCGTCGATTTGGTCTTTCGTGGCCTCACCGGCGGTGCAGGTTTCACCGGGTGAAATGGCGGTGCACATGTACACGCCGACCTGGGCCTTCTCGTACCAGTAGTTCTTCATCTGGCCGATTTGCATCTGCATCAGGATGGCGGCGCCCACGAAGGTGAGCGAAATGAAGGTCACGAGAACGACGGAGACGACCATCGACGCGTTGCGACGCAGCCCGTGGGCCGCCTCGGAGAGCACCAGTCCGAGCCTCATCGGGTCGGCCCCACAGTCTGTTCCTCGGCGGGGTCGGGTTTCTCCCCCGGCGCGCGAAGGCCGAGCTTCTCGGCCAGCGTGAGCTGCTCCGGAGCGTCGTGCTGGGTCACCGGCAACACCGGGCGGGTCATGGCCGGGCCGAGGTCCGGCTCTGGGGTGCCTTCGGGCTCGGCTACCCGCTCCGGCTCGACGTGCGGCACGGGCATCCCGGTGTCTGCGGCGGTCACTCCCACCGGCACCTGCGCGGCCGCGACGGCTGCCGGGTTCGGCGCCGCTAAAGCGTGGGCCAGCTCCCGGGGGGCATCGGCCGGTGGCCCTGCGGCTCGCCTGCCCTGTGAGGTTCGGATGGCGGCGGTAGCGCCGTATCCGCCCTGGCGTTCGTCGCGCACGATCTCGCCGCCGGCGAGTTCGATCACCCGGCGCTGCATCTGGTCGACGATGCCGGCCTCGTGGGTGGCCATGACCACGGTCGTGCCGCCGGCATTGATGCTGGCGAGGAGGGCCATGATTCCGGCGCTGGTCGTCGGGTCGAGGTTTCCGGTCGGCTCATCGGCGAGGAGGATCTGTGGCTTGTTCACGATGGCGCGGGCGATGGCCACACGCTGCTGCTCGCCGCCCGACAGCTCGTGCGGCAGACGCTGCGCCTTCTCGGCCAGCCCCACCATCTTGAGCGTGTCGGGCACGGCCTCCTGAATGAAGCCGCGCGACTTGCCGATGACCTGCAGGCTGAAGGCGACGTTGTCGTAGACAGTCTTGTTCGGCAGCAGGCGGAAGTCCTGGAACACCACACCGAGGTTGCGGCGGAAGTACGGCACCTTGCGGTTGGAGATCGAGCGCAGGTCCTGGCCGAGCACGTGGATGCTGCCGCTGGTCGGCTTCTCTTCCTTCAGCACGAGGCGAAGGCAACTGGACTTCCCAGAGCCGGATGCACCGACGAGGAAGACGAACTCACCGCGCAGGATCTCCAGGTCGATGGAGTTCAGGGCGGGCCGGCTCGTCCCGGGATACTTCTTGGTGATGTGGTCAAAGCGAATCATGTCCTTGTGAGCCTAAGCACGCATCCGAAATTTCGCGACTGCGACATACCGAACCGCACGACTGGGCGTCGACGGTCGTCTTAGTCCTGGGGTGCCTGCTTGCGCCAGCGGATGCCGGCGGCGATGAATCCGTCCAGGTCGCCGTCGAACACCTGGGTGGGGTTGTTGACCTCGTAGTTGGTGCGCAGGTCCTTGACCATTTGGTACGGCGCGAGCACGTAGCTGCGCATCTGGTCGCCCCAGCTCGCCGTGATGTTGCCGGCGAACTCCTTCTTGGTGGCGGCCTCCTGCTCGCGCTGCAGCAGGAGCAGTCGTGACTGGAGCACGCGCATGGCGGCCGCCCGGTTCTGGATCTGGCTCTTCTCGTTCTGGCAGCTGACGACGATACCCGTGGGGAGGTGGGTGATCCGCACGGCGGAGTCGGTCGTGTTGACCGACTGGCCGCCGGGTCCGCTCGACCGGAAAACGTCGATGCGGATGTCGTTGTCGGGGACCTCGATGACGTCCATCTGCTCGATCAACGGCACGACCTCGACCGCGGCGAACGAGGTCTGGCGCTTTCCGGCGGAGTTGAACGGGCTCATCCGCACCAGGCGGTGGGTTCCGGCCTCGACGCTCAGCGTGCCGAAGGCGTAGGGAGCGTCCACCTCGAAGGTCGCCGACTTGATGCCGGCCTCTTCGGCGTAGCTGATGTCAAGCACGCTCGTGCGGTAGTCGTGCTGCTCGGCCCAGCGCAGGTACATGCGCAGGAGCATCTCGGCGAAGTCCGCCGCATCCACTCCCCCGGCGCCGGCACGAATGGTGATCACGGCGTTGCGTTCGTCGAACTCGCCGTTGAGGAGCGTGTGCACTTCCAGCTCGCCGAGCACCTTCTGCAGGCCGGCGAGCTCGGCGGCGGCCTCGTCGGCGGACTCCTGGTCGCCCTCGTCGTTGGCGAGTTCGACCATGATCTCGAGGTCGTCGAGGCGGGACTCGATGCTTTCGATGCGCGCAAGCTCAGACTGGCGATGGCTGAGGGCGCTGGTGACCTTCTGGGCGCGGTCGGTATCGTCCCACAGGTCGGGTGCCCCGGCCTGTTCGCTCAGGTCGGCGATGTCGGTGCGCAGCCGATCGATGTCGATCACCGACCGGATGTCGTCAAACGTGGCCCGCAGTGCGGCGATCTGCTCCGAGAAATCCAGCTCAATCATGTCGAACCCCAGCCTACCGGCCCGGTCCGCACGCAGCCTGTGCGGCTCGATCTTCGCTCCGGGCCGGGCTGGCGTAGCATCGGTAAGCCATGAGTAACGCCGAGCGCCCCTTCCGCCTGCGCTCCGTCGCACTCGCAGCGTTCCTGCCGACGTTGCTCTTCTCGGTCGGCGAAGGTGCCATCATCCCGCTGATTCCGATTGTCGCCCACAACCTGGGTGCCTCACTCGCCCTCGCCGGGCTGATCGCCGCGATGGTCATGGTGGGCGAGCTGATCGGCGACATCCCCAGCGGCTGGGTGGTGTCCAGGATCGGCGAGCGCAACTCGATGATCTGGGCATCCATGCTCACGATCATCGCCGTGCTCATCTGCATCGTCGCACCGAGTCCCTTCGTTCTCGGGATCGGCATCTTCCTGGTCGGGCTCGCCACCGCCGTCTTCGCGCTGGCCAGGCACGCCTTCATGACCAGCTACGTTCCGGTGGCGTATCGGGCCAGGGCGCTCTCCACCCTCGGCGGCATCTTCCGTGCCGGCTGGTTCGTCGGGCCGTTCATTTCGGCCGGACTCATCTACCTGACCGGCACCACGCAGTCCGTATTCTGGGTCTTCGTCATCTGCTGCATGGGCGCCGCCGCCATGCTTTTACTGCTTCCGGACCCGGCGAGTACGTTCGGACCGCCACAGCTGTCCGTTGCGCCGGACGGCTCGATGCGCAGCGCCGGCGAGGAGCTGGCGGCTGAGGAGTCCCACGGTCTCTTCCGCACGATCTGGAACCACCGCGGGGTGCTCGCCCGACTCGGCACCGGCGCTGGGCTGATCGGCGCCATGCGGGCCAGCCGCACCGTCATCCTGCCCCTCTGGGCGGTGAGCATCGGGATCAATGAGCCGAACACCGCGCTCATCATCGGCATCGCCGGCGGCATCGACTTTGCCCTGTTCTACGCGAGCGGCCAGATCATGGACCGCTTCGGGCGCATCTGGAGCGCCCTGCCGTCGATGATCGGGCTGGGGGTCGGGCATCTGGTCCTCGCCGTGACCCACGATCTGCCCAGCAACGTCGAGTGGTTCATCGCGGTGGCCATGTTCCTGTCGCTCGCGAACGGGATCGGCAGCGGCATCCTGATGACCCTCGGCGCCGACCTCGCCCCGAAGGCACATCCGGCGCCGTTCCTCGGTGCGTGGCGCTTCACCGGTGACCTGGGCGGGGCGGCGGCTCCCCTGGCGGTCTCCGGCCTGACCGCGCTCGCCTCGGTGTCGGTGGCCAGCGGCGTGGTGGGCCTGCTCGGCCTCGTCGGCGCGGTGTTGCTCGGCCGGTACATCCCGCGCTATGTGCCCCACCGGCCACGCTCGCGGCGATAGGGTGCCCGGAATGCTCGGTCAGAAAGAAGCGTTGTGATGGATATGCCTCTCATCGGTGAATACGGCCCCAGCCCGGCGCGGTGGGTTTCCGACCAGGTCGACTTGTACGAACGCTCCGGCGGCACGGAGGGAACGACCCTCCGAGGGTTGCCCGTCGTCGTGCTGACCAGCGTCGGGGCGAAATCGGGCAAGCTGCGCAAGGCGCCGCTCATGCGCGTCGAGCACGACGGTCGTTACGCCGTCGTCGCGTCGCTCGGCGGCAGCCCGAAAAACCCGGCCTGGTATGCGAACGTGCGCGCCCACCAGCTGGTCGAACTGCAGGACGGACCCAGGAAGCAGGACATGCTCGCGCGGGAGCTGACCGGAGCGGAGAAGGCCGAATGGTGGGAGCGCGCCGTCGCGGCCTTCCCCGACTACGCCAACTACCAGGCAAAGACGGAGCGGATCATTCCGGTTTTCGTGCTCGCGCCCGTCTCGGCCACCTAGTCGTGGCGAGACGTCCCACGCGCAGCCCTCAGATCGACCCCGTGAACCTGGTCGATCTTGCCGAAGACGACGGGTCAACCCTTCGCGCCGGCGACAGCCTGGACGGTCTGCGCTACCTCGGAACCGACCTGGGCGGACGGGACCTCACCGGCGCCGGCTTCCTCGAATGCGAATTCCAGTCCGTGTCCTTCGACGAGGCCAAACTGCGCGGCGTGACCCTGTCGGAGTGCCTCCTCCTTGACGTCAACGCGGCGGTATTCACCGCGCCTCGCTCGACCTGGCGTGATGTGCGGGTCGAACGCTCCCGGCTCGGTTCGGTCGAGGTGTACGAGGCCGGGATGCGATCCGTCCGCCTCGATGGCTGCAAGCTCGGCTTCGTGAACCTGCGCAATTCGCAGCTCACCGACGTGCTCATCTCCAACTGCATCATCGAGGAGCTCGACCTCGGGGGCGCCACAGTGCAGCGACTCGAACTGCGCAACTGCCGCGTCGGCACCCTCGACCTCGCGAATGCCCGGCTCACGGACGTCGACCTGCGCTCGAGCGACTTCAGTGCCATCCACGGCATCGACGGTCTCCGCGGTGCGATCATCGACGACTCCCAGCTAAGCCTGCTCGCCCCGATTCTCGCGTCCCACCTCGGCATCGTCGTCGATTAGGGCAGGACCAGGGCCGGCAAACCCGGACTGAAAACAGGACGGATTGCGGGAGCGTCACTGAGCACAGGACGAATTCGCAGCATCCCGCCCGCTGTTCCTGTTTTCGCGACGCGCAGGCCGTCGCAGCTGCAGGCGCAGCGGGCTACGGGATCGCCACGGCCGTCAGTTCGAGGTCGGACCTCGGCCGCTCCCGCTGGGTTGCGATCGAGACCCCAGCGGCGGCGCACACCGCGACGATGGCGATCTGCTGCAGGATCGCGAACGACTCCCCCAGCACGAGCCACCCGAACACGGCCGCAACCACGGGGCCGAAGCTCGTGATGACCGCGTACAGGCGCGGCGTGATCCGTCGCAGGATGAACGTGTCGAGCGTGTACGGGAATGCCGATGACAGCGCGCCGATCGCGAGGAGCAGGCCGATCACGCCCCAGTCCAGGCGGGCGTAGTCGACGGTCGCGAGGGCGAACGGCACCAGGAGCGCGAGGCTGACGACACTGGCCACCGAGATGCCTTCGAGCCCGGGGAACTCGGTGGCCACCCTCCGGGTGAGCAGGATGTATCCGGCCCAGGCGGCCGCAGCGGCGAGGGCGAATCCGATTCCGAGGGGGTTGAGCGTGCCGTCAGACCAGGTCAGCAGGAAGACCCCGCCCGCCGCCGCACCCGCGCAGATGAAGTCGAGCAGGCGCCGGGAGGTCGCGAGCGCCAGGGCAAATGGCCCGAGGAACTCGATCGTGGCCGCGACTCCCAGCCCGAGCAGGTGCACGGACTCGTAGAACGTCAGGTTCATCACCGCGAGCACAACCCCGAGCGCCAGGGCCGGCCACATCCGTCGCCAGGCCAGGGTGGCGAGCTTCCGGCGGTAAAAGGGGAGGACGGTGCAGGCCATCACGATCTGCCGGGCCGCGACGACGACGGGCGAGCCGACTACCGGGATGACGAGGCCGGCGAGCGAGGAGCCGAAATTGATGCTGACCTCGGTGACGAGCTGAGCCCCCGCACCGACGAAACGGTCCCGCTTCGCAGTCACAGTTCTCCTCCTTGGCACCGAAGGAGGCGCTCTACCGACAGTACCGGCACGCTCACCGGGGCGGATGCATTCCGGCCCCGGTGAGTTCGCCGGCTAGTCGCCGAACGGGATGAAGCTGTACTCGCTGGTCAGGTGCTCGCCTTCGCAGGCGCCGCAGTACAGCACGCCGGCGTCCCGCATGGCGGTGACCCTCGGCGAGCACTGCACGACCTTGGGGCCGCAGCAGGGGGAAATCACCATGAACGCGCCGGGCTTTTCCGGCACGTGGCCGCTGAGGCCACGATCGTGGTGTGCGCCCTCACAGGGCAGGTTGGTGTCGAAGTCGAGCAGCAAAACCGTGCCGGCTTCCAGTAATGCATCCATATTTCACGCGGTCAATCACAAGAGGGTGTGCGCCGCGGGTGTGGACCAAAGCACCTCGGTGGCGACCGCACCGGATGTGCGACGACACGAATGTCGTCGGTGTACCCAGGCAGGCATTGGCTGGATACCGAAGAGAAGCCTTCGTCGACTTCAAGTTTCAGAACTTTACACCACGAACGTGAGAGCTTCTACGACTTGGCTACCGGAACACCGAGCGTGCGACTGCGGTCACCTCGAGCCGGACACCGGAGGGCAAGACAAGCGTGAGCACCGGCGGACGCCACCACGAGGTGAGCGTGACCGTGGCGCTTCGCCCATCGACGGATGCCGCGCGCCTCACGGTGAGGTCCACGAACCCGGCGTGCGTCGCCGCGGCCAGGTAGTCCCGCACGGCGACCCCGACGTCGGCCGACGTGAGTTCGGGCCGCACCTCGTGAGGGCCCACAGAGACGTCGTCGAGGGCGAAGGACTCAGCTCCGGCGAGCGCCGCACCATCCGCGAGCGTGAACAGGCGCTTGCGCTCCAGGTAGAGGGAGGTCGCCGCCATCACGACGAGGATCAGCACGAGCGCCAGGCAGCCGTAGAAGATCGTCAGCAGGAGCGTCGAACCTTCCTCGTCAGCCAGGCGCAGGCCGCGCGGTCCCCGCGCGCTCATCCTGCGCCCCAGAACCGCGACACCGTCTGCGTCGCGCTCGACTCGAGCGGGATGCTGGCGGCACCCCGAAGCGACAGCAGATCGGGCACGAGCGGCAGCGCCACCCGGATTCGCACCGTGACCGTCACCGCGCTGCGCCTGGTCAGGCAGCCGTTCGTCCCGCCTTCGCAGTCGATGCGCACCTCGGCGTCGTCCCGCCCGATCCCGTAGTCCGCGAGGCCGATTTCCACGGCGCGCACCGCGCGATCGCGCGCCTCGGCCGCATCCGCACCCTGAACGTAGACGCGGGCGGCCTGCCTGGCAACCCCCTCGACGGCGAGCGCGCCGCCCTGCACCGCCGAGATCGCAACCACCAGGTAGACGAGGGGCACCAGCAGGATCAGGCCGGCCGTGATGAATTCGAGCGAAGCCGACCCGGTCTCGGTGCTTCCAGACTCAGTCCAGTGTTTCCAGCGCGGCATGCCCCACCACCTCCAGCCCGCGGTCGATGCCCAGCAGGCCGAGGAGCGGGATGGGCGCGACGACCCGCACCTGCACGCTGCGATGCCCGGCAAACCGGCCATAGCCGGCCTGGATGTCGGTGGCGTACGACGGGCCGAGAGCTGCGGTGATCAGGTCGCGGGTGCGTTCCGCGCCGTCGGCGAGGCCGCTGTCGGCGAGCGCCGCGAACCTCGCGCCCTCCGCGGCCGCATCCAGCACGGTGTTGCGGATGTACAGGGCGAGCGCGAGCTGCATCACCGACAGCGTGAGCACCGTGAGGAGCGAGATGACCATGGCGAACTCGGCCACCGCCGATCCCGAATCCCCGGCAAGCGCCGCCCGTAGCCGCATCCGTTTCATCGCCGAGGGCTAGAACCCGCTGACGCGGTCGAGCGCCTGCTGGAAGATGCCACTCAGCCCGGGGCCGGCCAGGCCCCAGATGATCATGACCAGCCCGGCCGTCATGAGCGTGATGAGAACCCAGCCGGGCACGTCGCCGCGTTCGTCGCGCCACAGGATCGGGATGCGACGTTTCAGTAGTGACATGGTCTCCTTCTTTCTGTCGATGTGGCTCAGGGGGTGGTCAGAAGCCGGCTTGCAGCACGAAGATGCCGGGAAACACGGCGAAGAGGATGGTCATCGGGAGGATGAGGAAGACCACGGGCACGAGCATGGCCACCTCCTTCTTCCCGGCCACCTCGAGCAGGCCGCGCTTGGCTGCCTCGCGCGCATCCTGTGCCTGGGCGCGCAGCACCTCGGCGAGGGGCGACCCTCGATCGAGCGCGCCGGTGACCTGGTCGACGAACCGGGTCAGGGCCGGGAGTTGCAGGCCGCGGGACAGCGAGTGCAGCGCCGACGCGAGCGGAACCCCGGTGTGGACCTCGGCCACGATCCCGGCGAACTCGCGCGAGAGCTCCCCCGAACTCGTCGCCGACACCCGGCGCAGTGAGTCGAGGATCCCCTCCCCGGCGGACAGCGACAGCGTCAGGAACTCCAGGATGGTCGGCAGCTCGCTGTCCATGCGGGCCAGGCGCACGGTGGCCGCGCGGTGCAGCAGCCAGTCTCGCAGCAGCGCCCCGCAGAGTCCCGCGATCACCGGAAACGCGATCTGGGCGATCAGCGGCAGCGCCCGGAGCGACGGAAGTGCCACGATCAGCACGCCGCCCCCGGCGAGCGAGACGAGCGCCCAAACCAGCTGCGCCGAACGGAACTCGTCGACGCTCCCGGCAGATCCCGACTGCCGCAGGCGCCGCTCAATCGTCTCCGTACCGCCGAGCACGCTGGAGAGCGCGCGCTGGAGAGCGCCGAAGGCCGGCGAGAACAGGGTGCCGAGCACGGGAATCGGGTCGACGGTGGTGCGCCCGACGAGCGCGCGCGCCTCCGCCGAGACATCCAGGACGTAGGGCGCCACCCTCGAGGCGAGACGCGGACGGCCGAGGCGAGGGATCAGGCTCACCATCGACCACAGCCCGACGCCGAATGTCGTCCCACAGAACACCGCCCAGGCCAGCGGCGCGCTCACCGGAACCACCGGCGTTCCTCCGGCAGTCGGCCGAGCCTGATCATGACACGGTAGGCAACGACCGAAAGCGCCAGTCCCCCGAGGATCACCACGCCTCCGGTCGGGGTGTTGTACGCGAGGGCGGCCTCCGGCCTGGAGGCGAGCATCAGGAGCACGATCCAGGGTGCAGCGACGCCCATCCTCGCCGCATTCACGATCCAGGATTGCCTGCCTTCGACTTCCGACCGGATGGCAGCATCCTGCCGGAGCCAGGCGGCCAGGCTGCGCAGCACGACCGTGAGGTCGCTCCCGCCGACTTCCCTAGCCATGCGGAGGGTCTCCAGGATGCGGTCGGCAATCGGATCCGCGAGGGATGTCTTGAGCCGGTCGATGCAGTGCGAGAAGTTGCCGGTGGCCCGGTAGTCGCGCTCGAACTCGGCGAACGCTGCGCGGGTTGCCGCCGGCCCCGCTTGCGCGAGGCTGCTCACGCTGTCCGGCAGGGCCAGGCCGGATCGAACCGCCGACACAAGATGGTCGACGACATCGGGCCACACGGTGCGATGGGCCCGGCGCCTGGCCCTGGCTCGCCAGGAGACCATCATCGCGGGAAGCACGAGCGCGACCAGTCCGGCGACGAGGGCGAGCGCTTGCACTCCGAGGAGCGCCTGGGCCAGCGCCGCCGCTGCGACGCCGATGACGAGCGAAATGGCAGCGAAGGCGGGCACCGGGAGCGCGCCGAATCCGGCCTGCGCGAGGCGGGAGCGCGCCTTGCCGCGCGCACCCGCTCCGGAGCCGGAGCCTGCCACGAGAGCCGGCCAGAGGAACGGCGAGGCGAGCAGCAGCAGGCCGGCGCCGAGCGCGCATCCCAGCGCGAGCGTCATGCGGCTCCCCGCCGGAGCACAACGGCCGGATCGAGCCCGGCCGCCCGGAACTTGGCGAGCTTCGTGGGGTAGCCACCGGTAAGTTCGAGTGAACCTTTGTGCACGAGGAAGAGGGGACTCGCCTCAATCATCGCCCCGGCGAGTTGACCGCTCGGCGCGATGATCTCGGTGACGCGACGGCGGCCGTGACGGTCGATTTCGCAGTGCACGACGATATCGATGCACCCGGCGACGGTCGGGAGCACGAACGACGAGTCGATGTTGCGGCCGGCCAGCAGCGGCAGGGTGCACAGCTTCGCCAGGGCGTCCCTGGCGCTGTTCGCGTGGATCGAACACATCCCAGGAAGCCCGCTGTTAAGCGCGATCAGGAGGTCGAGGCTCTCCGCCTCGCGCACCTCGCCGACCACGAGCCGGTCCGGCCGCATCCGCAGGGACTCCTTGATCAGCCGTCGCAGGGTGATCTCGCCGGTTCCCTCCAGGCTCGGCTGGCGACACTGCATCGCCACGACGTCGCGGGCGGTGAGGTCCAGCTCGAATGTCTCCTCCACCGTCACGATGCGCTCGTTCAGGCGTGTGGCGGACAGTAGCGCGTTGAGCATGGTCGTCTTGCCGGTCTGCGTCGCGCCGGAGACGAGGATGTTCTGCCCGGCCAGCACGCACATGCGCAGGAACTCGGACGCCTGCTGGGTGAGCGAACCCAACCCGACGAGCTGGTTCAGGTCACGGATGCGCCGGGTGAACTTGCGGATGTTGACCGCCCAGTGCTTCTGGGTGATGTCCGGAATGACCACGTGCAGGCGAGATCCGTCCGGCAGGGAGGCATCGACGAACGGCGAGCTCAGGTCGACGCGGCGACCGGAGGCCTGCAGCATCCTTTCGACCAGGTCTCGCACTTCCCGCTCCGCGAGCACCATCGTGGTGAGCTCCGACACCCCATCCCTGGCGATGAACACGCGACTGGGCGCGTTGATCCAGATTTCCTCGATGCCGGGGTCGTCGAGGAACGGCTGCAGCGCGCCGAATCCGGTCAGGGAAGCGACGACCTCCCGGGCGGCCTGGTGCTCGTCGGCGATCATCGGGAGGGAGCCGCCGAGCGCCCGCTCGCTGTACCGCTGCACCTCTGCGTGCACGTACTGCTCGGCCAGGGCGTGGTCAGCGGCGAGGTCGACGCCGTCCTGGCGCACGCGGTTGCGCACCCGTTCGGTGATGATGCGCACGGCCTCGCTCATCCCTGCATGATGCTCCACCCAAGGTCGGCCCCGTTGGACTTATCCACAAGGGCCGACCTGCAGGTCGGAACGGTCGTGCCTGGCAGCGCTAACGGGCCGACCAGCCGCCGTCCATCGTGTAGCTGGAGCCGGTGACCATGGCGGCGTCATCGGAGGCCAGCCACGTGATCAGCGAGGCAACCTCTTCCGGCTCCACCAGGCGCTTGATCGCGCTCTCGGTGAGCATGATCCGGCTGAGTACTTCGGTCTCCGGGATGCCGTTGAGCGCAGCCTGGTCGGCGATCTGCTTCTCGACCAGCGGGGTGCGCACGTAGCCCGGGCTGACGCAGTTGCTGGTCACCCCGTGGTCTCCGCCTTCCAGGGCCGTCACCTTGGACAGCCCCTCCAGGCCGTGCTTCGCGGAGACATAGGCACTTTTGAACTGCGAGGCACGGATGCCGTGCACCGACGTGACGTTGATGATCCGGCCGAAATCGTTCCGGTACATCTGCGGCAGCACGGCGCGAATCAGCAGGAACGGCGCTTCGAGCATGAGGCTGATGATGCGCCGGAAGTCCGTCGGATCGAAGTCCTGGATCGGGTTGATCCGCTGGATCCCCGCGTTGTTCACCAGGATGTCGACGCCGGCCAGCGCGTCGGCGAGGACCTCGTCGGTGAGCGCCGCCGTGTCCATCAGGTCGACGGCCCAGCTCGAGCCGCCGACCTCCCTGGCGACCGCAGCGGCGCCTTCCGCATCGATGTCGGCGACGACAACGTGGGCACCGCGGGCGGCCAGTGACCGCGCCGCGGCCGCCCCGATGCCGCCCGCTCCCCCGGTGACGAGCGCACGTCGGCCTGTCAGCGGCCCGGTCTGCGCCCCGGCCAGGGTGTCGGCTGTGGCCAGGGGAGCGCCAAGGGGTCCATCGGTCATTACGTGTTCCTTTTCGGTGCCGGTTTGCGTGCGGGCGCGGATGTCAGCGGCCGGCCGCGACCGGCTCCAGTCCGTGCTTGATCGCGTCGGCAGCGTCGACGTCCCGCAGCGAGATCCCCTTGGTTTCCTTGAGCGTGACGACCGCGACAATGGTGATCGCGCAGGCGATGACCAGGTAGATGGCGACCGGCACCCACGACTTGTACTGCTGAAGCAGGGCCGTGGCGATGATCGGGGCCAGCGAGCCGGCGAGGATCGACGTGACCTGGTAGCCGAGGGACACACCCGAGTAGCGCATCCGGGTCGGGAACATCTCGGCCATGATCGCCGGCTGGCCGGCGTACATCAGGGCGTGGAAGCACAGGCCGATCGTGATCGCGAAGACGATGACGACCGGGTTGAGGGTGTCGAACATCGGGAAGGCGAAGAACCCCCACGTGGCGCCGAGGATTGCTCCGGCGAGGTACACCGGCTTGCGTCCGAAGGCGTCCGACAGCCGGCCCACCTGCGGGATGACCAGGAAGTGCACGACGTGGGCGATCAGCAGCGCGAACAGCAGCTGGCTGGTGTTGTACTGGTGCACCACCGTGAGGTAGACGATCGAGAAGCTGACGATCGTGTAATAGAGGATGTTCTCGGCGAAGCGCAGGCCCATGGCACCGAGGATGCCCTTCGGGTAACGCTTGACGACCTCGAGCACCCCGTAGCTGACAGCCTTCTCGGCCTCGACCTGGGCGCGGGCTTCGAGGAAGATCGGAGCTTCGCTGACATGGGTGCGGATGTAGTAGCCGATCACGACGATGACCGCGGAGAGCCAGAACGCAACGCGCCAGCCCCAGCTCAGGAACTGGTCGGCGGGCAGGATCGCGGACATGGCCAGCAGCACCAGGGTGGCGAGCAGGTTGCCGACGGGCACGGCGGACTGCGGCCAGCTGGCCCAGAAACCACGCGACTTGTTGGGGCTGTGCTCGGCCACCAGCAGGACGGCGCCGCCCCACTCACCGCCGACGGCGAAGCCCTGGACGAAGCGGAGGATGACCAGCAGGGCAGGAGCCCAGTAGCCGATGTTGTTGAACCCAGGCAGGCAGCCCATCAGGAAGGTCGCGACACCCACGAGGATGATCGTCACCTGCAGGGTGTGCTTGCGGCCGAGCCTGTCGCCGATGTGACCGAAGACGATGCCGCCCAGAGGGCGGGCGATGAAGCCGACGGCATAGGTGAGGAAGGCGGCGATGATGCCGTCGAGTTCGCTGCCCGCGTTCGGGAAGAAGAACTTTCCGAAGACGAGGCTCGCTGCGGTGGCGTAGAGGAAGAACTCGTACCACTCGACGACGGTGCCCACCATCGACGCAGCGACGATCTTCTTCAATCCGGATGTCTCAGTGGCGGTGCCTTGGTTCGGCCCGGGGTTGCCGGCTCCGACGCGTTGGTTGAGGCTCATTGCTGTCTCCTTCGGTGTCGTCACTGACACTCGGTCGCTCAGGGTCCGGGTCTGTAATCTACAGAACAACGGCTTCCCCGAGTATTCAGGCAGATTACGTGTGCATCAATAACCACTTGTGCAACCTTTGAGTGCAGAATTGCAGATATGACGTTGTCGACTCCCGCTCAGCCGCCGAACCCGGACGACCTGCTTGTGCTCCTCGCCGTCGCGCGGACCGGTCGCTTCACGACCGCGGCCGAGAGCCTGGGCCTGAACCACACGACCGTCTCGCGCCGGATCACGGCACTCGAGAAGACCCTCGCCGGGCGGGTCCTCTCCCGCACCGTCGGCGGTTGGGAGCTGACCGATCTGGGCGCCAGGGCCGTCCAGGCCGCGGAAAACGTGGAGTCGGCAGTCGCCATGCTGGGCGGCCCCACCGAGAAACCCAACCAGCTGTCGGGCGTCGTGCGCATCTCCGCCACCGACGGTTTCAGCGCCTACATCGCCGCCCCAGCCATCGCCGCGCTCCAGCGCGACCATCCGCTGCTCAGCGTCGAGATCGTCACGGTCACCCGCCGGGCCTTGCAGCACCGCTCCGGCCTCGACATCGAGGTTGTCGTGGGCGAGCCGCAGGCGCACCGGGCCGAAGCCTTCCGGCTCGGCTACTACATGCTGGGCATGTACGCCTCACGCAACTACCTGACCGAGCATGGGACACCGGCCACGGTGGAAGAGCTGACGACGCATCCGCTCGTGTACTTCGTTGATTCCATGCTCCTGGTCGACGACCTCGACGCACCCCGACGGCTGGTCCCCTCAATGCGGGATTCGATCAGTTCGACGAACGTCTTCGTGCATGTGGAAGCCACCCGCGCGGGCGCCGGAATCGGCTTCCTGCCCTGCTTCATGGCCGACCGCCACGCCGACCTGGTGAGGCTGCTCCCGGACGACTTCAAGGAACAGCTCCCCTACTGGATGGTGCTCCGGCCGGATTCCCTGCGGCAGCCGGCGGTGGCCGCGGTCGTCGATGCGCTGCGGCGACAGACGGTCGCCTTCAAGCAGTCCCTCATCGGCCGGTCCTCGCCCGCTCGATAGACTGGGGGCGCAGCCGCGGGAGTGGTGAAATTGGCAGACACGCAGGATTTAGGTTCCTGTGCTTTCGAGCGTGGGGGTTCAAGTCCCCTCTCCCGCACGACAGCTCGTTCCGGATGTCGGTGCCCGCCCCGCTTGGGGCACCCTGCATCTCGGCATTCTCCCGTCATTCCGCGATACCCTGTGACAGCACCCGCGCTCACCGCCGCCTGGCCGACCAGCCACCGCCGACTGGAGTTTCCTTCGTGATCCACACCGCCCTGATTCCCTGGCTTGACCCGGCACACCTGATCGACGGATTCGGCGCCTTCGCCCTCCTTGGGGTGTGCGCGATCATCTTCGCGGAAACCGGCCTGCTGATCGGCTTCCTGTTCCCTGGCGACACCCTGCTGGTGATCACAGGGCTCCTGACCTTCGGCGGCGTCGTCAAGATCGACATCTGGTGGGTTGCCCTGGCCATCGGCGCCGCGGCCTTCCTCGGCGGCGAGGCCGGCTTCTTCATCGGCCACAAGTTCGGCCCTCGGGTCTTCGAACGCAAGGAATCCGGGCTGTTCAGCATTAAGAACGTCGAGCGCACCAACGCCTTCTTCAAGCGCTTCGGTGGCTTCGCCGTGATCGTGGCGCGGTTCGTACCCATCGTGCGCACCTTCGCCCCCGTCGCCGCTGGCGTGGGCCACATGAACTACAAGAAGTACACGTTCTACAACCTCATTGGTGCGCTCCTGTGGGGCGCGGGACTCACCTACGCCGGTTTCTTCCTCGGCTACATTCCGCCGGTCGCCGACTTCGTCCGCGCCTACATCGATTTCATCCTGCTCGGCGCGGTCCTGGTGACCCTGGTCCCGACGATCTTCCACTACGTGCAGGCCACGATGAAGGCCCGCCGGGCGGCCCGCGCCGGAACGGTCGACACCGGAAGCCTCGTGCTCGACCCCGACGTGTGCGAGCCGCACCACCCCGACGCCAAGTAGCACCCCGCCGGCAACACCCGCGAGCAGCAACCCCCAGTACGACCCCCGCGAGTGAGCAGTTTCGGCGCTTCCGGTCCCCCCTAACCGCCGAAACTGCTCACTCGCGGGTGGAAGCGGGGTTAGAGGCGGGTGGAAGCGGGCGGGCTAGAGGTGGGGGTGGTCGGGCTGCGAGGCGTGGCCGGCGGGCTCCAGCTGGAACGTCGAGTGTTCGACGTCGAAGTGGTCCGCGAGGCAGTCGGAGAGCTCGTCGAGCAGCGCACTGGCGCCCCCGGATTGCAGCAGCTCGGGGTCGACGACGACGTGCGCCGTGAACACGTGGGCGCCCGAGGTGATCGCCCAGACGTGCACGTCGTGCACGGCGACCACGCCGCGGGTGCCCAGGATGTGCGTGCGGATCTCCTTGACGTCCGTGGCAGCCGGCGCTGATTCGCTGAACACGCGCACCACGTCACGCAGCAGCAGGAACGCTCGCGGGCCGATCATCGCCGCGATGAGCAGCGAAGCGATCGCATCCGCCTGCTGGAAACCGGTGGTCAGGATGACGAGGGCCGCGATGATGACCGCCACCGACCCCAGCGTGTCGCCGAGCACCTCGAGGTAGGCCCCGCGCATGTTGATCGACCGGGCGGCGGCCGGTCGAAGCAGAAGCAGGGCGGCAAGGTTCGCGACGAGGCCGATGATGGCGACGATGAGCATGGGAACGCCCCGCACCTCGCCCGGGCTCGCGGCGACCAGCCGGAAGACCGCCCCGACGACAACGGATACCGCCACTGCGACCAGGATCAGCCCATTAACGAGGGCGCCGAACACCTCCGCGCGCTGGTAGCCGAAAGTCTGCCGGTCGGTGGCCGGCCGGGCCGCGACCACGGTGGCGGTGAGCGCGATGATGAGACCGGCGAGGTCGGAGAACATGTGCCCGGCATCCGCCAGCAGGGACAGCGACCCGGTGAGCCAGGCTCCGACGGCCTCGACCACGAGCACGCAGGCCACGATGCCGATCGAGAGCCCCAGGCGCGTTCGATTCGACCCTGCCGTGTGTGCGTGATCGTGAGCCATGCCTCCACGGTAGGACCGTAGGAACACGATGGCCACCACTCACGCCAGTTGGGAATGAGTGCCGTTCTCAGCAGGCCGCGCTTAGAGGCCGAGCAAGACCTCGAGCACCGGAATGAGCTGGTCGAAGGCTCTCGCCCGGTGGCTCTGCTCGTTCTTCACATTGGGCGTCAGTTCGGCGGCGGATATCGCGTAACCATCCGGGAGGAAGATCGGATCGTAGCCGAATCCTCCCTCACCGGTCGGCTCGTGCAGGATGTGGCCGGACCACTCCCCGGTGACGTGCCACTCCGTCGCGTCGGGCAGGGCCAGTGCCGCGACGCAGGTGAAGTGTGCTCCGCGGTGCTCGTCGGGCATGTCGCTCAGCTGCCAGAGCAGAAGCCGCAGGTTCTCCCCCGGGTCCTTGGCCGGCCCGGCCCAGCGCGCGGAGAAGATGCCGGGCGCGCCGCCGAGCACGTCGACGCAGATTCCGGAGTCGTCGGCGATGGCGGGCAGCCCGGTGTGGGCCGCCGCCGCGCGCGCCTTGATCAACGCGTTCTCGGCGAACGTCGCCCCGCTCTCAACCGGCTCAGGACCGTCGTACGCGAGCACCTCGACGCCGGGCAGGCGGGGAGCGAGGATGCGGCGCAGCTCCTCGACCTTGTGCTGGTTGTGGGTGGCCAGAACGATCTTCATGATCTAACGCCCCAGCGTGTTCTTCTGGAACTCGGTCAGGGTGACCGTGCCCGCCAGGGCGAGGTCGAGCAGCGAATCCAGTTCGCGGCGGTCGAAGGGTGCGCCTTCCGCGGTCCCCTGCACCTCGACGAAGAGGCCGCGGCCGGTGACGACCACGTTCATGTCCGTCTCCGCCCGGACATCCTCGACATATGCCAGGTCGAGCATGGGCTCACCCTTGACGATCCCGACCGAGACCGCCGCAACGCTGTCGATGAGCGGCTGCGCCTTCTGGCCGAGGAACTTCTTCTCGCGGCCCCATTCGAGAGCGTCGGCGAGGGCAACGTAGGCGCCGGTGATGGCGGCCGTTCGTGTGCCGCCGTCGGCCTGCAGCACGTCGCAGTCGATCACGATGGTGTTCTCGCCGAGGGCCCTCATGTCGACGACCGCCCGAAGGCTCCGCCCGATCAGTCGGCTGATCTCGTGGGTGCGCCCGCCGATCCGGCCCTTGACGGATTCGCGATCCATCCGGGAGTTGGTCGAGCGCGGCAGCATGGAATACTCCGCGGTCACCCAGCCCTTGCCCTTGCCGGCCATCCAGCGGGGCACGCCGTTGGTGAACGAGGCCGTGCAGAGCACCTTGGTGCTGCCGAACGAGATCAGCGCCGAGCCTTCGGCCTGCTGGCTCCAGCCGCGCTCGATCGTGACGGGGCGAAGCTGGTCTGTGGTGCGTCCGTCTGCGCGCAGGATGTCGCTCACGAGTTCTCCTTGGGGGTAGCTGGATTGTGCAAAGCGGCGAACTCAGCAAGTTCGCTGAGGCTGAGGGAGCCGGTCTCGATGAGGTCGACGCGGGAAATCTCGGGGCCAATCAGGCGATGCGCCAGGGCGATAAAGTCTTCGGCGCTACCGCCGGTCGCCTCGTAGCGGTAGGTCGGAGGGCCAGGCTCATGGCGCTCCAAGCCCTGGCTGACGAGCACCCGGTAGACGTCGTTCGCCGTCTCGGTGTCGCTGGAGACCAGCGTCACGGCGTCGCCCATCACGTAGGAGATCGCGCCGCGAAGGAACGGGTAATGGGTGCAGCCCAGCACAAGGGTGTCGACGCCGGCGTGCCGGAGCGGCGCCAGGTACTCCTCGGCGACCGAGAACAGCTCGTCGCCCGTCGTCACGCCCTTCTCGACGAACTCGACGAACCGCGGGCAGGCCTGGGTGAACAACCGGATGTCGGTGGCCGCGGCAAACGCGTCTTCATAGGCCAGCGAGTTGACGGTACCCACCGTGCCGATCACTCCGACCCGCTTGTTGCGCGTGCTGCCGACGGCACGTCTCACCGCCGGCTGGATGACCTCGATCACGGGCACGCTGTAGCGTTCGCGGGCGTCCCGGAGCATGGCGGCCGAGGCGGTGTTGCAGGCGATCACGAGCATCTTGACGTCTTGCGCGACGAGGTCGTCGAGCACATCGAGGGCGAACCCGCGGACATCCGCGATCTTCTTCGGGCCGTAGGGCGAATGCGCCGTGTCGCCGATGTAGAGGATCGATTCGCCCGGCAGCTGATCCTTGATCGCCCGGGCGACGGTGAGGCCGCCGACTCCGGAGTCGAAGATTCCAATCGGTGCATCCGTCACGTCAATCAACCCTAGTGGCGCTTGGTCCGGCCAACCTGTGCCCGCTCCCACTGGGGCGGATAGGCTGTGCCGGGTGACCGAGTCCCCAGCCTTCCGCACCGACCGCTATGAACTCACGATGGTCGATGCGGCCATCCAGAGCGGAACCGCCAATCGCGAGTGCATGTTCGAAACCTTCGCCCGGCACCTGCCCGCCGGGCGACGGTACGGCATCGTGGCGGGCACGGGCCGCCTGCTCGAGCTCATCCGCCAATTCAGATTCACGGATGCCGAACTCGACTGGCTGAGCGAACACAAAGTCGTGCGGCAGCCCACGCTCGATTGGCTGGCCGACTACTCGTTCAGCGGCAACGTGTGGGGCTACCAGGAGGGCGAGGCGTACTTCCCCGGCTCCCCCCTGCTCGTCGTGGACGGGACGTTCGCCGAGGCCGTCATCCTGGAGACCGTGATCCTGAGCGCGCTCAACTACGACACCTCGGTCGCCAGCGCCGCGGCGCGTATGGTCTCGGTGAGCCTCGGTCGTCCGATCGCCGAAATGGGTTCCCGGCGTGCGAATGAGTACTCGGCGGTGGCCGCCGCCCGGGCCGCATACATCGCCGGCTTCGCGGCCACCAGTAACCTCGAGGCCGGTCGCACCTGGGGAGTGCCGACCATGGGCACTGCCGCGCATTCCTTCACGCTCCTGCACGACACGGAAGAGGATGCCTTCCGGGCCCAGGTGGAGGCGTTCGGCGTTGCCACCACCCTGCTCGTTGACACCTATGACATCGCGCGCGGCATCGAGCTGGCGATCAACGTGGCCGGCACCGGTCTCGGGGCGATCCGCATCGACTCCGGCGACCTGCCTACCGTGGCGGCCGCCGCACGCGCTCAGCTCGACGCGCTCGGCGCGGTGAACACGAAGATCACGCTCACGAGCGACCTCGACGAGTACTCGATCGCCGCCCTGTCCGCCTCGCCGGTCGACTCGTTCGGGGTAGGCACGTCCGTCGTGACCGGGTCCGGTTCGCCCGCCGCCGGCATGGTCTACAAGCTGGTCGCACGGAAGGACGACGGCGGCGACTGGATCCCGGTCGCGAAGACGTCGACCGGAAAGGTGTCGGTCGGCGGTCGCAAGAACGCCGTGCGCCGTCTCGATGCGAGCGGCACCGCGTTCGAGGAGGTCGTGCTTGTCGATGAGGATCCCGCCGCGCGCACCGCGCCGGACTTCGACGGGTCGGAGCGGGTGCTGCTGGTGCCGTTCATCACGGACGGCGAGGCCGATGAACGCTACCTCGGTGCAGCCGGGACCGAACGCGCCCGCGCGCACCACGCATCCGTCATGCAGGAACTGCCGATCGAGGCGTTCCGCCTGGGTCGCGGCGACGCCGTCATCCCGACCGTGTTCCGATAAGCGCTGCCCGATAGGCGGCGCCCGATAAGCGGCGCCCATTAGCGGCGCCGGTAAACGGAACCGCCGCCCGTCAGGCCCTGTTACTCGGACTTCATCTTTTCGTAGATGGCCTTGCAGGTCGGGCAGACCGGGAACTTCTCCGGGTCGCGGCCTGGTAGCCACTTCTTGCCACAGAGGGCACGCACGGGCTTCCCGCTGATTGCCGATTCCAGGATCTTGTCCTTGGGGACGTAGTGCGAAAAGCGCTCGTGGTCGCCAGGCTCGATCTGCTCCTGGTTGAGAAGTTCTTCCAGCTCGCGGTCGAGCGTGGACGTGCCGCCTCCGGGCTGGCCGGGCTCGGCGATGCTCGCGCGAAAGTCTTCAGTCATGAAACTCATTCTAAGTGGCCGCTGCCCGGCTCGGCTAGGCGCGGAGTGCCGAGGCGAGCATCTCCGGTCCGCGGCGCTCGAACGTGCGTGAGCCCAGCCAAACGCCGGTGATTATCGCGGCCAGCCCGACGCCGACGCCCGCATACAGGGCCGGCAGGTGCCAGGCCGGATCCACGAAGACGCCCATCAGCGCGCAGATGATTGCGGGCAGCGACAAGATGATCGACCCGGTGAAGGTCAGCGACTGGATGAGGGCAGCGGCCGTGTCGGACGCCTGCGGCTGCGCGAACGGGCTGTCGCCGGGTTTCGTCGCCGGGTACGGGAATCGCGCCGACGTGAAGCTTGAGAAGCCGAGACCGGAGAGCAGGATGCACGTGCTCACGCCCAGCATCGAGGGCAGGACCGCCCAGTCGCCGTAGAGAAAGATGCTGATCGCCGAACCGAGGCCGATCAGGGGAATCCCGACGATGATAACCGGCACGAGGCGACCGATCCGGTCGGCGACCCCCCTGGTTCCCGAGGCGACGTGCAGCCAGATGGCCGTGCTGTCGAAGGAAACGTCATTGTGCATGGTCCAGCCCAGGAAAACGCACATCATGGGCACGGGCAGGAGGGCAAGGTAGTGGAGGGGAACGCCGGCAACGGCCAGCGGCACGACGGCAAGCACGGGCACGATCGGGATCATCATCAGCGCCACCCAGTAGCGCGAATCGCGACTCCAGTAGGTGAGGCTCCGGGCGGCAATGGCGCCGATCGCGGTCTGGGGCAGACGGTCGAACCAGCCCAGGCCGACGTACTGCTTCACGTGGGCCTCGCGCCCGGGCGTGACGAGCATCCGCGCGACGAGGCCCTGCCAGGCGAGCCACAGCGCGTACACCGTCGCGGCGGCGATCAGGAGCTTGAGGAGCGCCTCGCCCCAGTCGCCGTTTGCGGCATCCCCGGGAACCGCCCAGGCCGCACCCAGGGGCGTCCAACCGAGAATCGCTGCCATGCCTCCGAGCAGGTCGAGGCCGTAACGACCCCAGTCGATGTTGAGGACCAGCACCACGACGGGTGAGATCATCACGAGCAGCAGGATGCCGATGGTCCCGGTGATCTCGCGCGACCGTCGCGTCGCCAGCAGGAAAGCCGCAACCGACGTGCTCACCCGGGAGGCCAGCGCGCAGGTCGCGAGCAGGAGCGCCGCGGAGATCAGCGCCAGCAGCGTCTCGAGCACGCCCCGTGACCAGGTCACGACGGTGCCGAGGAGCACGAGTGCGAGGGCAAGGGAAGGCACCCCGATCAGCGCGGAGACCGCCAGGCCGAAGGACAGGCGGCGATTCGGGATGCCCAACACGGCGAATGCTCTCGGGTCCATGCTGTCCTCGACCCCGAACACCAGCGGGATCACCAGGAACCCGAAGACGACGGCCGACCCGGCCACGATCATCCCGTCGCGGATGAGTGCGATGTCGCCGACAAAGCGCAGCCCAACCAGCACCACGATGATTCCGATGGCGAGGGCGAGCCCGTAGAGCAGCCCGATCCCAATCCCGACGATCTGCCAGGGGCTACGACGGAACAGATTGGCGAGCAGCCGGAGTTTCAGTCCGAGAAACTGTGCAACCATTCCATGCCTTCCACAACCTTGTGCCCGCCGGCCAGTTCGACGAATCGGGCTTCGAGTGTTTTCTCGCCGCGAACCTCGTCGATCGTGCCGGAGGCCAGGACCTTTCCGTGCACGATGATCGCCACGTGGTCGCACACCCGCTGGATGAGATCCATGCCGTGACTGGAGAGCACAACCGTGCCGCCGCTGGCGACGTACTTCTGCAGGATCTCGGTCACGTTCACCGCCGACACAGGGTCGACGGACTCGAACGGTTCGTCGAGCACCAGCACGCGCGGCGAGTGGATCATGGCGCAGGCGAGCGCTATCTTCTTCGTCATTCCGGCCGAGTAGTCGGCGACGAGGCGGTTGAGGGCGTCTTCCAGCCCGAATGCGGCCGCCAGGTCGGCCGACCTGACCCGCACGGTTTCGTGGTCGAGCCCACGCAGCACGCCGGAGTAGTAGAGGAGCTGCGCACCGGTAAGGCGATCGAAGAGCCGAAGTCGATCGGGCAGAACGCCGATGATGCGTTTGGCTTCGATGGGCTTGGCCCAGACATCAATGTTGTTCACCCGGATGGAGCCGGCGTCGGGACGGAGCAACCCCGTCATCATCGACAGGGTGGTGGTCTTGCCGGCGCCGTTGGGGCCGACGATTCCGTAGAACGAACCGGCGCGCACTTCGAGGTCGATGCCGGACACTGCGACAGTCTGACCGAAGCTTTTCATCAGGCCGGACACGGCGATCACGACGGGCGCCGACGGCCCGGCAGATTCAGTCTCGAGCGTCGCGGTCGCGCGTGGCGCACGCTTGGTCACGACCGCCGGATCCGCCGCCGGAGTTTCTGCCGGTGGTCGCGGTGACGTGAGGGCTTGGGGGACTGTGGGGGCTTCGGCAACGGTCAGCGCGCTGGCCGCAACGAGTTCAGCCGCCGTCTGCGCGGCTGCCGCGCGCGTCGCCGCTTCCTTGGTCGCCGCGGTCTTCGCCGCGCTTGCCCGCGCCGCCCCGGACTTGGTGGCGGATTCAGATTTCGCCGCTGCCGTCCGGGCCGCGCTCGACCTCGCTGCGGTCTTCGCAGCGGTCGGCTTCGCCGTCGTCGGCTTGTCTGCGGCCGCCTTGTCGGCCGCTGGTTTCGCCGTCGGTCTCGCGGTCGCCGCCTTCGCCGCGGCAGGCCGCGCCGTAGTCATTCGGGCAGCACTCGTCCTGGCCGCCGTCGTTCGGGCAGCGGCCGTCCTGGCCGGTTTCCGGGCCGGTGGAGCGGCCGCTTCGGGCGTCTCAGACACGGCGGGCGCGGCGGTTACGGCATCGGGAGTCCCGGTTGCGGTCTCGGCGCCCGTGTTCGTGTTCGTGTTCGTGTTCGTGTTCGTGTTCGTGTTCGTGTTCGTGTTC
>DAIMHX010000019.1:0-6208 GCA_036723055.1 Microbacteriaceae bacterium
ACCTCCGGCATGCGCGCGATGCACAGTCTGCTCGTGGTCGCGCCGGCTTTCGGAGGCAGAACGTCACATCACTGAGCTCTCCGACTATCTCAGCGCTGCTGGATGGGAACTAGGGAGCTGGGCCGCAGGCCATGGGTAGCGTCGAGCCATACGAAACATCCGGAGGCCGTCGCTACCGCGTGAGGTACCGCGACCCAGATCGCCGTTCACGAGAGAAGGCGGGTTTCAGCAGGAAGACCGACGCAGAGGAGTTCCTAGCAACCGTGGTCGTCTCGCGCGCCCACGGTGACTACATCGACCCGAACGCCGCAAAGTCAACCATCGGAGTCCTTGGCGCAGAATGGCTCGTCAACCAAACTCACTTGAAGCCGTCAACGTATCGGCCGGTCGAGATCGCCTGGCGACTTCATGTCGAGCCGATTTGGGGACGGCGACGCATCGGCGACGTTCGTCATTCCGACGTCCAAGGCTGGCTCACCAAGTTCGGGGATGGTGGACGCCGGTCCGCCACGACGGTCTTGCGCGCTCACGGCGTACTGGCCGCAATTCTTGACGTCGCCGTAAGGGATCGGCGCCTGCTCTCCAACCCAGCCCGGGGCGTGAACCTCCCCAGGAAGATCAGAAAGGAACACAACTACCTCGACCTTCAGCAGCTTCACCGACTGGCGGATGCTTCAGGGGACCATGCTGGGCTTGTTTTGCTGCTCGCCTACACGGGCCTGCGGTGGGGCGAAGCAATCGGTCTGCGCGTAAAGGATCTCGATATGGTGCGCAGAAGGATCAACATCACGGTGAACGCCGTCGAGGTGGGCGGAGACATTGAAATCGGCACACCGAAATCTCACAAGCGACGGACGGTGCCGTTCCCCCGCCTGCTCGAAGATCACATGGCCGCACAACGAGATGGGAAAGGCCCGGATGATCTCCTCTTCAGTGAGCGATGGGGACAGCACCTTCGACGTACTCGAGTGAGCGGAGGATCGCGGAGCTGGTTTAAGAGCGCTCTTGTAACGGCGGAGCTTGAACCGATGACAATCCACGATTTGCGCCACACAGCGGCAAGCCTTGCCGTGAGCGCAGGCGCGAACGTGAAAGCGGTCCAACGCATGCTCGGTCACGCATCCGCCGCCATGACCCTTGATGTCTATGCAGACCTGTTCGATGACGATCTAAACGCCATTTCAGATCGTTTGGACGAGGCCTACCAGCGCACGATTGTGGGGGTTTTGTGGGGGCAAGCCCCTTTGGCCATCCCCCAAGAAGCAAGATAACCCCGGAAACATAAGGATTTCCGGGGTTATAGCAGAGCGGAGACGGTGGGATTTGAACCCACGGTGCCCCGTGAAGGGCACTCCACCTTAGCAGGGTGGTGCACTAAGCCGAACTATGCGACGTCTCCCGAATGTTTGCGCTGCAAACACACGTCAGCAATCATAACCGCACTCGCGGCATCCGATCGAACACAGCCCGGACGGATGCCGCGGAAGCGCTACTGGTTGTTGAGCGTGCGCCCGACCGAGCAGGTGTATTGCCCGGCCGTCTGGCCAGTCGCCGAACCGGGGAGCACGGCCACTTCCGTCGGTGGCGCGGTGGCCGTGGCCGTCGGCTTCGGCGTCGCAGTCGGGGTCTTCGGGGCGTTCGGGTCGGCGGTCGCCCCTCGTCCCGTCGTGCCGCCCAGCTGGATCGGCTTGTCGGCCGCGATGGCCGTGAAGAGGGTGTCGAAGTCGGGCTGCAGCGGCAGCACCCCGCCGGCGGTGCCGCCGGTCGGCACCTGCACGAAGACAACCTTGTTGAGGTCGATGTCCTTGAGCGCCATCGCGATCGAAACCAGCGTGTCAACATTGTTCAGGCTGTTCGACAGCTGCATGTTGGCCGTGGCGGCCTTGGCGAGCGAGTACACCTTCGTCGGGTCGGAGAGCGTCGCCGCGCTCTTGATCGTGCGCACGAGGGAGGACAGGAAGACCTGCTGGTTGTTGATGCGGGTCAGGTCGCTGCCGTCGCCGATGCCGTGGCGGGTACGCAGGAACTGCAGCGCGGCCAGGCCCGAGAGCGTGTGCTCGCCGGCCGACAGGTAGGTGTCGGTGTGCTTGTCCTCGATCTTCTCCGCCACACAGACCTTGACCCCGCCGACGGCGGTCGACATGGCCATGACGCCGCTGAACTGAACCTCGGCGGCGAACGGGATCGTGAGCCCGGTGAGCTTCTCGACGGTGAGCACGGTGCACGCCATCCCGCCGTAGGTGAGTGTCGTGTTGATCTTCTGGCTGCTCATTGAGCTGTAGCTGCCGCCCTTGGGGTTCGGGCAGGAGGGAATGGGCACGAACATGTCGCGCGGGAAGCTGATCACCGATGCGTTGCTGTGGTCCTTGGAGATGTGCAGGAGCATCGTCACGTCGTTGAGGCTGCCGGTGGAGTCGGCGTCGCCGAAGAGCTTGGGCTGGCCGACGCGGCTGTCGCTGCCGACCAGGAGCAGGTTCACTCCGCCTTTGATCGCGCTGAGCTGTGGAGCCGGGCCCTTGGTCTCGTTGGCGAGGTGGACACCGGGCTTGACGCTGGCGATCACGTCGTAGGTCGCAATGGCGGCAACGGATGCGCCGCTCACCAGCAGCACGGCGAGCGCGGCTGCCAGGGCCTTCACCAGCGTGACGACCGCGCTGGATCGCTTGAGCCGACCGTGGCGGGCGATGGTGCCGACCTTCTTCGACCTCGTCGAGCGGGGGCGCAATTGGTCGCTCACTCAAATCCCTTCGTTGTGTGCCGGCCTACCACGCGGTGCGGAGGGCGTGGGATTCGAACCCACGAGACATTTCTGCCCACCAGTTTTCAAGACTGGCTCCATCGGCCGCTCGGACAGCCCTCCAAGTTCGCGAACGAACAACGCCCGATTCTAACCGATGACGGACTCTTCAGACTCACATCTGATCCTGAAAACGGGCTGGAGATACGGTCAGAGGCTGCCGAGAACGTGCGCGAGACCGTCGTCATGCACCGACGCCGTGGTCTCGCTGGCCACGGCGATCACCTCGGTGGGAGACTGACCCATGGCCACGCCGCGGCCCTCGACTGACGCCCAGAGCAGCATGTCGATGTCGTTGCGCCCGTCGCCGACCGCCATCACCCGGTTGCGGGGGATGCCGAACTCCAGGCGCACCCGCTCCATCGCCGTGGCCTTGTTGACGCCGTCGGGTGCGATGTCCAGCCACGCGGTCCAGCCGATCGAATAGCTCACCCGGTGCAGTCCCAGCCGCTCGACGATCTTGAGGAAGTCCTCCATGTCGTGATCCGGCGAGATCACCACGACCCGGGTCGCCGCGTGAGCCAGCAGCTCGTCGAAGTCGACGTGTGCGCTGTCGAAGCCGATGGAGGCATCCGGGAACGGCTCGGTGTACCGGTAGTACCCGTGCTCGTCTTCGACGGCGAAGCGCGCGCCTTGGAGGTTCGCGCGGATCGAGAGGAGCACGTCACTCGGGTCGAACGTCTCGACCCACTCTCGCCGGTACCCCATCGGCGCGTCGGGGTCCCGGTGCAGGGTGATCGCCCCGTTGGAGCAGACCAGGAAGCGCGGCGTGATGCCAAGATGCTCGAGCACGGGAAGCGTGGCGGAGGCCGACCGGCCCGTCGCCAGCATGACCTCGTGGCCGGCGTCGGCCACGCGACGCACCTGCTCGATGACCGCTTCGCTGATCGTGCCGTCCTCGTGCAGCGTCGTGCCGTCGATGTCGAGCGCGACCAGCCACGGCTCCTCCGACACGGTCACCTGATCGGTTCGAGCAGCTCGAGGCCGCCGAGGTAGGGGCGCAGCGCCTCAGGCACCACCACGGATCCATCGGCCTGCTGGTGAGTTTCGAGCAGTGCGACGATCCAGCGGGTCGTCGCCAGGGTGCCGTTCAGGGTGGCCACCGGCGAGGTCTTGCCCGACTCGGTGCGGTAACGGATGTCGAGCCTGCGCGCCTGGTAGGTGGTGCAGTTGCTCGTGCTCGTGAGTTCGCGGAACGCGTCCTGCGTGGGCACCCACGCTTCGATGTCGAACTTGCGGGCGGCGCTCGACCCGAGGTCCCCGGCCGCCACGTCGATCACGCGGTAGCTCAGGCCGAGGGACTGCAGCATGTCCTCCTGCAACGCGACCAGGCGGTCGTGCTCGGCCTCGGCATCCTCGGGCAGCACATAGGTGAACATTTCCAGCTTGTTGAACTGGTGCACCCGAATGATGCCGCGGGTGTCCTTGCCGCCCGAGCCGGCCTCACGGCGGTAGCAGGTCGACCAGCCGGCGTAGCGGAGCGCCCCGGCCGAGAGGTCGAGGATTTCGTCTTTGTGGTAGCCGGCGAGCGCAACCTCGCTGGTGCCGGTGAGGTAGAGGTCGTCGCCAGGCAGGTAATAGACCTCGTCGTTGTGCTCGCCGAGGAACCCGGTGCCGTCCATGATCTCCGGCCGCACGAGGGTCGGCGTGATCAGCGGCACGAAGCCGGCCGTGAGCGCCCGGTCGAGCGCCATGTTCATCAGGGCGATCTCGAGGCGGGCGCCGATGCCGCGCAGGAAGTAGAACCGGGCGCCGGACACCTTGGCCCCGCGGGCCATGTCGATCGCGCCGAGCAGCTCGCCGAGTTCGAGGTGGTCACGCGGCTCGAAGTCGAACGTCGGCGTGTCGCCGTGGGTGCGCAGGGTGACGAAGTTGGCTTCGCCGCCGGCCGGCACACCGTCGATCACCGGGTTGGCGATCGTGCGCACGATGGTGGTGAAGCGCGCCTCGGCCTCTGTCGCCGCCGCGTCGGCGGCCTTGACCTCTGCGGCGAGGCTCTGCGCCTCGGCGACGAGCGCCTTCTTTTCCTCTGCGGGGGCGGAGGCGACGCGTTTGCCGAACTGCTTCTGCGAGGCCCGGAGGGCCTCGAAGGACGTGATGGATGCGCGCCGTGCCGCGTCGGCGGCGAGCGCACCATCGACCGCCTCGACGGAGGCGCCACGCGCCTCCTGCGAACGCTTGATGAGGTCAGGATTCTCGCGCAGCACTACCGGATCAATCACACGGGCCAGTCTACAAGCGCCGCCGCGGGGCAACCCGGTAGCCTTGGCCTCGTGGCGACCCCCGGTGCGAACGAGAGTGACCGGCACGCCGCCGTTGTCTACAACCCGACCAAGGTCGACCTGGCCAGGCTGCGCGAGAGCGTGAACGCGGCGGCGAGCGCGGCGGGGTGGGCCGAGACCGAATGGTTTCCGACCAGCACGAGCGACCCCGGCCAGCAGGCAACGCGTGACGCACTCGCGGCCGGAGCGGCGCTGGTCATCGCCGCCGGCGGCGATGGCACCGTGCGGGCGGTGGCAGAGGCCCTCCGCGGCGGAGGGGTGAGGCTGGCGATCGTGCCCTCCGGTACCGGCAACCTGCTCGCCCGCAACCTCGGGCTCCCGCTGACGAGCCTCACCGAGGCCACCGCCATCGCGTTCGGCGGCAAGGACATGCCCATCGACGTCGGCGTCGCATCCGTCACGACGGCTGACGGCGAAACGGGCGACCATGCCTTCCTGGTCATGGCGGGGCTCGGGCTCGGCGCCGAGATGTTCGTCAAGACGAAACCGGGCCTGAAGAAGCGTGTGGGCTGGCTGGCCTACGTGGACGCTGGGGTCCGGGTGATCCCCCGGGCCGAGCCGTTCCGCATCCGCTACTCCCTCGGCGGACGCGGGGAGCACCAGGCGCACGTGAGCACCATCCTGATCGCCAATTGCGGGCTACTGCCCGGTAACTTGCAGTTCCTGCCCGACGCGCGGCTCGACGACGGCATCCTGGACATCGCGATGCTGCATCCGAGGGACGTGTTCGGCTGGCTGATGATCTGGCGCCGGGTGACCTGGGAGAACGGGGTGCTCCGCCGCTGGGCGGCGGGCCGGGAGATCATCCGGCGCACCGAGCCGGTGAACGAACGCCTGATGACGACGCTGCGCGGCCCCGACATCCGCATCTCGGTGGACGAGCCGCAGGAGTTCGAACTCGACGGCGACGGATTCGGCAAAATGCGCGCGGTCCGGCTCAGGGCCGACCGCCACGCCCTGACCGTGCGGGTGCCCGCCAAGGCTGCCGCCCCCGGCTGACCTCTCCCTCCACCGCGAAACTGACTCTTCCTCCACCGCGAAACTGCACTTGTGGTCGTTATGAGGGCGTTTTAGTGACCACAACTGCGTTTTCGCGGGAGAAGGGTCAGGGGGAAGGGTCAGGGGGAAG
>DAIMHX010000019.1:6308-56117 GCA_036723055.1 Microbacteriaceae bacterium
GGGGGAAGCGTCAGTCGGATGCGGTGAGCAGGTTCTCCAGCCAGGCGCGCGCCTCGATGAAGATCTCGTCGTCGTAGCGCTCGGTGAACTCGATCGGGCGCTTGTCGGCCCGCGGGTAGGAGCCCAGGAACATGACGTTCGGGCTCGAGCGGCGCAGGCCGAGCAGGGCGTCGGCGACCCGTTCGTCGAGGACGTGGCCGTCGGCGTCGATCACGAAGCGGTACCGGCCGAGGGCGTCGCCGATCGGGCGGGACTGGATCAGGCTGAGGTTCACTCCGCGGGTGGCGAACTGCTCGAGCATCTCGAGCAGCGCGCCGGAGCGGTCCTCGGGCAGTTCGACGATCAGGCTCGTCTTGTCGGCGCCGGTCCGGCCCGGGAGCGTCGTCGTGCGGCTGACCAGCACGAACCGGGTGACCGCGTTGGGGTTGTCGCCGATGTCCGTGGCGAGCACGACGAGGTCGTGGTGCTTCTCGATCCCGGGCGGGGCGATGGCGGCATCCGCCTGCGTGTTCTCGAACAGGGATGCCGCTGCGGCGACGTTGCTCGAGGCCGGGATGTGGCCGTGGTGGGGCAGCGTGGATTCGAGCCAGATACGGCACTGCGCATACGCGACCGGGTGGGCGTTGATGACTTTCACCTCGGCGAGCGTGGTGCCCGGCCGGGCGACGAGCACGAAGTTCACCGGCACGAGGTACTCGCCGATGATGCGCAGGTCCGGCGAGCCGGCGAGGGCATCCTGGGTGGCGGACACTCCGCCGTCGACCGAGTTCTCGATCGCGATCATGGCGGCGACGCTGCGTCCGGTCAGTACGTCGGCGAGCGCCTCGCCCACGTTGTTCACGGCACGCCACGGCTTGCCCTGCGCCTCGGGGACCTGGGCCAGCGCGGCTTCGGTGAAGGTGCCGACCGGCCCCAGGAAGCTGTAGGTGACATTAGGCGTCTCGAGCATGGCTCACAGCCTAGTTGCAGTGCAAGGATGGGGGGCATGAACGAACGTGCGGGAACCCCGGCCCAGGATTCTGATCTGATCGATGTCGAAGCGCTCGTCAAGGCGTACTACGACCTGAAACCGGATGTCGACATCCCTGCCCAGCGGGTCGCGTTCGGCACCTCCGGCCATCGCGGCAGTTCCCTCAACACGGCATTCAACGAAGACCACATCATCGCGACCACGCAGGCGATCGTGGAGTACCGCGCGGCGCAGGGCATCACCGGCCCGCTGTTCATCGGAACCGACCCGCACGCGCTCAGCGCCCCCGCGTACACGACGGCCCTCGAAGTGCTTATCGCCAACGGCGTGCGCGCGCTGGTCGACGAGTTCGACGACTACGTGCCGACGCCGGCGCTGTCGCACGCCATCCTCGCCTACAACCGTGCCGGCCACGAGGACGAGGCCGACGGCATCGTCGTCACGCCCAGCCACAACCCGCCGTCCGACGGCGGGTTCAAGTACAACCCGCCGCACGGCGGCCCGGCCGACAGTGACGCCACCTCGTGGATCGCGAACCGCGCGAACGAACTCATCGCCGGCGGCCTCCACGACGTGAAGATGAGCGAGCCGAGCGCAGTGGAGACGTACGACTTTCGCGGCAACTACGTCAACGACCTCGAGAACATCATCGACATGGATGCCATCAAGGCCAGCGGCATCCGCATCGGCGCCGACCCGCTCGGCGGGGCGAGCGTGGGCTACTGGGGCGCCATCCGCGACCGGTACGAACTCAACCTGACCGTGGTCAACCCGAAGGTCGACCCCACCTGGCGGTTCATGACCCTCGACTGGGACGGCAAGATCCGGATGGATCCGTCGAGCCCGTCGGCGATGGCATCGGTGCTCGCCCACAAGGACGACTACGACATCCTGACCGGCAACGACGCCGACGCCGACCGGCACGGGATCGTCACCCCCGATGGCGGGCTGATGAACCCCAACCATTTCCTGGCCGTCGCGATCGACTACCTGTACAGCCACCGGGAAGGCTGGCGTCCGGATGCCGCGATCGGCAAGACCCTCGTCTCGTCGACCATGATCGACCGCGTCGCCGGCTTCCTCGGCCGGGACCTCTGGGAGGTGCCGGTGGGCTTCAAGTGGTTCGTGCCGGGGCTGATCGACGGATCCGTCGCCTTCGGCGGCGAGGAGAGCGCCGGCGCGAGCTTCGTACGCTTCGATGGGACCGTCTGGACCACGGACAAGGATGGCATCCTGCTCGCCCTGCTCGCGTCGGAGATCCTCGCGGTGACCGGCAAGACCCCGAGCGTGCGCTACACCGAACTCGCCGAGCACTTCGGGGCTCCGTCCTACGCGCGGGTGGATGCCGCGGCGACGCCGGCGCAGAAGGCCCAGCTCGGCAAACTCGACGGTGCCGCCATCACGGCCACCGAGCTCGCCGGCGAGAAGATCATCGCCAAGCTCAGCCACGCGCCCGGCAACGGCGCGGCAATCGGCGGGGTCAAGGTCGTCACCGAGAACGCGTGGTTCGCGGCCCGGCCGAGCGGCACCGAAGACGTCTACAAGATCTACGCGGAGTCGTTCAAGGGCCCGGAGCACCTGCTGCAGGTGCAGGTCGAGGCGAAAGCGATCGTCGACGCCGCAATTGCGTAGGGGGTCCAGACTAGGGGATGCTCCAGTAATACGCGCGGCCGCCCGGGTGGTTCACGGTGATCGCCCAGTCCACCGAGCGGTAGTCGGTGTCATCGGTGTGTCCGGCGTAGTAGATCTTGATCTTGTCGCCGGATCCCTCGATCCGCGTAACGATCCCGGTGTGGTCGCGGTCGCCTGACTTGTCCCAGTCGAATTGCACGATGTCGCCGAGCTTCACCTTGTCGCGCTGGGCATCCGTCAGCGCAGTGGCCCGCCCGGAGTCGGCCATGTAGTGCATCATGCTGGTCGAGCTCACCCAGGCCTTCGAGAAGGTGAAGGTGGATCCGGATCCCGCGCTGTGCCAGTCGCTGTCCATGGCCCAGCCGCGGGTGATCAGCGACTGGCTGGCGAAGTCGACGCAGTCGTTGTGCCCGACCTGGCCGTACTGCGCGAGGTTGTACTTCTTCCAGTGGGCGAGAACGTACGCCAGCTGCTTCTGCACCTTGATGTCGACCGCGATCGGCTCCGGAGCGACCGACGGGGTCGCGCGGGGCGCGGCATCCGTTGCCGAGGGTGCGGTCGAGTGACCAGGAGCGGATGTCCCGTCAAAGCCCAGCGAAGACAGTGCGGCAGCTCCCGCGACGATTCCGACGACCGCGACCAGGCCGATCCGGTAGGGACGGGTGAGCGCCACGATGTCCTCAATTCATTCGGGGGTGGGTTCGCACGCATTGGGACCCCACGGGAATCCTGACTACGTCACACTCCAGTATGAGACGGTGCCGCCGGTGTTAGCCAACGACTCGTCGACCGACTTGAAGTCCGTGTTCAGGGTATGCGCGGCGTAGTAGATATTCACGCCGCCGGCCGTCTTCGTGACCCGGGTCACGACCCCCGTGTGGTCGCGGTCCCCGGAGCGGTCCCAGTCGAACTGCACGACGTCGCCGACCTTCACGCGGTCGCGCTGGCTGTCGGTGAGCGCGGTGGCGCGTTGGGGGTGCGCGGCCAGGTAGGCGGCGAAGGCCGTTGAACTCGACCAGGCCGAGCTGTACTGCCACGTCCGCGGGTTGAACGACCAGCCGGCATCCATCTTCCAGCCGCGGGCGACCAGCGTCTGGCTGGTGAAGTTCACGCAGTCATTGCCGGGGATCCTGCCGTAGGCGGAGTTGGGGTTCGTCCAATGGGCCAGCGCGTACTTGGTCTGCGCGGCGATGTGCGGGTCAGGTACGTAGTTAAAAGTGAGCGGGTTGAAGCTGAGCGGCGTGGTGGCGGCGGCCGCCGTGCTCGAGGCCGGCACGCCAACAGGGACAGCCTTGCCGTCGACGTCGTACAGCTTGACCGCGACGGCGCCCAGGGCGGTCGCGGGCGGTGTCTTCATCGTGACGGTGTCGTCCGTGACGGCGACGACCTTGCCGGCGTTGCCGCCGAAGTCGACGCTCGCGACCTTGCCAAGGTCGGCGCCGGTGACGGTCACGACCGTGCCGCCGGTGACGGAGCCGGCCGAGCCGCCGTTGGACGAGATGATGCTGCTGCGCACGATCGGCTCCGGCTGCGCGACCGCTGCGGCGGACGCGGATGGCGACGGCGTGGGAACTGTGGCACCGAGGGCTCCGCCTCCGGTTGCGAGTCCGACCGAGAGTGCGACGGCGGCACTGGCGGCGGCGATGCTTCCGCCGAACACGAAGTGCCGGTGCTTATGCTGCGGCTGCGGCTGCGGCTGCGGCTGCGGCTGCGGGGGCTTCTCTACCCGGTGACGGGGCTGGGGACGGAGTTCCTGGGATGAATTCGGGCGCACAAAATCATTTCTCTGTTACGGGCGGGGACTCGACAGAGAAACATTTCTTCTTGGCAAACCCCTGACCAAAGCATCCGAAACCCCTCCACGCGGCTCAGCGCCTAGCCATAGTCAGGGGCCGCCGGCAGGCCGAAGAATTCCTCCAGCGTGCTCACGCCCATGTCGTGCATTTCGGTGGCGAGGCCGACCCCGATGTAGCGGAAATGCCACGGCTCGAACTCGTAGCCGGTGACCTTCACCTTGTCGGCGGGGTAGCGCAGCAGGAACCCGAAGCGCCAGGCGTCTTTCGCGAGCCACTCCCCCTGTGGGGTGCCGGCGAAGCAGGCGTTCAGGGAGCACCGAGCCGGCAAGGCGCTGATGTCGATGGCCAGCCCGGTCTGGTGTTCACTCGACCCGGGCCGCGCGATGCTGCTGTCGGCGGCCTCCCGCCCGTTCGCGTTGTACACGCGCACCTGGGCCTCGTAGCTGCGGTACGAGCTCTGCGACTGCATGCGGAGCCCGGTCTCTGCGGTGAAGGCCGCGAACATGCCGACGACGGCGTCGGATGCCTCCTTCCGCAGGCGTGGCAGCCACACGTGGGGCACCGGCACGTCGACGAGATCCGTCGGCGTGAAGTCCTTCGGCTGCAGGGGACGCTTCTTGTTGACGACGACCCAGATGCTCGTCGGGTCGTCGACGGAGCGGGCTCCCCGGTCGAAGGTCGGTACGGCCGTGGCATCCGGCGATGCGGACGGGGTCGGTCGCGCCGCTGCGGGCGGCGTCGGCGTTGCCTCGCTGCCGGGGACGGAGTCGCGACCGGGTGAGCCGGTGCCCGCGGGGCTGATGCCGCCGGAGAGGGCGCCGCCGATCAGGGCCAGTGCGGCGAGCGCGGCGGCAGCCAGAAAGAGGTGTGCGCGCGGGCGGCGCGGCGGAGGCGCTCCCCCGGACAGACGTTCTCCCGACACGCTTTGAGCATACGCCCGCGCGTTGCCGTCACGGCCGGGAGAGGGCATCCGGGACAGGTTGAAGATCGCCTGCCCACCGTGTAACTTTGCACACGATGCAAACTCCTCCCGCCTCCGCTTCCGCGCCGGCCCAGCCGCTGATGTCCCACCGGCAGATCCTTTTCGTGATCTTCGGGCTGATGGCGGGGATGTTCCTGTCCGCGCTCGACCAGACCGTCGTCGGCACCTCGATGCGCACGATCGCCGACGACCTGGACGGGATGGCGCTGCAAGCCTGGGTGACCACCGCGTACCTCATCGTCTCCTGCATCAGCACCCCGATCTACGGCAAGCTGAGCGACATCTTCGGCCGCCGCCCGCTGTTCCTCATCGCGATCACGGTCTTCCTCATCGGCTCACTCCTGGCCGGCATGGCGAACTCAATGTACGAACTCGCGATCTTCCGGGCCATCCAGGGGCTCGGCGCCGGCGGCCTGATGGCGCTTCCGCTGACGATCATGGGCGACATGCTCGCGCCGCGGGAACGCGCCAAGTACCAGGGCTACTTCCTGGCCGTGTTCGGCGTGTCCAGCGTGATCGGCCCGCTCATCGGCGGCGTGCTCTCCGGAGCCAACGAGATCCTGGGCATCACCGGCTGGCGCTGGGTGTTCCTCGTCAACATCCCGATCGGCATCGTGGCGCTGGGCATCGTGCTCAAGTTCCTGCACATCCCGCACTTCACGCGTCCGGTGCGCATCGACTGGTGGGGCGCGGTCACCGTGATCGTGGCCGCCGTTCCGCTGCTCCTCGTGGCCGAGCAGGGTCGCACGTGGGGCTGGGGTTCGTTCACCTCGGTGGCCTGCTACGTCATCGGTGCGCTCGGGATCGCGGCGTTCATCCTGGCCGAGCGCATCATGGGCGACGACGCCCTCATCCCGCTCAAGCTGTTCAAATCCCCGACGTTCTCGATGGCGACCGTGCTCGGTGTTCTCGTCGGCTTCGGCATGTTCGGCGCCATGATGACCGTGCCGCTCTACCTGCAGCTGGTGGACGGGGCCAACCCGACCGAGAGCGGATTCCTCATGCTGCCGATGATCGTCGGCCTGATGATCTCCTCCATCGTCAGCGGCCAGCTGATTGCGCGCACCGGCAAGTACAAGATCTTCCCCACGACCGGCACGGCGTTCATGGCGGCCGGCTTCCTCACCTTCACCTTTGCCACCGCCGACAAGCCGGTCTGGTTCATGATGGTCGGGATGCTCCTGGTCGGTCTCGGCCTCGGCCAGCTGATGCAGACGCTCACGATCGCCAGCCAGAACGCGGTCGGCCAGCGTGACATCGGCGTCGCGACATCCGCGTCGACGTTCTTCCGCCAGATCGGTGGAACCCTGGGCACGGCCGTGCTGTTCTCGGTGCTGTTCACGCGCATCCCAAACACCCTGCGCACGGCCTTCGAAGACAAGACGATCATCGCGGGCGTCAAGGCCGCGGCGACCGACCCGACCGTGCGGTCCGACCCGGCGAACGCCGGCATCCTCAAGCTGCTCTCGAACCCGAGCGGCATCGGCGGGGCGCTGGACGGCGATACGTCCTTCCTCAAGGCCGCCGACCCGCGCCTGTCGCAGCCGTTCCTCGTGGGCTTCAACGACGCCACCGTCACTGTGTTCTGGGTGAGCCTGGTTGTCGTGCTGATCGCGTTCGTGCTGAGCTTCTTCCTCAAGGCGCCGCCGCTGCGCAAGTTCTCCCCGCTGCAGGAGGCGGCCGACGCCCACGCTGCCCAGCTGGCCGAGGATGTTGGCCAGCAGGCCCAGCGCGCGGCGGATGCCACGGGCGCCATGGTCGAGCCGGGCATCGACGTCGACGAGTTCGAGCGCCCCGCCCCGCAGAAGTCCAGCTAGCTCGCCCCGCCAGACCCGGTTGCGCCCGTACCCCCACGCTTGCGCGGGTCGCGCCCCGGCGATCGAATTCGACGGAGATTTTGCCTCTAAGAGGGCTTTTGGCAACGAGAAACCCGATTTCCGGCAAAATCTCCGTCGAATTCGTTGGGGGCGGCCGGGAATGAACGGCGGAGGCCCGAGGTTGTCGGTCAGATGCGCATTGTCATTGCTGGTGGACACGGAAAGATCGCCCGACACCTGACCAGGGAGCTGGTTCGGGAGGGGCACGAGGTGACCGGGCTGATCCGGAACGAGGCGCAGGGCGCCGACCTCATGGTCGACGGCGCAACCCCGGTGGTGCTCGACCTCGAGCAGGCGTCAGCCGGTGACGTCGCCGGCGTGCTGTCCGGCGCGGATGTCGCGGTGTTCGCCGCGGGGGCAGGCGCCGGCAGCGGAGACGCTCGGAAGATGACCGTCGACCTGGGCGCATCCGTGCTGCTGGCCGACGCCGCCGAGGCCGCCGGCGTGCCGCGGTTCCTCCAGATCTCGTCCATCGGCGCCGACCGGGTGCGGGACGGGGCGGTGCCGCCGGGAATGGACGCCGGTTTCGTCGAGTACCTCCGGGCGAAGCTCGCGGCCGAAGATGACCTGAAGCGGCGACCGCTGGCCTGGACGATTGTGCGACCGGGCACCCTCACCGACGACGCCGCCACCGGCACCGTGCGGCTGGAAACCACCGAGGAGCGCGGCCCGATCCCCCGCGCCGACGTCGCGGCCGTCCTGGCCGAGCTGATCCGCACCGGCGCCGGCGAGCGCAGGACTCTGCACCTCATCTCCGGCCCCGTGCCCGTGGCGGACGCCCTCGCGGCGTTCGTCTAACGCCCCGCGACCGCTGCACCGGAGGGGCAATCGCCGGCGCGCGAACTTTACGCGACTTTGTGAGAGCGCTCTCTTGACAGCGCCACCGCGTTGCCCCTAGGCTGAGGCAACGCTCGTGAGAGCGCTCTCACGCACGTGGAGCAATCTCGGAGCCTCCCAACCCACCCACGCACAAAGGAGTGACCGTGAAGCGTTTCCCGCGCACCACGATTGCCGCCGCCATCGCCGGCGCAGCATCCATCGCCCTGCTCGCCACCGGTTGTTCCGCCGGCGCCGCGACAGGGCAATCGACCAGCGGCAAGGTCAAGTTGACCGTCGCCACGTTCAACGAATTCGGCTACGACGACCTCTTCGCCGAGTACGAAGCCGCTCACCCGAACGTGACCATCACCCACAAGAAGGCCGCGACTTCCAACGAGGCCCGCGACAACCTCACTACGCGTCTCGCAGCCGGCAGCGGCCTGAGCGATGTCGAGGCCATCGAGGTCGACTGGCTGCCGGAGCTCCTGCAGTACTCCGACCAGTTCGTCAACCTTGCCTCCGCCGACGTCAAGGGACGCTGGCTGCCGTGGAAGGAGCAGGCCGCCACGGATGCCGCCGGCCACCTGATCGGCTACGGCACCGACATCGGCCCGGAGGGCGTGTGCTACCGCGCCGACCTCTTCAAGGCCGCCGGGCTGCCGACCGACCGGGCCGAGGTCGCCAAGATGCTCGGCACGACCTGGGACAGCTACTACGCCGCGGGCAAGAAGTTTGAGGCCGCCGGCACGAAGGTTGCCTGGTTCGACTCGGCCGGAGCCACCTGGCAGGGCGTCGTCAACCAGATGCCGAACGCCTACGAGAAGTCGGACGGCACCATCATCGCGACCACGAACCCCGAGGTGAAGCAGGCGTACACGAGCGTGCTCGCCGCCAGCAGCACCCTCTCCTCGCACCTCTCGCAGTGGAGCGACGACTGGACGGCCAGCTTCCAGAAAAAGGGCTTCGCCACCATGCTCTGCCCCGGCTGGATGCTCGGCGTCATCTCCGGCAACGCCAAGGGCGTGACCGGCTGGGACATCGCCGACACGTTCCCCGGCGGCGGCGGGAACTGGGGAGGCTCCTACCTCACGGTTCCGAAGCAGTCGAAAAACCAGAAGGCCGCGCAGGAACTGGCCGCCTGGCTCACCGCCCCCGAGCAGCAGCTCAAGGCGTTTGCCGCCAAGGGCACGTTCCCGAGCCAGGTCAAGGCTCTCTCCAGCGACGCTCTCCTCGGCGCGAAGAACGACTTCTTCAACAACGCCCCGACCGGCCAGATCCTCGCCAACCGCGCCGCGGCCGTCACGGTGACGCCGTTCAAGGGCCAGCACTACTTCGCGATCAACGACGCCATGCAGCAGGCGCTCACCCGCGTTGAAGAGGGCACGATGACCGCAGACAAGTCGTGGGACCAGTTCGTCACCGACGTGAAGGCGCTCGGCTAGCAATTGCCAACCGCCCGGTGATCGAGCCTGCCGAGATCTCGGCAGGCTCGGTCACCGCCCCACGGGCTCGATCACCGCCCGACGTTCAACCGCCACAGGCAAGGACTCTTATGACAACCGCGATTGGAACGGATGCCCGCGGCATCCGCCGCGTCGCCATCAACCAGCGGCTCAGTCACTGGGATGTGCGGCTCTCCCCCTACCTCTACATCTCGCCGTTCTTCATCCTGTTCGCGCTCGTCGGCCTGTTCCCGCTCGCGTACACGGCCTGGGTGTCGGTGCACGACTGGAACCTGATCGGCGGCCAGGGCAATTTCGTCGGCCTGGACAACTTCGCCACGGTGCTCGCGCAGCCCTACTTCTGGACGTCGCTCCGCAACACGTTCAGCATCTTCCTGCTCTCCTCTGTTCCGCAGATGCTCGTGGCGATTGGCATCGCCGCGATGCTCGACTTCAACCTGCGTTCCAAAACGTTCTGGCGCATGGGCGTGCTGCTGCCGTACGTCGTCGCCCCGGTCGCGGTCGCGCTCATCTTCAACGACCTCTTCGGAGACAAGTACGGCCTGATCAACGACATCCTCACCCAGCTCGGCCTGTCGCCCGTGCGCTGGCATGTCGATGTAATTCCCAGCCACCTCGCCATCGCCACAATGGTGAACTTCCGCTGGACCGGCTACAACGCGCTGATCTTCCTCGCCGCCATGCAGGCGGTCCCCCGCGACTACTACGAGGCCGCGATCATCGACGGCGCCAATCGCCTGCGCACGTTCGTGTCCATCACGGTCCCGCTGCTGCGTCCGGTCATCATCTTCGTCATCATCACGTCGACAATCGGCGGGCTGCAGATCTTCGACGAGCCGCGGATGTTCGACCAGGCCGGACAGGGCGGGGCCAACCGCCAGTGGCAGACCCTCACCATGTACATCTACGAACTCGGCTGGGGCCAGCGTAACTTCGGCCGGGCATCCGCTGTGGCCTGGCTGCTGTTCCTGGTCATCCTGGTGATCGCGGTCCTCAACTTCGTGGTCACCCGGCGCATCGCCGGCGCCGGCGAGCGCCGCGCCCGAGCGAGAGTCGCCTCACGAAAGGAGGGCACCTCATGAAGAAGGCGAAGATCGGCGGCCACGACCGCCGCCCCTCTTTCTGGGTCTACGGCACCCTCGTGGCGGTCCTGCTCGGCTCCGCGTTCCCGATCTGGTGGTCATTCCTGATCGGCAGCCAGGACGCATCCGCGATCAACTCGAACGACATGGTCTGGATCCCCGGCGGCAACTTCCTCGCCAACGCGGCGAAGGTGGTCGACAGCATCCCGTTCTGGACCGCCCTGGGCAACAGCATCATCGTCTCCACGAGCGTGGCGCTGAGCGTGGTGCTGTTCTCCACGCTGGCCGGGTACGCCTTCGCGAAGCTGAAGTTCCGCGGCCGGGAAGGGCTGCTCATCTTCGTGATCGCGACCATGGCCGTGCCCACCCAGCTCGGCGTGGTTCCCCTGTTCATCGTCATGTCGAAGCTCGGTTGGACGGGCAGCCTCTGGGCCGTCATCGCGCCGGGCATGGTCACCGCGTTCGGCGTGTTCTGGATGACCCAGTATCTCCGTGACGCGCTGCCGGACGAGCTCATCGAGGCCGTGCGGATGGACGGGGCGTCGATGATCCGCAGCTTCTGGCACGTCGGCCTGCCGGCCGCTCGCCCGGCCGCCGCCATGCTGGCGCTGTTCACGTTCATCGGCACCTGGACGAACTTCTTCTGGCCCTTCATCGTGCTCGACCCGAACAGCCCCACCCTTCCGGTGGCGCTGCAGCAACTGCAGTCCGCGTTCTACGTCGACTACTCGCTCGTGCTCGCCGGAGTCGTGCTGTCGATCATTCCGCTGATCCTCGTCTTCGTCTTCCTCGGCAAGCAACTGGTTGCCGGGATCATGCAGGGAGCGGTCAAGGGATGACGCTGCAGGAACTCTCAATCGTGACCAAGAAAGACACCATGAACACAACCGATGCCCGCGCGTTCCCGGCAGGCTTTCTCTTCGGTGCGGCGACGGCCGCGTACCAGATCGAGGGCGCGTCCCACGGGGATGGCCGCACCGACTCGATCTGGGATGCCTTCAGCCGCGTTCCGGGCGCCGTGATCAATGGCGACAGCGGCGAGATCGCCTGCGACCACTACCACCGCTACCGGGACGACGTCGCGCTGATGAAGGACCTGGGACTGCAGACATACCGTTTCTCCACCTCGTGGTCTCGCGTCCGGCCCGACGGCGGTCCGGTCAATCCGACGGGCCTCGACTTCTACTCGCGCCTCGTCGACGAGTTGCTCGACGCCGGGATCAAGCCGTGGCTGACGCTCTACCACTGGGATCTTCCCCAGGCCCTCGAAGAGAAGGGCGGCTGGACCAACCGCGACACGGCCTTCCTCTTCCGCGACTACGCGCTCAGCATGCACGATGCGCTCGGCGACCGCGTCGGGGTATGGACGACGCTCAACGAGCCGTGGTGCTCCTCGTTCCTCAGCTACACGGCCGGCGTGCACGCGCCCGGTCGGCAGAGCAAGCCGGCCGGTCTCGTGGCCGGACACCACCTCCTGCTCGGCCACGGGCTGGCCGTCGAGGCGCTGCGCAACAGGGACCCCGCCCTGGAACTCGGCATCACGCTCAATCTCACCGTCGCCAAGCCGGTCGACCCGGCCAGCCCCGGCGACCTGGACGCGGCCCGGCGCATCGACGGGCAGTTCAACCGCTTCTTCCTCGACCCGGTCTTCCGCGGCGCCTACCCGGCCGACCTGCTGGTCGACGTCGCGGGCCTCGGCCTGACCGACGTGATCCGTGACGGGGACCTCGAGCAGATCGCGCAACCGATCGACGCGCTGGGCGTGAATTACTACCACGGCGAGCTGGTCAGTGACAGGCCGGCGGAGCATCCGCTGCTCGCCCAGGCACCAACCGGCCGTGCGACCAGTTCGCCGTTCCCGGCAGCCGACGGAGTGTTCAACCACCCGCAGGGGCTGCCGCTGACCGCGATGGAATGGGAGGTGCAGCCCGACGGCCTGCGTGAACTGCTGCTGCGTGTCGACCGCGACTACACCGGGCGGGCCGGGACGAAGCTGTACGTGACGGAGAACGGTGCAGCCTACGACGACACCGTCGATGCGGACGGCCGCGTGCCGGATGTCGAACGCACCGAGTTCCTGCGGACGCACCTGGCGGCCATCCTCGATGCGATCGACGCAGGCGTCGACGTGCACGGCTACTTCTACTGGTCGCTGCTCGACAACTTCGAGTGGGCGTGGGGGTACGAGAAACGCTTCGGCATCGTCCGCGTCGACTACGAGACACAGGAACGCACCGTGAAGGACAGCGGGCTCGCCTACGCGGGCATCATCAGGTCACGCTCCCTGCCTTCGGCGCCGGTCAGTGGTGGCGGGGAAATAGAATGACGCCATGACCGCACTCCCGTCCCGTTCGTCGGCGCCGACCCTGGAAATGGTGGCAGAGGCCGCGGGCGTTTCGCGGGCGACGGTGAGCCGCGTGGTGAATGGGTCGACGAAGGTGAGCCCCGATATCGTGGCCTCCGTGACCCAGGCCATCGACCGGCTGCACTATGTGCCCAACCGGGCCGCGCGGTCGCTGGTGAGCCGCCAGACCCAGGCCGTGGCCCTCGTGGTTCCGGAGGACATGACGACCTTCTTTGGCGACCCGTACTTCGCGGCCATCGTGCAGGGCATCACCCGGCGGCTCGACGAGAGCGACTACACGCTCAACCTGCTCGTGGCGTCGAGCGACCCCCGGCACAAGACCATACGGTACCTGCGCTCGGGGAACGTGGACGGCGCCCTCATCGTCTCCCACCACACGGGTGATGAATTCGTGGCCGAGCTCGAGACGACCATGCCGGTCGTCTTCGGCGGGCGCCCATCGAATGAGGCCGACACGGCGGCCTACTTCGTCGACGTCGACAACGTCGCGGGCGCCGAGATCGGCACCCGGCACCTGATCGACATCGGCCGCCGGCGGATCGGCTCGATCGCCGGCCCGATCGATATGCCGGCCGGAATCGACCGCCTCACGGGGTTTCGCCGCGCTCTCGAACGGGCGGGGAGGGCGACTGACGCAATCGAGCACGCCGACTTCACGCCCGTCGGCGCCGCGGCGGCGACACGTCGGCTGCTGGATCGGTGCCCGGACGTCGATGCGCTCTTCGTGGCGAGCGACCTGATGGCAACCGGCGTCCTCGACGTGCTCCGCGAGCAGGGACGCGCGGTGCCGGACGACGTCGCGGTTGTCGGGTTCGACGACAGTCCGGCAGCGACGGCCGCACCAGTGCCGCTGACCACCGTGAGGCAGCCCTCCGTTGAGATGGGCTTCGCGATGGCCGACATGCTGCTGCGGCTGCTCGCCGGCGACACGAGCGTGCTGCACCGCACGATCATGCCGACGGGACTCGTGCTGCGCGACTCCGCGTAGGCGGCGTCGCGCATGCGGCGTGCGCTCGGTTGCGCCGGGGCGCGTGTCGCCGTGCCCGTGCACAGTCGCGAAAACAGGAACGCAGGCCTTAGATCGGCGATTACGTCCTGTTTTGGCTAACACCCTCGCGATTCGCCCTGTTTAGGGTGCGCTGGCTTCGAGAGTGTCGGACGGTGCCGATAGAACAGTCGCAATGATTCCCAACCAAGGAGGAAGCGATGAATGTTCTCGTGGCGACATCCCTGTCCCAAGGCACTCGCGAAGACGATTACCACTGGTGCGTAGAGGGCGAACTGGTGACAATCCAGGAGCCGTGCGATCGCGACCGGCGTGATCCCCAAGGCGGCTGCGGCTGCTCGAGAGGATTCGCAGGTCTCATTTCCCACCGCGCGACGACGACCGCCAGGATCGCTGATCTCCCCGATCTGACTCTCGGATATTACGTCACCGTGATCCGCTCCGGGCTCGTGGCGCAGGGATGGAACCCAACCGACGCCCGGAGAATCGCCAAAGCCCAACTCGGCCTCATCGAGGGATGGCCGGCCGGCGCGATCCTCGAGCGGTCGTTCGAGGCGATCAAGATCCGCTGCCATGCGTCCGAGGCAACCTGACAGCGGGCTTCGAACTAGTCGAGCTGGGGCGCGACCTCGCGGGCGATGAAGTCCAGGTGGTCGAGGTCGGACAGGTCCATGATCTGCAGGTAGACGCACTCCACGCCGTCGGCGGCGAGGGCGCCCAGCCGGTCGACGATCTCGGATGCGGTGCCGGCCACGCCGTGCTCGCGCAGCTCGGCCGGCTCCCGGCCGACCGCGGCGGCGCGGCGGGCGAATTCGGCCTCGTCGCGCCCGGCGACCGCGATCAGCGCCGCCGAGTAGACGAGTTCCTGCGGGTCTCGGCCGATGGCCTCGCAGGCCGCTCGAACGCCCGCGAACTTGGCGGGGACATCCGCGAAGTCGGGGAAAGGGAGGTTGAACTCTGTCGCGAACCGCGCCGCCATGGCCGGGGTGCGTTTGGCACCGCCGCCGCCCACGATCACCGGAACGCGGGCCTGCGTCGGCTTGGGCAGCGCGGGCGAGTCGACGAGCGTGTAGTGCTCCCCGGCGAAGCTGTAGCTCTCGCCGACCGGGGTGCCCCACAGGCCGGTGACGATTTCGAGCTGCTCCTCGAGCATGCCGAACCGTTTGTGCGGGAACGGGATGCCGTAGGCAAGGTGCTCCTTCTCGAACCAGCCGGTGCCGAGGCCGAGCTCGACCCGGCCGCCCGACATCTGGTCGACCTGGGCAACCTGGATCGCGAGGATCCCAGGCGGCCGGTAGGTCACCGAGGAGACGAGGGTGCCGAGGCGGATGCGCGTGGTCTCCCTGGCCAGGCCGGCGAGGGTGGTCCAGGCATCCGTCGGGCCCGGCAGGCCGGACACGTGGTCGCCCATGGCGAGGTAGTGGTCGGAGCGGAAGAACGCGTCGAAACCGAGCGCCTCCGTGGCCTGGGCGACGGCGAGGATGTCGTCGTACGTGCCGCCCTGCTGCGGTTCGGTGAAGATGCGGAGTCTCATTGACTCAGTGTTTCAGGTCTCGAGAGGCCGGGCCACTGCGGCGACAGTCTCGACCGCCGGGTCCAGGAATTCCACGTCGGGCAACGGGGCGAAGCGCGTGCGCATGACCTGGATCGACTCTGGATTCCGGTCGACGAGAACGAAACGGCGGCCGAGGGAGGCCGCGACCGCGCCGGTCGTGCCGCTCCCGGCGAAGAAGTCGAGCACCCAGTCGCCCTCGCGGCTGGAGGCCTGGATGATCCGGCGCAGGATGCCGACCGGCTTCTGGGTGGGATAGCCCGTCTTCTCCTTGCCCGTCGGCGACACGATCGTGTGCCACCAGACATCCGTCGGCAGCTTGCCGCGCTCGGCCTTCTCCGGCGTGACGAGCCCGGGCGCCATGTACGGTTCGCGGTCGACCGTGGTCGAGTCGAAGTAGTACCGGGCCGGATTCTTCACGTAGACGAGGATCGTGTCGTGCTTGGTCGGCCAGCGGTTCTTGGATTTCGCGCCGTAGTCGTAGGCCCAGATCAGTTCGTTGAGGAAGCAGTCGCGGCCGAACAGCGCGTCGAGCAGCACCTTGGCGTAGTGCGCCTCCCGGTAGTCGAGGTGGAGGTACAGCGTGCCGTCGTCGGCGAGCAGGCGCCAGGCCTCGATCAGCCGAGGTTCGAGGAACCCCCAGTAGTCCTCGAACTGGTCGTCATAGCCGAGCAGGTCGCCCTTGATGCGCTCGTAGAGCTGGCCCTTGAACCCGGTGATGGTGCCGGCGGCCCGCGCGCCGAGCGCCTCGTTCGCCGGCGGTGTCGCCACGCGAACGGATGTCGTCGTGCGCCGCTTCTGCGCCCGGCCCGTGTTGAACGGCGGGTCGAGGTAGATCAGTGTGAATGCCTCGTCCGGCAGGTCGGGGAGAACCTCGAGATTGTCGGCGTGAATGACGCGACTGGGAGACGTCTGTGACCACACGATAGGCATTCCCTCATTCTGCCAGTCGGCATAGTCTGTCGTCGTGACTGCGGCATCAACGACGGAGCATCCGACACCCCCTGAGGTCAGGCATGAGCCTGCGCTCGCCCGCTACACGCTCTGGCTGGACGACCGGAATGTCGGACTGACCGACTACAGCGTCTCGCTGCGCGAGGTGACATTCACCTTCACCGAGGTGGACCCGGCCCGTCGGAGACAGGGATTGGCGGCCATCCTGATCGAGCGGGCCCTCGACGACGTGCGGGTCCGCACGGCTCTGCCGGTGGTCGCGCAATGCGAGTACGTGGCGAAGTGGATCGACGAGCACGCCGAATACCACGACCTGCTCACGCGCGGGCGCTAGACGGGCGACCTGGGCTCACTCTCGATCGGAGTCGTGATGGTGATCCGCCCGTCGTAGATGCCGTGGTCGCCGTCGCCCGCGACCGGTGCCGGAGCCGGCAGCACGGTCTGGCGGTCCAGTTCGATGGCCGCCTCGTGCCGGCTGGGCGCGAACACCTCGTCGCCGATGCTGGTGACGCTCCCGCCCCCGCCGGGGCGTTTGTTCTTGTTGGAGAGATCGATCCAGCCGAGCCGGTTCGCCAGGTAACCGAGCAGCACGATTCCGAGCGCACCGAGCAGCATCCACCAGTTCATCGTCCCAGTGTACCGAGGGTCGCTGAGGGTCTCTGAGCACGGAAAAGCGCGCTATGGAACGCGCGTGATCCACTCGTCGGTGCCGAACTTGTTCGCCACGAGGTCGGCGGCTTTCGCATATTCCTCGTCGGTAATCTCTCCGGAGACCGCTCCGTAGAGCCCGGTGAAGGTCTGCTTCATGCGGTCGATGATCTCCGCCCGGGTGAGGCCGGTCTGGCTGCGCAGCGGGTCCACGCGCTTGGCGGCGCTCGTGATGCCCTTGTCGCTCAGCTTCTCCCGGCCGATACGCAGCACCTGCACCATCTTCTCGCCGTCCATGTCGTAGCTCATGGTCACGTGGTGCAGCACGGCGCCGCTGCCGAGGCGCTTTTGTGCGGCTCCGCCGATCTTGCCGGAGGGGCTCGTGATGTCGTTGAGCGGCTGGTAGTACGCGTCGATGCCGAGCGACTTGAGCGCCGTGAGCACCCAGTCGTCGAGGAACGCGTACGAGTCGGCGAAGGTCATGCCCTGCACGAGCTCGCTGGGCGCGTAGATCGAGTAGGTGATCACCGAACCGGCTTCCATGAACATGGCGCCGCCGCCGCTGATCCGGCGCACGACGGTGAAGCCGTGCAAGGCCGCGTTCTCTGGATCGACCTCGTTCTTCAACGACTGGAAACTGCCGATGACCACAGCGGGCTCGTTCCACTCCCAGATGCGCAGGGTGGGCTGGCGGCGGCCCTCGCCGACCTCGATCGCCAGCACCTCGTCGAGCGCCATCTGCATCACGGGCGGGACGGCCTTGGAGTGGATGAGCTGCCACTCGTAGTCGCGCCAGCTGCTGGCCTGGGCCAGCGACCGGCGGATGGCCACGGCGACGGCCTCCGGTGAGAAGCCCAGCAGGGTCGCGTTCGCCGGGAGCGCGGCACGCACGGCGGCCGCGATGCTCACGGCGTCGCTGTCGGCGGACAGGCCGTTCACGGCCGCGTTGATGTCCTCGAGGGCGTCGTCCGGCTCGAGGAAGAAGTCCCCGGCCAGCCGGAAGTTGACGATCGCATTGTCGACGACGTCGAGATCGACGACGACAAGCTTGCCGCCTGGAACCTTGTATTCACCGTGCATGATCTCAGCCTAATCGCGCGCCCGGCGGCATCCGTTTCCGAATTCGACGGACATTTTCGCCGTGCGGGCCGGTTTCGGGCGAATATGCCTACTTTGTGCCAAAATCTCCGTCGAATTCGGAGGGGGCGGGAGAGGGAGCGGGAGCGGGGACGCGCTCGTTGAGCCAGGCGATCAGGTCGGCGGAGACCTCCGCCCGGTTGGTCTCGTTGAACACCTCGTGCCGGGCGCCGGGGTACACGATCAGACGGATGTCGCGCAGCCCGGAGCGACGCCGGTATGCGTCGGCGAGCCTGAGGGCGCTCCGTTCGCCGCCGACCGTGTCGTCGCCGCCGACCTGGATGAGCAGCGGCAGGTTCTTCGGCAGGTTTTTCGCCGGGCGGCCGAAGATACGGGCGGCCTCCCGCAGCCCGAAGAGCTTCGCCAGCGGGGTGCTCGTCGTGAGCGGGTCGGCGACGAAGGCCTCGGTCACGGCGGGGTCGCGGCTGAGCCACTCGACGCCGGTGGTGCCGAGGGTCTTGTGCTTGCGGTTGAGGTCTCCGCTGTCGAGGAAGCCCGGCCAGCGGTAGGCCGTGCCGCTGAGCACGACCGCGTCGTAGTCTTCCGCGTGCTGGTTGACGATCATCTGCACCATGAACGAGCCCCAGCTGTGCCCGAGGAGCACGAGCGGCAGGTCGGGGTGCTCCGAACGGATGATCACGCTGAGCTGGTGCACGGCGGCGACGGCCGCGCGCAGCCCGCCCGGGCCGAGCCGGCCAAGCTTCGACAGGTCGCCGCCGTACTGGTCGACGCCGGTCTGGCCGTGGCCGCGGTGATCGTCGGCGTACACCGTGTAGCCGGCGCCGTTCAGGGCTCCCGCGAGTTCCGCGTAACGGCGAGCGTGCTCGCCCACCCCGTGGGCGATCTGAACGACGGCCCGCGGGCGGTCGACCGGCCAGACGTAGTAGGTGATCGCGACGCCGTAGTCATCCGTGTAGGTGGGCACGGTGTCATTCTGTCACTTGCGCCTCGCGCGGAGCGGCGCAATGCCCGAAGAGCCGGGAATGCTTAGCAACGCTAAGTTGTTACGCTCAGTATCATGGTAGCCGTCTCTCCCTCCCCCGGCTCGACCGGCCGACGCAGCACCGTGGCCGAGTTAAGCCACGACTTCCGGATCGCCAACGGTCGCCTGGCCAGGCGCCTGCGCCAGGAGAAGGCGGAGAACGAGCTCAGTGGGAGCCAGTTTTCGGCGCTCGGCTCCCTGTTCGTCGAGGGGCCGCTGACGCTCGGCGAGCTCAGCGAGTTCGAACGTGTGACGCCGCCCTCGATGAACCGCACGGTCAACGCCCTCGTCGAGGCCGGCCTCGTGCAGCGCGCCGGGTCAGCGGATGACGGCCGGAAGGTCGTTCTCACGGCCACGGATGCCGGGCTCGCTCTCATGCGCGAGACCCGCAAGCGCCGGGACGCGTGGCTCGTCCAGCGGGTCATGAAGCTGAGCCCCGAACAGCGCCGGGTGCTCGCGGCGGCGACGGCCATCATGAAGGGGCTGGCCGACAGTTGAGCGCGATGTTCCGCTCGCTGAGCGGCGTGAATTACCGGATCTGGTTCGCCGGCGCCCTGGTGTCGAATATCGGCACCTGGATGCAGCGCACGGCCCAGGACTGGATCGTGCTGACCCAGCTGACCGACCACAACGCCACCGCGGTCGGGGTGGTGATGGCGCTCCAATTCGGGCCCCAGCTGCTGCTCATGCCCTGGTCGGGCCTCATCGCCGACCGGTTTGACCGACGCAAACTGCTCATCGTGACGCAAACCCTGATGGGAGTGCTCGCCCTGGGCCTCGGCCTGATCACCGTGACCGGGGTGGTGCAGCTGTGGCACGTCTACCTCTTCGCCCTGGGGCTCGGCGTGGTCGCGGCGCTCGACGCCCCCGCGCGCCAGATCTTCGTCTCCGAACTGGTCTCCGACGGTAACCTGTCGAATGCCGTCGCCCTCAACTCCGCGTCGTTCAACGGCGCACGCCTGATCGGCCCGGCCGTGGCCGGCCTGCTCACGGTCGCCGTCGGCGCCGGCTGGGTCTTCATGATCAACGCCGTGACGTTCGCTGTGACGGTGTTCGCGATGACCCTGCTCCGCACCGACCAGCTCCGCACCCGGCCGCGGGCATCCCGCGAGCGCGGCCAGCTCGTGGCCGGGTTCCGCTACGTCTGGCGAAGACCCGACATCGTGGTCGTGCTGATCACGGTGTTCCTGGTCGGCACGTTCGGGTTCAACTTCGCGATCTTCACCTCGACGATGGCGACGATCGAGTTCGGCATGGGCGCCGGCGAATTCGGCCTGCTCAGCTCGATCATGGCGATCGGTTCCGTCGCGGGTGCGCTCCTGGCCGCGCGCCGCAGCCGCCCCCGGCTCCGGCTCGTGGTCGGCGGCGCGCTGGCGTTCGGCCTGGCCTGCGCGGTGGCGGCGATCATGCCGACCTACGCGACCTTCGCGGCGTCCCTGGTCCTGGTCGGACTCTCGTCCCTCACCCTGATGACCACGGCGAACGCGTACGTGCAGACCACGACGACCCCGGCGATGCGCGGCCGGGTGATGGCCCTGTACATGGCGATCTTCGCCGGCGGCACCCCGCTCGGGGCGCCCCTGGTCGGCTGGGTGGCCGACCAGTACGGCCCGCGGTGGGCGCTCGGCGTGGCCGCTGTTTCCGGCATCCTCGCGGCCGCGACCATGCTGTTCTGGATGGTCAAGTACCGCCGGCTGCGGGTTCGCTACCGGCCGAGCGTGTCGCCGCGGCTGACCGTGCGGCACGACGGGGACGGCCGAGAGGCGACGAGCCCCGAGACGGCGACTCGCGAGATCGCCATCGTCGAGGCGACCTCCCCGCGCTAACCCTTCGGCATCCGCCCCTCCCCCTCGCGAAACTGCAGTTGTGGTCGCTAAGACACGATCTTAACGACCACAACTGCAGTTTCGCGAGAGGGGAAAGGCGGCTAGCGCACGCCGCCCATCAGGCGCAGCACCGGGCGCGCGATCAGGGCGAGCATGGCGCCGAGCACGATGGCGCAGGATGCCCTGCATACCGTAGAACGAGAAGCGCTCCCACATCTCGACACCGAAGATGTTCGCGAGGGAGCGAGGCTGTCCGAAGAAGCTGCGATCCTTAGTTGAGCGCCGAGATTGTCCGTTGCGGTCGAGATGCCCCGGTGTGCCGGGCAATCTCGACCGGAAGTGTCAATCTCGGCGGAGGGTGGCGTCGGCGGCGAGCCGCGGGCCGCCGGTCGATTCGCGAACGACGAGTTCCGGCTGGAACACGATCTGCTCGTGCTCGAAGCCCTCGCCGGCCGCGGCCTCGCGCAGCAACAGGTCAACCGCCGTGTAGCCGATCAGCGCGCTGGGCTGCCGGATCGACGACATCGGCACGACGGCGGCCGCGGCGAACGCGATGTCGTCGTAGCCGATCAGGGCGATGTCGCCGGGCACGTGCACGTCGCCGAGCATGTTGAGGGCCTGGAGCACGCCCATAGCGAGCAGGTCGTTCGCGGCGAACACGGCGTCGGGCCGTTCGGACGCCGGCAGCGCGAGGATCCGCTCGCCGGCCGCGCGCCCCTGCAGCACGGTCAGCGAATCCGTTTCGATCACCTCGAGCGAGACGCCCGGATGCTCCGCGACGGCCTTCCGCGCGCCCTCGAGACGATCGACGACCTGGCGGATCGTCGCCGGGCCGCCGACGAAGGCGATGTGGGTGCGCCCGATCGAGGCGAGGTGGGCGGCGGCGAGGTAGCCGCCGGCGACGTCGTCGACGGCGACGGAGGAAAAGCCGCGGTCCTCGGTCTGTCGGTCGACGAGCACGGTCGGGGTTCCGCGCGCACGGAGGCGGATCAGCCGCTCACCCACGTCCCCGAGCGGCGAGATCAGGACCCCGTGCACCCTTTGTTCCTCGAACAGATCGAGGTACGCGTTCTCTCGCGCGATCGTTTCGTCGCTGTTGCCGAGGAGCACGGTGAGGCCCTCTTCGGCGGCGCGGTCCTCGGCGCCGCGGGCAAGGTCGGTGAAGAACGGGTTGGCCACGTCGAGCACGACGAGTCCGATGCTGCGGCTGCGGCCGGCCCGAAGCTGGCGGGCGGCGTCGTTGCGGACGAAGCCGAGCATGGCAATCGCCGATTGGACGCGGTCGACCGTTGCGGCCGACACCTTGTCGGGGCGATTGAGCACATTGGAGACCGTACCGACGGACACTCGGGCAAGGGCGGCGACCTCCCGGACACTCACTGTCACGTCTTCTCCCCGTCTTCGCAGGTGGGCCCAGCCCACCTCTATGCATGATCGCACATTCGGCAGCGATTGTAAGGATTCAATCCGTGATCAAAAAGTGACGATTCGGGCTTGACGGCGCTTCAACCTCGTTCTAGAGTTCATTCGTTCATAGTTATTAAAACGATTCAATTCCCACACGCAAATGTTTCATTGCCTCAGTGCAGAGGATAGGTTCCGTCGAATGCCAGATAACCCCCAGAGCGCCGGTCCTGCTGCGCTCGAGCTTCGCGAGGTCGCCAAATCGTTTGGTGCCGTCGTCGCCCTGAAATCCGCCAGCCTCACGGTGCAGATGAATTCCATCCACGCACTCGTCGGGGAGAACGGCGCCGGCAAGTCCACCCTCGTCAAAATCGTCGCGGGCCTGTACCAGCGCGACAGCGGCGAATTCCTTCTCCGCGGGGAGCCCGTCGACTTCAAGTCCACGGCAGAAGCGAAGGCGGCGGGGATCGCCGTGATTTACCAGGAGCCGACCCTCTTTCCCGACCTGTCGGTGACCGAGAACATCTTCATGGGGCGCCAGCCCACACGTCGTTTCGGCAGAATCGACCGCAAGGCGATGCGGGCGGAGGCGCTGGAGTTGTTCAAGCGTCTCGCGGTTCGCATCGATCCCGATCGTCCGGCCGAGGGGCTCTCGATTGCCGACCAGCAGATCATCGAGATAGCGAAAGCCATTTCGGTGGATGCTCGGGTGTTGATCATGGATGAGCCAACCGCGGCCCTCAGCGGGGTTGAAGTTGACCGGCTCTTCGCCGTAGCCCGGAACCTGCGCGACGAAGGCCGCGCCCTTGTCTTCATCTCACACCGATTCGACGAAGTCTTCGCGCTCTGCGACACGATCACCGTCATGCGCGACGGCCAGTACATCTCAACCGACGCAATCGAAAACACGAACGTAGACGAGATCGTCCGACGCATGGTGGGGCGCGACGTTACCGACCTCTTCCCCAAGGAAGTCGCGGAAATCGGCGACGTCCTGCTCGAGGTCACCGACCTGAACTCGGTCGGCGTCTTCCATGATGTGAGCTTCACCGTCCGCTCCGGCGAAATCGTCGGCCTGGCCGGCCTGGTGGGAGCGGGCCGCAGCGAGATCGTCCGGGCCGTCTTCGGAATCGACGCTTACGACTCCGGCCAGGTTGCCCTGCGCGGCAAGCGCGTTCCCAAGCTCAGCCCCACGGCCGCCATGAACCTCGGACTCGCCCTGGTACCGGAGGATCGTCGCAAACAGGGACTGGTTCTCGAGTCCTCCGTCGCCCGCAACCTCACCCTGGCCACACGCCGCAAGCTGAGCCGCAACGGCTTCCTCACGTCCGCGATCGAAAACCGTGCGGCCAAGGAATGGGCGAGCCGACTCGAGGTCAAAACCAGCGCGTTGGATACGGAGGTCGGCACCCTGAGCGGCGGAAACCAGCAGAAGGTGGTGCTGAGCAAGTGGCTCTCCACAAACCCGCAGGTACTCATCATCGACGAGCCGACCCGAGGCATCGACGTCGGAACGAAGTCCGAAGTGCATCGTCTGCTCTCCCAACTCGCCGGCCAGGGGCTGGGAATCCTGATGATCTCCTCGGAGCTGCCGGAGATCCTCGGCATGGCCGACCGGGTCATCGTGGTTCGCGAGGGTCACATCACCGCCGAACTCTCGCGCGCCGAGGCCACGGCAGAGTCCATCATGTTCGCAGCGACCCACGCAACGGAGACCGTCCGATGACCACACAGGTAGATGCCGTCCGCACGGGGAGCTCCCTCGGCCACGCCCTCCGCACGTTCGCCCGCGCCAGGGAAACCGGCATCCTCGCCGCCCTGATGCTCGTCATCCTGGCCACGACGGCCGTGAACCCGACGTTCCTGTTCAGCCAGGACGGCTTCAGGGACCTCCTGTTGACACCGTCGATCCTGGTCCTCGTCGCGATCGGCCAGGCGATCGTGATCATCACCCGTTCCGTAGATCTGTCGGTCGGATCGGTGGTGGGCCTCACCGCCTACCTCACCGGGCGACTCTTCATCGACGTCCCCGGCATCCCGATCGTCGCCGTGTTCCTCGCCGGGATCCTCCTCGGCGCGGTCCTGGGCCTGGTCAACGGCGCCTTGGTCGCATTCGGAAAAGTGCCGGCCCTCGTGATCACCCTCGGCACCCTCTACGCCTACCGCGGCATCAATGTGCTCTGGGCCGGCAGCAACCGGGTCAATGCGTCCGACCTGCCCAAGGACTTCCTCGCCCTGGGTACGAATTCCTTCCTGTTCATTCCGTACCTGACGATCATCGCGCTGATCGTGGTCCTGGCCGCCGGCTGGTACCTGCGCAACCAGCGCGGCGGACGTGAGTTGTACGCGATCGGCTCCGATCCGGCGGCGGCCCAGCTGTACGGGCTCAATGTCACCCGGCGAATCCTGATCGCCTTCGTGCTGTGCGGAGCCCTGGCCGGACTGGCCGGAGTGCTCTTCGCCGCCCGATACGGGACCACGAACTCACAAACGGGGACCGGCCTGGAACTGCAGGCCGTGGGCGCCGCCGTTATCGGCGGGGTGGCCATCTTCGGCGGCAGCGGGACCGTCTACGGCGCGGCGATCGGCGCCGTCCTCCTTCTCACGATCAACCGGGCGCTGCCAATCCTGGGCATCCAGGATTTCTGGCAGCAGTCGGTCGTCGGCGCACTCATCATCGGCGCGGTCGTGCTCGATCGACTCCTCTCGCTCCGGCTCTCGCGGAAGCTCACCTCCGAAAGGGAGGCCACCTCATGACCAACTCCGCAAGCACGGTCAGCCAGCCGCTCATCGGGGCCGGCACGCGCACCTACGCCGACTACGGCCGGCCGCTGTGGAAGCGCTGGCTCCTCTCGCGGGAAACCGCGGTCATCGCTGCCCTCATTGCCGTCGTGATCGTCGCATCCGTCGTGGTTCCCCGGTTCGGCACGACGACAACCCTGGGCTTCCTCCTCCTCGACGTGGCACCCATCCTGATGATCGCCTTCCCCATGACGCTCGTCATCATGACGGGCGAAATCGATCTCTCCGTCGCGAGCACGCTCGCCCTCAGCAGCGTTCTTCTCGGCATCCTGACCCAGGCCGGCTGGCCGGTGCCGGTGGCGATTGTGGTCTGCGCCGTCGCCGGTATTCTCGCCGGTCTCGTCAACGGGCTCCTCGTCACCGTTGTCGGTCTCCCCTCGCTCGCCGTGACCATCGGCACGCTCGCCCTGTACCGGGGAATCGCCGTTGGGCTGCTGGGCACCACTGCCGTCACGGACTTCCCGCTGTTCTGGGTCGACCTGGCTCAAATGCAGATCGGCGATACCGGGATTCCGGTCGTCATGGTGCTGGTCGCCGTGCTCGCGATCGTCTTCGCCCTCCTCCTCCATTTCACGCCGTTCGGTCGGGGAATCATCGCGATCGGCTTCAGCACAGAGACGGCGGAATTCTCCGGCGTGCACGTCAACCGCACAAAGCTCGTCGCGTTCATGCTCACGGGCCTGGTCGCGGCGGTGGCCGGAATCTACTGGACCTTCCGCTACGGAAGCGCCCGCGGGGACAACGCCACTGGGCTCGAACTCTCCGTGATCGCCGCCGTCCTGCTCGGCGGTGTCTCGATCTTCGGAGGTAAGGGTGCCATCCACGGCGTCATCGCCGGCGTTCTGCTCATCGGGGTGCTGCAGAGCGCGCTGCGCCTGGCGAACGTCAGCTCCGACGCCATCAACATCATCACCGGAGCCTTGCTCATCCTCTCCGTGCTCTCCCCCAGGTTTCTGCCGTGGTTCCGGACGACAAGAATGCGAAGAACCGCGACCGAAAGATAAGCGCCCACCGCACCAGGGCCAATTCCCACAGACGCGCCACCAACCCACGGCGCCAAACCCACTGAAAGGCACAAAGATGTTGCTCTCCTCATTCACACCACGGCACGGCGTATCACGCGCGGTGGCGATCGGCGCAGGCGTCCTCGCCGTCGCCCTCATCGCAACCGGATGCTCCAGCGGATCCACGGGCGGCTCGACGTCCGGCTCCGGTTCGAAGAAGAATTACGCAATCACGTTCCTGCCGAAGAACCTCGGCAACGCCTACTTCGACACGTCGGACAAGGGCGGCGCGGAAGCCATCAAGGAGTTCGGCGGCACCTACGCAGAGGTCGGCCCGGCAACGGCAGCCGCCGACGCGCAGGTCAGCTTCATCAACACCCTCACCCAGCAAGGGGTCGGCGCTATCGTTCTGTCGGCCGATGACCCGAACGCCATCGGCAGCGCACTCAACCAGGCTCGCAAGGCCGGCACGAAGGTCGTCACTTTCGACTCCGACACGGCCAAGCAGTACCGTGACGCGTACGTCAACCAGGCCACCGCCGACGGCATCGCGAAGATCGAGGTCGACCTCATCACGAAGGAGATCGGCGACACAGGCGAGGTGGCAATCCTGTCCGCCTCCGCCAACGCGACGAACCAGAACGCCTGGATCGACCTGATGAAGAAGGACCTGGCGGCCAACCACCCCAACGTCAAGCTCGTCGACACCGTCTACGGAAACGACGACGACCAGACGTCCTTCGACAAGACCGCGGCCCTGCTGCAGAAGCACCCCAACCTCAAGGGGATCATCTCGCCCACCACTGTCGGCATCACCGCCGCCGCTCGCTACCTGTCGACATCGCAGTACAAGGGCAAGGTCGCGCTCACCGGCCTGGGCACGCCGAACCAGATGCGCAGCTTCGTGAAGGACGGCACCGTCACCGCGTTCGCCCTGTGGAACCCGGCCGACCTCGGATACCTGGCTGCATACACGGCCAAGGCATTGATCGACGGGACGATTACCGGCAAGGAGGGTGACACCTTCACCGCCGGAAAACTGGGCAAGTACACCGTCGGTAAGGACAGCACGATCCTGCTCGGTGACCCGTTCACCTTCACCAAGGACAACATCGAAAAGTTCAACTTCTAGATCAGCACTGGAGCGCCGGCCGGCCGAAACATAGCCGCCGGCCGGCGTTCCATCACCCACACCTCACCCACATCCCACCCTCGATCAACGGATGGCGCCATGCAGAGAGTCTGCTTCCAGCTTCTCGTGAAGCCCGACCGCATCCACGAGTACAGCGAACGCCATGCCGCGGTCTGGCCCGAGATGCTGCGGGAACTCAGACGCACCGGATGGAATAACTACTCGCTCTTCATCCGCGACGACGGACTGCTGATCGGCTACTTCGAAACCGACGACCTGGACGCCGCGCAGGCCGGCATGGCCGCCACCGCCGTGAATACGCGCTGGCAGGCCGAGATGGGCGAATTTTTCGTCGATCTCGACGGCGCACCCGACACCGGATTTCTCCGTTTGACCGAGGTCTTCAACCTCGAAGACCAGTTCGCCGCGCTTGATGCGCCCGTCGAATCATGATTTGGAATCAGGACTTGACGAAATTGAAACTGATTCATTGAGGCTTCACACGACCCCCACAGAGAAGTGACATGACGATGACGACATTCGAATCCATCACCAGCCAGCTCGAGGCGCAGGCCATCGAGCTCCCCTCCTGGGCATTCGGAAACTCCGGCACCCGGTTCAAGGTCTTCACGACGCCCGGCACTCCGCGCACCATCGAAGAGAAGATCTCCGACGCGGCCAAGGTCAACGAACTGACCGGACTCGCGCCATCCGTGGCCCTGCACATCCCCTGGGACAAGGTCGACGACTATTCGGCGCTCGTCCTGTACGCCGAGGACCTGGGCGTGCGGCTCGGAACCATCAATTCGAACACCTTCCAGGACGATGCCTACAAGTTCGGCAGCCTGACCCACACGGATGCCCAGGTGAGGCAGAAGGCCATCGACCACCACTTTGAGTGCATCGCGATCATGGACGAGACCGGGTCGCAGGACCTCAAGATCTGGCTCGCCGACGGCACCAACTACCCCGGCCAGGGCGACATCCGCGGCCGTCAGGACCGCCTCGCCGACTCCCTGCAGAAGATCTACGACCGGATCGGCGAGAACCAGCGCCTCGTGCTCGAGTACAAGTTCTTCGAGCCGGCTTTTTACCACACGGATGTCCCGGACTGGGGAACCTCCTACGCCCAGGTCGCGGCCCTCGGCGACAAGGCCCTGGTCTGCCTCGACACCGGCCACCACGCGCCGGGCACGAACATCGAGTTCATCGTCGCCCAGCTGCTGCGCCTCGGCAAGCTCGGTTCCTTCGACTTCAACTCGCGTTTCTACGCCGACGACGACCTCATCGTGGGCGCGGCCGACCCGTTCCAGCTGTTCCGGATCCTCTACGAGGTGATCCGCGGCGGCGGCCTCGGGCCGGACAGCACGGTCGCCTTCATGCTCGACCAGTGCCACAACGTGGAGGAGAAGATCCCCGGCCAGATCCGCTCGGTGCTCAACGTGCAGGAGATGACGGCGCGCGCGCTGCTCGTCGACCGCGCCGCACTCACCGCGGCGCAGGACTCGGGCGACGTGCTCGGCGCCAACGGCATCCTGATGGACGCCTTCTACACGGATGTCCGCGGGGACCTCGCCGCCTGGCGCGAGTCGCGCGGCCTGCCGGCCGATCCGATGGCCGCCTTCGCGGCATCCGGGTACCAGCAGGCCATCGCCTCCTCCCGCGTCGGCGGCCGGCAGGCCGGCTGGGGCGCGTAACTCCCGCACGCTCCACTCCCCGCACCCGCACGACCCGCACCACCTCCCGAGAGTGAGCGGTTTCGGCGCCACCGGCCCCGGCCTTGGAACCAAAACTGCTCACTCGCGAACTGGGACTGATTTCTAGAAAGAAGAAGAACGCGATGACGAATCCGACAGCAGCGGAGCTGATCGCCCGGTCGAACCGACTGGGCGCAGACCCGAAGAACACGAACTACGCCGGCGGGAACACCTCGGCCAAGGGCATCGAGACCGACCCGGTGACCGGCGAAGCGATCGAGCTGCTCTGGGTGAAGGGCTCGGGCGGCGACCTCGGCACGCTGACCGAGCAGGGGCTCGCCGTGCTCCGGCTCGACCGGATGCGCGCCCTCGTGAACGTCTACCCGGGGCCGGACCGCGAGGACGAGATGGTCGCGGCCCTCGACTACACGCTGCACGGCAAGGGCGGGGCCGCTCCGTCGATCGACACGCCCATGCACGGGCTCGTCGACGCGGCCCACGTCGACCACCTGCACCCCGACTCCGGCATCGCGATCGCGACCGCCGCCGACGGCGAAGCGCTCACGACCATGATCTTCGGCGACAAGGTTGCCTGGGTTCCGTGGCGCCGCCCGGGCTTCCAGCTCGGCCTCGACATCGCTGCCATCAAAGACGCCAATCCGCAGGCCGTCGGCTGCATCCTCGGCGGCCACGGCATCACCGCCTGGGGCGACACGAGCACCGAGTCCGAAGCCAACTCGCTCTGGATCATCGACACCGCCGCCACGTACATCGCCGCGCACTCCACGACCGAGCCGTTCGGCCCCGTGCTCGACGGATTCGCAGCGCTGTCCGCCGACGAACGCCGCGCGAAGGCCGCCGCTCTCGCGCCGACCATCCGCGGGCTCGTCTCCACGGATGCTCCCAAGGTCGGCCACTTCACGGATGCACCGGAGGTGCTGGACTTCCTCTCCCGCGCCGAACACCCGCGTCTGGCCGCGCTCGGCACCAGCTGCCCCGACCACTTCCTCCGCACGAAGGTCACGCCGCTGCTGCTCGACCTGCCGGCCGGCGCCTCGGTCGAGGACTCCATCGCCCGCGTGAACGAGCTGCACGAGCAGTACCGCGCCGACTACCAGGCCTACTACGACCGGAACCGGGCGTCAGATTCGCCCGCAATCCGCGGCGCCGACCCGCTGATCGTGCTCGTTCCGGGCGTGGGCATGTTCAGCTACGGCGCCAGCAAGCAGACCGCGCGGGTGGCCGGCGAGTTCTACATCAACGCGATCAACGTCATGCGCGGCGCCGAGGGCCTCTCCACCTACGCCCCGATCGACGAAGCCGAGAAGTTCAAGATCGAATACTGGGCGCTCGAAGAGGCCAAGCTGCAGCGGATGCCGAAGCCCAGGCCGCTCGCGACCAGGGTCGCGTTCGTCACCGGCGCCGCCTCCGGCATCGGCAAGGCCATCGCCACCCGCCTCGCGGCGGAAGGCGCCTGCGTCGTCATCGCCGACCTCGACCTTGCCAAGGCGCGGGCCGCCGCGGCCGAGATCGGCTCCGAGGACGTCGCGATCGGGGTGCAGGCGAACGTCACAGACGAGGCGCAGGTGCAGGCATCCGTCGATGCTGCCGTGCTCGCCTTCGGCGGCCTCGACCTCGTCGTCAACAACGCCGGGCTGTCGCTGTCGAAGTCCCTGCTCGAGACCACGGTCGCCGACTGGGACCTGCAGCACAACGTGATGGCCAAGGGCTCGTTCCTGGTCTCGCGGGCCGCGGCCCGCGTGCTCATCGACCAGAAGCTCGGCGGCGACATCGTCTACATCTCCAGCAAGAACTCGATCTTCGCCGGCCCGAACAACATCGCCTACTCCGCGACCAAGGCCGACCAGGCCCACCAGGTGCGCCTGCTCGCCGCGGAACTCGGCGAGCACGGCGTGAAGGTGAACGGCATCAACCCCGACGGGGTCGTGCGCGGCTCCGGCATCTTCGCGGGTGGCTGGGGCGCCAAGCGGGCCGCCGTCTACGGGGTCCCGGAGGAAGAGCTCGGCAAGTACTACGCGCAGCGCACCCTGCTCAAGCGCGAGGTGCTGCCGGAGAACGTCGCCAACGCCGTGTTCGTGCTCTGCTCCAGCGACCTCAGCCACACCACCGGCCTGCACATCCCGGTCGACGCCGGCGTCGCCGCCGCGTTCCTGCGATGACACAGCCGCTCCCGGGCCGGACCGGCGAGGTGCCGTCGTGGTGAACACGGCCGGCACCGTCGCGGCCGTCGACCTCGGCGCATCCAGCGGCCGGGTGATGCTCGGCCACGTCGGACACAACGAACTGCGCCTCCGACCGGTCGCGCGGTTCCCGAACAACCCGGTGCGCACGATCGACGGGCTGCACTGGAACATCCTCGAGCTCTACCGCAACGTGCTCGCCGGCCTCCGCACGGCCGTGCGCGACGAACCCCAACTCGCCAGCGCCGCCGTCGATTCCTGGGCCGTCGATTACGCGCTGATGCGCGGAGAGCGGATGCTCGGCAATCCGTACCACTACCGGGACGAGCGCACCGCTGCCGGCGTCGCCGCCACGCATGCGCTCGTTCCGCAGGCCGAGCTCTACGCCGGGAACGGGCTGCAGTTTCTCCCCTTCAACACCCTGTACCAGTTGGCCGCCGATCGCCTGGCCGGCAGCCTCGACGGCGCCGATACCCTGCTGCTGATCCCGGACCTGATCAGCTTCTGGCTCACCGGGACGAAGGTCGCCGAGCGCACGAACGCCTCGACGACCGGGCTGCTGCGGGTCTCGACGGTATCGACAAGCTCGACCACCGGGCCCACCGGAGGCACCGGCAGCGACTGGGATGACGAGCTGATCGCGCGCCTCGGCCTGCCCCGCTCGCTCTTCCCGACCCTCATCGATGCCGGCGGCCGAATCGGCGCCCTGTTGCCCGCCGTCGCGGCCGAGATCGGCGCAGGCCCGCGGTTCGAGGTGGTGGCGGTTGGATCGCATGACACCGCATCCGCCGTCGTCGCCGTGCCGATGGCCTCCGATACGGCCGCGTACATTTCCTCCGGGACCTGGTCCCTCGTCGGCGTCGAACTGGCCTCCCCCGTGCTGAGCGAGGCCAGCCGAGCGGCCAACTTCACCAACGAAGGCGGCGTCGACGGGCGCGTGCGGTACCTGCGCAATGTCATGGGGCTGTGGCTGCTCAGCGAATCGATCCGCACCTGGCAGCAGGCGGGCGACTCGGTCGACCTGGCCGCCCTGCTCGGCCAGGCCGGCGCCCTGAGCGGACCCGTCACCCTCTTCGACGTGGACGACCCGCGCTTCCTGGCACCGGGAGACATGCCCACCCGGATTGCCGCGTACTGCGTCGAGCACGGCCTGCGACCCCCGAGCACGCCCGTCGAGCTGGTGCGGAGCATCGTGGAAAGCCTCGCGGCGGCCTACGCGCGCACCCTCGAGACCGCGGCCGAGCTCTCCGGCACCCGGATCAGTGCCGTGCACATCGTCGGCGGCGGCTCGCAGAACGAGCTGCTCTGCCAACTCACCGCCGACCGTACCGGGCTGCCCGTGCTCGCCGGACCCGTCGAGGCGACGGCCATCGGCAACGTGCTCGTGCAGGCCCGCTGCCAGGGCCTGGCGACCGGCAGCCTGGAAGGCCTGCGGGCGCTTGTCGCCCAGGCCTTCTCGCCGCGCCGGTACCTCCCCGCCGCGCGGGGCTGACCTCCGCCCGGCGGAGTTTCGCCGAGATTGTCCGTTGCGGTCGAGATTGACCGGTGTGCCGGGTAATCTCGACCGGAAGTGTCAATCTCGGGGGAGGAGGGGCTTCGCGGCGAGGTGGTCGCCGAAGAACGCCTCGATCCGCGCCCAGGCGTCGGCGGCGGCCTCCGGGTTTGGCCCGGCGCCCAGGATGCGCTTGAGGACGAAGCGCAGGAGGGGCGGGCCGCTCTCGACGTCGTTCAGGAACGAGTGCCCGGCCTCCGGATATTCCTTGACGTCGTGCGGGATCCCGAGTCGCTGCAGGGAGGTCTCGAGCGTGGCAGCGGCGCCCTTCAGGGACTTGTCCCGGCCGCCGTAGCTCGCGACGATCGGGCACGCGCCGGTCAGCGCCTCGTCGAGCTCGGCCGGAAGCCGGCCGTAGTTGACGGATGCCGCGCCAAAGCCACGCGTCGCTGCGGCGAGCGCGAAGCCGCCGCCCAAGCAGAACCCGAGGATGCCCACCTCGCCGGTGCAGTCATCCCGGCCCACCAGGAATTCCCGCGCCGCCTCGATGTCGACGAAGGCCCGCCCCTCCCCCGCCATGAGGGCCCGGAAGGTCGCGTTCAGGCACTTGCGGGCGCCGCCCTCTGTAAAGAGATCCGGCATGAGCGCGAGGTAGCCGACCTCGGCCATCCGCACGGCCTGGCGGCGCATCACGTCGTTCAGCCCGAACGCCTCGTGCACGAGCACGACGCCCGGCCAGGGCCCGGACCCCACCGGGATGGCGAGCACGGCCGTGAGGCCGACGCTGGCGCCCGGCCGGGCCGGAAGTACGAGCTCGATGAGTCGCGGTGTTGTTCCAGTGGTCATGACGCCTCTCCCCGTGCTGGCCGGAAGCCTGGCCCCGCCAGGGCGCAGGCCCGTGGCACGCCGCTACTCCACCTGCGCCGAGATCTGCCACGCTCCCCGGCGCACCGCCCGCTCCAGGTCGTAGGCGCGACGCGAGAAGTCGCTCGCGGAGACCGACACCGAGACCGCGCCGATCACCTTGCCCGACCTGGACTTCACCGGCGCGGCGATGCATGCCAAATGCGACATGTATTCCTCCACCTCCACGGCCAGCTGCTGGGCGCGAACCTCGTCGAGCTGCTCGCGCACCTTGCCGGCATCCGTGACGCTCTGCGCCGTGAGCGCGAGGGGGCTGTGCCGCTCGAGGTAGCGCGAGACACCCGCATCGTCCTTCGCCGCGAGCATGAGCTTGCCGAATGCCGTCGCATGCGAGGCCTCGGCGAAACCGACGTGCAACTGGCCGATCCGCGGATGCTCCAGCGAATCCTCGATGTGCGCGACGGCGATATCGTCGCCCCTGAACACCGTCAGGTACGCGGGCGCGTGCACCGCGTCATGAACCGAGCGCAGCGTCGCCCGAACGCCCGGAGTGGCGACGAGCTGGTACCGCAGGGCCCGGCCGAGCGTGTCAACGGTTCGGCCGAGGGTGTACCGGTGGTCGCCCGTCTGGCGGCCGATGTAGTCCTGGCCCTGCAGGGTCCTGAGCAGGCGGTACGTGGTCGAGAGAGTGAGGCCGAGGTCGGCCGCGATCTCGCTCGCGGTGGCGCCCGCCGGCGATGCGCCGATCGCCCCCAGGATGCGCAACACGCGTTCCGCCGACTGGATGCCCGTGCCCTCGAGGTGCTGCCCCTGCGCAGTCATGCGACGAGTCTATGGCCCCAGCCCATGGGGCGAAACGGCTGAATCGGACCGCTTTTGCAGATGGTGCGAAAGCAGGTTGCCGACGGCCACGGACGGGCACAGTGTGGTGTCGTCACACACAGAGCATCACATACAGAGAGGTATGACATGGCCAAGGTGATCATCCTGACCGGGGACGCAGCCGAGACGCTCGAGGTCTTCTACCCGTACCAGCGCCTGCGCGAGGCTGGCTACGAGGTGCACATCGCGGCACCGGAGAAGAAAAAGCTGCAGTTCGTCGTGCACGACTTCGTGGACGGCTTCGACACGTACACCGAGAAGCTCGGTCACATGTGGGATGCGGACATCGCGTTCAGGGACGTGAACCCGGCCGACTACATCGCCGCGGTGGTTCCCGGCGGCCGCGCCCCCGAGTACATCCGCAACGACGAGGACGCCAAGCGGATCGTGCGGTACTTCTTCGAGGAGAACGCCCCCGTCGCCGCGCTCTGCCACGGGCCGTTGCTGCTCGCGGCAGCCGGGGTGCTGCACGGCCGCACGACGTCGGCGTACCCGGCGCTGCAAATCGACGTCGAGCTCGGCGGCGGTATCTTCAGCGGCGGCGGGGGCGTCGTCGACGGCAACCTCGTCTCCGGGCGAGCGTGGCCGGACCACCCCGAGTGGATGCGCGAGTTCATGAAGGTGCTCGAGGCCGCGCAGGTGCCCGTTCCGGCCTAAGGCGCAGCGCTCTCCATCGTCGGCGGTGGCCCGGTGGCCGTAGTTCACGGCAGCCGGGCCACTGTGCATCCCTTTCTGCCGTTCACGTCAGGGACATGTCGACTCCCGATTCCGGACACGTCGGTTTCCTACGGTGGAGCCGGGATGGCGCTGCGCCTCCCGAACCAACCAGTAGGCGGACCCAGCATGCGCACCATCCTGACCACCGCGGCCCTCGCCGCCGCTCTCTCCGCCGTCCTGGCCACTCCGGCCATGGCCGCACCGCTCGATCCGGCCCCGGCCGATTCGACCGTCAAGGCAACCGAGCGGAACGGCTCCTTCGACCTGCAGGCCCACCGGGGCGGCCGCGGCCAGTGGACCGAGGAATCCCTCATGGCCTTCGGCAAGTCGATCGAGCTGGGCGTGACGACGCTCGAACTCGACACCCACCTGACGCAGGACAACAAGATCGTGGTCTGGCACGACGACGTGATGACGGCCACCAAGTGCGCGGACACCGCCCCCGCTTTCCCCGATGATCCGGAATTCCCCTACGCGGGTCACCGGGTGCGGGAACTGACGTTTGCCCAGATCCGCACGATGGACTGCGGCTACCAGCAGCTCCCCGGCTTTCCAGGGCAGCAGAACGTCGGGGGCAACCGCGTCGCCCTGCTCGGCGACGTCTTCGGCCTCGTCCGCGACACGAAGGCGAAGAAGGTCCGGCTCAACATCGAGACGAAGGTCGAGGTGGCCGGTCCGGCCGGAACCGCCGAGATGCAGGCCCTGACCCGGGCGGATGTCTCCGCGATCGAGGCATCGGGGATGGCGGACCGCTCGACGCTGCAGAGCTTCGACTGGGCCTCGCTAAACCTCACCAAGCACATTGCCCCCGACCTGACCCTCGTCGCCCTCTCCAGCGGGGATGCCTGGATGGGCGTTGGGGCACCCGGTGCGAGCCCCAACCTCGGCGGCATCGACATCGACGACTACAACGGGTCGCTGGCCGAGGCGGCGAAGGCGCAGGGTTACGACGTCATCTCCCCCACCTTCGCCTCGGTCACCCCGGCGATGATCGCCGACGCGTACAAGGCCGGGATTCCGGTCATTCCGTGGACCGTCAACACGCCCGCGGATATCAACGGCCTGATGGACTTGGGCGTGGACGGACTCATCACCGACTACCCGACCCGGCTCAGGGGCATCATGGCCGACCGCGGGCTGAAGATGCCGGCCGCATACCCAGGCCGGGCGGCGTCGAACTAACGTCTCGTCACCTGCTCCGCGCTGCTTGCGCGAAGCCCCCCGCGCCGGATACCATGTGGTCAGACCACAGGAAACCGCGACGCGAAGGAGAGCCGGCATGACCACCGTCGACCGTCGCGCCTGGCAGGTCGTGCTCGAGAGCATCGAGCGCGACCTGCTCTCCGGGCGCCTCGGCCCCGGCGACCACCTGCCGCCCGAACGCACGCTCGCCGCGGACCTCGGCGTCGGCCGCTCGAGCGTGCGTGAGGCGGTCCGAGTGCTCGAAGTTCTCGGCCTCATCCGCACCCAGACCGGGTCAGGGCCGCTGGCCGGCGCCATCATCGTCGCGCGGCCGGGCGGCGGCATGGAGACGCTCATGCGGTTGCAGCTCGCGGCGCAGGGATTCCCCGTGGCCGACGTCGTGAAGACCAGGCTGTTGCTCGAAGGCTCGGTCGTGACCGAGCTGGCGGGAGCGCCCGGCCGCCCAGACCTCTCCAGCTCGACGCAGCTGCTGGATGCGATGGAATCCCGGGAGCTGAGCGAGGCGGAGTTCCTCGCGCTCGACGCGCAGTTCCACCTCTCGCTGGCCGAGGCATCAGGCAACCAGGTCGTCACCGCCACCATGGCGGGCCTCCGCAGCGCCATCGAAGCCTACGCACGCGCGGGCGCCACGGGCCTCCCCTCGTGGCCGGCGACATCCGTTCGGCTGATGAACGAGCACCGCGCCATCCTCGCCGCGATCGAGGCGGCCGACCCGGATGCCGCGCGCACGGCCGTGCAGGCCCACATCGCGGGCTACTACGCCGAGACGCACCTCGCCTGAGCGACCGCTCACACCCCACCGACACCACCACCCAGACCAGGACAGGAAGAAACGAGACATGGTTCAGAGACGCATTCCGAAGATCAACGACCTTGCCCCGCTGATGAAGTTCAAGGCGCCGGAGCTGAACGCGAAGAAGCGCCGCCTCGAGGGCGCGCTCACGATCTACGACCTGCGCGACATCGCCAAGCGCCGCACGCCCAGGGCCGCCTTCGACTACACCGAAGGCGCTGCGGAGGCTGAGATCTCGCTGGCCCGCGCCCGCCAGGCCTTCGAGGACATCGAGTTCCACCCGTCGATCCTGCGCGACGTGTCGACCGTGTCGACCGGCTGGGACGTGCTTGGCGCACCCGTCGCCCTGCCATTCGGCATTGCCCCGACCGGCTTCACGCGGATGATGCAGACCGAGGGCGAGATCGCGGGGGCCCATGCGGCCGCCCGCGCCGGCATCCCGTTCTCCCTCTCGACCATGGGTACGAGCTCGATCGAGGACGTCAAGGCCGCCAACCCCACCGGGCGCAACTGGTTCCAGCTGTACATGTGGAAAGACCGCGACCGCTCGATGGCCCTCGTCGACCGCGCCGCGAAAGCCGGCTTCGACACGCTGCTCGTGACCGTCGACGTACCGGTGGCCGGCGCGCGCCTGCGCGACAAGCGCAACGGCATGTCCATCCCGCCCGCGCTCACGCCCAGGACCGTGCTCAACGCCCTGCCGCGCCCGGAGTGGTGGATCAACTTCCTGACCACGGAGCCCCTCGCGTTCGCGAGCCTCGACCGCTGGAGCGGGACCGTCGCCGAGCTCCTCGACACCATGTTCGACCCCAGCGTGACCTTCGAGGACCTCGCCTGGATCAAGGCCCAGTGGCCGGGCAAGATCGTCGTCAAGGGCGTGCAGAACCTGGACGACGCGAAGAAGCTCGCCGACCTCGGCGTCGACGGCATCACGCTGTCGAACCACGGCGGCCGCCAGCTCGACCGCGCCCCCATCCCGTTCCACCTGCTGCCCCAGGTTGTGCGTGAGGTGGGGTCTGAGATGGAGATCCACCTCGACACCGGGATCATGAGCGGAGCGGATGTCGTGGCATCCGTCGCCCTTGGCGCCCGCTTCACCCTGATCGGCCGCGCCTACCTCTACGGCCTGATGGCCGGCGGCGAGGACGGCGTGAACCGCGCCATCCAGATCCTCTCGGAGCAGGTCTCCCGCACCATGCGTCTGCTCGGCGTGAACTCGCTCGAGGAGCTCGAGCCGCGGCACGTGACCCAGCTCGCGCGCCTGGTCCCGCTTGCCCCGTCGGTCGCCGCGGCCGCCCTGCAATAACCCGCGACGGCCCAGCAGTAACCAGCGATCAGCGCTCCACTCCGGAAGATCGCGACCGCTCTACAGGGTGCCTTAAAAGCGTCATTTTAGTCCTCGTAGCGGAGTCGTCAACGAGTAGACCTTTCTATGGGCGAGACCCTATCGAGGTCGATGTCTTCGCGGTACGTTGCCTCTGCGCGGGGCTAGTCGTATTACCCCTCGGGACGGTTCACAGTTGGAACGTACCGCTGTCCGGCCCGGTTCCGCGCAGCACGCGAAATTGCAAAATTGATGGCTCTCCTGACTCTTCCGTGGGTTAAACCCGGCCGGGAAGCACGGGTTTGTGGCCGCCGAGGCTGAGCATGGCGAGGGCGATGAGGGCGTCGGGTGATCTGAAGCCGAATGCGATTCGGGTGATGAGTCGGATCTTGGTGTTCATGGATTCGACCCGGCCGTTGGAGAGGCCGTGTTCGATCGAGGCGAGGATCGCGGTGCGGTGCTTGACGATGGAGCGTTGTAGTTTCACGAAGGACGGGATTCGGCTGCGGCGCGCCCATCCGATCCACTTGTCCAGAGCCTCAGTGGCTTCGTCGTGGGGCAGCTTGAAGACCAGTCGGAGGCCTTCCTTGAGGTAGTAGGCCCGACCCAGGGCCGGGTCGGTCTGCACGACCCAGGCGAGCTTGATTTGTTGTTTCTCAGTGAGGTTCTCCGGGTTTTTCCAGAGCGCGAAGCGGGAGTTCATCATCAACTTCGCGTGGTCGCTGCTGGGCCGGGGCGGGGCGTCGTGCGCGGGCCGGCCGACCGTGCGGGACTCGTTCTGACGGGCCTGTTTGCGGGCCTCGGTCCACGCGGCCCTGCGGACTTCGTCGAGGGCTTCCGTGGCCCATTTGACGACGTGGAACGGGTCCGCGCAGCGCACCGCGTTCGGGCAGCGCGCCGCGACGACCGTCGCGATCCACGCGGCCCCATCCGCGGAAACATGCGTGATCAGGGCTGATCGTTCCTCGCCGAGGGCATCGAAGAACGTGCCGAGAGTGGCCTTGTCCTGTCCCGGGGCCGCCCAGACCAGACGCCCGGAACTGTGGTCGACGACCACGGTCAAGAACTTCCGGCCGCGCTTGTAGGAGATCTCATCGATCCCGATCCGGGTGAGCCCGGCGAAGGGATCATGGAGCTCTTCAGTGTCGGCCCAAACCCGGGTCATGATCGCCCCGACCGTCCGCCACGCGATCCGCATCAAATGGGTGACCGCGGTCTTGGACGTTTGCGTGGCCAGCCACGCGACCTGGGCATCGAAGTGATGCGTGTGGCCGGCCTGGTGCCGGGCCCACGGGACCGCGGCCACGATCACACCATGATCCCGGCACGACACCCGCGGGGCATCAGCCTCCAGATAGACCTGGATCGTGCCCGCATCCAACGCCCGCCACCGGCGGCGTCCAGCACCACCGTCATAGCGAGGGGACCGCCGCTGACACGCCCCGCAGCGGCTCCGCATCGACCCGGTTGACCGCACCGACGCAATCAAATCACCCGAATCGTCATCAAAATCGATGCCCTCGACCACAGTCTTGTCGACACCGAGCAAAGTCCGCCATATCGTTAGAGACCGCACGCCGTTTTCCCGCCTATAAGTTTCTGTTCCTTGACAGTCAGAAACCTAGACAGGAAGCGGCGTGCGGCCGTTAAGGCGCTCCGAAACACCCACAGATGCAACAGGAGAGCCAAATTGATGTTTCTTTTCCCGAAGAAGGAAACTAATAATGCACATTGTCCTCTCCGGCGTAGCCGGATTTCCAGGATCCACGCCGTGCTGGGCCGCGGCCGATTCGGTCGCGGGCAGGCCGTCAACGAGCCCTCACCTGGCACGCCCATGTCGCGGCTCCCTGACGCGCGCCGGCGTCGCGACGGGATTCCGTCGATGTCCCCTGTCGGCCTGCGCGCGAGGCGACCCATGACCAGGCATCAGGCATCAGGCATCAGGCGAGGTGATGCCTCGTGCCCGGTTTGAGCAAGAGCATTCCCCGGCCACACAGGGCAGCGGGGCGCAAGGACGGATGAGGAGGCAGTGCGATGGCTAAACATGCCGATCTCCGCGAGGCAGAAACTCGCCCCGTGGCAACGACGACGGAAATGCCGGCAGGACATGTACTCATGTTGGAGGCGGCCGACCAAAGCATACGGTGGGCACCGGGGGAACGTCTTGATCAGCTCTTCGAAGAGCAATGCGACAGGCTGCGCGAAGCCGGGCAGGGCGACCATCTGGCCGTCGATGCCGGCGAATTCACCCTCACTTACGATGAGCTGGACTCCAGGGCCAACCAGCTCGCCCGCTACCTCAGTGACTGCGGGGCACGTCCGGGAGGCCGGGTCGCCCTCCTGTCCGACCAGCCGGTCTACTCCTACATCGCGATGTTGGCCGTGCTGAAGATTCATGCGGCCTATGTGCCCCTGGACGTCGGGTTCCCGCCGGACCGTTTGTCGTACATCGTCGATGACTCCGCGGCCTCGCTCGTGCTCTCACTCTCCGCCCTGCGGGACCGCATGCCCGATTTCCCGGTGCCCTGCCTGTATCTCGACGAGGAACAGGACGACATCCGCGCCCAGGCTTCGCACTCCCTCAGCGAAGAGGAAAGGGGATCCTGCGCCGATTCACTGGCGTACATCATCTACACCTCGGGTTCGACCGGAAGGCCAAAGGGCGTCGCGGTCGAGCACTCGGGCATCTGCAACTTCGTCCTGGTGGCCTCGGACGTTTACGGGATCCGCGACGATGACCGGATGTACCAGGGCATGACCATCGCCTTCGATTTCTCCGTGGAGGAAATCTGGGTGTCCTGGATGTCCGGCGCCACGCTCGTTCCCAAATAGGGTTCCGCCAGCCTCCTCGGAATCGAACTCGCGGAGTACCTGGAGAGCCGAGCGATCACGGCGATGTGCTGCGTCCCGACGCTGCTGGCCACCCTCGAAGAGGACATTCCCGGCCTGCGGTTCCTGTTGGTCTCCGGAGAGGCCTGCCCGCAGAACCTGATGCAGCGCTGGCACCGCCCCGGCCGGCGGTTCCTCAACGTCTACGGGCCGACAGAAGCGACGGTCACGGCGACCTGGGCGGTCGTTGACCCATCCCGGCCGCCGACCCTGGGCGTGCCGCTGCCCAGCTACACCGCCGTCATCCTGGACCCGGAGACGGATGCCGTCATGGCGCCCGGCACCCTGGGCGAAATCGGTTTGGCCGGCATCGGGCTGGCACGTGGGTACGTCAACAGGGCTGACCTCACCGGGAAGGCGTTCATCCCCGACTTCATCGGCCTGGCCAACAACCCCGGAGGACGGATTTACCGCACCGGGGACCTGGGACGGATCAACGGCGACGGCGAGATCGAGTACCACGGACGGATCGACACCCAGGTGAAGATCCGCGGTTACCGGATCGAGCTATCCGAAATCGAGTCGGTCATCCAGCAGATTCCGGGAGTCGCCCTGGCCGCCGTGGCAACCCACGCTCCGGAGCCGGGAATGACGGAACTCGTGGCCTACTACAGCCGGCGCCGCGCTGCGCCCGGACTGGATGAGCAATCCATGCTGGTTCACCTTCGCCGGGTGCTGCCCGGTTACATGGTGCCCGTCTATTTCGTGGAGCTGGATGCCTTCCCGCTGCTTCCCAGCGACAAGATCGACCGGCGCAGCCTTCCCGCCCCCGGCCTCCGCGTCTCGGCCGCCACAAGCCGGCAGTTCGTCCCGCCGGCCACCGAAAAGGAAACGCTCCTGGCACAGGCCCTGAGCGAAGCCCTGGGCGCGCCGAACATCTCAGCAGACTCCGACTTCTACCGAACTCGGCGCCAGCTCGCTCACCATGGCGAGATTCAGTTCGCTGATCAGAAAGCAGCCGAAACTGCCGCCGGTCTCGATTAAGGACACCTACCTGCATCCCACCGTGAGGTCCCTGGCCGCCGCGATTGGAACTGCCCCTGCCGCCGCGCCCTTCGCTCCGGCGGCGGCCCCGGCCGCCGCGCCATACCGGGCAACCACGCCGGAGTACGTGCTCTGCGCCCTGCTCCAGGCCCTGACCTTCCTCGTCGGCATGTTCGCGGCCGGTTTCGTGCTCGTGGCCGGTTTCCGGTACACCCTGGCCGCCACGACTCCCCTGGAGCTCCTGCTGCGGTCTGTCCTGGTCAGCGTGCTGACCTTTGCCGGGACCTGCGTGCTGCCCGTCGCCGCCAAATGGCTGTTGATCGGCCGGTGGACGGTGCGGGAGATCCCCGTCTGGACTCTCGCCTATTACCGGTTCTGGCTGGTCAAGACCCTCGTGCATGCGAGTCCGGCGCGGTTGTTCGTCGGCTCGCCGCTCTTCGCCCTGTATCTCCGGGCCCTCGGGGCCAGGATCGGGCGGGGGACGATGATCCTCGCCTCGGACATCCCGGCCTGCACCGACCTGTTGACCATCGGGGCCGGAACGGTGATCCGCAAGGAGGCCAGCCTCCACTGCTATCGCGTTGTGGACGGGGTGATCCAGACGGGAACCGTCACGATCGGCCACGACGCCTTCCTGGGTGAAGGAACCGTGATCGATATCGGCGCATCCGTCGGGAACAATGCCCAGCTCGGCCATGCGTCAGCGCTCTATGCCGGACAGCGCGTTCCGGACGGGGAATCCTGGCACGGCGCTCCGGCTGAGCCGACGGACGCCGACTACCGGGGCGTGGCCCCCGTGCCCTGCTCCACCCTCCGGCGGGTGATCTACAGCCTCGGAATTCTGATCAATCGTGTGGGGATCGCCCTGCCGCTCGGCATCTTCGGTCTTTCGGCTATCCTTCCGGCGCTGATGGGCGAGATCGACCTGGCCAGCCCCCTGTTCTATGGCCGGCTTCTCCTCGTTGCCTTCGCGGTGTTCGCCACATTCACTCTGTCCTCGCTGGCCATGATCCTCACCGTGCCGCGCCTGCTGTATCGGATGATCACAGCCGGCAAGGTCTATCCCCTGTACGGTTTCCATTACTCGGTCTTCCGCACGATCTCCCGCATGACGAACATGAAGTTCTTCATGACCCTGACCGGCGACAGCTCACTGATCCTGCACTACCTGCGGATCCTGGGCTACAAGATGCCCAACCCGGTGCAGACCGGATCAAATTTCGGGGTTTCGCTCAAGCACGAAATCCCCTACCTGTGCACCGTGGGCAGCGGCACCATGGTCGCCGATGGCCTGACGATGATGAACGCGGAGTTCTCCAACAGTTCCTTCACGCTGCCCCCCGTGACCATCGGCGCCGAGAACTTCCTCGGTAACGGCATCGCCTTCCCGCCATCGGCCCAGACAGGGGACAACGTCCTCCTCGCCACCAAGGCGATGGTGCCCGTGACCGGCAGTCTCCGGGAGGGCGTGGGGCTCCTGGGCTCCCCCTCGTTCGAGATTCCCCGGTCGGTGCAACGAGACACCGCCTTCGACAGTTTCAAGTCGGGCGACGCATTCAGGGAGGGGCTGAAAGGGAAGAACCGGCACAACGCCGTCACGATCCTGTTCTTCCTGCTGATGCGGGAGGGGATGACCTTCGCCACACTGGTCATTACCGCGGTGGCACTGGACTTCACGCTGGCGGTGGACGCGGCGCGGGGGCTGGGGCAGAATTCGGTTTCCGGGCTCGACATCGTGATCAGCTGTGCCGCAGTGCTCGCCATCACGGTGTTCTCGGTCGCCTACTTCACCATCATCGAATGGGCCACCGTGGGGTTCAAGAGAATGCAACCCGTGTTCTGCTCCATCTACCAGCGCCCCTTCTGGCGGCATGAAAGGTTCTGGAAGCTGAGCGGCGGCGCCATGCTGGGACTCTTCAACGGCACACCGTTCAAATCCATCATCTGGAGAATGCTCGGCACCCGTGTCGGCCGGCGCCTCTTCGATGACGGCTGCGGCATCCCCGAAAAGTCGATCGTGACCATCGGAGACGACTGCACGCTCAACGCGCAGAGCCTCATCCAATGCCATTCCATGGAGGACGGGGCGTTCAAACTCGAGGAGACCGTCCTCGGCTCCCACGTCACTCTCAGTGTCGGTGCATTCGTGCACTACGGCGTGCGTCTGGGTGACGGAGCATTCGTGGAAGCGGATTCCTTCCTGATGAAAGGCGAGGACGTTCCGGCCGGCGCTCGATTCGGCGGTAACCCGGCGGAGGCCCTGTCGGCGCCCAGCGCCACGGTAACGGACCGGTGGGCCTCGATGCTGGAGGCTGGGGCCGCCGGCAATCTGCGGCTGTTGCCAAGCGTGAAGGGGCGCGGCGGTCACGCACCCAAGAAGGAGGCCGCGTTCCTCAAGGTCGAGCCTGGGTAATGTCTTGCTGCAGGAGCCGCATGGCGACGGCAGCGCCCATCTCATTTCGCTGCGACAGAGTCGATGGGACGACGCCGAGGGAAACCTGAGTGTGCTCGAGCGCACCCGGGCCGCACGATTCGCAAGTGATCTGGATCGGCAACGCTATGCGCGTCTGCGACTCTTCACCCGCACGCATCTCGCCGAATGCTACGGCGTTGACACGGGTGAGGTCGAACTCGCGAGGGCCCCCTGTGCCCGGTGCGGAGACAAGACGCACGGAGCACCGATCGCAAAGATCGGCGCCTTCGTTGTCCAATTGAGTCTCTCTCGGAGCGGTGACGTGGGCGGGCTGCTCGTGGGAGGAACCCATCCGGTTGGGCTCGACATCGAACACGAGTTTCAGCCGGACATCTTCGCGGCCGTGTGGGGTGTCCTGTCGGAATCGGAAATTGCCGCCCTGTCCGAGGCCGGCCAGCTCCATGACGCGGCTGTCCTGACTCGGGCCTGGACGCGCAAGGAGGCGGTCATGAAGGCCATCGGAATCGGCTTCTTCCTGGATCCGAAACTCGTCGACGTGCGCCCGGAGTGCGCCGGGCAGGTGATCGCGAGATGCAACGAGCCGGGATGGGAGAGCAACTGGGACGTGCACAGCATCCGTGCGGGAGCCCTTCATCTGGCCGCGGCCTTTCGAGACCCTCCGGCAGGCGAGTTCCGGTGCATCGACCACGGCTCTGAATGACCCAACGCCCGCGGCAAAGTCGGGGCGTTTCCACCAGGGGGTGAGTTGCACGAACGCGGAGAAAGCGGGCGGGCGTTGCCCTCGGGGGATCTTATGGATGTCTTCGACCTTCATCCGGCGCTCTTCCCGCCGACTTGTCGAGATTGAGGTGGTGTCGCGCCCCGACCCCGTTGCGCGCAAGTTGCGCGGGCGCGCCTTGTGTCTTGAAAGTGCGAATAACCTCTTTACAAGCTGACATAATATCTATTATCGGTCATATCGGGTGGGATTTGGGATGGGATAAGCACTGTCACTAGATCTGGTAAAGCGGTAGGCTATTTACATGTCACTAACCACTCCCGGACTGCGGGCATACGAGATTTCCATTCGTTCGCACGATGCTGAACTTGTCGGCCAGCTGCGCGAGCTCCTGGGTGCCCAGCTGGTTGCCTATCTGGGTTCCGTGACGGAAACCCGTGCCGTGCGGCAGTGGGCTGACGGTGTCCGAAAGCCGCCGGCCGAGGTCAGGCGCCGTCTGAGACTTGCGTACCAGGTCGCAGGGCTGCTCACCGAGCGGGACCAACCGCGGGTGGTCCAGGCATGGTTCCAAGGGATGAACCCCCAGCTCGAAGACATCGCGCCGGCGCGACTCATTCGTGAAGGCAATCCGGATGAAGTTGGCCCACGCGTGCTGGCCGCTGCTCGCTCATTCGCCGCCGTCGGATAGTGGACAACACGCCGGACACAGCCAATCGCATGGCCGTCCGCTCCGACCCCGGCGAGGTCTGGCGCATCGGGTACGGGCCGGATCCCTGGAATTGGGTGGATTGGGCACACGCCATCAACGGGCGATTCAACGGGCGCTGGGACGCACTCGACTCGGCTTACCGCACGATCTACGCAGGCTCGAGCCTGTTTGCCTGCCTCGTCGAAGTCCTCGCGCGGTTCCGCCCTGACCCGATGCTCCAAGCCGACATGGCCGGTATCCGCGTCGATGAAGCGGACGCCTCGCTCTACGCGTCCGTACCAGTCGGCATCGTCGATGAGTCCTGGCTCAGCGTCCGCCGGGCCTCCCGCGCAAACTTAAGTGGGCGATACTGCGACGTCGCGGACTCCGCAACGATCGCTGCGCTTCGCCCCACATTCATCGCACTCGCAGTTGGCTTTGGATTGGCTGATTTCGACTCATCGGCTCTTCAGAACAGCGAACCACGTGAGCTCACCCAGCGCGTCGGCCGCGAGGTCTACGAGATGTCACACGACGAGGGGCTGCCCTTGTTCGATGGTGTTCGATTCCTGTCTCGACACGGCAACGATCTGGAACTGTGGACCATCTTTGAGCGTTCGACTGATGGCGCCTTCAGCGCGCAGCTGAGCGAAATCGTTGTTGGAGGACTTCGATCTGATCACCCAGATGTTGAGGCAGCGATGCGGCTCCACGGGCTGAGCTGGGGATAACGGCAGCCCCTCCAGTTCTGGTCGCCGCGCCGTTTGACGCACGCGAGCGCGAATCCCTTCCGGGCAGGGCGAACGGGACGGCCCTTCGGCAGGCGCGCCGGATTCCTCACCCTGCGGGGGCGTGTGCGTGTGCGTGTGCGTGTGCGTTCAGGGTCCGGCTAACGGGCAGTTAGTGGTCGGAGTTTGAGCACGTAGGTTTGCGTTGGCCGCTTCAGCAAGGAGTGCTCGAATGGTTTGCCCAACGGTTGCCAGCCCTGACTCTCGTACAGCCGTACTGCTGAGTGATTGTCGGCTAAGACGTGCAAGACGGCCCGAGCGTTGCCGCCTCGAGCAAGATCCGCCGCCACAGTCGACAGGAGTTCTCCTCCTACGCCGCGCCCCTGGGTGCTCGGGGCGACCGCAAGCAGGGCAACAACCGGTGCGTCGGGCGGGTCGGTGGGAAGACCGCTGCCCGAAACGGTTGCCAGCACAAAACCGACGGCACCAACGTCGCGGTGCTCTGCAACGATCCACGATTCTGCACGCTCGAACTTCGGTCTCGCACGGTCAGCCACGCCGGTTACCGACCCACCGTCTCGTACAGCGCATGCTTCGATCCACAGTGAAACGCATACAGCAACGTCAGTCGCCGTCCCTTGCCGATAGACCAACTCGCTCACATCACCCGATTCGCGCACCATTCGAGTATCCCGTACCCCCGGTGACCGTTCCCAAGTGGCACATCATCGGGCCTGGTGACCATAGTTTGGATGGGACGCAGATCTGTCGCGCTGAACGTCCGGCTAACGGGCAGTTAGTGGTCGGAGTTTGAGCACGTAGGTTTGCGTTGGCCGCTTCAGCAAGGAGTGCTCGAATGGTTTGCCCAACGGTTGCCAGCCCTGACTCTCGTACAGCCGTACTGCTGAGTGATTGTCGGCTAAGCCTCAATCCACCGGTCGGCCTTGATTTTCTGACGGCGCGTTAAACCGAGAATGCCCACCTGATCAGGTAAAATAGGACTTGTCTAGAGTTCAATTTCACACCATCAGGGAGGCATCTCGTAGATGCAACTTTCGCACACTCACCGGTCCTTGTCTGCGTCCTTCGACGACCCGAATCTCGTGTCGTCGGCTGGGCTCGTTCCCACCATGGCGTTGGCGGCGAAAACCGGCCTCAGCACACTCGTCGATGAGTGGGTGAAACTGCCCGGATACTTCGGTGCGAACGCGGGCCTGAAAGTGCTGGCGTTGGTCGCGGGAATGCTCACCGGGGCAGATTCCATCGACTTATGCCGACTCCGGGATTATGCCGATAGGCCGCGGCAAGCAGTCGCGGAGGCACTGGTGAGGAGTCGTTTCCGTCGCTGAGGCGGTCGGCATAATTCCAGACGCCGGGTTGAGGCTTTTGTCGTCGGGGGCATGGTGCTCCGGGATGGAGGCAGTGTGATGTATGAAAATCGCAGGAAGCCGGGTCGGATGGGCCCATTTGTGGAGGGCTACCGGTCGAGGTTGTTGTCTTTGGGATATACGCCCGGCACGGTTGGGGGTCAACTGAAGTTGATCGGACAGGTCGGCCGGTGGATGCAAATCGAAGGTCTGGAGCCCGCGCAGCTCGACGAGGCCCACCTCGAACAGTTCTTGGCTTCGCGTCGTGCCGAAGGTTACCCACGGGTGCCGAGCTTGCGGAGCTTTGTCGCTCTGCTGGAATATCTGAGGGACGAGCACATGATCCCGGTCGTCGCCGTTCCACCGCTGACCGCGTTTGAAGAGTTGGTCGGCAGCTACCGGGACTGGCTGAGCGCGGAGCGGGGACTCGCGACGTCAACGGTGCTTCGTTACGAGAACTTGGCCCGCCGGTTCCTTCGCGAACACGCCAGCGGCGAGGACGGGGTTAACGTCCAGGGCCTGACCGGAGTGGACCTGAGTGGCTTCGTGTTGGCGGAGTGCGCTCGGGTGAGCCGGGGAGCAGTCAAGGGCCGAATCACGGAGCTTCGGTCGTTGTTGAGGTTCTTATACTTGCGAGGGCTAACGCCGATGGCTCTGGCGACGGCTGTTCCCGCGGTGGCGGGCTGGCGTGATACCGCGATTCCCCAGACGCTGACGGCTTCCGCTGTCCAGATGTTGATCGACAGCTGCGACCGGTCGCTCTCTGCCGGGGTCCGGGACCTCGCAATCCTGGTTATGGTCGCCCGGTTGGGTTTGCGGTCGGCCGAAGTCGCACGGATGCAGCTCGGTGACGTGGACTGGCGGGCCGGCGAGGTGCTCATCCGGGGCAAGGGTGGCCGTCAGGACCGGTTGCCGCTGCCGGCGGAGGTGGGCCAGGCCTTGGCCACTTATCTCCACGATTCCCGGCCCCACGTTGAGGACCGTGCCATGTTCGTGACTTGTCGTCCCCCGCGCCGCGGTATCCGGCCCGATCTGGTGAAGAGCGTCGTGCGCCGGGCGTGCCTGCGCTGCGGCCTTCCTCCGGTCGGGGCGCATCGACTTCGGCACGCTGTGGCGACTGAGATGTTGAGCAAGGGGGCGTCACTGATCGCGATCAGCGCGGTCCTTCGTCATCAGGATCTGGCCACTACCGCTATCTACGCCAAGGTCGACATCGGTGGGTTGCGAACCATCGCCCAGCCGTGGCCCGGAGCGCTCCGATGAGCGACCTGTCCCAGTCGGCTCGCGACTATTTGGCGTTGCGTCGCAGCCTCGGCCACAAACTGGTCATGGCTGCGTGTTTGCTGCCCCGTTTCGTGGCTTACCTCGACGCGGCCGGGACGCCGGCGGTGACGG
>DAIMHX010000020.1:0-54164 GCA_036723055.1 Microbacteriaceae bacterium
CCACAGATGCGGCGCACCGTAACACGCCAGATCAATCAGCAGTCTCCTGGCCTAGGAGCGGACGGAGTCGTCGTCCTGGGCTTTCGGGGCCGATTCCTCCGCGTCCGGGGCCGAATCCTTGGGCTTGCGCCTGCTTTTCACCGCAGTCGCTGTGCCGCTGGCAATCATGTAGCCGGCGTAGGAGAGGAGGAGCACGGCTGCGACGGGGATGATCCACGTCTTGTTCGCGCCATTGACGCCATTGTTCACGTAGCCGATGAACGGAAGGGAGTACCAGAGGCGACCCTGGATTTGCGCCTCGATCACCGGCTCGTTGTCCGGGTCGCTGTTGTTGTCACCCTTGAGAGTGAACGAGCGGCTGCCATCCGACGAGGAAGCGATGGCGATGATCCGGTGCGTGATCACGCCCGGCTTGCCGGAGCGGATCTGGTAGGTGACGACGTCGCCGATCCTGAGGTCGTCGGGGTTGACCGGACGCACGACGATGAGGGTGCCCGGCGGCAGGCGCGGCTCCATCGAACTGGTCAGGACGGTCAGCGGGATCCCCCCGGCGACCTTCGGAACGACGATGAGCATGACCGCCAGGGCAACGACGAGCAGAAGGAGCGCTCCGCTCAGCGCGACGCCGATGTAGTGCCACAGTCCCTTGGTGCGGGTCATGACTCGTCGTGCTCGCGTCGGCGGCGGCCGACGACCAAGAACAGGCCGACGCCCATCAGGAGGCCGCCCGTCACGAGAAGTGGGACCGCGAAGTCGGTTCCCGTGCTCGGCAGGGAACCCGTCGGCAGGGAGCTCGGTCGAGCAGGAGTGGACGAGATGAGCACGCCATCATCCTTGCACGCGGACGCCGGAAAGGCTCCGGCCTCCGCGTCCCGCATCGCAACCATCAGCCCGATGCTTGCGTTGTCGTGCTGCGCGGTGACACCGGTGAAGTCCGCCATCGTGTACGTGACGACCATTTTCATGGTTGCCCCCGCCGCAATAGATTGCGAGGGCACGATGACCTGGCATTGGGCGATGCTGCGCAGAGTGCCTGACCGGGTGGTGTCCGTTCCGGAGTTCCACGCGGACATTGTGACGCCGTCGGCGAGCTCGCTCGACGAAATCGTCACGTCCCTGGCGCTGACCCGGAGGACGGCGGGTGCGCCGGTGGGATTCCGAACCCACAGGCTGGACGCGATGGAGGCCCGCGGAACGAGCAGCCCGCTCCCATCGAAGAGACCTCCGGCGAGCTCGGGCGAGAAGTGGACGCCGTCCGTGCTGACCAGAAGATCAACCGATGGCGTCGCTTCGCCGGCGGCGGCGCCTGCCAGCGTGACACCGGCGCAGACTCCTGCCGCAAGCGCAACTGCCGCCAGACCGGCAAGGATTCGTGCAGCTTTCATGATCAGATCACCCTCAGCTCACCGTGAAGGATTGGCCCGTTGAGCCGTCGCAGGTCCTCTGCTGCAGCTGCGTTCCGGGCACGGTCGATGCGCCCGGTACTTCAAGGCATTTGCCGCTTGTCCGGTTCACGAAGTGGTACTGGCCCGCGCTCTGCTGAATGACCTCCCACTGCTGGTTGGCGGCCCCGGTGTCGGTTCCGAATTGAGCGCCGGCGCCGTCGCTGAGGCTGCTGCCAGCGATCTCCCAGGCGAATGATTTCGTGGGGTGGATGATCTTGTAGTAATAGCTCCCGGAGATGAGCACGACGTCCCACGGTTGGCTATTCCCATTGCAGGTCGTAGTCACCAACGCTGTGCCGTTGGCCGGTGGATTGCTGGACCCATCCAGGCATAGACCTGAGTTGTTGATCGGTTTGATCTTGTAGGCGGTGGTCGGCGTTAGTGCGAGCGTAATCACGTTCGTCGCGCTGGACGCCGCCGACCGGTTGCCTGCGGCATCCTTGGCCTTGATCGTGTAACTGTAGGTCGTTCCCGCGGTCAGCCCGGTGTCAGTGAATGTGGCCGACGTGACTGTTGCGATGAGCGACGTGCCGCGGTAGACCTCGTAGCCGGTGACCCCGACGTTGTCGGTGGATGCCGCCCAGGTCAGCGTGGCCTGGGTGCCGGTCGTGCCCGACACCACGGGCGTGCCCGGGACGGTGGGAGGAGTCGTGTCGAGTGTTGTCACGGCCGTCGCGCCGGACACCGACCCGTTGCCGGCGGCATCCTTCGCCTTGATCGTGTAGCTGTAGGTCGTTCCCTGGGTCAGCCCAGTGTCCGTGAACGTCGTCGACGTGACCGTTCCAACGAGCGTGGAACCGCGGTAGACCTCATAGCCGGTCACACCGACGTTGTCCGTGGACGCCGCCCAGGTCAGCGTGGTCTGCACGCCGGTCGTACCCGACGCCACGGGGGTGCCCGGGACGGTGGGAGGAGCCGTGTCTGTCGTTGTAACGACGGTCGCACCGGACACTGACCCGTTGCCGGCAGCATCCTTCGCCTTGATCGTGTAGCTGTAGGTCGTTCCCTGGGTCAGACCGGTGTCGGTGAACGTCGTCGAGGTGACCGTTCCAACGAGCGTGGCACCGCGGTAGACCTCATAGCCGGTCACGCCGACGTTGTCAGTGGACGCAGCCCAGGTCAGCGTGGTCTGCACGTCGGTCGTACCCGACGCAACGGGGGCGCCGGGGGCCGTCGGAGGAATCGTGTCCAGCGTCGTCACAACGGTCGCACTGGACACTGACCCGTTACCGGCAGCATCCTTCGCCTTGATCGTGTAGCTGTATGTCGTTCCCGGAGTCAGCCCGGCGTCCGTGAACGTCGTCGAGGTGACAGTTGTGATGAGAGCGCCGCCGCGGTAGACCTCGTAACCGGTCACGCCGACATTGTCCGTGGACGCAGCCCACGTCAACGTGGTCTGCACACCGGTCGTGCCCGACGCCACCGGCGTGCCCGGGGGGGTCGGAGCGGTCGTGTCGAGCGGCGCCAGGGTGGTCACGCTCGTCGGGAGAGAAATCGCCCCGTTGCCGACGACGTCTTTCGCCTTGATCGTGTAAATGTAGGTCGAACCGGCAGTCAGACCGGTGTCCGTAAACGTTGTCGACGTGACCGTTCCAACGAGCGTGGTGCCGCGGTAGACCTCATAGCCGGTCACGCCGACGTTGTCCGTGGATGCAGCCCACGTCAACGTGGTCTGCACACCGGTCGTGCCCGATGCCGCCGGCGTGCCGGGGACGGTGGGAGCGGTCGTGTCAAAGACGGACTGTGTCGCCATCGCGGTGTCCGTGGCCGACCAGTTCCCCACTGCGGAGACCAGACCAAGAGTGGCGACCAGCGATCCCGCGGAGTTCGCGGACACTTGCGTGGGCGTGAGCGACGTGCTCACGCAGTAGACCACTGCGCCTCCGGCATCCAGGGATCCGGTCAGGGTTGTCCCTGCCGCCCAGGTGCTCGAGACCGTGCCGGAGCCCGTGCCGGGAACGGGGAGCGCGCAGCTGGACGCGAACAGGACCGGCCACGTAGTGACGAGCGCCTGGGCAAGCGGATTCGCGGCGGGTGCGCTCAACGTGAGCGTGTACGGGGCCGGGATCGTGCCCGTGTTCGTCACGATGATCGGCGCCGTGGCTGTGGTCACGGTTGGGCTGTACTGAACAGCGAGGGAACCGAACCCGGCCTGCTTGATGCCGATGGTTCCGGAAGTCACGGATGCCGTGGTGCCGACGGGCGAAGTCGTCCAGCTCGCACTGGCGACCCCGGTGCCGACGAGGATGAAGAATAACGTCAGCCCGACGGACACGGCGAGACGGTGAACCCGTCTGCCGGGCGCGCGGTTCGTCCTGTTTGTCATGGCTCAGTCCTGGATTCCGTCGATGAGGATCCCGAAGTTCGCGGCCGATTGCCCCTGGCTCCCGGGGACGGCGGTCAGGGGCATCGCCACGGATACGCAGAATGTTGCGGAGCTGCCGACGGCTAGCGCGGACCCGACAACTGCGGTCGTCGCCGAGGGGAACGTTCCCGTCCACGCCGGCGTGAAGGTGCCGTTCGAACACGCGGCCGGTGAGGCCACGATGCCCACGCCGATCGTGAGCGACTGGGAGAAAGGCGTGGTCGCCGTCGGTGAGGTCAGCCCGGTGATTCGCACAGAGAGCGGGACGTCACCGGTGTTCGTGACCGTCGCCGCGCCGTACGTGATGAGGCCGGGATAGAGCGCCGTCGTCGACATGGTGAGCGGCGAGACCGCGAGGGCGGCCGTCCCCGATGTGATCGTCGCCGCCGACTCTGTGGAAGCGCTCGAGTTAAGGAGGGCGTACGCGCCCCCTGCCGCCAGGACGGCGAGGCAGATCGCGACGGCGACCGAGGCGACGGCCTTGGTCATCGAGCGGAAGGAGCGAGTCCTGTCCGGTGGCGATGAGGACATCCGGCACATCCCCTTCCGCGATTCCTGAGGTGAGAGGTAGAACTGATGGAAGTGCGCCCGTCGTCGGGCCGGCGGGCGCACTGGTTCTGCCGGCTAGAGCGGCTGGGTCTGGGTCTGGTTCAGGGTGACGAGGAGGTTGTCCAGGTCCACGGATCCGAGCTTGGCGTCGTTACTGCCGTCGTCGAGCGTACCGGCGGGGAACGTGAGCGTCACGACGACGGTCACTGCATGTGTTCCGGACTGTACGACGTAGGTGGCGGGGGTCGTGGCGGGAGCCAGGTCCGCCGTCGTGACACTGTGGTTGTCGGGATCGTTGAGGTACGCGGCGAGGGTGTCATCAGCGAGGTTGCCCGGGGTCGTCGCCGTGACCGAAGCGTCGGCGAGCCCCAGCTCGGCCGTCAGGTTGTCCCCGTCAGCGGTGACCGTGACGTCCTGCGTGTACGTCAGGACGTCACCCGGAACGATCCGGTAAGCGCCGATATCGGTGATGTCACCGTTCTGGTCAGCCCAGACGCCGGTCGAATCGAGGGCAACGGAGAGGTTACCGGCAGTGATCGTCCCGGTGTCGAGGTTTGCCGAGTCGTTCCACAGCGCGAACGTGCCTGCGCCGCCGAGGAGGAGGGCCACACCAGCAGCGCCGGCGATTGCACCCTTGAGGAGCTTGTTCATGATCGTTCCCTTCGCGACATCCAGGATGTCGTTAGTTGCAGGCCGTTCCCCGAAGTTGGAGCTGAGCTGCGTACTGAGGTTTTGAGCGTGATATCGCGATAGGCACGAAGTCTGATCTGGTGTTCCCCGCCCGGACAAGCCGGACCGAGATCTGCGCAAACGGTTTCGCCTTTCGGCTGCTCCGACTGCTACGCCATCCCCTGTCAGAAACTATATCTAGGACAGACAGATCAGTCTGTCCCGGCCTTACCCCCAGAGTGAGGCACGCGCCGGTAACGGCGCGTCCGGCGGCATGCTGTTCGAGAGCCCGGGTATCCTACGAATTTCGTCGTGCTCCTGTCGCCTGACGCACAAATCAGTCGCGTGGCGCAGGACTGACGCATGAATGTAAACGCATAGACCGTGCCGGCCTCAGCTGGAGCCCTTGCTTATCTGGCGCCGTGGAGCGCCTGTTCCATCACGAAGTCCTCCTGCGGCTCGGGGCCGACCATGAAGGTCTTGGCCCCGACAACGGCGAATCCGCTCTTCTCGTAGAAGCGGATCGCGCGCGCGTTGCGCTGGTTGACCCCCAGCCAGACGCCGGCAGCGCCGCCTGCGCCGGCCGCCTCAAGGGTCGCTGCCATGAGCGGCGCGGCAAGCCCGGCGCCGTGGTGGCCGCTGCGCACGTAAACCTTGCTCAGCTCGACGGTCGGCCGGTGGGTGATCGCGGCGGCGACATCCGCGTCTCCGGGCTCGCCGAAAATGAGCATCGTATAACCGGCAGCGACGTCGTCGTCGTACGCCAGACGGATGTCCCTGGCCGGGTCGGCAAGGTAGCCGGCGAAGCGCTGCACGCTCAGGTGCTCCGCGATGAACTCCGCGATCGACTCCGGCGGGGTGCCGGGAGGGCAGGCCAGCGCGAAGGTCGCGGCGGCCAGCTCGGCCAGGGCCGCGGCATTCGTCGGAATGGCCTGGCGGATGATCAGCGTCATCCCGTCAGCCTACGATGCGGGTGCGTCGGCCGCCTACGCCAGCGTCAAGGCCGCGCAGCCCCCTCGCGCCCCCTGACCCCGCACACGCGAAGGCGGGCAACCTGTCGCTTCGAGGGGGGAATCGAAGCGACACGTTACCCGCTGTCGCGGTGCGTGCGTGGTGTTAGAGGAAGCGGGCGTAGGCGCCGACCGTGAGGAAGGTGGGGAACTCCGGCTCCAGCGCGGCGGTGCGGAACACCGCGAGCGCATCGTCGAAGCGGTCCCCCGGCGTGCGCTCGAGACCGGCGAACACGTCGGCGACGATCTCCTCGACCCAGCTGCGGTCGATCCGGCGACCCTCGGCGGTGACCGAGTTGTCGTGGATCCACTGCCAGATCTGCGACCGTGAGATCTCGGCGGTGGCCGCATCCTCCATCAGGTTGTCGATCGCCGCGGCGCCGACACCCCGCAGCCAGGATTCGATGTAGCGCAGCGCGATGATCACGTTCCCCCGCACGCCGGCCTCGGTGATCTGGCCGCCGATGGATGCCACGTCGAGCAGCTCCGCGGCGGTGACCCGCACCTCGTCCCTGGTGCGCTCGAGCTGGTTCGGGCGCTGCCCGAGCACGGCGTCGAACTCCGCCTGCGCGGTGGGGATGAGGTCAGGGTGCGCCACCCAGGTGCCGTCGAAGCCGTCGGTTGCCTCGCGGCGCTTGTCCGCTGTCACCTGCTCGAGGGCCCGCGCGGTGACCTCGGGGTCCCGCCGGTTCGGGATGAACGCGCTCATGCCGCCGATCGCGTACGCCCCTCGTCGGTGACAGGTCGACACCAGCAGCTCGGTGTACGCCCGCATGAACGGCACGGTCATCGTGATCTGCTTGCGGTCCGGGAAGACGAACCGGCGTCCGCGGGCGCGGAAGGTCTTGATGATGCTGAAGATGTAGTCCCAGCGCCCGGCGTTCAGCCCGGCGCAGTGCTCGCGCAGCTCGTAGAGGATTTCCTCCATCTCGAAGGCGGCCTGGATCGTCTCGATCAGCACGGTCGCGCGGATGGTGCCGCGCGTGATGCCGAGGCGCCCCTCCGAGTAGCTGAAGATGTCGTTCCAGAGGCGAGCCTCCAGGTGGCTTTCGAGCTTCGGCAGGTAGAAGTACGGGCCGCTGCCCTGTTCGATCAGTCGGCGCGCGTTGTGGAAGAGGTACAGTCCGAAGTCGATGATGCTGCCGGATGCGGCCATCCTCCGGTTCGCCCGGTCGACGAAGGTCAGGTTCTTCTCCACCAGGTGCCAGCCGCGCGGACGCATCACGATGGTCGGCGTCTCGGTGGCGGTGACCGTGTACTCCTTGCCCTCCGGGCTGGTGAAGCTGAGCTGCCCGCGCACGGCGTCGAACAGGGTGAGCTGCCCCTCGACCACGTTGGCCCAGGTGGGGCTCGTGGCATCCTCCTGGTCGGCCAGCCACACCTTCGCGCCTGAATTCAGCGCGTTGATCGCCATCTTGCGATCGGTGGGTCCGGTGATCTCGACCCGGCGGTCCTCGAGGCCAGGTCCTGCGCCGGCAACGGTCCAGTTCGGGTCATGACGGATGTGCGCGGTCTCGGTGAGGAATTTCGGGTCCCGTCCGTTCGCGGCATCCACTCGCGTCTTCAGCCTGGCGGCCAGCAGGTCGTGCCGCGTGCCGGCGAACCGCTCGTGCAGCTCGGCGAGGAACTCGAGCGCCTCCGGCGTGAGGATTTCCTCGTAGCGGGGGCCGACCTTGCCGGTGATCTCCAGCTGGGGCCGGATCGTGGCGAAGCTGCCGGTGTTTGCGCTGCGGCGATCGATGGTCGCCAGGGGCGTGATGTTCATGGTCTTGTCTCCTTGGAATGTTGGGTGCGGACGGCCGGGATGCCCCGGCCGCCCGGGGTGCTTAGAACTGCTCGGCCTCTGTGGAACCGACGAGGGCGAGGGTCGCGCTGGTGGGGTTGAGCGCGGTGGCGATCTTGTCGAAGTAGCCGGTGCCGACCTCCCGCTGGTGGCGGGTGGCGGTGTAGCCGTCCTTCTCGGAGGCGAATTCGGCCTCCTGGAGTTCGACGTAGGCACTCATCTGGCGTTCGTTGTAGCCCTTGGCCAGGGTGAACATGGAGTGGTTGAGCGAGTGGAAACCGGCCAGGGTGATGAACTGGAAGGTGTAACCGGCCTTCGCGAGTTCGCGCTGGAAGGCTTCGATCTGCGCGTCGTTGAGGTGGGACTTCCAGTTGAACGACGGCGAGCAGTTGTAGGCGAGCTTCTTGCCGGGGAACTGCGCGTGGATCTCCCTGGCGAAACGCTGGGCGAGTTCGAGGTCGGGCTCCGAGCTCTCCACCCAGATCAGGTCGGCGTACGGTGCGTAGGCGAGACCGCGGGCGATGACGACGTCAATGCCGTTCTGGGTCTCGTAGAAGCCCTCCGCCGTGCGTCCGCCGGTGAGGAACTCCTGATCGCGCGGGTCGATGTCGCTCGTGATGAGCGTCGCGGCGAGGGCGTCGGTACGGGCGATGACGAGGGTCGGCACGCCCGCGACATCCGCCGCCAGCCTGGCCGCGTTGAGGGTGCGGATGTGCTGGCCGGTGGGGATGAGCACCTTGCCGCCCATGTGGCCGCACTTCTTCTCGCTCGCGAGCTGGTCTTCCCAGTGCACTCCGGCCGCTCCGGCCTCGATCATGGATGCCATCAGCTCGTAGGCGTTGAGCGCCCCGCCGAAGCCGGCCTCGGCGTCGGCGACGATCGGGACCAGCCAGTCGGTTCCCGTGTTGCCCTCGCTGGTTTCGATCTGGTTCGTGCGCAGCAGCGCGTTGTTGATGCGGCGCACGACGGCCGGCACCGAGTTCGCCGGGTAGAGGGACTGGTCGGGGTAGGTCTGGCCGGACAGGTTCGCGTCGGCCGCGACCTGCCAGCCGGAGAGGTAGATGGCCTTGAGGCCGGCGCGTACCTGCTGCACGGCCTGGTTGCCGGTGAGGGCGCCGAGGGCACGAACCCATTCCGGGTTCTCCGGGGTGCCGTTCTCGTTGATGAGTTCGTAGAGCTTCTCCGCGCCGCGGCGGGCGAGTGTGCGCTCCTCGCGGACAGTGCCGCGGAGGGCGATCACGTCTTCGGCGGTGTAGTCACGACGGATGCCGTCCCAGCGGGAGTCTGCTGCCCACTCGAGGGCGAGCTCGGCAGCGGTCTGGGTCTGGTCGCCGGGGCGGGTGGTGGGGGTCTCGGTCATGATGTTCTCCTCAGTCGAGCGTCTTTGCGTTGCCTGTGCACCAACTCTGCGGCCCACGGAAGCCCCACGAACCGGAATTTCTTGCAGAAGAAACGCAATTCTTCTGCTTGCCAGAACTTTACGGACGTGTGACCATTGAGTATGGTCATCGCCGATCGAATCCTTCACCCCTCCCTCTCCGATGCTCCGGACGAGGAGGCAGAGTTGGACGCCCTCACCTTGGGCCGCCGCATCCGTGAGCTCCGCACGGCTCGCAAGATGACCCTCGACGCCCTCGCGAAGGCTATCGGCCGGGCGCCGTCCCAGGTGTCGATGATCGAGAACGGCAAGCGGGAACCGCGGCTCGCCATGCTGCGAACGATCGCCGCGGCCCTCGGCACGAACGTCGACGACCTTCTGAAAACGGATGCCCCGTCCGAGCGCGCCGCGCTGGAGATTGCCGTCGAGAAGGCCCAGCGAGGCCCCGTATTCACCGCGCTCGGCCTGCCCCGGATCCGCGTCAGCAAGGGCCAGAGCGACGAAACGCTGCAGACCCTGCTCACCCTGCACAACGAGATCGAACGACTGCACCGGGAACGCGCGGCGACCCCGGAGGAGGCCAGGCGAGCCAACTCCAAGTTGCGGGCGACCATGCGGGCCCGCGACAACTACTTCCCCGAGCTCGAGGCACAGGCGCTCGAACTACTCACCGCGGTCGGCCACACCGGCGGGCCGGTCTCACACCAGGTCGTCGCGGACATGGCAAGCCACCTCGGCTACTCGCTGCACTACGTCAGCGACCTGCCCCACTCCACCCGGTCGGTCACCGACAAAAGACACGGCCGGATCTACCTGCCCACCGCGCAGTCGGCCTCGCGGGATTCGCGCACGCCCATCCTGCAGGCGTTCGCGAGCCACCTCTGCGGTCACGCCGAACCCGGAAATTACGCCGATTTTCTGCGCCAGCGCGTGGAAACGAATTACCTGACTGCGGCCATCCTGCTGCCCGAGAATGACACGGTGAAACTCCTCACCGAGGCGAAGAACCTCCGCCGCATCTCGATGGAGGACCTGCGCGATGCCTTCGCCGTGTCCTACGAGACGGCAGCGCACCGCTTCACCAACCTCGCGACCGCGCGGCTCGGCATCCCCGTTCACTTCATGAAGGTGCACGAGTCGGGCACCATCATCAAGGCCTACGAAAACGACTCGGTGAAGTTCCCCAGCGATGCTCTCGGCGCCGTCGAGGGCACGACCGTCTGCCGCAGCTGGACCGCCAGGACCGTGTTCGACGTCGAGGACCGGTTCAGCCCCTGGTACCAGTACACCGACACCCCGAGCGGGACCTTCTGGTGCACCTCACGCATCGAGAAGGCCAAGGAGGGCGACTACTCGGTCAGCGTGGGGGTGCCGTTCGCGCACGTGAAGTGGTTCCGCGGCCGGGAGACACTCAACCGCGCCGTGTCGCTGTGCCCGGACGAGTCGTGCTGCCGCCGAGCCCCCGACGCGCTGTCCGCCCGATGGGCCGGGGAGTCCTGGCCGGCCGCGCGAACCCCCACCAGCCTGCTCGCCGCGTTGCCCACCGGCACGTTCCCCGGAGTCGACCAGACCGAGGTTTACCAGTTCCTCGAGGCCCACTCGCCGCGCTGACCGGCCGTTTTCGACCGGCCCGTGCCACGATAAACCCGTGGCGCCGCCGCCACAGAAGAGGACCACCCCCGTGGGAAACACCATTTTCGAACGGGCCAGGCCAGCCGCATCCGTTGTTGCCGAGTCCCTGCTGGGGACCCGGCAGGCCTCGTTCTGGCTGGAGGACATCGCCCCGCAGGCGCGCCACGCCCGGCTGACCGCCGATCTCCGCTGCGACATCGCCGTCGTCGGCGGCGGATACCTGGGGCTGTGGACCGCACTCATCGCCAAGCAGCGCAATCCCGACGCGCGCGTGGTGCTGCTCGAGGCGCGCACGATCGGCTGGGCGGCATCCGGGCGAAACGGCGGCTTCTGCGAGGCGAGCCTGACCCACGGCGAGGAGAACGGCCGACGCCGCTGGCCGAAGGAGATTGATCGCCTGGGCGAGCTCGGCCTGGCGAACCTCGACGAAATCGAACGCGGCGTCACCGAGCTCGGCCTCGACTGCGACTTCGAGCGCACCGGCGCCATCGACCTCGCCGTCGAGGAGCACCAGGTTGGCTGGCTGAAGGGCGAGCCGACCGACGAGAACACGGTCTTTCTGGATGCCGCGGCCACGCACGATCAGGTCAACTCGCCCACCTACCTCGGCGGCCTGTGGCACAAACGCACCAGTGCGCTCGTGCATCCAGGCAAACTCGCGGCTGAACTCGCGAGGGCTGCCGGCGAACTCGGCGTGGAGATCTTCGAGAACTCCCGTGTGCAGGGCCTGGACACGCGCGGGCTCAGCCCGGCGCAGGGCACGCGCCTGACCACCGCGAACGGCGTGGTGCGGGCGCGGAAGACTGCGCTGGCGACCAACGTGTTCCCTTCCCTGCTCGCGCGCAACCGCCTCGCCACCGTGCCCGTGTACGACTACGTGCTGATGACCGAACCGCTCAGCGCCGGGCAGCTCGACTCGATCGGTTGGCGGAACCGGCAGGGGCTGAATGATGTGGCGAACCAGTTCCACTACTACCGGCTGAGCGCCGACAACCGGATCCTCTTCGGCGGCTACGACGCGATCTACCACTACGGGCGAAAGGTGCGAAGCGCCTACGAGGACCGCCCGGAGAGTTACGAGAAGCTCGCGAGCCACTTCTTCACCACCTTCCCGCAGCTGGAGGGCCTCCGATTCAGCCACCGCTGGGCCGGCGCGATCGACACGTCCACCCGGTTCTGCGCCTTTTTCGGCACGGCCCGAGGCGGACGGATCGGCTACGCCACCGGTTTCACCGGCCTCGGCGTCGGCGCTACCCACTTCGCGGCGAAGGTCATGCTCGACCAGCTCGCCGGGCTGGATACCGAGCGCACCCGACTCGAGATGGTGCGCGGCCGGCCGCTGCCGTTCCCGCCCGAACCCCTCGCGTCGATGGGCATCCAGGCCACGAGGTGGTCACTCGACCGCGCCGACCACACCCGCGGGCACCGCAACGTCATCCTCAGGACACTCGACGCACTCGGCCTCGGATTCGATTCCTGATCGCGCCGTGGTTTGCGAGTCGCGAAAACAGGAACCGACGGATGACCCGCCTCATTCAGTCCTGTTCTCGGCGACACGGGTGCAATCCGTCCGGTTTTGGGCACCCTCGCGAATGGGGGGCGGGCGGGGGCGCGCCCGAAGGCGCGCCGCCCCTCAGGACTCGCGGGTGATTTCCACGGTGACGAAGAGCTCAGACCCGAACGGGCCGGCGTAGACGCCCCGCAGCGGGGCGACGTCGTTGTAGTCGCGGCCGCGCCCCACGGCGACGTGACGGTCGCCGATGTCGATCGAGTTCGTCGGATCGAAGCCGCGCCACTCCCCGCAGAACCACTCGACCCAGGCGTGGGACTCCCCCGTCACGGTCTGGCCGATCTCGGCATCCGGTTTGGGGTGCAGGTAGCCGGACACATAGCGCGCCGGAATGCCCACGGAGCGCAGCGCCCCGAGCGCGATGTGGGCGATGTCCTGGCACACGCCGCGCTTGTCGCTCCACGCGTCTGAGGCGGTCGAGTGCACCCCGGTGACGCCCTGCACGTACTGCACCTGGTCGCCGACGGCGAGGCAGATCTCCAGCGCGGCAGCGCCCGGGTTCGTGTGCCGGGCTGCGATCTCCGCGGCGAGCGCCTCGACGTCGGCGGGCGGCGCGCTCAGGCGCGTCTGCTTCGATTGCTCCACGAAGGTCGTGGCCTTGGCGGCCTGGGCGAGCAGGGCATCCCAGGTCATCTCCTGCGGCGGGTGGGACCGGGGACGCATCTCGACGAGGCTGTTGGCGGTTAGCTTCAACTCCTGGTGGGGAGTGAGCAACTCGAACGACGACACCCGGGTGCCCCAGTAGTCCAAATAGGTGTGATTAACCGCCGCGGGGGCGATGTCCAGGCTCGAGTGCAGCACGAACTGGTCGGCCGAACTGACCGGCAGCATGCGCGCCTCGTTGTACGACGCCCCGACCTCGCCCTGGTAGTGGTAGCCGGTCACATGGCGAATACGAAGCCGGTTCATGACCCCTCACCGTTCCAGATCGGGACCGCGTCGGTCGGGAAGTATCGTTCTCGAATCGCCTCTGAGGCGATGCTCGTGGCATCCTGCACGCTGTCCATTTGTTGCGGAAGGTCGCGCACGATCTCCGTGATCGGCCGGTATTCGAGCTGGCTGCGGATCTGGCCCAGCACGCGCTGGGCCTTATCGGACACTCCGACGCGATCGCTTCGCGGCTCCAGGTCACGCAGGCACTGCTCCGCCTGGGAGACGGAGTAGACGATGGACCGCGGGAACAGCCGGTCGAGGAGGAGGTACTCCGCGGCGTTCTGGGCCGAGGGTATCCCCCGGTATGTGCGCAGGTACGACTCGTAGGCGCCGCAGGATCGCAGGATTGTGGTCCAGGAGGGGCTGCTCGTGTCGGTCAGCGACCGGGTTGCCAGCAGCCTGGCGGTCATGTCGGCCTGCTCGATGCTGCGGCCCAGGGTGAAGAAATGCCAGGCCTCGTCGCGGCTCGTGCCGGCTTCGACAATCCCCACCGCGAGCGCGGCACGTTCGCGCACCCAGCCGAAGAAGTCATGCGTCTTCTCGCTGGCGACCTTGCGCGGCATCCTGGCCGTCGTGGCGTTGAGGCATTCCCAGAGATCGGTCGAGAGGATCTCGCGCGCCCGCCTGGCGTTCTCCCTGGCCGCGCCGAGCGAGTAGGCGATGGAAACCGGCTGCGAACGGTCGACGGCGAGGAGGGAGAGAACGTCCTTGCGGGTGAGCTCGCGATCGGTCGGCACCTCGCTGCCCATGAGCTGCAGCAGCGACCGGCAGGCGAGGTTCTCCTCGATCCACGGGTCCTCGAGCAGGAGCTGCAGGTGGACGTCGAGGATGCGCGCGGTTCCGTCGCTGCGCTCGATGTAGCGCCCGATCCAGAACAGGCTTTCTGCGATGCGACTCAGCATTCCGCGACCCCCTCCTCCGACGACTGTTGCTGCTGCTGCTGCCGTTGCCGTTGTTCCTTTTCGCCCGACGGCGTGTCCTGCGGTGATTGGTCGACCCGGTGCAGGGCGACCGGGATCGATTGCATGGTGGCCGCCGGCTCGCCGGCCGCACCGTGCGAGGTGCGTAGTGACGACTCTGCGGAGAAGTCCGATTCGAGTCCAAGCACCCAGGTGTCCTTCGACCCGCCGCCCTGGCTGGAGTTGACGACGAGCTCGCCCTCCGGAAGGGCAACCCTGGTGAGCCCGCCGGGCAGAACCCAGATCTCGCTGCCGTCGTTGACGGCGAACGGCCGGAGGTCAGCGTGCCGGGGGCGCATCCCATCGTCAACGAGCGTCGGGATGGTTGCGAGCTGCACGACGGGCTGCGCGATCCAGCCGCGCGGATCGGCCAGCAACTGCGCACGCAGCGTGTCGAGCTCCCGGGCGGATGCCGCCGGTCCGACCACGAGGCCCTTGCCGCCCGAGCCGTCGACGGGCTTGATGACGAGCTCATCGAGTCGGTCGAGGACCTCCTCGAGCGAGCCCGGATCCTCGAGCCGCCAAGTGTCCACGTTGGGAATGAGGGCATCCTCGGCGAGGTAGTACTTGATCAGGTCGGGAAGGTAGGTGTAGACGAGCTTGTCGTCGGCGACGCCGTTGCCGACGGCGTTGGCGATCGTCACATTGCCGAGGCGTGCGGCCATCATGATGCCGGGCGAGCCCAACTGCGAATCGGCGCGGAACTGCAGCGGGTCAAGGAACTCGTCGTCGACGCGGCGGTAGATGACATCCACGCGCGTGGGGCCGGCGGTGGTGCGCATCCAGACCCGCCCGCCGGAGCAGAACAGGTCACGTCCCTCGACGAGCTCGACGCCCATCAACCGGGCGAGGAGCGTGTGTTCGAAGTACGCCGAGTTGAAGACGCCGGGGGTGAGCACGACGACGTTGGGGTCGTCGACGGCCGCCGGCGCCGCTGCGCGCAAGGCCTGGAGCAGTTTGTGCGGGTAGTCGTCGACGGGTCGGATGCGCATCGACTGGAACAGCTCGGGCAGCGTCTGCGCCATCACCCGGCGGTTGGAGACGACGTAGCTCACGCCGCTGGGCACACGGACGTTGTCCTCGAGCACCCGCCAGGCGCCCTTCTCGTCGCGGATGAGGTCGATGCCCGAGACCTGGATCCGCACGTTGTTCGCGGAGACGATGCCGGCCGCCTCGCGGTGGAAGTGCTTCGACGAGCTGATCAGGCCGGCCGGGATGACCCCGTCGCGAACGGCCGCCTGCGGTCCGTAGATGTCCGCAAGGAATGCCTCGAGGGCGCGCACCCGCTGCTTGATGCCTGCCTCGACCGACAGCCAGTCCTGCTGCTCGATGACGCGTGGCACGGCATCGAGCGGGAAGGGGCGCTCCTCCCCCGCGAAGTCGAAGGTGACGCCCTGCGCCAGGTAGGAGCTGGCGAGGGCATCGGTGCGGCCGCGGAGTTCCTCCTGCGTCATGCGTGCGAGGGCGCTGTAGACATCTTTGTATGCGTTGCGCGCTTCGCCCGGATCAAGGGACGTCGCGTCCGGGAACATCTCGTCCCAGGCGCTCGCGACGCCCCGTTCGGCTGAAGGTGCCACCTTTGCGCCGTATCCGGCGAACAGGTCAACCATTGTGCGAGTGTAGGAGGCCCCTGTTGCGGGCATGTTTCGCGTGTGAGTCGGCGACGGATGCACGAAGCCGGCCCGGATCCCCCCTGCCTGATTCAGGGCGCTGCTGGAGTCAGAGCCGCTGCAGCGCCCCGACCAGCGGCGCGAGTTCGGCCGACTCCCCTGCTGTCTCAAGGGCCCGGGCGAGGGTCTCGTCGTGGATCGGCCAGACCGAGCTGTGCAGCGAGGCGGTGGTCGCGGGCCACGATCCGCCGTGGTGCTGCCGCCCAGCCGATCACGACGCCGGTCGGCCAGCCGTTGAACACGATCCGGCCGGCCACCAGGGCGAGGGCGTCCGCCAGGCTGCGAACGTCTTCGCCGGCGGCATGGCGGATGGTGCCGGTAGCTGGCCGGATGTCGTCATGGCGGGCTCCTAGGAGAAAGCGTTGAGGCCGGTCAACGCGCGGCCGAGCACGAGCTGGTGGATTTCGTCTGTGCCCTCGTAGGTGCGCACCGATTCGAGGTTCGCCATGTGCCGCATCACCGGGAATTCGCTCGTGATACCGTCGCCGCCGAGGATGGCGCGGGCCTCGCGGGCGATCTGGATCGCCTCCCGTACACTGTTGAGCTTGCCGACACTGATCTGCGCCGGCGTGAGCGCGCCGCGCTCCTTGAGCCGGCCGAGGTGCAGGGCGAGCAGGACGCCTTTTTCGTATTCGACGAACATGTCGGCGAGCTTGGCCTGGATGAGCTGGTTCGCACCGATCGGCTTGCCGAACACCTCACGCGTGCGCGACCGGGCGATCGCCGCGTCGAGGCAGCTCCTGGCGGCGCCCATGGCGCCCCAGACGATGCCGTAGCGCGCCTCGTTCAGGCAGCCGAACGGGCCGGAGAGGCCGGTAGCGCCGGGCAACATCGCGTCGGCCGGCACGCGCACGCCGTCGAAACGGATGTCGCACTGGATCGACGCGCGCATCGACAGCTTGCCGTCGATGGGCGTCGCGGTGAATCCGGGCGTGACGGTCGGCACCAGGAAGCCGCGCACCCCGTCTGCGGTCCGCGCCCAGACCACGGCGACGTCGGCGATGCTGGCGAGGCCGATCCAACGCTTCGATCCCTCGATCACCCAGTCGTCGCCGTCGCGGTGGGCCTTGGTGAGCATTGCGGCCGGGTCGCTTCCACCGGCCGGCTCGGTGAGGGCGAAGCAGCCGATCAGGTCGCCGGCGGCCAGGCCGGGCAGCCAGCGCTGCTTCTGCTCCTCAGAGCCATACTTGTGGATGGCGAACATCGCGAGCGAGCCCTGCACCGAGACGAAGGTGCGCCACCCGCTGTCGGCGGCCTCGAGCTCCAGGCAGACCAGCCCATAGCTCACCGCGCCGGCGCCGGCGCAGCCGTAGCCGTTGAGGTGCATGCCGAGGAAACCGGCAGCGCCCAGCTCTGCGACGAGTTCTCGGCGGAAGTGTTTGTCCTCGAAGTCCTGCTCGATCACCGGAAGGATGCGCTCGGCCGCGAACGCGCGCGCCCTCAGAGCCCACGCCACCTCCTCGGCGCCGAGCAGCGCGTCGAGGTCGAACACGGAGTCGACGAGCGGCACGGCGGGGATCGACGGGGCTGGCTGGCTGGGGGAGATCACTGGTTCGGTCACGATGGTCCTTCGTTGGTCGGCGGAGCGGGGCGCGGTTCGATCCAGTCTGCTCCGCCGTGTTCGCCCAGCCGCGGGGGCGGCAGGCGGTAGGCGGGCGGCCGGCCGGGGAGATGGATGGGGTTGGCGACCTGGCGGGACGCGCGCGCGCCGGCCGGGTCGCGGAGTTCCACGACGGCGCCGAGGCCCAGGCCGGCGGCGAAGGCGAAGGCCTCGTCGATCGAGTTGACGAGACCGGCCGGGACGCCGGCATCCGTCAGGGTCTCGACCCACCGCGCGGCGGGCGCCGCGCGCAACAGTACCTCGAGCGCCGGCTTCAGCGCGGTGCGGTGCCGCGCGCGCGACTCGTTGCCCCGGAAGCGCTCGTCGTCGGCGAGTCCTGGTGCGCCGAGCAGCCGCACGAGGGTGCGGAACTGGCGGTCGTTGCCGACGGCGATGACCAGGTCGCGGTCGGCGGCACTGAAAAGTTCGTACGGCGCGATGCTCGGGTGCGCGTTGCCCATCCGGCCGGGGGCCCGCCCGGTGGCGAGGGTGCCGGCGGCCTGGTTGGTGAGAGCCGCCAGCAGGGTCGTCATCAGGTCCACCTCGACGAGGCCGCCGCTCCCTCCGGGCAGGTCGCGGGAGCGCAGCGCCAGCAGGATGCCGCTGAAGGCGTTCAACCCGGTGAGCACGTCGACGAGGGCGACACCGACCTTGGTCGGCTCGCCGTCCGGCTGCCCGGTGACGCTCATCAGGCCGCCGACCGCCTGCACGAGCAGGTCGTAGCCGGGAAGCCGGGCGCCGGCTCCCGGGCCGAAGCCGGTGATCGAACAGTAGACGAGGCCCGGGTTCGCGGCGCGTAGCCGGTCGTGGTCGAGGCCGAACCGGCGCATGACGCCCGGGCGGAAGTTCTCGATCACCACATCGGCGGTCTTGGCCAGGCGTGTGGCCTCGGCCAGCCCGGCCGGCGTGGCGAGGTCGCAGACGACGGAGCGCTTGTTCCGATTCACCGAACCGAAGTAGGTTGACTCGCCCTGGGCGTCAATGGGCGGCAGCCAGCGGCGGGTGTCGTCGCCGTCCGGGCTCTCGATCTTGATGACATCGGCGCCGAAGTCGGCCAGCATCATGGTGGCGTACGGCCCGGCGAGCACACGGGAGAAATCGGCGACGCGCACGCCGTCCAGCGGCCCGCCACGCCCACCCGCGTTCTCCGTCATTGGCCCACCTCAGTCCCGCCTGCACAGTGATCCGCCGGGCAGAGCCACAGCGCGCATCCACATCGATCCTATATCGCATGATTTACTTCACGCACCCCGCGGACGGTCGGCTAGATTGGCACCATGGAGGCTCAGCTGCGACCCGGCGCTCGGGAGGCGATCTTCGCCCAGCTCGTTGAAGCCGGGCGGGCCGAGCAGGTTGCCCAGCGCCTCACCGACGCCATCATCCTCGGCGTGCTCACTCCCGGCGAGCGGCTGCCGAGCGAACCGGAGCTCGCGAAACGCTTTGGCGTGGCCCTGATCACGGTGCGCGAGGGTCTCGCCATCCTGCGCGACGCCGGGCTGGTCGAGACCCGGCGCGGCCGGGAGGGCGGCAGCTTCGTGATGGCGGCGGATGCCCCGCACAGCACCCTGCTGCGGGCCAGGCTCCGCGGACTCGCGCAGGTCGAACTCTCCGACATGGCCGTCTACTTCTCGACCATCGTCGAGGGGTGCGCGGAACGCGCCGCCCTCCGCGCCTCAGCGGTCGACGGGGAGCGCCTCGACTCCTGGCTGCGGAACGCCGATTTCCACACCACGGCGGCGGCCCGCACCAACGCGGGCGGTTTCTACCTCGAGCTCGCCGTGCTCAGCCAGTCCGCACGGCTCGTGCGGGAACAGATCCGCCTGCAGGCCGAATTCGGCCCCCTGCTGCTTCTCGGCATGGGCGACGCCGCCACCCGGGACCGGATCGCCTCGGCAAACCGGGACATCGTCGCCGCCATCTGGGCCAACGACGCCCCTCGCGCACGCGGGCTCGTCGCCGGCCAGGTGCGCGAACTGGCGGAGTGGCTGCTCGGCGCCAAGGCGCGCATCGAGAGAGGAGGGCAGCTCGATGACGAATCCGCCGATCACGCCTGAGGACTGCGCCGCCGCTGTCGGCGACATCTTCGCCCGGATCTTCGACGACCTCGACGCCTGGCGCGCGGCGATCGCCGCCGTCGGCCCGACGGCCCGCACCGCCGCCCTCGACGCGCTCGTGGAGAGCCTGGTGCTGCCGGTTCTCACGGCGCCCGACCCGCAGCTCATCGGCGCCGGCTTCATCGCCGCGCCCCGGTACGTGCACGGCCGGGACGTGCATTTCGCCTGGTGGCTCGGACCGCTCGAAGCGAACCCGCTGCTCGGAAACACGAGCGGGCCCACCCGGCTGGACCTGTCCACGCGCGTCTACACCGAGTACCTCCGCGATTTCCGCACCCTCGAGTGGTACCAGGTCCCCGAGTCGACCCACCGGACGCACATCACCGGCCCGTATGTCGATCACCTGTGCACCTGCGACTACATCCTCACCCTGACCATGCCGGTGCGGGTGGGCGAGGAGATGGTCGGCGTCGTCGGGGCCGACATCTACATCAAGCGCCTCGAACGCGAACTACTGCCCCTCTTCCTCGGGCTGGACGACCCCGTCGCTCTCGTCAATGAGGTCGGCCGCGTGGTCGTGTCGACCGAGCCGACGCTCCTCGTCGGGGACATCCTGCCTGGCCCACGGCATCCGCTCGCCGGCTACACCCTGCTGCCCTGCGCCGGTACGACCCTGCGGATTGCCGTTCTCGAACCGGTCGTGGCGCTTTAATCATTGCATTCCGGATGATTTGAGGTATCGTCGCCCTGTGGAGCCTCTGGCTCCGGGGTGACTGCGCTCAGGCGACGCATGCGCCCTCCAAACGCCTTCCGAAAGGACCCCCCATGCCCATTCGCGATCTCCGCAACTTCGTCAACGGAAACCACGTCGAGTCGGCCGCGAGCGAGCAGCTCGACATCATCAACCCGGCCACGGAGGAGGTGTACGCCCGCACGCCGGTGTCGACCGATGAGGACGTCGCCGTCGCCTATCGCGCCGCGGCCGGCGCCTTCGAAACCTGGGGCGAAACGACCCCCGGGGAGCGCCAGCGCGCGCTGCTCAGGTTCGCCGACGCCCTCGAGGACCGTGCGGAAGAACTCGCGGATGTCGAGAGCGAGAACACGGGCAAGCCCCGCGCCGGACTCGTCGCCGACGAGGTCGACGTCATGATCGACCAGGTGCGCTTCTTCGCGGGTGCCGCCCGCGTGCTCGAGGGCAAGTCGGCCGGCGAGTATCTGAAGGACCACACCTCGATGGTGCGCCGCGAGCCGATCGGCGTGATCGGCCAGGTCACCCCGTGGAACTACCCGATGATGATGGCGATCTGGAAGATTGCGCCGGCCCTGGCCGCGGGCAACGCCATCGTGCTCAAGCCCTCCGATTCGACCCCGGTGTCGACCCTGCTGCTCGCCGAGATCGCCTCCGAGTTCCTTCCGCTTGGAACCTTCAACGTCGTCACCGGCAACCACGACACCGGCCGGGCGCTGGTCGCCAACCGGATCCCGCAGATGGTGTCGATCACCGGCTCAGTGCGCGCCGGCATGGAGGTCGCCGGCTCGGCCGCCCTCGACGTCAAGCGCGTGCACCTCGAACTGGGCGGCAAGGCGCCCGTCATCGTCTTCAACGACGCCGACATCCAGGCCGCGGTCGAAGGCATCACCGCCGCCGGCTTCTACAACGCCGGCCAGGACTGCACCGCGGCCACCCGCGTTCTCGTGCAGGAGGGCATCCACGACGAATTCGTGGCGGCCCTCGCCGCCTACGCGAAGGAGAACGCCCGCACCGGCGCCCCGCGGGAGGACGGCATCCTCTACGGCGCCCTCTCCAGCGCGAGGCAGCTCGACCACGTGCAGGGCTTCATCGAGCGCCTGCCCCATCACGCCAACCTCGCGCTCGGCGGCCACCGCCAGGGCAGCGTCGGCTACTTCCACGAGGCCACGATCGTCTCCAACCTGCTGCAGACCGACGAGGCCGTGCAGAACGAGATCTTCGGCCCGGTCATCACGGCGCAGAAGTTCACCGACGAGGCGCAGGCGCTGTCGTTCGCCAACGACGTGCAGTACGGCCTCGCGTCATCCATCTGGACCTCGGACCACGGCACCGCGATGCGGATGGCCAAGCGCCTGGACTTCGGCTGCGTGTGGATCAACACCCACATCCCGCTGGTCGCCGAGATGCCGCACGGCGGGTTCAAGCACTCCGGGTACGGCAAGGACCTGTCGATGTACGGCCTCGAGGACTACACGCGGATCAAGCACGTGATGAGCTACACCGGCTAACATCCCAACAACGGATACCGAAGCCCCCAGTCGCCGTTCCCGCCCGGAATCGCCTCCTCCCGTGCCATTTCCGGCCCGGAACGACGATTTTCGTGCATTCCGACACGCCGGGCCCTTCCAATCATCCGGTTCCGTAGCTTTAACTGCGGCGGCAGTAGGTTGAGCACACACAATGAGGTGCCGACGACCGGGAGGGCGGTCGGTCGAGCCTCCGGCTTGATCCGAAAGAGGTCCCCATGTCAACAGATCAACCCGCCAAGAAGAGACTCGGCGACACCGAGCACCTCAAGGTGCTCGGATACGACGACTCCTTCAAGCGCTCGATGTCGCTCTGGGCGAACTTCGCACTCGGCTTCACGTACCTCTCGCCGCTGGTTGGCGTGTACTCCCTCTTCGCGCTGGCCCTGAGCACGGGCGGCCCGCCCTCGATCTTCTGGCTTGTCATCGTCGGCACCGGCCAGCTGCTGGTGGCGCTCGTCTTCGGCGAGGTCGTCTCGCAGTACCCGATCGCCGGCGGCATCTACCCGTGGACAAGGCGGCTCTGGGGCAAGCGCTACGCCTGGATGGCGGCCTGGGTCTACGTCTGGGCGATGCTCGTGACCATCACGGCCGTGGCGGAATACGGCACCGGCTTCCTCGCCAGCCTGATCAACGCCCCGGTCACCAACGAGGTCACCCTTGGCCTCTCCGCCCTCTTCCTCCTCGCCGCGTTCGGGATCAACTTCTCCGGCACGAAGAACCTCGCTCGGGTCGCCCGGATCGGCCTCGCCGCCGAGCTCATCGGCGTCGTCGGCCTGGGCCTGTACCTGCTGATCTTCCAGCGCAAGCAGGAGTTCAGCGTCCTGTTCAACTCGATGGGCGTCGAGGGCAACGGCAGCTACACGGTCGCATTCCTGGGCGCGGCGCTGGCCGGCCTCTTCCTGTTCTACGGATTCGAGGCCTGCGGTGACGTCGCAGAGGAGGTCGAGGACCCGGCCAGGCGCATCCCTCTCGCCATGATCATGACGATCCTGGTCGGCGGGGTGTCGGCCCTGTTCTCGTTCGGCGGCTACGTGATGGCCGCGCCCGACCTGCAGTCCATCGTCAACGGCAAGGACGCCGATCCGATTCCTGCCATCCTGGAGTCCTCGCTCGGAGTCGTCGGGTCGAAGATCTTCCTCGTGGTCGCGCTGACGGCGTTCCTGTCATGCGTGCTCAGCCTCCAGGCCGCTGCGAGCCGCCTGATGTTCTCCTTCGCCCGCGACGGGATGATCCCCGGCCACCGCTGGCTGGCCCACGTGTCCCCCCGCAGGGCCGTTCCGGTCAATGCGCTGATCGTGGCGTGCTCGATCCCGCTGCTGCTGTGCCTGCTGATCTACGTCGGCGGAAGCACCCTTCTGACGCGCATCACGGCCTTCGCGGTGATCGGGATCTACGTCGCGTTCCAGGCCGTGGTCCTGGCAGCCCTCCGCCAGCGCCTCAAGGGCTGGAAGCCGGCCGGACCGTTTAATCTGGGCCGGGCCGGCATCGTCGTCAACGTGGTCGCCCTCGGCTACGGGCTGTTCGCGATGTACCTGCTTGCGCAGCCGGGCTCGACCGGGGTCTTCCTCGACGACTGGATCGTGCTGATCGGGCTCGCCGTCGTGATGGGAACCGGACTGCTCTACCTGTTCATCGCCAAACCGGCCAGCGGTTCGATGGCCCCGGAAGGCGACGCCATCGAGATGGCGCGCCAGATCCGGGAACACCCCAGCGCCCGGTAAGGCGCCAGGCACACGAAGAAGGGCCCGTCGAAATGACGGGCCCTTCTTCGTGTGTTCCTGGGGAACGGAACCTAGATGCTGTTCACATCGAGCGGGATGCCGGGGCCGAACGTCGTCGACACGGCGCCCTTCGTGATGTAACGGCCCTTCGACGAGCTCGGCTTCAGACGAACGATCTCCTCGAGGGCTGCACCGATGTTCTCGTCGAGCTGCTCAGCGGAGAACGAGGCCTTGCCGACGACGAAGTGCACGTTGGAGTGCTTGTCGACGCGGAACTCGATCTTTCCACCCTTGATGTCGCGGACGGCCTTGCCCACGTCGGGCGTAACGGTTCCGGTCTTCGGGTTCGGCATGAGGCCGCGCGGGCCGAGGACCTTACCGAGACGACCCACCTTGCCCATGAGCTCCGGGGTGGAGACGGCGGAGTCGAACGAGGTGTAGCCGGCGGCAACCTTCTCGATGAGCTCGTCGCCACCAACCTCGTCGGCGCCGGCAGCGATAGCTGCCTCGGCGGCCGGGCCGGTTGCGAAGACGATGACGCGGGCGGTCTTACCGGTACCGTGAGGAAGAATCACGGTGCCGCGGACCATCTGGTCTGCCTTGCGCGGGTCGACACCAAGCTTGAGGGCAACCTCAACGGTGGAGTTGAACTTGGCGGAGCCGGTCTCCTTCGCGAGGGTGACGGCTTCGGTGGGGGTGTAGAACTTGTCGGCTTCGATCTTCTCGGCCGCGGCCCGATAGGCCTTTGACTTCTGTGCCATTTGAATCTCCTGAATTGAAAACTGAGAGTGTGGTTTCGTGAGCCTGGCTGGCTCTTCCACGTGGTGCCGGATGGCGGATGCCTGGTGGCGGAGGGTTAGGCCTCGACCGTGATGCCCATGGAGCGAGCGGTTCCTGCGATGATCTTCGCTGCCGCGTCGAGGTCGTTGGCGTTGAGGTCAACCATCTTCGTCTCGGCGATCTCGCGGACCTGGGCCTGGCTGAGCTTGGCAACCTTGACGGTGTGCGGGGTTCCGCTGCCCTTGGCAACGCCGGCCGCCTTCTTGATGAGCTCCGCCGCGGGCGGGGTCTTCAGGATGAAGGTGAACGAGCGGTCGTCGTACACGGTGATCTCGACCGGGATGACGTTTCCACGCTGGGATTCGGTCTGCGCGTTGTACGCCTTGCAGAACTCCATGATGTTGACGCCGTGCTGACCGAGCGCCGGACCAATGGGAGGTGCTGGGTTAGCGGCGCCGGCCTTGATCTGAAGCTTGATCAGACCGGTAACCTTCTTCTTCGGTGCCATTGTTCTTCCTTCTTATTGATGTTCGAGCAGCCGCGATGGGTTGCTCTCCCGGTGGCCCGGTTGGGCCCCGGTGGATATGAAACCTGGGGTTAGAGCTTGGTGACCTGGTCGAAGCTGAGCTCGACCGGGGTCTCGCGCTCGAACAGGGAAACGAGCACGATGAGCTTGCCGCTCTCCGGCTTGATCTCGCTGATCGAACCGGGCAGGCCCGCGAACGAACCCTCCTTGATGGTGATCGTCTCGCCGATTTCGAAGTCGATTTCCGCCGGGAGAACACGGGATGCAGCCTTGCCGCCACGGCCGCCACCGGCCTTGGCAGCCGGGGCTTCCTTGATCTCGACGAGGCTCTTCAGCATGCCGAAGGCTTCCTCGAAACGCAGCGGGGTCGGGTTGTGCGCGTTGCCGACGAATCCGGTGACGCCGGGCGTGTGGCGAACCACTGACCAGCTGTCTTCGTTGAGGTCCATGCGCACGAGCACGTACCCGGGGATGCGCACGCGGGTGACCATCTTGCGCTGGCCGTTCTTGATCTCGACGACGTCTTCCATCGGAACCTCGACCTGGTAGATGTAATCTTCCATGGCCATCGACTGCTTGCGGTTCTCGATGTTCGACTTCACGCGGCGCTCGAAACCGGCGTAGGAGTGGATGACGTACCACTTGCCGGGCTGGAAACGCAGTTCCTTGCGGAACTCGTCGTACGGGTCAGCTTCGGTTTCGTCCTCGGGCGCCTCTTCGGCGGCCTCGACGGTGGAAACCTCGTCTTCGACGGCCTCGGCCGCGGCCTCGGCCTCGTCGGCGGAGTCAATGTCGAGGGCGTCGTCGATGACAGCGTCAGCCTCGGGGTCGGTCGACTCGGCGAGGGCGTCGAGCGCGGCGTCGAGGTTCACCTCGATGTCGGCGTTCGGGTCGATAATGTGCAGCGCGACCTGCTCTGCGGCTTCGACGGACTCTTCTTCCTCGGCCAGGAGGTTGCCCTCCTGCGCCTCGTCCTCGTCGGAGGACTGCTCGGCGGCGGTGGCCCAGTCGACGTCGTCGTGATTCGTCTCAGACACTAAATCTCAATCCTTCTCTATCGCATGGGCACGAAAGCGTTACCCGTGCAGTTTTGCCATGATTGTCGTGCAGCGGCCGCCGGAGGCGGCACGCGCTCAAACCGGTCGGCTATCCAAACACGTAGTTCACGACGAACGCGAACGCCCAGTCCAGGACCGAAACCAGCGCCATCATGATCACCACGAAGACCAGCACGACGCCCGTGTAGCTCAGGAGTTCCTTGCGGGTCGGCGTGACCACCTTGCGGAGTTCCGCCATGACCTGCTTGATGAACAGGGACAACCGAGCGAAGGGACCGCGGTTGGAATCGCGGGCAATTCTCGCGTTGGCGACGATTTCCTCACTGGGTTCGTCGATAACTTTTCGGGCCACCTGTTACACCTTTCATGGGCCGGCAGAAATACCACCGACTTGCAGGGCGGACAGGACTCGAACCTGCAACCTGCGGTTTTGGAGACCGCTGCTCTACCAATTGAGCCACCACCCTATGGAGCGAAATCACCGACTCAGCCGCGCACATCCACAGATCTCTCTCAAAAAATGGGCGCAAAAAAGCATGGCAGATTTCAACTACCTCGATCAAGTCTAGGTCACTCCGGGACCCCTGTAAAGCCGAGCCGAGCCGGGCCGACCACCGCGCATCCGGATCGCATTCCACCGTAACGCCCTGTGCCGGATTCAACCATCCCCTTATGCTCGTATCGTGACTCACGAACTCAAGCGAATCTCCACCCGGATTGGCTCCATTGCGGAGTCGGCAACCCTCAAGGTCGACGGGAAGGCCAAGGCGCTCCAGGCGGCCGGTCGGCCGGTCATCAGCTTTGCCGCCGGCGAGCCGGACTTCCAGACCCCTGAGCACATCGTCGAGGCTGCCCTCGCGGCAGTGCGCGACCCCCGCAACTACCGGTACACGCCCGCGGCCGGCCTGCCGGAGCTGCGCGAAGCGATCGCTGCCAAGACGCTTCGCGACAGCGGCCTCAAGGTGTCACCCAGCCAGGTCGTCGTCACCAACGGCGGCAAGCAGGCCGTTTACCAGGCCTTTGCGACGCTGCTCGACCCGGGCGACGAGGTGCTCGTGCCGACGCCGTACTGGACCACGTACCCGGAGTCGATCCGGCTGGCCGGCGGCGTGCAGGTCGATGTCTTCGCCGGCAGCGACCAGAACTACCTGGTCACGGTGGACCAGCTCGAGGCGGCCCGCACCGAGCGCACGAAGGTGCTCCTCTTCGTTTCGCCGTCGAACCCCACGGGCGCCGTCTACTCCCCCGAGCAGACGAAGGCCATCGGCGAGTGGGCCGACGAGCACGGTCTCTGGGTCATCTCTGACGAGATCTACCAGAACCTCACCTACGACGGAGTACGCGCCGTGTCGATCGTCGAGGCCGTGCCGGCCCTGGCCGACCGCACCATCCTTGTCAACGGTGTCGCCAAGACGTACGCCATGACCGGCTGGCGCCTGGGCTGGATGGTCGGCCCGGCCGACGCCATCAAGGCGGCAGCCAACCTGCAGTCGCACCTGTCGTCGAACGTGTCGAACATCTCGCAGCGGGCCGCCATCGCCGCCCTGAACGGGCCACAGGATGCCGCGCTCGCGATGCGCGACGCCTTCGACCGCCGGCGCAAGGTCATTGTGGCCGAGCTCAACAAGATTCCCGGCATGCTCACACCGACACCGCAGGGAGCGTTCTACGTCTACCCCGACGTCTCCGGCCTGCTCGGGCGCACCTGGGGCGGGGTGACGGCGAACACCTCCCTGGAGCTCGCCGACCTCATCCTCGACCAGGCCGAGGTGGCGGTCGTCCCCGGCGAGGCCTTCGGCCCGAGCGGCTACTTGCGCTTCTCCTACGCGCTCGGCGACGCCCCGCTCCTGGAGGGCATCCAACGCCTGCAGCGCCTCTTCGCCTGACCCAACTCCCTGCGCGCCGGCCCTCCTCCCCGCCTCTCCCCTGAGGGGTCGCATATCGACCTTCCCGAGGCCGCTGAAGGTCGATATGCGACCCCTCACCGGGCGACCGGCGGCAGCCCTGTGGATAATCTCAGCCACGCGCCTCCGGATGCGGCACGCTGGGCGCGTGACCCCTCGACGTCCCCTCCCGCCGCGGCTGCGTGAGGGCTCCTTCACAATCCGGACCGCGGCCGATCACGGGATCGGCGAAGGTCGTCTGCGTGGGCCCGACCTGGCGAAGCCATTCCACGGCATCCGCTCGCCCATGACCGCAGTCTCGCTCCACGAACGGGCGCGGGCGCTCCAACTGCGGATGCCCCAGGCCGCCTTCTTCTGCTCGGTGACGGCCGCGCTGCTCATGGGCATCCCGCTCCCGTCGACGCTTGTCCGCCTGGCACAGCTCCACGTCGGCATGCCCGCCCCCATGCGCGCCTGCAGGGCCGCCGGCTCCACCGGCCACAAACTGCAGCTGGGCGAAGGCGACGTTCGCGCGTGGCTGGGACTTCGACTAACCACGGCAGCACGCACCTGGTGCGACCTCGCCGCGATCCTCGACGTGGAAGACCTTGTGGCCGCCGGGGACTACATCATTCACCACCGGCATCCGCTTGCCAGTCGCGCAGACCTCGAGGCCGCCGCAGCGAGCCACCCCGGCAGGCGCGGGCGGGCGCGCCTGCTGGAAGCGCTGGGCCTGCTCGACGATCGCGCCGAGTCGCCGCCTGAGTCGATCATCCGGGTGACGATCGTGCGCGCCGGCATCCTGGGCCTCAAGGTGAACCATCCGATCGCGGATGCCCGCGGGCACGTCTTCGCCCGGGCAGACCTGTGCTTCCCCGCGCATCGGGTCATCTTCGAATATCAGGGCGATTATCATCGCAGCGAACCGGAGCGCTGGCGCAAGGACCGCACTCGTGTGGCTCGGCTCACCGCAGCGGGCTGGCACGTCATCGAGATTGCCGCCGACGAGCTCACCGACCGACGGATGCTGCTTCGCCTGATTCGGGACGCCCTCGCCCTGCACCCGCCGGCGCGCTGAGACCTGCTCCCTGAGGGGTCGCATATCGACCTTCAATCGCCCAACGAAGGTCGATATGCGACCCCTCACGGGGAAGAGATGGGGGCGGGACTAGAGGGTGAGGCCGACGAGCACGGGCTCCGGCTGGAGGATGACGCCGAACTCGGCCGCCACCCGGCCCTGCACGTAGCGGGCGAGCTCCGCGATCTCCGCGGCGGTCGCCCCGCCGGTGTTCGTGAGCGCGAGCGTGTGCTTGCTCGACACGGCGGCGCGGGAGCCGGGCAGGCGGAAGCCCCTCGTGATTCCCGAGTGCTCGATCAGCCACGCGGCGCTGAGCTTCACCCAGCGCATCGATTCGACGCCGGGCACCGGCACGACGCCGGCGTACTCGTGCAGCGGGATGACACGGTCCGGGCGCTCGCCCTCGTTGCCGACGATCCAGCGCGGCGCCGACTCCGGCAACTCGCGCGAGAAGCGTTCGCTGACGATGGGGTTCGTGAAGAAGGATCCGGCGCTGGCAGTGTCAGGGTCGCTCGGGTCGAGCGCCATCCCCTTCGACGCGCGCAGGGCGAGCACCGTCTCGCGCAGGGCCGTGATCGGCACGCGGTCGCCGAGCTGCACGCCGAGCGCGCCGGCCAGCTGGGCGTAGGCGACCGGCCGGCTGAGCGCGCTGCCGAGCACGGCCGCCTCGGCGGTCGTGTCGTGCAGGTCCAGTTCGATCGCGAGCACGACGCCGCGCAGCCCCTGCTTGAGCACAGAGGTCCGGTAGCCCAGGCCGAGCTCGTCCGCCTCCATCCGGCGACGCTCACCGGTGTCGTAGTCGAGGAAGTCGATGGCGACGATACTGGAGGAAAGTTCCTGCCCGTAGGCGCCGATGTTCTGCACTGGCGCGGCGCCCGAGGAGCCGGGGATCCCCGAGAGCGCCTCGGTGCCCGACCAGCCATGCGCGACCGCGTAGGCGACGACGTCGTCCCACGGCTCGCCGGCCTGCACGCGCAGGCGCACCCGGTCGGGGCCCGTCATCTCGTCGGGGCCGGTCACGGCGATCCCGCGCGTCAGGACGCGGATCACGGTTCCGTCGAAGCCCTCGTCGCTGGCGACGGTGTTCGAGCCGCCGCCCAGCAGCAGCCACTCGTCATCGGATGCCCACACCTCGAGGGCGGTTTCGACGAGCTCCTGCTCGGTCTCCGGCGCGACCATGCGCGCCGGAACACCGCCGACCCGGAGGGTGGTCAGATCGGCGAGGGCAACGGGTTCGGTCATCGGCCGGCGCTCAGGCGAGGCTGACGCGTGCCTGCGCCTTGCCGAGGACGGTTTGCTCGTTGAAGGTGACCGTGAGGTCGATGCGGGCGACGCCGGCATCCGCGTCGATGGCGCCGACCTTCGCGACAACGGTGACCACGGCCCCCTCGGTCGGGTCGACCGGCACCGGCCGGGTGAACCGCACCTGGTAGTCGACGATGCGGGCCGGGTCGCCGGCCCAGTCGACGACGGGTTGAACGGCGAGGCCCATGGTGAGCATGCCGTGCGCGAGCACGCCGGGCAGCCCCACGGAGGTCGCGATGTCGTCACGGTAGTGAATGGGGTTGAAATCCCCGGATGCCCCCGCATAGCGCACGAGGGAATCGCGCGTCAGCGGGAAACTCCCACCGGCGACGACCTCGCCGACCGTCAACTGGTCGATGCGGGGGGTTCCGAGTGCGGGTACGGCGGTCATTCGTCTCCCCTGACGACGAGGGTGGAGGTCGCGGTCACGACGTGGTTGCCGTCGGAATCGACGACATGCGATTCGGCCGTGACCATGGCGTGCCCGCCGAGGGTCTTGACGCTCGCCACGGTCAGCGTCGCGGTGAGTTCGTCGCCGGCGACGATCGGGCGGCTGAAGCTGAAGCGCTGGTCGCCGTGCACGACCCGGCTGAAGTCGATGCCGGCATCCGGCTCGGCCAGCAGCTGCGCGAGCGTTGCCTCCTGCAGCACCACCGCGAAGGTCGGCGGGGCGACGACATCGGCGTAGCCGGCGGCGCGCGCGGCCTCCGGGTCCAGGTTGATCGGGTTGGTCGCGAAGACGGCGCGGGAGAACTCGCGCACCTTCTCCCGCCCGACGAGGTACGGCGCGGCGGACGGGAAGACCCGGCCCTGCAGATCTGGATTTACTGACACCCCTCGAGTGTAGTTGCGCGTCGCGCAGGGCGATCGGTGAGACTGGGGGTGTGATGCTCGTACGTGTTCGTTTGGGTGACCCCTGAGGTCGCCCCGCTCCTCGCCGACCCTGCGCCGGGAGCACACGGCCCGTTACGGCGATGGCGACGCGGCCGATGACGTCCAGGCGGCGGCGGTCGACCTGCCGGGGGCGGTTTCCTCGTGCTGCTCGAGGACGGACGCACGGTGGCGGGAGGCGGCATCCGTCGCCGGCCCAGCCCGAGGTGCTCGCCCTCTACCCGCGCCTCGGACACGTCGAGCTCGGCAACTACGGGAAGTACGCGGACACGACAGGGTTCGAGCGCACGCTCAAGCCACGGTAGGCGCGAGGCTGGCAACCTGCCCGTGACAGTCGTCGCGGCACCCGGGCGAGGGGTAGCGTTGGTTTCGCGATGCATAACAAACTGACCCCACACCCCGACATTCCCATCGACCTCCCTACGGCTGAGCGGATTCAGGCCGCCATCGCCGTCTACGGAGAGGCGAAGGTCATCGACAACGCCATCGCCCTGCTGCGCGCCAAGAACGCCGGCAAGGACTTCCTCCTCTACGCCGGCGGCCGACACGCGCTGGGCATCCTCGAAGGCGCTCCCGCCCTGTACTGGCCCGAGCTGTGGGGAGCCCGCACCCTGATGTACGTCTGGAGCGAAGCGGCAGCGCCCTACATCGTCGTCGGCCTCACCAACCAGGCCTGGCGCGTGCGCGAAACGTGCGCCAAGGTGATCCTGCAGCGCGGGCTGCAGGTTGCCCCCAAGCTCGTCAGGCTGACGACGGATGAGGTGCCGCGGGTTCGTGCCGCCGCGCTCCACGCCCTCGCCGCACAGGGAACCGCGGAACACGTCGAGACGATCGCGGCCAGACTGCGCGATCCCGACAAGGAAGTACGCCGGGTGGCCCAGCAGGCCCGGGATGTGCTCGCGGCCCGCCTGGGCCCCGCAACCGACTAATACCAGCAGACGAAGCCGGGGGCCGGATGTTTCAGCGCTACGTCGCCATCGGCGACAGTTTCACCGAGGGCGTCGGCGACGAGCTCCCGGGCGGCCAGGTGCGAGGCTGGGCCGACCTCGTGGCGTTGGGGCTCGCTGAGGCGTCTCCGGAGCCCGTCGCCTACGCGAACCTCGCCATCCGCGGCAAGCTCCTCGGGCCCATCGTCGCCGACCAGCTCGAGCCGGCGCTCGCGCAGCGACCCGACCTGCTCAGCGTCTGCGGCGGCGGCAATGACCTGATGCGGCCGCGCGTCGAGATCTCGTACGTCGTGAACCTGCTCGACCAGGTCATCGAGCGCGCACTCGCGCAGGGCGCGCACGTCGTGCTCCTCAGCGGCGGCAACCCGTCAAAGCACCTGCCGATGGGCTCGCTCATGCAGCGGCGCGGCGACCGTCTGGCCGACGCCTGCCGGATCGCCTTCGACCGGCCCGGGGTCACCCTCGTCGACAATTGGGCCGACGCCGAGCTCGAGAAGAAGCGTTATTGGTCCGCCGACAAGCTGCACCTGAACGCGCGCGGGCACACTCGGGTTGCCTCCCACGTGCTCGACGCGCTCGGCGTGCCCGTGCCCGCCGACTGGGGAACGGATGCCACGGATGCCGCGCCGTCCGAGGACCGCGTTCAGGGCACCGCCGCCTACTACCGCGAGTTCGTGCTGCCGTGGATCGGTCGTCGGCTCACCGGCCGTTCCTCCGGCGATGGACGCCCACCGAAGCGCCCGACCCTCGAGCCGGTCGACGCGGACTGACGGCCGCGGCCCGCAGACACGCGGCAAGGGGCCGCACGGGTATTCCCGTTCGGCCCCACGCATTCCCGTCGGTTAGTCGGTCACTGCCCCGGGGCGGCCCTCCGCCATGTCCCGGAATCTCCTCAGGTCCTTCTTGACGACGTGGTCGTCAACGCCGAAGATCGCTCCCGCCTTCTCGAGGAGTCGCTCGGCTACCCAGTCGAGCTGCACCGTGATCCGGGTAGTCGTCTCCGACAGCTCATCGAAGGTGACAAGCCCGGCGTGCTTTTCGTCGCCGCCGACGCTGGTCCATGCGACGTGTGCGTTGGGAGACATCTCGCTTTCGGCGTCGAACTCGCGCTCTGCGCCGGCGATCTTCACCTTCCAGTGCGAGTGGGTGTCGTCGACCCTGGTGACGGATTCGACGAACTCGAAGAACTGCGGGAAGGACTCGAAATGAGTCCAGCGGTCGTACGCCTCCCGCACCGGGACATTGACGTCGATTGATTCGAATACTCGTGCCATGTTCATCCTCCATTGCTTACGGGCGTGGCGGGGCGATCACGCCTTCTCGGGGAGTATCCCCCGAATGGGGGTTAGACGACACCCCCTATGCCTGCTTTGCATCCGTTGTTACACTTCATCCCAGACAGGGGTGCTCCCCGAATTCCGACACCTAGACCTTATTGAGAGGGTCCGAACGTAGCCGGAAACGAAGCACACCCGTCGGGGCCGGGACATCATCGGGGTGGCCCGACCCCTTGCCCCGTTACCGCTGCGGGCGGCCCGCTGGCACAGACTTCCCGGCGGCCGGAGGTCTCGAGCACATTCTCCCTGGCGGCGATGGTGTTCCACTCGGTGCGGATGGCTCCCGGCTCAATGATGAAGTCGCTCCTGTACACCTACTTCGGGAACGAGGAAGCGCTGTTCGACAGCGTCTTCAATTCCCTCGTCGCCGAGATGGTCCCCGCCATTCCGATCGACACGACCGATCTCGCCGAGTACGCCGGCCGGCTGTTCGACCCGCTACGCGACGCACCCCGAGATTGTGCGCCTGGCCCTGTGGGATCGGCTCGAGCGCTCGGGAAAAGGCATGCAGGTTGCCGGAGTGGTGGCCGCGGACCAGGCCAAGCTCGACGCCCTGAGCGCCGTGCCTCGATGCGCTCCACGGTCACCTCGATCGTCGCGCGACTCGTCAAATGACGAAACCCCGGCATCCTGGGCGGATGCCGGGGTTTTCCATGTCTGGTTCCAGTAGCGGGAGCGGGAATTGAACCCGCGACACCACGATTATGAGCCGTGTGCTCTAACCAACTGAGCTACCCCGCCACGACCTGTCGGCTGATTCCAGCTTCCAAGCCTGAGCCCCCTGTGGGAATCGGACCCACTACCTCTTCCTTACCAAGGAAGTGCTCTACCAATGAGCTAAGGGGGCAGAGCTTCTAACGTTCAGAAGCCGAGCCGCGTTTTTGGCAACCGGTAAAGATTATCACCAGTTCGAGCTGCTCGTGACCGCCCGGCGGTATTCTGGGGGTGTCTGATCACAGCCGTTGGAGCGAGTGTGGCACGCATCCTTTTCGGCAGCATGCCGAACACCGGGCATGTGCGGCCCGGACTGGACCTGGCTCGTGAACTCGTCGCGGCCGGGCACGAGGTCACGTGGTACACCGGCTCGGCCTACGGGGGCTCCGTGCGGGTCACCGGGGCCGCGTTCGTGCCCATGTCTCCCGATCGGGACTTCGACGACGACACGCTGAACCGGATGGCCGCGGAAGCCAATGCCAGGCCGGGCCTGCCCTCTCTGCTGTGGGGCCTCCGGAACTTTTTCATCGCGCCGGTGCCGGCCTGGGTCGCGGAGCTGCAGGCGATGGCCGCGTGGCTTCACCCGGACGTGATCGTCGTCGAGCACGGGTTCATCGCCGGTCTCCTCGTTGCCGAGAAGCTCGGCATTCCCAGCGTGGCGTTCTCGACCACCCCGCTCGTGCTCTCCAGCGTTGACACTGCACCGTTCGGCACCGGTCTCGCCCCGTCCAGGACGCCCCTCGGCCGCGCGCGCAACCGTGCCCTGAACTTCGTCTTCCATCATGTGGTCTTCGTGAACCTGCAGGAGGCCGCCAACAATGTGCGCGTCGAGGTCGGCCTCGACCCGCGATCCAGCTTCTTCCTCGACTGGACCGTCGAGCTTGCCACCCGCTACCTCGCCGCAACCATCCCGGAATTCGAGTATCCCCGCAGCGACCTGCCCGCTCAGGTGCGGTTCATCGGCGCGATGCTGCCGCCGACGCCGGCGGGATGGGTGTCCCCGCCGTGGTGGGCGGATGTCGCCGCCGCCCGTCGGGCCGGGCGCCCGGTCATCGTGCTCACTCAGGGCACCCTGGCGACGGATGCCCACAAGCTGCTGCTGCCCGCGATCACGGGCCTGGCCGGGCTCGACGCGCTCGTCATCGGCACGACCGGCGGCCCAGACCCCGACCAGGTGCTGCCGGCCGCCGAGCGGCCGGCCAACCTGCGGCTCGAGCGCTTCATCCCCTTCGCCGCCCTGCTCCCGCAGGCCGACCTCCTGGTGACGAACGGCGGGTACTGCGGTGTGCAACAGGCTCTCAGCGCCGGCGTTCCGCTCGTGGTGGCCGGCCGCACGGAGGACAAGGTCGAGGTGAGCGCGCGCGCGCGCTGGGCGGGCGTCGGGGTGTCCCTGCGGGGCGACTCCCCCTCGTCCGGGCAGGTGGCAGCGGGCGTGCGTCGGGTGCTCACCGACGCCGGCTACCGCGAACGCGCACGCGAACTGGCCGCGCTCTACGCCCGCTCCCCCGGCACTGCGGGGGCTGTGCGCGCCATCGCCGAGGTGGCGGCGGGGAGCCCCGCGCCGCCCGCCGCCCCGTGAGGGGTCGCATATCGACCCTTATTCGGCCAACGAAGGTCGATTTGCGACCCCTCACGGGCAGAGCCGGGCAATCCTGCTCCCTGAGGGCAGCGCGACTCCGAGGAGCGCCCACGCGGTGAACGACGGGCCGTCTGCGACGATCCGCGTGCCGTCAGCGCCCGCGGTGAGAACGCCGGGGCCGAAGAGCACGGCCGCGGAATCCGCGCCGGTGAGCGCCTGGGCGTGCAGGGTCACCTCGGCCGCTGCGCGCGCCGCAACCAGCAGCACCGAGCCTTCGGCCGCCTCGCGCACGTAAACGAGCACATCGTCGCCCACGTGCAGCCAGCGCATGCCGCCGCCGTTCAGTGCCGGGTGGCTGCGCCGGAGGCTGATCAGCGACGCGTACAGGTCAATGGTGTCGGCGACATCCGGCTCCGACGCGGTGTTCCACGGCATGGGGGTGCGCGAGTGCTCCCCGTCGACGCCGACGAGACCGAACTCGTCGCCGGCGAACACGACCGGGATGCCGGGCATCGTGGCCGACATGCCGAACGCCACGGGAACGGCGCCCTCGATCGCGTTCGTGCGGAACCTGGGGGTGTCGTGCGTGTCGAGGGCGTTCATGGTGGCCAGCCGGGTGCGCCAGGGGAACCCGGCAGTGAAGCGGCGGTGTGCCTCGAAGAACTGCCGGCCGGTGTACCCGGGCGTCCGTCCGCCGGCGAAGCCGATCCCGCCCTCGGCGCGGCTGCCGGGCTCGCTCAGCCAGCTCCACACCGGGCGGGTGAACGGCGCGTAGGTCATCGCGCCGTGCCACGCGTCGCCCTGGAAGTCGCTCGAGGCGTCGTTGGTGGACTCGCCGAGCAGGATCGTGTCGGGGTTGGCCTCGACCATGGTGCGCCGGATCATGCGCCGTACGTCCCGGTTGAGGTCCTCGCTGCCGAGCCGCCCGGTCATGTTGGCCACATCGATGCGCCAGCCGTCCAGGCTCACCGGGGGCTTCAGCCACCGCGCAACGACGGAGTCAGGGCCGTCGATGAAGCGGCGGCGCAGCACCGGAGACGACCAGTTGAACTTGGGCAGGCTGGGCACGCCGAGCCAGGACTCGTAGCCTTCCTGCTCGTCGTCGCGCCAGTAGTAGAAGTCGCTCTCCGGCGCCTCCGGCTGGCGGTGGGCGGCCAGGAACCATTCGTGCCGGTCGCCGGAGTGGTTGCTGGTGAGGTCCCCGATCACCCGGATGCCGCGGGCATGCGCCGCCTCGACCAGCCGGGCGAGGGCCTCGTCACCGCCGAGCAGCGGGTCGACCTCGTCGAAGCCGGACGCGTCGTACCGGTGGTTGGAGCCGCCGGGGAACACGGGCGTGAGGTAGAGCAGGTTCACCCCGAGGCGTTCGAGGTGGTCGAGGCGGCCGTTGATGCCGTCCAGGTCGCCGCCGTAGAACTGGTGCGACCGGCCGGGCTGCATGGTGTCGACGGCGTCACCCCACGCCGCCGGGATGGCCCAGTCAGGGGCAGGGCGCGAGTCTGCGGCATCCGACCGGGCGAAGCGATCGGGGAAGACCTGGTACATCACGCTCGAAGCGACCCAGGCCGGCGGGGCCGCGAACGCCACGAGCTTGAAATCCTCGCTGTCGAGCGTCTCCACGTCGTGCAGGCCGGTGGCGTTCAGCCAGCGCTGACGGCCGTCCTCGCCGACGAGCAGGAACCGGTAGCCGTGCACCGGATTCTCCACCTCGATGGCGGCTTCCCACCAGTCCCAGCCGTCGATGCTCCACACGACGGATGCGTCGCTGAAGCGAGGCTCCCGGTTCGGGTTCGACCTCACCCGGACCGCGGCGACCGGCCCGAACGCGTGCGGCAGCCGCACCCGAACCTGCACGCTGTCGCCGAGGGCCGGAGTCTGGGTGGACACATGGAGCGGCGAGCCGTCGTGGTGGGGCAAAAACATGCTTCGAGATTACTTGACGGAGCCCGCCGTGAGGCCGCCGACGATGTATTTCTGCAGGAAGAGGAACAGCGCCATGACGGGGAGCGCGGCGAGCACAGCGCCGGCTGAGAAGGCGCTCCAGTCGGCGTAGTTCGGGTTCGACACCAGCCGGTAGAGGCCCACCGCGAGGGTCTGCTTCTCCGGGTCGACGAGCAGCACGCTCGCCAGCACGAAGTCGTTGGTGGTGCCGATGAAGGAGAGCAGCGAGACGACCGCGAGGATCGGGGCGACGAGCCGCAGGATCATCGTGAAGAAGATGCGCGCGTGGCTGGCGCCGTCGATCTTGGCGGCCTCGTCGATCGACGCGGGAACCGTGTTGAAGAACCCGTACATCAGGTACGTGTTCACCCCCAGGGCGCCACCCAGGTAGACCATGATCAGGCCGATCTGGGAGTTGAGGCCGATCGCCGGGAAGATGTCGCCGATCGTGCTCATCAGCAGGAAGATGGCCACGACGCCGAGCAGCTGCGGGAACATCTGCACGAGCACGATGGTGAGCAGCCCCGCGCGGCGCCCGGTGAAACGCATGCGCGAGAACGAGTACGCCGCGAGGGCGCCGAGGAACACGCTGCCGACGGCCGTGGTGCCCGCGATCAGCAGCGTGTTGCCGAACCAGGTAGCGAACGGCGCCTCAGGGGTGTTCAGGATGCGCACGTACGCGTCGAGGCCGAGGTGCGTGAACAGGGCGTTCGACCCGGTGAGCGTCCCGTGCGGGTTGAGCGAGGCGGAGAGCACATAGAGCAGCGGGAAGGCCGAGAACACGACCATGACGCTGCCGATGATGTGCCGCCACCCGGTTGCCGCACACCACCGGGCGAGGGAGAACGGGCGTTTGACCGGGACGAAGTCCACGGTCGACGTGGTCGTGGTCGTGGTCGTGGTCGTGGTCGTGGTTGCCATTAGTTGAGATCCTCCAGCGCCTTGGTCTTCCTGAAGCTGATGATCGAAATGACCGCAACGAGGATGAAAATAATGATCGAGAACGCGCTCGCCAGGCCGTAGTCCCTGGTTTGCCCGGTGAACGCCACCTTGTAGACCATCGAGATCAGGATGTCGGTGCCGCCGACGTTCACGCTGGCGTCGGCGTCGCGGGGGCCTCCGCCGGTGAGCATGTAGATCAGGTTGAAGTTGTTGAAGTTGAACGCGAACGATGCGATCAGCAGCGGCGCCACGGAGACCAGCAGCAGCGGCAGCTTGATCAGGCGGAACACGGCCCAGGGGCTGGCCCCGTCGACCGTCGCCGCCTCCTGCAGCTCCTCCGGAATCGACTGCAGCGCGCCGGTGCAGACCAGGAACATGTAGGGGAAGCCGAGCCACAGGTTGACCACGAGGATGCTGATCTTGGCGAGGAACTCGTTGGTGAGCCAGGGAACGTGGGCGCCGCCGAGCAGCACCTGGTTGACGAAACCGAAGCTCTCGCTGAGCATCCCGGCCCAGACGAGCGCCGAGAGGAAGGCAGGGAAAGCGTACGGCAGGATCATGGCGACCCGGTAGAACTTGCGTCCCCGCATCCGCCTGTCGTTGAAGACGATGGCGAGGAAGAGCCCGAGCAGGAACGTCGACGCCACGGAGACCGCCGCGAAGACAAACGTCCAGAGGGTCACGCCAAGCAACGGGCCGCGGATCCCCTCATCGGTGAAGGCGCGGATGAAGTTGGCGAAGCCGACGTTGATCCGCCAGCCGGGCAGGAGCTCCTTGCCGGCTTTCGAGGTGAAGGCCCCGGCGCCGGTGTCGGAGTAGACCGTGCCGGTCTTGGCATCCGTCATCGTTCCGGCCTTCTCGTCATAGACGAGGGAGGAGAGGTAGAGGTAGGCGTTGCTGCCGTCGGGTGTGCGCAGGCTGCCGTCGTTGGGATCGGCGGAGTACGGAACCGCCATCTTGGTGATCTCGTCGGTGCGGGCGATGACGTCCTGGAAACTCAGGCTGGTGTAGCCGTCGAGGGCCACGGCTTTGCCGCTCTCGATGGTGGCGCCGGTGACCGGCTGCAGCGGCTTGTCTGGGCTGCCGATGCTCACGGCGCCGTCAGGGTCGGTGACCAGGAGGTTGAGTGCGCCACCCTGGTCGAGCACGGTCACTCCGTAGGCGGGCGAATCCGGCACGCGCTCGAGCGCGGAGCTCATCAGCGCCGAAACGGCCTGCTCCTGGTCGCTGTTGTGGCCGGTGCTGTAGTTCGTGAAGCCGATGTAGGCGGTGTAGCCCACGGCGAAGATCTGGAAGATCACGAGGAAAATGACGCCGGGGGTGAGGTACTTGGCCGGAAGCTTGCCCGGTGAGAAGTAGATCCAGTTCACGAGGAGGGTGACGGCCAGCACGATGCCGAACACGATCCACTGCTGCCTGGCGACGAGCATGAACATCGCGTAGACCGAGATGGCATCGACGATGCCCAGCAGTGCGATCTTGACCAGGATGGCCCTGAGCCCGATCGACGCAGCCTCGGCAATCCTGGCAGCCTGCTTGTCGCGCCTGGTCGGCGTCTCTTCAATGACCTCGTCGTCGATGATGGTACTCATTGCCCAGCTTCCTAGCCTTCAACCTGTGTATAGCGAATCCCGGGCGGATGCGCGTGCGCATCCGCCCGGGGAATGAGTGGGCTGTTAGCCGATCGCCTTGGTGACGTCAGCGTCAAGCTTCTTCCAGGTGCTCACGGGGTCGGCGCCATTGATGACGGCGGCCTGCGCGATGCCCCAGAACTGCCAGACCTGCCCCATGGCCGGGATGGCCGGCATCGGAACGGCCTGTGCGCCGACCTGTGCGAATCCGGCGATGATCGGGTCGCTCGACGCTGCCTCGGCCGAAGCCTTGAGAGCGGGGAGGATGTTGCCCGACTTGAACAGCGCGGTCTGCACGGCTTCGGTACCGAGGTAGTTGACGAGGAAGTCGTTCGCGGCAACCTTGTTCTTGCTCTGCTCGCTGACGAAGAAGCCCTTGACGCCGGCGAACGGCTGGGCTGCCTTCGACGACGGCGGTGCGATCTGGTCGACGGCGAGGTTGATGCCGGCATCCTTGGCGGCGCCGACGTTCCACGGTCCGGTCAGCCAGAAAGCGGCCTTGCCGGTGGTGAAGGCTTCCTTGGCGATGTCACCGGTGATCTCGGTGTTGAAGACGCCGGTGCCCTTCTTGCCCTGCGTGCCGAGCCACTTCGCGAAGTCCTGGCCGCCGGCATTGCCGAGCTGCAGGCTGGTCGCGTCGTAGCCGCCGTTGGCGTCGGTGCCGAACACCGGTGCGCCGAAGGAGGTCTGGAACGGGTACAGGTGGTACGGGTTACCGTCAGCGCCCTGCTCGACCAGGAACGGGTACTTGACTCCGGCGGCCTTGCCCTTGGCAATCATGTCGTCGAATGAGGTCGGTGCCGTCTTGACCAGGTCGGCGTTACGCAGCATCGCGAGGTTCTCGATGGCGTAGGGGAGCATGTAGGTCTTGCCGTCGTATGCGGACGCGTTGACTGCGACGTCAAGGAAGTTCCTGGCCGAGTTGCCGAGTTCGATCGGGGCGACGACGCCGTTCGTGACGAGCTCGCCGAGCCAGTCGTGGGCACCCATGGTGATGTCGGGGCCCTTGCCGGACGGGACCTGCTGGATGAAGTCATCCTTGATCTTCGCGACGTCCTTGGAGACGAGCTTGACCTTGACTCCGGTCTTGTCCGTGTAGGCCGCGGCGGCGTCCTTCAGCGCGTCGACGCGCTCGGCGTCGACCCAGACGGTCAGGGAGCCAGAGGACTTGGCCGGGGCCGCTGCCTTCGAGGTACCGGCGGAGCATCCGGCCAGGGCGAGAGTTGCGGCGACCACTACTGCACCAGCAGCGAGCAGGCCTTTCTTATTCACCATCATTGGTGTTGCCTTTCTTGGGGAACGCTGACAAATGTGCAAGCGATTACATGTGTAGCTTGTGCCTGATCGATAGACAACTCGGGTGAATGCAATTGATACAAGTTCGTGATGATCGCGCAGAGGAGTTCTCATGTAAACGCTTCCACGCCTGTGCGCATGCCGTAAAGTTTTCTCATGACTTGCACAGAGTGGTGGCGAACCGCCGTTATTTATCAGATTTATCCGCGCTCGTTCGCGGATGCCAGCGGCGACGGCATGGGCGACCTTGAAGGCATCGTGAGCCGGCTTCCTGCCCTGCGCGACCTCGGGGTCGACGCCATTTGGATGTCCCCGTTCTACACGTCCCCGCAGCGCGACGCCGGCTACGACGTGTCCGACTACTGCGACGTCGACCCGCTGTTTGGGACCCTCGCCGATTTCGACGTGCTGCAGCGCACGGCGCACGATCTCGGCATCCGGGTGATCGTCGACCTCGTTCCCAACCACTCGTCGAGCGACCACCCGTGGTTCCAGGCCGCGCTGGCCGCCGGATCGGGCAGCGCCGAGCGCGCCCACTACATCTTCCGCGACGGCAAGGGCAAGAACGGCGAGCTTCCGCCGAACAACTGGGAATCTGTCTTCGGCGGCAATGCGTGGACGCGGAGCACCGAGCCGGACGGCACGCCGGGCCAGTGGTACCTGCACCTGTTCGACAGCACCCAGCCCGACTTCGACTGGGACAACCCGTGGGTGCGCGAGCAGTTCCGCGACGTGTTGCGCTTCTGGCTCGACCGCGGCGTCGACGGCTTCCGGGTGGACGTCGCCCACGGCATGATCAAGGCCAAGGGCCTCCCCGACTACACCGCGCCCGCCGATGCGGGAAGCATGGGCGGCGGAACAGCCAGCCCCCTGGAACCCGCTATCAGCGCGGCGCCCGCCGCCACGCCGCCGTACTGGGCCCAGGACGGCGTGCACGACATCTACCGGGATTGGCGCATCATCCTCGACGAGTACCCCGGCCAGCGGATCCTGGCGGCCGAGGCCTGGGTCGACCCGCTCACCCGGGTCGCAGAGTGGGTGCGCCCGGACGAGATGCACCAGGCCTTCAACTTCGCCTACCTCGAGACGCCCTGGGCTGCGCCGGCGCTCCGCCGAGTGATCGACGAATCCCTCGCCGCGTTCGGAGCGGTCGACGCCCCCAGCACCTGGGTGCTCTCCAACCACGACGTGGTGCGCCACGCCTCACGGCTCGCACTGTCCGGAGACAACCTGCAGGGTCACGGCATCGGCCCGAAGACGATCGGCCTGCCCGACGCCGTCGTCGGCCTCCGCCGCGCCCGCGCCGCGACGTCCCTGATGCTGTCGCTGCCCGGCTCGAGCTACCTGTACCAGGGCGAGGAACTGGGCCTGCCCGAAGTGGTCGACCTGCCCGACCACGCCCGTGAGGATCCGACCTGGTTCCGCACCGGCGGCGAGCGTTACGGCCGTGACGGCTGCCGCGTGCCCATCCCCTGGGAGTCGGCTGCCCCCTCCTACGGCTTCGGTCCGTCGGCGGCGAGCTGGCTGCCGCAGCCGGCCGAGTGGGCGCGGCTCGCCCGCGACCAGCAGGACGGCGTGGCTGGGTCCACCCTCGAGCTCTACAAGCTGGTGCTCCGCCTGCGGCGCGAGCACGCGCTGGCCGAGGGAACGATCGAATGGCTGCCCGGTTTCGCCGCGGACGTCGTGGCGTTCCGCAACGGCGACGTGACGGTCATCGCGAACATGGGAAAGACATCGGTTGAGCTGCCGGCCGGCGAGGTGTTGCTCGCCAGCGAAACGCTCACCGGGCGCACGCTCCCGGCCGACACCACGGCTTGGCTGCGCGCCTAACTGGCCGCGCCGGTCGGCGCGGTCCCAATACGCCCACTTGCGGACACAGCACCTTCGTTTTCAAAACGAAGGTGCTGTGTCCGCGATTCACTGTGTGCCCGAGTCGAGCGGATGCCGCGGCCGGGGTCCCTCTGGACGGGACGGCGCGGGCGCGCGCCGGAGGGAACGCGACGCGGACGGTCTGACGCGGACGGCCTAGTTCGTGTTGGCGTAGAGCCAGGCGAGCGGGTCGACGTGCAGGCCGTTCAGCCCGCCGAGCCGGATCTCGAAGTGCAGGTGCGGCCCGGTCGACATGCCGGTGTTGCCGGTCTTGCCGATGACCTGGCCGACCTTGACCACGTCGCCCACCTTGAAGCGCATCGAACCGTGGATCATGTGGGCGTAGACGCTGGAGACGAGCCTGCCGTTGATCATGTGGTCGATGACCATGTGCACGCCGAGGCTGCCCTCGCCGTCGATGGCCTGGCTGACGACGCCGTCGGCGATGGACTGGATCGGCGCCCCGATGCCCGGGTTGAAGTCCTGGCCCATGTGGTTCACCGAACAACCGGCGCAGTGACGGATACCGAACCGCGATCCGATGTGCACGCCGACGGCGAACGGCCACTGGATGGTCCCGTTCGGGTCGTTCGTGAACGTCGCTTCCATCCGGATGCCGCTGGCCGCGGCGACTTCGGCGATCGTTTTGGATTGGTAACCATCGCGCTCGACGCTGATCGTGTCGGTGCCGCCGGCGAGGTCCAGGCTTTGCGCGGGCCCGGACTGGGCCGGCCGGCTGGCCTGGAACGCCGCGGCCTGCACGTCGGCAGAGGACAGCAGCGCTTCGGCGGGCACGGATGTGGAGATGGCCATCAACGCGACGAATGCCATCGCGACGACGGTGACGCTCTTCGCCGCGAGCGACCGCATGCGGTCGCTGGTGGGCGCTGGCGCGCCCACAGCGGCCGGACGGGCCGGAGGTGCCGCGAGGCGACGCGGGGCCACGATCGGGCGGCGAGGGCGGCCGGCGGCGGCCGCCTGCTCCGCCGCGCGGAGCTGGGCGCGGCTCGGGAGGGTGATCTCGGTCGTGGTCGTCGGGACGTCCGACAGAAGCTGCTCGAATGGGGTGATCGGGGAGTCCGTGACGGGCGGGGTTGCCACCACGCGATCCGACTCGATCAGGAAGGCCGGCTCGAGGTCGGGTGCGCGCAGATCCGCGGCGATGAGGAAGTCGGCGGCCGAGGTCAGCTCGACGTCGGGCTCGGTGATCGCGGACGGCGCAGTGCCGGCGACCTGTGTTGCGGCGGCGACCTCGGTTGCCACGGGCTCGTCGGCTGGCTCTTCGACCGAGAGAGGAGCCGGCGGGGCAGACGGTGCGGCCTCGTCAGCGGGCCGGCCGGCCAGGCGTTCGAGTTCACGGAGTTCGCGACGCGTGAGTGGAACCTGGGGCACGACAGGGTCACCGGCACCGGAGGAAGACGCATCCGGTGCTGTGGCGTGACGTGACAAAGTTGAGGTTCTTTCGGCAGGGCGGTCGGGCGGGTTGAGCGCTCATTTTGGCGCCAGTGCCAAAACAACGATTTTGTCAAGGTTAACCCGCTGGGCCTCCGAAATCCACCGTGCGCGACCAGATGACACCCGAATAGGGGTGCTGCGCGTCACCGTCCGTTCACCTTGCCGTCACCCCGCCCGCACAGTTCCCCCTGTGATTCCGGGGGGCTACGGGCGAGCGTGCACCGGCCGTGACTAGCGGTCGTCGGCCGCCATGAATTCCGCGAAAAGTTCGGCGAGGAGGGGCTCGACCGTGTCGTAGAGGTCAGGTGCACCGGCGATGAGCAGGTCGATGCCCTCGCGTTCTCCCCCGAACCCACCGATCCTGGCGCCGGCCTCCCGCGCGATCAGGGCGCCGGCCGCGTGGTCCCACGGGTTGAGGCCTCGTTCGTAGTAGAGGTCAAGCCGTCCGGCGGCGACCGCGCAGAGGTCGAGTGCGGCCGAGCCCATGCGACGGATGTCCCGCACCCGGCCGATCAGCCCGCGAACGACCTCCGCCTGTCGCACCCGGAGCGCCGCGTCGTAGCCGAAGCCGGTGGACACGAGCGCCAGCGAGAGGGGCACGCCCGTGTTGACCCGCAGCTCGCGCTCCCCCAGCCGGGAACCACCTCCCGCCGTCGCCGTGTACACCTCGCCCAGGGCGGGGTTGACGACCGCCCCGGCGAGGGTGGTCCAGGTGGCCGGGTCTGGGTCGCCTTCGACGACGGCGATGCTGACCGCGTAGCCCGGGATGCCGTAGAGGAAGTTGACCGTGCCGTCGATCGGGTCGACGACCCAGGTGAGGCCGGAGGTGCCGACGCTGGCCTCCGACTCTTCGCCGAAGAATCCGTCGTTCGGTCGCGCCTCGGCCAGCAACCGGCGGATGAGGGCCTCGGTCTCTCGATCCGTCGTCGTGACGATGTCCTCCGGTGACGATTTCGTCGCGGCGACCTCGACTCCCTCCGCCCGGCGCCTGACGGCGAGCTCACCCGCGGCGAGCGCGGTGTCACGTGCGAGGGTCAGCAGTCCGGTCACGGCAGGGGGCGTCATGCCCCAACGCTACGCCTCCGAAAAGCTATGCCGCCGAAAAGAAGAAGCCCCGCTCGGCCCTCCGAAGAGGTCGTGCGGGGCTTGCATCCCAGTAAAACTGGGGGTGTGGCGAGTGCGAGATTCGAACTCACGAAGGCTACGCCGTCTGATTTACAGTCAGATCCCTTTGGCCGCTTGGGTAACTCGCCAGCACGCACCCGACCATATGTGAACACGTGACCGGAGGCGCTGAACAAGAATACAAGGCGAAAGGCGTTTGCGAGAAATCAGCGGATGCGATCGGCGCGCTCCCGGCGCTCGGTATGATTTTCTGCAGGCCCCACGCACCAGTCCGGTAAGGAAATCCATGGTCGGCATTGACGAGGTCGCCCGCCGCGCGGGTGTCTCCACCGCCACGGTTTCGCGCGCGCTGAGCGGCAACGGGCACGTCTCCCCGGCGACCAGGCTCAAGGTCGAGACAGCAGCCGACGAGCTCGGCTACGTTGTGTCCTCGACCGCGTCGAGCCTCGCCTCCGGCCGGATGAAGAACATCGGCGTCGTCGTGCCGTTCCTCAACCGCTGGTTCTACTCCAGCGTCGTCGAGGGCGCCCAGCAGTCGCTGCTGCGCAACGGCTACGACCTCACGCTCTACAACCTCACGGGCGGGGGCGAGGAGCGCCGCAGCGTGTTCGAGCACTTCCTGCTGCGCCAACGCGTGGACGCCGTGATCGCGGTGTCCCTCGAGCTGACCCCGGACGAGGTCGCCAGGCTGCACGCCCTGGGGAAGCCGCTCGTGGGCGTTGGCGGTCCGATCGAAGGCGTGCGCACCCTCACGATCGACGACGCCGCCGTGGCCCGGCTGGCGACCGAGCACCTGCTGGCGCTTGGCCACACTCGCATCGCCCACATCGGCGGGAATAAGGACTACGACCTCGACTTCCACCTGCCGACGAATCGTCGCCTCGGCTACGAGTCCGCCCTCAACGATGCCGGCATCGAATCGGCGCCCGAGCTCTTCCAGCCGGCCGACTTCACTATGCGGGGCGGCTACCAGGCAGCGAAACAACTCCTCGGCAGCCCGCACGACCGGCCGACCGCCATCTTCGCCGCCTCCGACGAGATGGCCATCGGCAGCATCCTGGCCGCGCGCGACCTGGGGCTCATCGTGCCGAGGGACGTCTCGGTGATTGGCATCGACGACCACGAACTGGCCGACTTCTTCGGCCTGAGCACGATCGCGCAGTTCCCGCGGGGGCAGGGCGAGAAGGCGGTCGAGATCCTGATGGACCAGCTGCACCCAGGCCTGCACGACCAGGCGGCGCTCAATACGCCCCTGCCATTCGACCTCATCGTGCGCTCGAGCACGGCCAGGCCGGGCGAGGCGTAGCCCCGAGGCAGGACGCATCCGGGGCGAGGCGCAACCGCGCCCATCTCGGTAACATGGGGGCATGGCAGACTCAACGTTCGACATCGTCAGCAAGGTCGACCAGATGGAGGTCGACAACGCCCTTCACCAGGCCCAGAAGGAGGTCGTGCAGCGCTACGACTTCAAGAATGTCGGCGCCTCGATCGAGCAAAGCGGCGACAAGGTGCTCATGAAGGCCAACAGCGAGGAACGCGTCAAGGCGATCCTCGAGGTGTTCGAAGCGAAGCTGATCAAGCGCGGCATCTCCCTGCGCAGCCTCGACGCCGGCGAGCCGTATGCCTCCGGCAAGGAGTTCCGGATCGAGGCATCCATGAAGGCCGGCATCGACCAGGAGAACGCGAAGAAGATCAACAAGATCATCCGCGACGAGGGCCCCAAGGGCGTCAAGAGCCAGATCCAGGGCGACGAACTCCGGGTGAGCTCGAAGAGCCGCGATGACCTGCAGGCCACAATGGCGCTGCTCAAGGGCAAGGACCTCGACGTCGCCCTGCAGTTCGTCAACTTCCGCTAACAGCAGATCGTGGCGGTGCCGCCTCCCAGTAGGCCCACACCTCAGTAGGCTCGCAACACATCCGTGAGTCACCGTGAGGGAGCACCATGATCGACCGCCAGAGACTTGCCGAGCTGCACGAGCGCGAGTTGGCGAGCTTCGCCGAACGCAACCCGAAATCCGCCGCGGCATATGCCGGCGCGACCCATCTCTTCGGCAAGGTGCCGATGACGTGGATGAACAAGAAGGCCGGCGGGTTCCCGCTCTACCTCGACGGGGCGCGCGGCAACCGCGTCACCGACATCGACGGCCACGAGTACATTGACTTCGCGCTCGGTGACACGGGCGCCATGGCCGGGCACTCCCCGGCGCCCGTCGTCGACGCCATCGGGCGCCGCATCTACGAAAAGGGCGGCCTCACCACGATGCTCCCGACCGAGGACGCCGAATGGGTGGGCGCGGAGCTCACCCGTCGCTTCGGGGTGGACCGCTGGAGCTTCTCGCTCACGGCCACCGACGCGAACCGCTGGGCGATCCGCCTCGTGCGCGCCCTGACCGACCGTCCCAAGATCCTGTTCCACAGCTACTGCTACCACGGCAGCGTCGACGAGTCGCTCATCGTGGTCGGCCCGGACGGTGAGGGCATGAGCCGCCCCGGCAACGTCGGCGCGCCCGTCGACGTCACCGAGACAAGCCGGGTCGCCGAGTTCAACGACCTCGAGGGCCTGGAACGCCAGCTCAAGCACGAGGATGTCGCGGCCGTGCTGATCGAGCCCGCACTCACCAACATCGGCATCGTGCTGCCTGACCCTGGCTACCACGACGCCGTCCGCGAGCTCACCCGCAAGTACGGGGCGCTGCTCATCATCGACGAGACGCACACCTTCTCGGCCGGACCGGGCGGCGCCACGAAGGCCTGGAGCCTGCAGCCGGACATCGTCGTGATCGGCAAGGCGATCGGCGGAGGCATCCCGAGCGGCGCGTACGGCCTGTCCGCCGAGATCGCGGACCGGGTGCTCGGCCGCACCGACCTGGACCTCGTCGACATGGGCGGGGTCGGCGGGACGCTGGCCGGCAGCCCCCTCTCGGTTGCAGCGATGCGCGCGACCCTGGAAGAGGTGCTGACGGATGCCGCGTTCGTCGGGATGATCGACACCGCCACCCTCTTTACCGAGGGGATGCAGCGCATCCTGGACGAGTTCGACCTGCCGTGGTCCATCAACCAGCTGGGCGCTCGCGCCGAGTACCGGTTCGTGAAGCCCTACCCGCGGAACGGCACGGAGGCGCACGAGGCCGCTGACGGGGACCTCGAGGACTTCCTGCACCTGTACCTCGCCAACCGCGGCATCCTGCTCACGCCGTTCCACAACATGGCGCTGATGAGCCCGGAGACGTCCATTGAGGACGTGCAGGCACACCTCGACGTCTTCGAGGCCGCGATCCGCGAGCTCCTCGCCGCCTAGCCTCCGGGCCGGCACGCAGCCGGCCAGCCCTCGCCCACCCCTCGTCCCCCGAATTCGACGGAGATTCTGCCCGATTCACGGCCCGGACCGCTAAAAAGCGGCCTCCGGCAGAGAATCTCCGTCGAATTCGTGGGGCGGCGGAGGTTGCGAGCACGGAGGTCGCGCGCACGGAGGCCGCGCGCACGGAGGCCGCGGTGCGGGGGCTACTCGCCTCGGGAGATCTGCACCATCTCGTCGCGCGGGACGACCTTGACGCGGATGCGCCCCTCGGCGGCGCCGAGCCCGAGTTCGTGCTGGTCGAGGTTGCGCCACCCCGCGAGGTTCGTGTACTTGATCCCGCGCGAGTGCAGCAGCTCGACGATGCTCTCCTCTGACGGGGCCTCCGGGCGCCACCAGTTGCCGAGGTCGTTGATGAGGTGGCGGACCGTCTCCATGGCGTCCGACTTGGTGTGGCCGATCAGGCCCACCGGACCGCGCTTGATCCAGCCGGTCACGTAGACGCCGTACATCTGCTGGTTGGCGGCCGAACCGGAGGAGGCCGGGCCCTTCCAGAGCACCTGTCCCTCCCGGTTGGGGACGACGCCGCGCTTCTTATCGAACGGCACCCCGGGCAGCGGCGAACCGAAGTAGCCGACAGCGCGGTACACGGCCTGGATCGGCAGCTCGCGGATCTCTCCGGTGCCGACGACGCCGCCCTCGCCGTCCGGGTTCGTGCGCTCAAACCGGATCGCGCCGACCCGGCCGGTGCCGTCGTCGACGATCGCCAGCGGCTTGGCGAAGAAGTGCAGGTGGAGCCGCCGGCTCGCCTGACCGATTTCGCGCCGGCGCCACTGGCCCAGCACCTTGTCGATCACGAAGACCTGCTTGTTGCTGGCGACCGCGGCCCGCGCGGCATCGTCGTAGTCGAAGTCCTCGTCGTGGAGCACGATGTCCACGTCGCGAAGTTCGCCGAGTTCACGCAGCTCGAGCGGGGTGAATTTCACGGATGTCGGCCCCCGGCGCCCGAAAACGTGCACGTCGGTCACCGGTGAGGCCCTGAGCACCTCGTAGACGTTGGCGGGGATCTCGGTGGGCAGCAGGTCCTCGGCGTGTTTGGTGAGGATCCGGGCGACGTCCAGGGCCACGTTGCCGTTGCCGATGACCGCGACCTCCCTGGCCTCGAGCGGCCAGGTGCGCGGCACATCCGGGTGCCCGTCGAACCAGCTCACGTACTGCGCGGCGCCGTAGGAGCCCTCCAGGTCGATGCCCGGGATGTTCAGGTCGGCGTCGCGCACGGCGCCGGTGGCGAAGATCACCGCGTTGTAGTGCTTCTTCAGGTCATCGAGGGTGATGTCGGTGCCGAAGCGCACGTTGCCGAAGAGACGGATGTCGCCGCGGTCGAGCACATTGCGCAGCGCCGAGATGATGCCCTTGATCCGGGGGTGGTCCGGAGCGACGCCGTAGCGCACCAGCCCGTACGGGGCCGGCAGGTGGTCGAACAGGTCGATCGAGACTTCGAAGTTCCGCTCCGCCTTCAGCAGGATGTCCGCGGCGTAGATGCCGGCAGGTCCCGCGCCGACGATGGCCAGTCGCAACTTGGTCATGGGGCCTTCCTAACTGGATCGCTCAACGATCGTTTCGGCGAATCGGGTGAGTGCCTTCTTGACCGAGCCTGAGGGCAGCGGCGCAAGCGCCTCGACCGCGTCGCGGGCCCAGCCGTGCGCCTCGGCCAGCGTCTCCGCGGTCACGTCGTGCTCGCGGAGCGCGGTGATCGCGGCGTCGGCGGCCTCAGACTGCGCGCCGACGCTCGACATCACATCCTGCTCCAGGCGTGCGAGCAGCGAGGCCGCCGCCGCATCCGTCTCCGCGCGTTCGCGCAGCCGCAGCAGCGGCAGGGTGGCGATTCCGGCGCGAAGGTCTGTGCCTGGTACCTTGCCGGTGGTCAGGGGCTGGGGCGACAGGTCGATGACGTCGTCGATCAGCTGGAACGCGACACCGATCTTTTCGCCGAACTGCACGACCGGCTTCTCGAACTCGTCCGGCGCGCCGGAGAACACGATGCCTGCCTGCGCGGCCGCCGCGATGAGCGACCCCGTCTTGTCGGCGAGCACCTGGATGTAGTGCTGCACGGGGTCGCCGCCGCGGGCGCCGACCGTTTCATGCAGCTGGCCGAGCACGAGGCGCTCGAAGGTGTCTGCCTGCAGGCGGATGGCCCGCTCGCCCAGGCGCGCCATGAGCTGGCTGGCGCGGGCGAACAGCAGGTCGCCGGTGAGGATGGCGACGGAGTTGCCCCACACGTTCTGCGCGCTGGGGATTCCCCGCCGCTTGTCCGCGTCGTCCATCACGTCGTCGTGGTAGAGCGAGGCCAGGTGGGTGATTTCGATCGCCGTCGCTGCCGTGATCACCTCGGGCACCGAGCCCTTCCCCAGGTGGGCGGTCAGGAGGGCGAGCATCGGGCGCACGCGCTTGCCGCCGGCGTTGAGGAGATAACGGCTGGTGACGTTCGCGATCTCGTCGGCGAAGGTGACTTCGGCGAGCAGGGCGGTCTCGACCTGCGCGAGGCCGGAATCGATTCCGGCGACCAGCCCGCGGTCGGCTGCCGTCGAGAAGATGCGGTCGCTGAGGCCAAGCTGCGAGGTCACCGAGGAGCTGCGGCGGATGACAGGAACGCTCGGTTTCACTCTGTCAGCCTAAACGATCGGCGCTGGGATGGGATCAGGATCCCGCGGGGGCGGTATCGGCCGGCTTGATGCCGCGGTGCAGCGCCACGATGCCGAGGGTCAGATTGCGGTAGGCGACCTCGCGGTAGCCGGCTTCGCGGAGCCAGCCGCTGAGCGTGGCCTGGTTCGGCCAGGCCGCGATCGATTCGCCGAGGTAGTCGTACGCCTCGGCGTTCGAGGAGGCGAGCCTCACGATTTTGGGCATCACGTGGTTCAGGTAGGCGAAGTAGCCCAGCCGGACGGGGGTGAGGGGCGGGGTGGAGAACTCGCAGATCACGACGCGGCCGCCCGGCTTGGTCACCCGGTAGAACTCGGCGAGCGCCTTTTTCGGTTCGTCGACGTTGCGGAGGCCGAACGAGATGGTCACGGCGTCGAAGTCGTTGTCCGCGAAGGGCAGCGCCGTGGCATCCGCCTGCACGAACTCGATGTTGGGGTTGCCGGCCTGGCGCCGGCGGCCCACCTCGATCATGCCCTCGGAGAAGTCGGCGGCCACGACGAGCGCGCCGGTGTGGGTGAGCGCAGCGCTGGAGGTGCCGGTGCCGGCTGCGATGTCGAGGATGCGTTCGCCGCGCTGCGGGTTGACCGCCCGGGTCGCGGCCAGGCGCCACAGTGCCGCGTTGCCGACCGACAGCAGCGCATTGGTGCGGTCGTAGTGGGTGGAGACCAGGTCGAACATGGCTGCAACCTGAGCCGGCTGCTTATGGAGGTCTGCTCTAGTCACCTCCCCAGTCTAGGTCGCGGTCGGGCGCGCCGGGCCGCCGCGACTGCGGGCGTAGGCTGGCAGCGTGAATGTGCAGGCTTTGACGGTCGAGACCACCCCGATCGCCGATATCCGCCAGCTCATCCTTCTCCTCGACCGGCGGGCGCCGCTGCTCTGGATGCGCCGCAACCAGGGCCTCGCCGGCATCGGTACGGCCCTGCGGCTCGAATTCTCCGGACCGACGCGCATGACGGATGCCGCAGCCGCCTGGCGCGAGGTCGTGGCCGCCGCCACCGTGACCGATCCGCTCCTGCGCACCGGGACGGGGCTGCTCGCCTTCGGCGCGTTCGCCTTCGATTCCTCGTCGGCCCAGAAGAGCGTGCTGATCGTGCCGGAGGTCATCGTCGGGCGTGAGAACGGCGAGTGCTGGGTGACCCGCATCTGGCCGACGGGGTCGGACGCCCCCGATGTCCCGCTGACCCTGCACCCGCTCGGCGACGAGTACCGCATCGCGCTGCTGCCCGGCGAGCTGCCGGCCGTCGGCTATCGTTCGGCGGTCACCGAGGCGATCGGCCGGATTGCCGCCCGCGACCTCAGCAAGGTCGTCCTGGCCCGTGACCTGGTCGGGCGCCTCCCCGCCGAGTCCGACCTGCGCCTGACCATCACCGAGCTCGCGCTCGGCTACCCGGATTGCTGGACCTACGCCGTTGACGGGCTGATCGGGTCCAGCCCGGAGACGCTGATCCGCGCCGACCACGGCGAGGTCAACGCCCGGGTCCTCGCCGGCACGATGTCACGCGGGTCGGATGCCGCGGCCGACCTCGAGGCGGCGTTGGCGCTGGCCACCTCCACCAAGGACGGCGACGAGCACGAATTCGCGGTGCAGAGCGTGCTGGCGTCGCTGCGCCCGCACACTTCGCACATCACGACGAGCGAGATTCCGTTCACGGTGAAACTGCCGAACCTCTGGCACCTCGCCACAGACCTCGAGGGCACGCTGAGCGACGGGTCGAACGCGCTCGACCTCATCGCGGCGATGCACCCGACGGCCGCGGTGGCCGGCACTCCCACCGAGAGTGCCCTCGCGCTGATCCGGGAGCTGGAACCGTTCGACCGCGGCCGTTACGCCGGGCCGGTGGGCTGGATCGGTGCGGACGGCGACGGCGAGTGGGCCATCGCGCTCCGCTGCGCCCAGGTCAGCCCCGACGGCGCCGTGACGGCCTACGCCGGCTGCGGCATCGTGCTGGACTCCGACCCGGAGCGCGAACTCGCCGAAACCAAGATGAAGTTCCGCCCCATCGTCGAAGCCTTCGGCTAGCGCCCGAGCTCCTTCCCCGCTCCCCCAAAACCCCGCGAGTGAGCAGTTTCGGCGCATCCGCGGGTGGTTTTGCCGCCAAAACTGCTCACGCGCGTGAGGGTGGAGAGGAGGCGGGAGGGCTAGCGGGACTTTCCTAGTTAGCAGCGGGCGGACTCCTGGATGTGCTGGTCAGAG
>DAIMHX010000021.1:0-49265 GCA_036723055.1 Microbacteriaceae bacterium
GGCGAGGGCGAGGGCGAGGGCGAGGGCGAGGGCGAGGGCGAGGGCGAGGGCGAGGGCGAGGCGCCCACCTGCGGCCGCGGGCCGGTACGCACAAAGAAGCGGCGCCCGGGGGATCCCGGACGCCGCTGTCGGCCGTTGAGGCCCTCTGGAGGGGTTACTCGTCCTGCCCGAGGGTCCCGAGGTAGAGGCCGATCACCTTGGGGTCGTTGAGCAGCTCGCGCCCGGTGCCGGTGTAGGCGTCCCGGCCCTGGTCGAGAACGTAGCCGCGGTCGCAGATCTGCAGGCAGCGACGCGCGTTCTGCTCCACCATGATCGTGGTCACGCCGGCCTTGTTGATCTCCTTGACGCGCAGGAACGCCTCGTCCTGGCGCACCGGCGACAGGCCGGCCGACGGCTCGTCGAGCAGCAGCACGTGCGGGCCCATCATGAGCGCGCGCGACATGGCGACCATCTGCCGCTCGCCGCCTGACAGCGACCCGGCGCGCTGCGCCAGCCGCTTCTTCAGTTCGGGGAAGATCTCGGTGACGAACTCGAGGCGTTCCGCGAGGCCCTTCGGCTTCTGGAACATGCCCATCTCCAGGTTCTCCTGGATGCTGAGCGTGGGGAACACGTTGTTCGTCTGGGGCACGAATCCGACGCCCTTGGAGACGAGCTTGTTCGCCTTGAGGTTGGTGATGTTCTCCCCGCGCAGGAGAATCTCGCCGTCTCGCACCTTGACCTGGCCGAAGATCGACTTCAGCAGCGTCGACTTGCCGGCGCCGTTGGGGCCGATGATGCCGATGAGCTCGCCGTCGTAGGCCGTGAGGGAACAGGAGTTGAGGATGTCGACGCCGGGCAGGTAGCCCGCCGTGACATTCCTGACCTCAACGACCGCGACCCCCGTCGGGGGAGCGACCGGGGCAGCCATCGGGCTAGAGTTCGTCATTCGAGCAGCTCCTTTATGACTTCAACGTGCTCCGTGTCCGCGCCGAGGTCTTCGTCGTGGTGCTGACCGAGGTAGGCATCGATCACCGCCGGGTTGCGCATGACCTCGTGCGGGTCGCCCTCGGCGACGACGCGGCCTTCGGCCATGACCACCACCCAGTCAGCGATGTGGCGCACCATGTGCATGTCGTGCTCGACAAAAAGGACGGTCATGCCCTGCGCCTTCAGATTCAGGATGTGGTCAAGCAGCGACTGGGTCAGCGCCGGGTTGACGCCGGCCATGGGCTCGTCGAGCATGACCAGGGTCGGGTCGCTCATCAGCGCCCGCGCCATCTCGAGGAGCTTGCGCTGTCCGCCGGAGAGGCTCGCCGCGTAGTCGTTTTTCTTAGTGTCGAGCTTGAAGCGGGAGAGGAGGTCGAAGGCCTTGGCCTCGTTCTCCTCCTCCTGCTTGCGCCAGAGGAACGGCAGCAACGACCGGAACAGGTTCTCGCCGACCTGCCCCTTGGCGCCGAGCTTCATGTTGTCCATGACGGTCAGCAGGCCGAGCGCCTTGGTGAGCTGGAAGGTGCGGATCTGGCCCATCCTTGCCACCTTGTAGGCAGGCAGGCCGGCCAGGGAGCGGCCTTCGAAGGTCCACGACCCGGTGTCCGGCTTGTCGAAGCCGGTGAGCAGGTTGAACAGGGTGGTCTTGCCTGCCCCGTTCGGTCCGATCAGCGCCGTGATGGCGCCGCGGGGGATCTCGAGGTGCTCGACATCCACCGCCTTGAGGCCGCCGAAGGTGCGGCTCACGCCTTCCGCGACGAGGATAGGGTCGCGCTTCTTGCAGCCGGGTTCGGCCGCGCCGATGTGCAGGTCGGTCGTCTTGACCGGCTTGGCGGTGGGAACGGTGTTACTTGACAAAGGCCAACTCCTTCTTGTTTCCGAAGATGCCCTGCGGTCTGAAAATGACGATGAGCATGATCGCGACGCCAACGACGATGAATCGCAATTGGCCGGCCTGGATGCTGGTCATGAACGGCAGCCAGCCCGCCTCGACCGCGCGGGCGATGAAGCCGGAGAAGAACGAGAGCAGCACCCAGAAGATCATCGAGCCGATGACGGGACCGAAGATCGTCGCGGCCCCACCCAGGAGGAGGATCGCGTAGACGAAGAAGGTGAGCGACGTCTGGTAGTTCGACGGCACCACCGCGCGGGGCAGCGCGAAGATCATGCCGGCGATCGTACCGAACACTCCACCGAGGATGAGCGACTGCATCTTGTAGGAGTACACGTTCTTGCCGAGCGCACGCACGGCATCCTCGTCTTCACGGATGCCCTTGATCACCCGGCCCCACGGGCTGCGCATGATCTGCCAGGTGAACAGGCAGGCCAGGGCGACGACGATCCAGGCCACGATGCGCAGCCACCAGTCGTAGGCGTTGTACGTGAACGGACCGACCCCGTACGTGCCGTCGGGGATCGGGTTCAGGGCCGCGAAGCCCGTCTTGTAGCCGCTCAGGCCGTTCGCCGAGCCGGTCACCGACGCGAACGTGTTCGTCGTGAACAGCAGGCGCACGATCTCGGCGGCCGCGATCGTCACGATGGCCAGGTAATCCGCCCGCAACCGCAGGGTCGGGATACCGAGGATCAACGCGAAGATGACGGATGCGCCGATCCCGACCAGCACCGCGCCCCACACCGGGAACCCGAAGGTGAGGACGGAGATGGCGTACCCATAGGCGCCGAGGGCCATGAACCCGGCCTGGCCGAAGTTCAGCAGGCCGGTGTAGCCGAAGTGGACCGCCAGGCCGAGTGCGGCGAGGGCGTAGGCAGCGGTAGTCGGGCTGATCAGCTCGACGGCTGCGTTGCTAAAGATTGCTCCCCAGTCGATCATCGTTGCCCCTTAGCCAATTCTCTCTTTGCGACCCAGGATGCCTTGCGGCCGAAGCAGCAGCACCAGGATCAAAACGACAAGTGCGCCGACATACTTCATGTCGGACGGGATCCACAGCGTCGACAGCTCGACGAAGAGGCCGACGATGATCGAACCGACCAGCGCCCCGAACGCGGTACCGAGCCCACCGAGGGTGACGGCCGCAAAGACAAGCAGCAGGATCTGGAAGCCCATGTCCCAGCTGACGCCCGGGCGGAAGTACGCCCAGAGCACGCCGCTCAGCCCGGCCAGTGCACCGCCGAGCACCCAGACGATGCGGATGACGCGGTCAACGTCGATCCCGCTCGCCGAGGCGAGGCTGGGGTTGTCCGACACGGCGCGGGTGGCCTTGCCGGTGCGCGTGCGCAGCAGGAAGTAGGAGACGGCCAGAAGCACCACGATGCTGATGCCCATGCTGGCCAGGTCAATCGGGGAGAGCGAGACCGGGCCGAACTTCAGTTCAGCCTGGCCGGAGCCCGGCAGCTGCATCGTTCCGCCGCCGACGAAGTACTGGAAGATGTAGCGCAGCGCCAGTGAGAGGCCGATGCTCACGATCATGAGTTGCACGAGCCCGACGCCCTTGCGGCGCAGGGGTTTCCAGATCACCGCGTCGAGGGTCCAGCCGAGTCCGGCGCTCAGCGCGATCGCGATGATGATGGCCAGCCAGACCGGGAGACCGAGGTTCACCGAGAACGCCAGCGTCATCAACGCGCCGAACGTGATCATCTCCGCGTGCGCGAAGTTGCTCAGGCCCGTGGTGCCGAAGATGAGGGACAGGCCGATCGCGGCGAGGGCGAGGAGCAGACCGAAGTTCAGGCCGTTGACGAACCGCTGCACGAACTGGTCGAAGAAGCTGACCGTGGTCCTGTTCCCCTTGCCGAGGAAGAAGTTCACCGACTTGACCTTGGTGAGACCGAACTCCGCCTTGATGACGCTGCCGCCCTTGGCCACGATGACGCCCTTGGGCAGCGTGTTCTCGTCGAGCGTGACGGTGTAGACCGCCTTCTCCGGCACGCCCACGCGCCACTTGCCGTCGGCGCCCGTCTTGACGGAGGCTTCGTAGCCGGCGCCGCCCTTGACGGTGATCAGCACGCCGTCGAGGGGTTTCGTGTTGAACTGCACGTTCCCGGCGAGGATGTAGTCGTACTTGTCGGTGTTGACGTCGTCCGCGTGCGCGGGGCTCACCGCGAGGGTGGACATAGTCAGGGCCGCAAGGAGCGCGCCCAGGACGACCACCAGCATCCGGGGCGAGAATCTGCGAGCCGTTTCAGTGGATATCACTGCACCTCCATGATGGCGTCGGCAGGGCGTGTGACCGAGCCGACCCCGGATCTCCTGCAACAACGTTGTTGACAGTACGTGTCGATTATGTCGTATATGTTTCGCCTACAAGATCGGCACCACGATTCTTCTCCGAGGAATGCCCGGACCGCAAACTCGCTTAACATTGAAGAACCGGCCCCGTCACTCGGAATTCCGGACTTTTTCGTTTTCCACGCAAAGGGGTTACATGGATCAGCCAGATCCGTTCGGATTCATCGGTCTCACCTACGACGACGTCTTGCTCCTGCCGGGGCACACCGACGTCATTCCTAGTGAAGCAGAGACCACATCCCGGCTGACGCGCCGGATCAACGTGGCAACCCCACTCCTCTCCAGTGCGATGGACACCGTCACCGAGACGCGGATGGCAGTCGGCATGGCCCGCGAGGGCGGGCTGGGCATCCTGCACCGCAACCTCTCGATCGGCGACCAGGCCGAGCAGGTCGACCTGGTCAAGCGCAGCGAATCCGGCATGATTACCAATCCGGTAACAACTTCGCCGGAGGCCACCGTCGCGGAGGTTGACGCGCTCTGCGGGCAGTTCCGGGTAAGCGGCCTCCCGGTCATCGACGCCGAGGGCGTTCTCGTCGGCATCATCACGAACCGCGACATGCGGTTCGTCTCCGAAACGAAGAAGCACCTCACCCATGTGCGCGAAGTGATGACGAAGGCACCGCTCATCACCGGCAAGGTCGGCATGCGCCCGGAGGACGCCGTCGCCATCTTCGCCAGGCACAAAATCGAGAAGCTTCCCCTCGTCGACGACCACGGCCGGCTCACCGGCCTCATCACCATCAAGGACTTCGAAAAGTCCGAGGCGTATCCGAACGCCACGAAGGATGACGCCGGCCGGCTGCGCGTCGGCGCGGCCATCGGCTTCTTCGGCGATGCCTGGCGTCGCGCGACCGCGCTGCTCGAGGCCGGCGTCGACGTGCTCGTGGTGGACACGGCCAACGGCGACAGCGCCGGCGTGCTGGAGATCATCCGTCGGCTGAAGGCCGACCACGCGTTCGCCGGTGTCGACATCATCGGCGGCAATGTGGCGACCCGCTCGGGGGCGCAGGCGCTCATCGACGCCGGCGCGGATGCCATCAAGGTCGGGGTCGGCCCCGGCTCGATCTGCACCACGCGCATCGTCGCCGGTGTCGGCGTGCCGCAAATCACCGCCGTCTACCAGGCCTCGCTGGCCGCACGCCAGGCCGGCATCCCGGTCATCGCCGACGGCGGCCTGCAGTACTCGGGCGACATCGCCAAGGCGCTCGTCGCCGGTGCTGACACGGTCATGCTCGGTTCGCTGCTCGCCGGCTGCGACGAGAGCCCCGGCGAACTCGTCTTCGTCAACGGCAAGCAGTTCAAGACCTACCGGGGGATGGGCTCGCTCGGCGCGCTGCAGACCCGCGGCACGAAGACCTCGTACTCGAAGGACCGCTACTTCCAGTCGGATGTCCCCACCGACGACAAGCTCATCCCCGAGGGCATCGAGGGCCAGGTGCCGTATCGCGGTCCGCTGTCCGCGGTCGCCTACCAGCTCATCGGCGGCCTGCGCCAGTCGATGTTCTACGTGGGCGCGCGCACGATCGGCGAGCTCAAGCAGAAGGGCCAGTTCGTGCGCATCACGTCCGCCGGGCTGAAGGAGTCGCACCCGCACGACGTGCAGATCGTGGTCGAGGCCCCGAACTACCGCCGCTGACCCGTCCTTCCCCTCTCTCTCCCTCCCTCCCTCCCTCCCTCCCTCCCTCCCCCTCGCGAAACTGCAGTTGTGGTCGCTAAAACGTGCTTTTAGCGACCACAACTGCAGTTTCGCGAGCATTGTCGCGGGAGCGGGAGCGGGAGGGGGATGGGGCGGGGCAGTTTAGGCGTTGGCGAGGCGGGAGACCGCCTCACCGAGCACCTCGGGGGAGCAGCCGAAGTTGAGCCGGACGAAGCCGCGGCCCGGCGTGCCGAACGCGGGACCGGGGCTGAGCGCCACCTTCGCCCGATCCAGGGCGGTGACCGACGGGTCGTCGCCCCAGCCCAGGGCGCTGAAGTCGAGCCAGGCCAGGTAGCTGGCCTGCGGCTGCTCGTAGACGACGCCCGGCAGTTGGGCGTCGAGCAGCTCGGCGAGCAGGGCCCGATTGTCCTGCAGGGCGGAGATCACTCCGTCCAGCCACGGCTCGCCCTCCCGATACGCCGCGATGCTCGCGATCAGCCCGAACTGGCTCGTGCGCCAGTTGACCTCCTGCGGCAGGCCGGCCACCAGCCGCCGCATCCGCTCCGACGCGGTGACCATGACGGCGCACTTGAGGCCGGCGAGGTTCCAGGCCTTGCTCGCGGAGGTGACGCAGATGCCGTGCTCCGCCGCCTCCGGCGACACGGAGAGGAATGGCGTGAAGACGCCGTCGGCGTGCGTGAGCGGCGCGTGCACCTCGTCGCTGATCACGGTCACGCCGTACCGGGCGGCCAGCTCGGCGACGGCCTGGAGATCCTCGACGCTGTGTGGATGCCCGAGCGGGTTGTGCGGGTTGCAGAGCAGGTAGGCCCTCGCGCCGGCCGCGAACGCGCGCTCGAGGGCCTCGAGGTCGAGCATCCAGCCGGTCTCGCCGTGCAGGAGGGGAACCTCGAGCAGCCGGCCGCCGGCCTCGGGGACGAGCTCGAAGAACGGCGGGTAGATCGGCGGGTTGATCACGACCTGGTCGCCCGGCTCGATCGCCCGGCGGATGGTTTCCACAATGGCCACGCTGACATCCGTGGTGCTGGCGACGTGCGTCGGGTCGACCAGCCACCCCCAGCGGCCGCGCGCGAAGGCGACGAACGCCTCGGCGAGCCCGTTGTTCGGCGCGACGTAGCCGGTGTCGCTGCGCCGCACGGCCGCGATGAGGGCATCCGCGATCGGCTCGGCGAGCGGGAAGTCCATTTCGGCCACGAAAAGCGGCAGGACGTCGTCCGGGTAGCTTCGCCATTTCATGCTCGTGCGCTCGCGCAGCAGGGACAGGGGATCGGCGGTGACATCCATGACCACAGGATGCCACCATCCCTCGCCCCCGCGATAGATCGCGGACGACCACGACGCCGGAGCGTGGCTACACCTAAACTGGGCGGGTGAGTATGGAAATTGAGATCGGTCGTTCCAAGCGCGCTCGCCGCGTGTACGCCTTCGACGACATCGCGGTGGTGCCCAGCCGGCGCACCCGCGACCCGGAGGACGTCTCGATCAGCTGGACGATCGACGCCTACAAGTTCGCGATCCCGTTCCTCGCCGCACCGATGGACTCCGTGGTGTCGCCGACGACGGCGATCATGATGGGGCAGCTCGGCGGCCTGGGGGTGCTCGACCTCGAAGGCCTGTGGACGCGCTACGACAACCCTGAGCCCCTGCTCGCCGAAATCCGCAGCCTGCCCGCCGACAAGGCGACGGCCCGCATGCAGGAGATCTACTCGGAACCGATCAAGCCGGAACTGGTCACCGAACGCCTGGCCGAGATCCGCGCCGCCGGCGTCACCGTGGCCGGCGCGCTCTCCCCGCAGCGCACCCAGGAGCTGTACGAGACCGTCGTCGCCGCCGGCGTCGACCTCTTCGTCATCCGCGGCACCACGGTCTCGGCCGAGCACGTCTCCCGGAACCAGGAACCGCTCAACCTCAAGAAGTTCATCTACGAGCTCGACGTGCCCGTCATCGTCGGCGGCGCGGCGACCTACACCGCCGCCCTGCACCTCATGCGTACCGGCGCGGCCGGCGTGCTCGTCGGCTTCGGCGGCGGCGCAGCATCCACGACGCGCGCCTCGCTCGGCATCCACGCTCCGATGGCGACGGCCGTGGCGGATGTCGCCGGCGCTCGCCGCGACTACATGGACGAGTCCGGCGGCCGCTACGTGCACGTCATCGCCGACGGCGGCCTCGGCACCTCCGGCGACATCGTCAAGGCCATCGCCTGCGGCGCGGACGCCGTCATGCTCGGCACGGCACTCGCCCGCGCCTCGGACGCGCCGGGCGGCGGCTTCCACTGGGGAGCTGAGTCGCACCACTCGCAGCTCCCGCGCGGCAAGCGCGTCGAGGTGGGCACCGTTGCCCCGCTCGAGGAGGTCCTCTACGGGCCGGCCCCCGTCGCGGACGGCACCGCCAACCTGGTCGGCGCGCTCCGCCGCTCGATGGCGACGACCGGCTACTCGGATCTCAAGGAATTCCAGCGTGTCGAAGTCATTGTTGCGCCGTACCGAGTGAGTTAGCGTCGACCTAACGCACGTCGTGAGGAGGGGGACCAGCCCATGAACAAATCCAACTCGGTGACCCGCTCCGCAAAACTGGGCCCTGAGGAACGCGAGGCGGCCCTCGAGCGGCTCCGCACCAAGGAACTCGACATCCTCGTGGTCGGTGGCGGCATCGTCGGCGCCGGCTGCGCCATGGATGCGGTCACCCGCGGCCTGAGCGTCGGCATCCTCGAGGCACGCGACTGGGCCTCCGGCACGTCGAGCCGTTCCTCCAAGCTTGTGCACGGCGGCATCCGCTACCTGGAACAGCTCGATTTCCGGCTGGTCCGAGAAGCGCTCACCGAGCGCGGGCTGCTGCTCAAGCGCCTCGCGCCGCACCTGGTCAAGCCGGTGCGGTTCCTGTACCCCCTCAAGAAACGCTTCGTCGAGCGCTGCTATGTCGGCGCGGGCATGCTGCTCTACGACGCCCTCTCCTACATCGGCGGCCGCCCCGGGGTGCCGCACCACCGCCACCTCAGCAAACGGCAGGTGCAAAAACTCGTGCCGAGCCTCGCCCACAACGCCTTCGTCGGCGGCATCACCTACTACGACGCCCAGGTGGACGACGCCAGGTACACGGCCTCGCTCGTGCGCACGGCGTCGTTCTACGGCGCCCACGCGGTCAGCCGGGTGCGGGTTGAGGGGTTCATCAAGGTCGGCGAGCGGGTGGTCGGCGTGCACGCGCACGACCTGCAGACCGGTGAGCGCTTCGATGTGCGGGCCAAGCAGGTCGTGAATGCGACCGGCGTGTGGACGGATGACACGCAGCGCATGGTCGGCGAACGCGGCGCGTTCAAGGTGCGCGCGTCCAAGGGTGTGCACCTCGTCGTGCCGCGCGACCGGTTCCAGTCGGCGATGGGGCTGCTGCTGCGCACCGAGAAGAGTGTGCTGTTCGTGATCCCGTGGGGCCGGCACTGGCTGATCGGCACCACAGACACCGACTGGTACCTCGACAAGGCGCACCCGGCAGCCACGGCGGCCGACATCGACTACCTGCTCGAGCACGTCAACGAGGTGCTCAGCGTTCCGCTCACCCGGGAAGACGTCGAAGGCGTCTACGCGGGGCTGCGCCCGTTGCTGGCCGGCGAATCAGAGCAGACCTCGAAGCTGTCCCGCGAGCACCTCGTCGGCCACTCGGTGCCCGGCCTCGTCGTGATCGCCGGTGGCAAATGGACGACCTACCGCGTGATGGCGAAGGATGCGATCGATGCGGCCGTCGACGCGCTCGACGGCCGGATCCCCGCCTCGATCACCCACAACATCCCGATTCTCGGCGCTGAGGGCTACCAGGCGGCGTGGAACAAGCGCGGCAAGATCGCCCGCGCGTTCGGGCTGCACACCGTGCGCGTCGAACACCTGCTGAACCGCTACGGCACCCTGACCGATGAACTGCTCGACCTGATCCGCGGGGACCCGGCCCTGGCCGAACCCCTGCCGGGGGCCGACGACTACATCGGGGCCGAGGTCGTCTACGCGGCCACCCACGAGGGGGCCCTGCACCTCGAGGACGTGCTCGCCCGCCGCACCCGGATCTCGATCGAGGCCTGGGACCGCGGCGTCTCCGCCGCGCCCGTCGCCGCGCGGCTGATGGCCGGGGTACTCGGCTGGGACGAGGCGAGGGAAGAACACGAAGTGGCCGTCTACCTCAAGCGCGTCGCCGCCGAGCGTGCGTCGCAGACCCAACCCGACGACGAATCCGCCGACCGGGTCCGGCTCGAGGCGCCCGACGCCGCCATCCGGTAGGGCCGCTGCCCTACGAATTCGACGGAGATTCATGCGGATTCGGGCCTGAACGGCGGCATTGAGGTGCCTGGATGCGAAAATCTCCGTCGAATTCGGAAGAGGCCGCGGGGGGCAGGGGCCGGTAGGGCCGCGGATTCGCTCCGATAGAATGGGGGGACTGCCCTCAAGTCTCAGGAGTCATAACCATGGTTGACGTTCGGCGGGTCAAGCTCCCAGGCGTGGGTGTGCTGCACACCTTCATCACGGATGACGGCGGCAAAGTCGGCGTTATCGCTCATCGTTCCGGGCACAGTGACCTCATCACCTTCGCGGACGACGAGGGCGGCCCCGACGCCAGCAAGGTGTCTCTGCGCCTCAACGAGGACGAGGCGCACACGCTCGCCGAGCTTCTCGGCGGCACGCAGATCACCGAGTCGCTGACGGCGCTCGACCAGATCCCGGGGCTCAGCATCGACTGGTTCACCGTCGACTACGAGGACCACATCGCCGGCCAGCCCCTCGGCAACCCGGCCGAACGCGGCATCGCCGGCCTCACCGTCGTCGCCGTCGTGCGCGGCGAGTCCGCCAACCCGGCGCCGGCCGCGGACTTCAAGGTCTTCCCGGGCGACACCCTCGTCGTTGCCGGGTCGCCGGAGAAGGTGGCAAAGGCTTTCACCTTCTTCCGCACCGGTGAAGTCAAGGCCAGGCCCGTCGACGCGCCGCCCGGAGGGTAGTCGTGCACCTCGGCGAAGACCTCATCACTCTCGGCGTCCTGTTTGTCGTTGCGTACGTCCTGGGCCGTCTGGGAAAGCTGATCGGCCTCCCGTCGATTCCGATCTACATGATCGTCGGCCTTCTCGCCAGCCCGCACACCGGCTGGTTCCCGCTCAACTTCCAGGCCGCCGACATCGAACTGATCGCCGTCTTCGGCCTCATCCTGCTCCTGTTCAGCCTGGGCCTGGAGTTCGACCAGGAGGAGTTCTTCGACAACGCCGGAAAACTGCTGATCTCCGGCGGCTCGTACGTGCTGATCAACATGGGCCTGGGCTTCGCTTTCGGCATGATGGTCGGCTGGGGCACGCGTGAAGCCCTCGTCATTGCGGGCATGACCGGGACCTCCTCGAGCGCGATCATCACGAAGCTGCTGATCGAACTGCGGCGGCTGGCGAACAAGGAAACGCCGATGATCCTCGGTGTGACCGTCGTCGGCGACATTTTCATTGCGATCTACCTCGCCATCGTGTCCGTGGTGCTGAGCGGCAAGACCGAGGTCTGGCCGATCGTGCTCCAGCTGAGCATCGCGTTCTTGTTCCTGATCGTCATGTTCTCGCTGGCCAGGTGGGGCGGCCGCGTTGTCTCCCGGCTCGTGCGCACGAAGGACGACGAGCTCTTCACCATCCTCTTCTTCGGCCTCGTCGTGCTCTTCGCCGGCATCGGCGAGATCATCGGCGTGACGGATGCGATCGGCGCATTCCTGATCGGGGTCGTGCTCGGCGCCAGCACATACCGGTCGAAGATCGAGCGCGTCGCGGTTCCGCTGCGCGACATTTTCGGCGCGTTCTTCTTCCTCAACTTCGGTCTGGCCCTCAACATGGCGGCGTTCGGGTCGGTCATCGAGATCGTTCTCCTCGCCGTCGTGATGACCTTCGCGCTCAACGTGGTGTCAGGGCTGCTCCTCGCCCGGCTGCACCAGATGGGCCTGCGGGAAGGGCTCAACTCCGCGGCCATCCTCGTGAACCGCGGCGAATTCACGCTGATCCTCGCGACGCTGTCGGTCGGCGCGGGACTCGACGCGCGGTTGCAGCCATTCGCCGGCCTCTACGTGCTGCTCATGGCCATCCTCGGCCCGCTCTTCGCCGCGAACTCCGAACGGATCGGCGGGGCCCTCCGCCGGAGAAGCAAACCAAAACCGCTGCGTCGAAAGTCGTCGCGTGATCCGATGCTCGACGAAGAGATCGCCCTGGTCGAAGCTGCAACGGCCGAGATCGGGTCCGACTCAGACGACGGCACGCAACGCGCGGTGCAGCGGGTCGTCGAACACGCGCTCGACGCGGACGGCACGGACGATGCCGACACGTCCCGGCACCGGGTCGCCGACTCCATGGCCGACTTCGTCGCCGACCGGTTTCCCCCGGACACGGAACCCGCCGAGAAGCCTGCCCGCGACGACCGAACCGGGGACTATTCGTGATCAGAATGATGCTGCGCCCGCGCTGGGTGCTGGCGCTTGTCCTCGCCCTGGCCGCTGCCGCCGGGTTCGCGCTGCTCGGCCAATGGCAGCTGGAGCGCGCCATCGCCTCCGGCGTGGTCGTGCACCGCATCACGGAGAAGGTTCTGCCGCTCGAGGACGTGGTGCAGCCCGATGGCCCGGCCCGCCAGGCTGCGACCGGGCAGAAGGTGCGCGTGAGCGGTACCTTCGTGCCGGGGGACGACCAGATCATCGCCGACCGGTTCAACGGCGGCAACAAGGGGTTCTGGGTCCTCAGCCACTTCGTGGCGAGCAGCGACTCGGCCAGCATCGCCGTGGCCCGCGGCTGGGCCGCCGACGAGGCGGGCGCCCGCGCGGCCGGCCGCAAGCTCCAGGCGGATATCGCCGAGACGACGGTCACCGGCCGATTCCTCCCCGCCGAAGCCCCCGTGGTGCCGGCGGAGGGACGCGACCCGCACACGCTCACCACGGTATCGCCTGCCGCGTTGATCAACCTGTGGGCGAATGTCACCGACCAGTCCGTGTACGCCGGCTACATCGTGGAGGCTGCCCCGGCATCCGGCCTGAGCGCGATCGACTCTCCGGTGCCGGAATCCGACGCCTCGCTCAACTGGCTGAACATCTTCTACGCCCTGGAATGGGCGGTCTTCGCCGGCTTCGCAATCTTCCTCTGGTACCGCCTGGTCAAGGACGCCTGGGAGCGCGAGCAGGAGGAGGCCGCACTGGAGGCGACAGCGGGCACGTAGAATTAGCCCATGCCACTTGAACCAAAGCCCGCCGACATTCCCAGGATCCCCGGTGCGCTCCGGCTCTACCAGGTGTCCTCGGTCATCACCGGTGTCCTGCTCCTGCTGCTCTGCGCCGAAGTGCTCGTGAAGTTCGGCTTCGGCCACGAACTCGAACTCGGCGGACCCGGCGGATTCCTCGCCCTCGTCCCCCGCGGAACGGTCACGGCCTTCAACCTGAGCACCGGGATCCTGATCGTGCACGGCTGGTTCTACGTGTTGTACCTGTTCAGCGACTTCCGCCTGTGGAGCATGATGCGCTGGCCCTTCACCCGGTTCCTGCTCATCGCACTCGGCGGCATCGTGCCCACGCTCTCCTTCTTCCTCGAGGCACGGATGGCGCGGAAGGTCACGGGCTTCCTGGCCGACCACGAGGCATCCGCTGCAGCCCTGCCCGTGCAGGCGCGTTCGTGAGCGCTCAGACCGGCCTGCACCGCCCGGTGTTGGTCGTCGACTTCGGTGCGCAGTACGCGCAGCTCATCGCCCGGCGCGTGCGCGAGGCATCCGTCTACTCCGAGATTGTGCCGCACACCATCACCGCGGCCGAGGTCGCGGCGAAGAACCCGCTCGGCATCGTGCTCAGCGGCGGGCCGTCCAGCGTGTACGCCGAGGGTGCTCCCACGTTCGACCCCGACATTTTCGACCTCGGCGTGCCGATGCTCGGCATTTGCTACGGCTTCCAGGTGATGGCCACGACCCTCGGCGGCGAGGTCGCACACACCGGCGCGCGTGAGTACGGCTCGACGCCGGTCACCGTTACGGCGCAGGGCAATGCGCTCCTCGCCGGCCAGCCGTCTGAGCAGACCGTGTGGATGAGCCACGGCGACTCGGTGTCGAAGGCGCCGGCCGGTTTCAGCGTGCTCGCCTCGACGAGTTCGACTCCCGTTGCCGCGTTCGCGAACGACGAGCGGCGCCTCTACGGCGTGCAGTGGCACCCTGAGGTCAAGCACTCCGAGCACGGCCAGCACGTGCTCGAGAACTTCCTGCACCGCGCCGCGGGCATCGCGGCCGACTGGAACAGCGGCAACGTGATCGCCGAGCAGGTTGATCTCATTCGCGCGCAGGTCGGAAGCGGCAAGGTCATCTGCGGGCTCTCCGGCGGGGTTGACTCCGCCGTGGCCGCAGCCCTCGTGCACAAGGCCATCGGCGACCAGCTCGTCTGCGTCTTCGTCGACCACGGCTTGCTGCGCCAGGACGAGCGCCGCCAGGTCGAGGAAGACTACGTCAAGGCCACGGGCGTGCGCCTCGTCACGGTCGACGTGCGCGAGCAGTTCCTCACCGCCCTGGAGGGCGTCAGTGACCCGGAGACGAAGCGCAAGATCATCGGCCGCGAGTTCATCCGCACCTTCGAGCAGGCCCAGGCCGAGCTCATCAGGGAGGCCGCGGCGGAAGACGGCGACCCGATCCGGTTCCTCGTGCAGGGCACCCTGTACCCCGACGTCGTCGAGTCCGGCGGCGGAAGCGGCACCGCCAACATCAAGAGCCACCACAACGTGGGCGGCCTGCCGGAGGACCTCCAGTTCGAGCTCATCGAACCGCTGCGCACCTTGTTCAAGGACGAGGTTCGGGCCATCGGCGCCGAGCTTGGACTGCCGGTGGAGATCGTGCAACGCCAGCCGTTCCCCGGACCCGGCCTCGGCATCCGGATCGTGGGTTCGATCACCCAGGACCGCCTCGACCTGCTCCGCCACGCGGATGCGATCGTGCGCGCCGAACTCACCGCCGCCGGGCTCGACCGCGAGATCTGGCAGTGCCCGGTCGTGCTGCTCGCCGACGTGCGCTCGGTGGGCGTTCAGGGCGACGGCCGCACCTATGGGCACCCGATCGTGTTGCGCCCGGTGTCGTCGGAAGACGCGATGACCGCCGACTGGACGCGCCTGCCGTACGACCTGCTGGCGAAGATCTCCAACCGCATCACCAACGAGGTCGAGGGCGTCAACCGCGTCGTGCTCGACGTCACGAGCAAGCCGCCGGGCACCATCGAGTGGGAGTAGGGGCACCCGCGCCCCGACCTCTCCACCGTCCTCGCTGAGTTGCGGACAGAGCACCTTCGTTTTCGGGTGATTTCAAGTCGTCGTTGCGAGGGTGTTTTTCCGTAGCTCAACGCCGCCGACATCGCGCGGTGTCCGAGCGCCCGGAAGGGCCGCCCCGGGGGGCGGCCCTTCCATGGCGTGATCTGTCGGATGGCGATTACTTTTGAACGATCACCTTCCCCACCATGCCCATGAAGTCGTGCAGGGCGCAGATGTACTTGAACGTACCGGCCTTCTTGAACGTGACGGTGAACTTCGTATCGGGTCCCTGGACTCCGGAGCTGAGGTTGCCGCCGGTGAAGTGGGCCGGGTTACCCGTCTTGGCGAAGGGATTGGCCGGTTCCTTCCCGAAGGTCACCGTGTGCGGCGCCCCCATACCGTTGTTCACGAAGGTCACCTTTTCACCGACATGGATGACGATGGTGGGCTTGAAGAAGCGCATGACCATGGCGACGCCGTCGTCAGCGCCCTCAATGACCTTGTGCTTACCGGCCTGGTGCTCCGCAATCCGCTCCAGTGCGTGTCCGTCCCGAACGATCGCGCGTTCCACCGCCCGTGAGTGCCTGTCGTATTGCTTCTGCGTGAACGGATACGACGTATCGTCCCGACGCACGTGCACCGATCCCTTCATCGCCTTGCCGTGCACGAGGCAGTAATACGTGAAGTTTCCGGTGTGGGGGAAGACCAGGCTGTAGCGCTTCACGGCAGGGAAACCACTGTCCCGCACGTTACTCATCACACCCGAGTTGTAATACGACTTGCCGTCGTACGAGTGGCGGCCCCGCTGCAACAATTCAGCCGGGTTGAATGGGTCGAATTCCTTCAGCTTCTTCCCCTTGGCGAGGAACGTCACGGTGTGGATCTCGGCCGAGTTCGCGACCCACTTCACGGTGTCGCCGGCGTTCACGTAAATATTCTTCGGCAGGAATGACATTCCCTGGATTGCCTTGTTCGGCGTCTCGGAGCCGACCTGAACGGTCCAGGTCCGTGCGTCGTCGTCGTCGTTGGCCATGGCTGGGCCGGCGAGCGCCGCCGGCAGCAGGAGCGCGGCAAGTGCGGCGATGGTGATCGGTAGTGCGCGTGAAAGACGATGCATTCCTGCGAAACGTCTCATCGGAGTGTTCCTTTCTCAATCAAACTCCCGGCCGAAGGGGCCGGCGAGGACCGATGTGAGTACGTGAGGACGGAGGTCCAGGAGGGCCGGCCTCTGGTTCATTTGTTCCACTGGTCCCGGCAGGCCCGGCATCGATTGCATGCGGTCGGGGGCACACGAAATCCCGCTGGGCAACGCGGGGGCCAACAACTATTCACGTCGAGGATTCCTCAGTTGTCAAGATGCTTGTCGGTCGGCGCCGACAGGTATTGGAGTGGCTGCCCGCTTGGCAAAGACGGCCGAAGGTCCAAGAATGGGGTCAAGAACTACAAGGAAAGAGGCTCGACATGATTGACCCCGGCCTTCCCCCCATCGAGCAATGGTGGCCACACCTGGACATCATGCATAAACATCAGATCCTGGCGGATCTGGATGCCGCGCTCAGCCCCGTCGCCATCGAGGCCGTGTGGGGCCTGACCGGCGAAACCCCTCCCTTTGCGGGTGGCACCGTTCATCTCTCCGCCGCGGAAAAGAGCTACATTCTCACCCAGGTCGAGGCGGTCGACTAGCGCGTCCCAGAGCTGATGTTCGTCCCGCGAGACGTTACTGCGGCCCGCGCATCTTGATCTGCCCGCTGCCTTCGGCTTCGTGCAACTTCGTGTTGGACTCGCTGGCGATCGTGGCCAATTCGAGCCGTGACGAGGCCTTTGTGCGCTACCTTGCGCGAACGCTCAACGTCCCACGCCGTTGGAGGCAACCGTGTAGTTCGGCAGTGCGCGCAGTGCCGGGATGTGGGCGGTGGCGGCCCAACCCCGGACGGGGCTGACCCCGATGATCCCGACACCCAGCGTCGATTCAGGCGTTGCTAGAACCCCAGTGCCTCATCGCAGAGGACGACGGTGATGCGGCCGGGTCTCCACTCACGATTGATGATGAGAACTTTGTTCACGCCGCTGTGCACGCCGTACGCTGCCTGGGCACGCGCGTCCTCGAGCGGGAAGACGTATTCGTCGATGCGCCGGAGTGCTTCCTCGAGGTCGTGCACGATCTTCTGCGTCCCAACCACGAGGATGACCTTCCCGGCTCCGGATGCGTAGGGGCCGAGTTGGCTGCCACTCGCGGACGCAGCGACCAGCGACCCGGTCTCGGTGACGGCGTGGACACTACCGAGCATGACGTCGGGCGAGGCGGCTAGGCGGCGGATCTCGTCGGGCTGCGTCGCCCGGTCCATACTGAGGATCCGAGGTCGGAGGGGCTCGTACCGACCGGACCTCTCTAGCTCCTCGGTGATGCCCGAAGCCTCGAGCGATTGCGACGCACCCTGGTGCACCTGTGACCCCGCCGGGATGAGATCCAGGACGATCCGTTTCGCTTCTGCCCTGTTCGAGGCGCGGAGGACGGTGATCCCGTTCGCTTCTAGCGCGGCGGCGGCTCGCGTCACGCGGGCCTCCTCCGCCGGGGCCGCGAATCGACCGCTGAGTGTCCTGTCGAGGTCGGCCTGGACTTCGGTCATGAGACGGTCCTCCTCACCGAGGGAATGTACTTGCGATCGCAAGTACATTGGATTTAACTAGTTGATATGCAAAGAGATTCCCCACCGGGTGATGTAGCTGCCCTCTTCGGCCGGCTTGTCGAGGAGTCGCTGCCGGGTCGGCGCGGAGAGCGGGCGTGGCGCGCTTTGCTGCAGGCGCACGCCACGCTCATGCGCCAGCTCGATACCGATCTCAGGGAGGACACCGTCCTGCGCCTCGCCGACTTCGACGTATTGGCTCAGCTGGCTGACGCGGGCGGCCAGCTACGGATGACGGAGCTCGCCGCCCGCGCGCTCCTCTCCCGCTCGGGGTTGACCCGCCGCGTCGCGAGGCTGGTTGATGAGGGTCTGGTACGTCGGGCGAACGCCTCTGAGGACGGGCGCGGCGTGGTTGTCGCCTTGACCGACGCCGGTGTCGCACGTGTGACCGAAACTGTGCCGGTCCATCTTCGCGGTGTGTCGAAACTGTTCGTCGAGCGGCTCGACGATCAGGAACTCGCCGTTCTCGAGACCGCTCTGAGAAAAATCATCGTCGACTGCACGTTCGGCTGAGGACAGGCCCGAGGGAGAGCCTTTGCTCAGCTGACTGCGTTGGTGATACCGACGATGTTCTCGAGGAGGTCGGCGCCCCCCGGTCAGAATAACTGAGCGGAGCCCTGCGCGGTTAGGCTCTGGTTCTCTTCCATGAGTGTTGCACCACCCTTGGAATTCACCCGAGGGGCAGCCCTTCCGTCGTGTGCGGGATCCGGCTAGTTGCGGGAGATCGCGAACAGGCGCAGCAGCTCCACGTAGAGCCAGACGACGGTGACCATCAGGCCGAACGCGCCGGACCAGCCGTACTTGCGCGGGACGCGGTTGTTCACGCCGCGCTGGATGAAGTCGAAGTCGAGCACGAGCGAGTACGCGGCCATCAGCACGGCGAGCAGGCCGATCACGACGCCGAGCGGGATTCCGAAGATCTCGGCGCTGCGAAGGCCGAACGGGCTGCTGATCGCACCGAAGGCGATGAGGCCGAAGTTGACCAGCGAGAACACCATGTAGCCGACCATCGCGACGAGGAAGACCTTGGTCGCACGCTTCGAGGCGCGGATCTTGCCGTTCGCGAACAGGGCGAGCGTCACGCCGACAACGACGAGGGTGGCGAGCACGGCCTGCACGACGACGCCGGGGTAGATCCGATCGAAGATGTTGGAGATGCCGCCGACGAAAAGGCCCTCGGCGACCGCGTAGCCGAGGATCAGGCCGGGGGACGGCACCTTCTTGAAGGTGTTGACGAGGCCGAGCACCAGGCCGACGACCGCGCCCAGGATGGGCAGCATCGGCATGGTCGGAGTGACCACCCAGGCGGCGACCGCCGCGACAACGAGCAGCGCGAAGCTCAGCGCGGTCTTGGCGATGGTGTCTTCGTAGGTCATCCGGTCGGTGTCCTGCGCGCCCGCAGACGGGGCGTTGTACATCTGCTGCAGGTCGGAGTCGGAGAGCGCCTTGCCGGAGGCAAGCGCGCCGGGAGCGCCGAACGCGGCGTTGCGCGAGAATGCGGGGTTGGACGAGGCCATGGTTTCCGGGCTCACAATCAGCTGGGTGACAGACAGCACCGACTTTCGGTGCTGGGTTCAATCTAGCCGAGAGTCTATTCAGCCGCGCTGGGCACCCGCCGTGTCGGAGGCAGAGGGGACAGCCTGCGACCGGTCCAGTCGCCTGGCCAGCCACCAGGCCAGCCAGGCGCTCGCGCACGTGACCACGGAGCCGGCCAGCAGGGCCAGCCAGTTCTGGCTGTACTCATGCAACTCGGCCTTGAACAGGAAGACCGCCGCGGTGGGCGGCAGCAGGGCGAGGTAGCTGAGCATCGGGCGGTGCCGCGCGAAGAGCCAGCCCGCCAGGAGCACGACGAACGCACCGGCGAAATCGGGGCCGCCGACGAGCACGAGGCCCGCGACGAGGCAGGGCAGAAGCACGACCAGGCGGCGCCAGAGCGCGCCGGGGAGCAGGAGCCAGCCGACCAGCTGCACCGCCGGCCCGATCCCGAGGAACCACAGGCTGTACGTGCTCGTCAGGTTGGTCGCGGCAACGCCCAGCAGGATCGCGGCCAGCCCGGCCGCGTAGCGCGCACGATAGCCTCCCCACCGCAGCCGGAGGGTCGTTGGCTCGGTCCACATCGTCATTCCCCCGATTCTGGCAGTCGCGCGGCTAACCTTGGGGCATGAAACCGATCGTCATCGGCCACCGTGGTGCGAGCGGTTACCGTCCGGAGCACACCCGCTCCGCTTACGAGCTGGCCTTTGCGCTCGGTGCGGACGCCGTCGAACCCGACATTGTGGCCACCCGCGACGGCGTGCTCGTGGTGCGCCACGAGAACGAGATCTCCGGGACGACGGATGTCGCATCCCGCCCGGACTTCGCCGGCCGCCGTGCCACCAGGCTGATCGACGGGAAGCAACTCACCGGCTGGTTCACCGAAGACTTCACCTGGGCGGAGCTCAGCACCCTCCGCGCGCGAGAACGGCTCCCCGAGGTTCGCCGGGCCAGCGCCAGCTTCGACGGCCGGTTCCCGATCCTGCGCCTGCGCGACGTGTTCGAGCTGATCGACCGCGCGGCCGACGACGCCGGCCGCCCGTTCGGCATGGTCGCCGAGATCAAGCACGCCACCTACTTCGAGTCGATCGGCCTGCCGCTCGACGAGCTGTTCGCCGCCGAGGTGAACGAGGCCGGCTGGAACCGGGGCGACGGGCGCCTCACCATCGAGAGCTTCGAACGCAGCGTGCTCAACAAGGTGCGCGCCCGCGGGATCTTCGGCAAGTGGATTTACCTGCTCGAGGCGCGGGGAAAACCGTTCGACGAGGTCGCCCGGCTCGGCGCGAAGGCGCCCCGCTACGCCGACTCCCTCACCGAGGCGGGGCTGTACGCGCTCGGCCGCCAGGTCGACGGGATCAGCGTCGACAAGGCGCTGATCCTGCAGGCGGATGCCCGCGGCGCCGTCACCGGGGCATCCGACCTGGTCGACGCCGCCCACGCCGCCGGCCTCGAGATCTACTGCTGGACGCTGCGGCCGGAGAACCGGTTCCTGGCGAAGACCTTCCAGCGCGGCCGGCTGCAGGCCGACTTCGGCCGCTGGCAGGCCGAGTTCCACACCATCATGGCCACGGGCATAGACGGGGTGTTCGCCGACCACCCCGACCTCGCGGTGATGGTGCGCGACGAGCTGTGACACGGCCGGGTGTCAGACGCACGCCCTAGAATTGGGCGTGATATGACGACGCCTTTCGACCCGGATCACCAGCCGGCACCCTCGGTCTCCGCAGCGCCCATGACGGCCCCCCGCGCGTCCGCGACGCCCATCATCCTCGACGGGCCGGGCGGAGGGTTCCCGCACGGGTCCCAGGAGAGCCCGCTGCTCGACGGGCTCAACCCGCAGCAGCGCGAGGCGGTCCTGTACCGGGGCCCTGCCCTGCTCATCATCGCGGGCGCCGGCTCCGGCAAGACCAGTGTGCTCACCCGCCGCATCGCGAGCCTGCTCGAAACCCGCGAGGCGTGGCCCAGCCAGGTCCTCGCCATCACCTTCACCAACAAGGCCGCCGCCGAGATGCGCGAACGCGTCGCGGCGATCCTCGGCCAGGGCGCCGACGGAATGTGGATCTCCACCTTCCACTCCTCCTGCGTGCGCATCCTGCGCCGTGAAGCGGAGAGCGCCGGCCTGTCCAGCAGCTTCAGCATCTACGACTCGGCCGACACCAAGGTCACCCTCAAGCGCATCATCAAGTCCCTCGACGCCGACACGCTCGGCTTCACGCCGGGCAACGCGTCCGCGAAGATCTCCAAGCTCAAGAACGAGCTGGCGGATGTCGACTCCTACGCCCGCAACGCGAACATGAGCGACCCGCAGGAAGTCATGTTCGTCGAGATCTTCCGGCAGTACACGCAACGGCTGCGCGCCGCCAACGCCCTCGACTTCGACGACCTGATCGGCGAAACGGTCTACCTGTTCCGCGCCTTCCCCAAGGTCGCCGCCCTGTACCGGCGCCGATTCCGGCACATCCTGGTCGACGAATACCAGGACACGAACCACGCCCAGTACTCGCTCGTGCGCGAGCTCACCCGGCCGGTCGAGCCGGCGCTCGCCGACGAGATGGAGGCGACCGGGGTGCACGTGCGCAACCTGCGCGACGCCACCGGGGCCATCCCCGGCGCCTCGCTCACCGTCGTGGGCGACTCCGACCAATCGATCTACGCGTTCCGCGGCGCCGATACCCGCAACATCAGCGAGTTCGAACGCGACTTCCCCGGCACGAAGGTGATCCTGCTCGAACAGAACTACCGCTCGACCCAGAACATCCTCTCGGCCGCGAACGCCGTGATCGGCCACAACTTCGACCGCAAAGACAAGAAGCTGTGGAGCGCGGGCGGCGACGGTGAGAAGATCGTCGGCTACACGGCGTACTCCGGCCACGACGAGGCCCAGTTCGTCGCCGACGAGATCGAGGTGCTGCACGCAGCCGGGATGGCCTACCGCGACATGGCCGTGTTCTACCGCACGAACGCGCAGACCCGCGCACTCGAGGAAATCCTCGTGCGCTCCGCCGTGCCCTACCGCGTGGTCGGCGGCACGAAATTCTACGAGCGCGCCGAGATCAAGGATGCACTCGCCTACCTGATCGCCGTCGCCAACCCGAATGACGAACTGGCCCTGCGCCGCATCCTGAACACCCCCAAGCGCGGGATCGGCCCCGCAACAGAGACCGGGCTGGCCAGCTTCGCCGAGGCCAACCAGATCAGTTTCCGCCAGGCCATGCGCGACTGCGGCTCGCTCGGCCTCGGCCCCAAGGTGACCGGCGCGATCCTCAAGCTCGCAACCCTGCTCGACGAAGCGGCGCTCAAGATCGATCCGGCCAACCCGGCCGGGCAGGCCAACGTGTCGGAGCTGCTCACCTTCCTGCTCGACGGCAGCGGGCTGCTCGCTGTGCTGCGGAACAGCCGCGACCCCCAGGACGAAGCGCGCGCGGAGAACATCGAGGAACTCGTCGCCCAGACGAAGGACTTCAGCAAGGACAATCCCGACAGCGGACTGGTCGACTTCCTCACCCAGGTGTCGCTCGTCGCCGCCGCCGACGACCTCGACGACGCATCCGGAACCGTCTCGCTGATGACCCTGCACACCGCGAAGGGGCTCGAATACGAGGCCGTGTTCCTGACCGGGGTCGAAGAGGGGCTGCTGCCGCACCAGATGTCGGCCAATGAGCCCGGCGGCCCGGCCGAAGAGCGACGCCTCTTCTACGTGGGCATCACCAGGGCCCGCGTGCGCCTGTACCTCTCCCTCGCGATGACGCGGGCGCAGTTCGGCGACATCAACGTCGCCATGCCGAGCCGGTACCTGCAGGAAATCCCGGTGAACCTCATCGACTGGAGGCAGTCGCCGGGCATGGCAAACTCCCGCGGCGGCACCCAGCCGCGCGCGCTCAACGTCAGGCGCGACGGCTTCGGCGGCGGCTTCGCCAAGCGCGGCGAGACCCAGGCCCTGCCCCCGGCGCCGAAACCGAAAACCGAGTGGACGAACCGGGTCTCGCAGGTGCGCGACAACGGCGACCTCAACCTCGCCGCCGGCGACCGCATCCGCCACGTCGACTTCGGCGAAGGACGCGTGAACCAGGTCACCGGTGAGGGCACCAAGCGCATCGCGCATGTGCAGTTCGACACGGCGGGCGCAAAGAAGCTCCTGATCAAGATCGCGCCCATCGAGAAGCTCTAGTGGCCGGGGAGCCGGGGGAGGGCGGCGAGGAACGCGGGAAGCCGGAGACCCTGCTTCAGCGGCTCACCTCCCTGCGCGCCCTCGACATCGAGGTGGCCTTCCGGGCCACCCTGGCCGTCGCGCTCCCGCTCATCCTGCTGGTCGCGCTCGGTCACGTCGACTGGGCGGCCTACGCGTGCTTCGGCGCGATGACCTCGCTCTACGGGCGGAGCGAGCCGTACCGGATGCGCGCGCGAACGGTCACGGTTGCGGCGCTCTGCCAGCTCGGCAGCATCGCCTTCGGAATCCTGATGGCCGTGTCCGATGCGCCGCTGCCGGTCCTCGCGCTCGGCCTGGTCGGGGTCATCGCCATCGGAATCCTGGTCGCGTCGACGGCCGGCCTGTTCCCCCGCACGCCGATCTTCTTCGTGTTCGCCTACGTCGTCTGCGCCCAGGTGCCGACACCGGCCGCAGAGGTGCTGCCGCGGATGCTGGTCGGAGTCGCGGCCGCCGCGTTCGCGTGGGTGCTCACCATGTCCGGCTGGGCGATCCGGCGTGCGGCGGGCGACCGGTCGGCTGACTTCTTCAAGCAGCTTCCCCGCAGTTCCGGCGTGCGCCCGGCCGCGTACCGGGACGGACAGGTGTGGTTGACCATCGCCCAGAATGTGGTCGGTGTGCTCGCGGCCGGAGGGCTCGCGATTCTCGCCGGGATCGGGCATCCGTACTGGGCGGTTGTCAGCGTGGTCGCCGTGTTGCCACCGCCGAGGGCCGCGCACTCCACGGCGCGGGCCTTCCACCGCATTGTCGGCACCGTGCTCGGCGTCGTCGTGACCGGGCTCGTGCTCGTGCCGAACCCGCCCGTCGCCGTGCTCATCGTGGTCATCGCGATCGGCCAGTTCGGGGCGGAGATCCTCGTCGGCCGGCACTATGGCGCGGCGCTCCTGTTCATCACGCCGCTTGCCCTCACCGTTGCCCACCTCGCCAGCCCGCTCCCGATCCAGGCGCTGCTGGTCGATCGCACCGTGGAAACTGCGCTCGGCGGGGGAATTGCCATCCTGATCGTGCTGCTGGCCCGCGCGGGCGCCCGGCGCGCACGGCTACGGGGCACGGGACTTCCGGGCGGCGTCTGAGAGCAGTCATTGGAGTCGCACAGGCGACTCTCAGGTTTTCGATAGCAATTGGATGGGTGGGCCCGTGAGGATCAAACCATGAGCATCGCCACTCGTACTCAACGACCGGCCCGTGCCCGACCCGGGCGCACGCGCCGCGTGCACCCCGCCTACCAGCGGCGGATGCGCATCGCCGACACGCTCCAGGTTCTCTGCGTCCTGTCGGTCGCCATCGTGATCGCCATTTTCCTGGCCGACGGCGGGGCGTCCCGGTTCGGGACCCTGGCCGACGCGCTCACCTCGCTCGGCGTGCTCGCCGGGCTCGTCGGCAGCGACCTCCTGCTCGTCATGCTGCTGCTGGCCGCGCGGCTTCCGCTCATCGACCGGGCCTTCGGTCACGACCGGGCCATGGCCGTGCACCAGTCGCTGGGCAAGCCGGCGCTGTACCTGATCCTCGGCCACGCGGTGCTCCTGATCGTCGGCTACGCCCTCGTGCAGCCGGCGTCGGTCTTCGCCGAGGTGTGGATCATGCTCAGCACGCTGCCGGACATGCCCCTCGCCTTCGTGGGCCTGGGCCTGCTGATCGTGGTGGTCGTGACCTCCATCGTCGTCGTGCGCCGCCGCCTCCGCTATGAGGCGTGGCACCTCGTGCACATGCTCGCCTATGCCGCCGTGCTCGTCGCGATCCCGCACCAGCTGAGCGTCGGCGGCCTGCTCAGCGACGGAACCATCCAGCGTTACTACTGGCTGACCCTGTACGCCGGGGTCGCCGGGTCGATCCTGGTGTTCCGGTTCATCATCCCGGTCGCGCGCTCGATCCGGCACGGCCTGGTCGTGCAGGGCGTCGACCGGGTGGCTCCCGGAGTCGTCTCGATCCGGCTCACGGGGCGCCGGCTACCCAGGCTCAATGCCAGCGCCGGGCAGTTCTTCATCTGGCGCTTCTGGACGCCCGGACTCTGGTGGCAGGCGCATCCGTTCTCGCTGTCGGCGGCCCCGTCCGGAGACGCCCTGCGCGTCACTGTGCGTGGGCTCGGCGACGCCACGGCCGAGCTGCCCCGCCTGCCCAAGGGCACTCGGGTGAGCTTCGAAGGTCCGTACGGCCTGTTCACCGAGCAGGCCAGGACCTCGCCGCGGATCGTGCTCATCGCCGCCGGCATCGGCGTCGCGCCGATCCGCTCCCTGCTCGAGAGCGCGTCGTTCGCGCCCGGCGACGCGACTGTGATCCTCCGGTCGCACACGCTCGGTGACAGTTACCTCGCCGACGAAGTGGCGGCGCTGTGCCGGCGCCGCGGCGCCGAGCTGCGCGTCATCGCCGGGAAGAGGCCGGCGGGGGTCGACAGCTGGCTGCCGGCGGATGCCGTGGCGGCCGGCGTGACGCTGGCGACCATCGTTACCAAGCTTCGCGACGCCGACGTGTACATTTGCGGTCCCCGGCGGTGGACCGACGAAGTCGTGCGGGATGCCAAGTCGGCGGGCCTGCCGGCCCGGCAGATCCACTACGAAAGGTTCGACTGGTGAGAAAGCGTGCAGCGGCCTACGCCGCACTGGCCTCCGTCGCCGTTCTCGGCATCGGCTGGGAGCTCGGCACCCAGGCCGGCGGTTCGACGCCCGCCAAGATCGTGTCCGCCCCCGCGGCCACGTCGTCGGCGTCGGCTTCGGCCACCCCGTCGCCATCGGCCTCCGCCTCGCCCTCCGCCACCCCCTCGGCAGCCCCCGCAGCGACGGCCAAAACCTTCACCGGGTCGGTCGCGCAGACCCAGTACGGCAACGTGCAGGTCTCGGTGACCATCAAGAACGGGAAGATCACGGATGTCACGCCGCTCCAGCTGACCGACCGCGGCGGCAAGTCGGTGGCCATCAGCAACCAGGCGGCGCCCATCCTCCGGTCCGAAGTCTTGTCGGCCCAGTCCGCACAGGTGCAGAACGTCGGGGGGGCCACGTACACGAGTTCCGGGTACGTCACGTCGCTGCAGGCCGCGCTCGATGCCGCACAGTTCTAGCCGGGCCGGGGCCACTGCGCTCACGTTCCAGTCGATGGGCACCGTGGTGAGCATCCGACTCGGCGGCGCGATCGGTGCCGACGCTGCGCTGCGTGACGCTGCCCTGGGCGCGGCCGAGCGGGTGTTCCGCGGCTGGGACGAGCGCTTCAGCCTGTACCGGGAGGACTCGGAACTCAGCCGCATCGCCCGGGGGGGACTGCGCCTCACAGAGGCCAGCGCGCCACTGCTCGACTGCTACGCCGTCGCCCTGGCCTGGCGCGAGCGCACCGACGGGGTCTTCACCCCGCACCGCGCGGACGGCGTACTCGACCTCTCCGGAGTGGTGAAGGGCCTGGCGATCGCCGAGGCCGGCGAGGAGCTGGTACGGCTCGGCATCGACGCGTTCAGCGTCAACGCGGGCGGCGACATCCTCGTCGGCGGCCACCCGGAGGACGGCGCCGACTGGGTCACGGCCATTGTCGACCCGGGGGACCGGCAGAGCGTGCTGGCCAACGTGTCGCTGACCGAACCGCTGCGGGCCATCGCGACCTCCGGCAGCGCCGAACGCGGAGAGCACATCTGGACGGCCGTGGACGGCGGGCCGTCGCCCTACCTTCAGGTCAGCGTGTTCGCGCCCGACATCGTGACCGCCGACGTTCTGGCCACGACGATCATTGCCGGAGGACAGGCCGCGCTCGACCGCAGCACAGCCGGCTTTCCGATCGAGGTGCTCGCGGTGCTTCGGGACGGACGGTTGCTCGCCACGCCCGGACTCCGGAGAGGCCCGGCCTGAGCCGCTCCTGAGCCGCGGGTGGACCGGGCGTGAAGACCGTCGCCGCGGGGCCAAACCGGATGCCCGACCGGCGCTTGTCGGCACCGGGAGAGGAGCGTACCGTGGCTCCCGCGGGGACATTCCCGCGTCAGCACGAGGAGGTCCTGTGATGCCGAGCGACCCGAACGAACTCTGGCCCAAGCGGTCGGACGCGGCAAGCGAAGGCGTCGACGAGAACCGCGCGATCGACGACATCGACATGACCCTCGTTGACGACCTCCCCATCGAGGAAGAGGAAGACGAGGTCTGGGCGGGCGATGCGGACGAACGCCCCGTCGACCTCGACGACGATGATCGAAGCCTCGAGGTCGAGGTCGAGAACGACGAACTCGAGCGCTGAGCCGTCCGGAGCTGAGCGTTCCGGTCAGTCGAGGCCGAGCAGGCGGTGCTCCGGATCGAGCGTGGTGAGCAGACGACCGCAGATCTCGTTCAATTGGGCGACCTGGCGCGGCGTCAGCGGGTCGAAGACGACTCGCCGCACCTCCTCGACGTGGCCGGGAGCGCTCGCGACGACCTTCTCCCAGCCGTCATCCGTGAGGGTCGCAATGGACGCACGGCCGTCGTGCGGGGATGTGCTGCGGGTGAGGAAGCCCTGCTGCTCGAGCCGGCCGATCACGTGCGACAGGCGGGACAGGGAGGCGTTCGTCCTCGAGGCGAGTTCGGTCAGGGGGAGCGACTTCCCCTGGCTCTCCGAGATCATCGCGAGCACGTAGTACTCGAAATGGCTCAGGCCGGAGTCCCGTTTGAGCTCCGCCTCGAGCCGGCTCGGCAGGAGCATGGTCACCGCGACCAGGCGCAGCCAGGCCTGCCGTTCGTCATCCGTCAGCCAGCGAGGTTCCGTCATGCGCCGATTCTAACATTTAACTTGATGTTTCAAGTAAATGGATCTACTCTTTAGTTGTCGCTTCAAGTAAATACGCTGTGCATAAATGCAGTGCGCGGGCGACGTCCCCGATTCCCAGACGACCCTCAGGAAGAGAACATCATGACCGACATCACCATCATCGGCAGCGGCAACATGGCCCGCGGCATCGGCACCAGGGCGGTCGCCGCCGGCCGGAGCCTGCAGATTCTCGATCGCAAACCGGCCAAGGCCGAGGCGCTGGCCGCCGAGCTTGGCGCGCAGGTCACGGCCGGAAGCACGGAGAGCGTTCCCGCCGGCGCCCTTGTCGTGCTGGCCCTGCCGTACGACGCGGCGAGGGAGATGGTGACCCGATACGGCGCCGACCTGGCCGGCAAGACCGTCATCGACATCACGAACCCGATCGACTTCGCCACGTTCGACTCGCTCGTCGTGGCGCCGGGCACCTCCGCCGCCGAGGAGATCCAGGCCCTCGCGGCCCCGGGCGTCACGGTCGTCAAGGCCTTCAACACCACCTTCGCCGGCACGCTCGTCGCGGGGTCCGTCGCCGGCCAGCCGCTCGACGTCTTCATCGCGTCGGATTCCGCCGATGCCAGGGCACAGGTCGCGTCCTTCGTCACCGACGCAGGGCTGCGCCCGATCGATGTCGGCCCGCTGCGTCGGGCACGCGAACTCGATGGCTTCCAGTTCCTCGTGATGACCCTGCAGGCCAACCCGGCGTTCGAGTCGTTCAACTGGAACACCGCGCTGAAGATCCTCGTCTAACCAGCGCTACCGCGGAGACCGTACCGCGGAGATTTTTGCGATTCGCCGCTGAGGCGGACCCGTTTACGCGGCGTTTTGCGAAAATCTCCGCTGCACGAGCAGTGCGATGCCGCGCCAGCCGAGCAGGAACACCCCGACCACGATGGTGGTCACGATCACGAAGCTCGGCTGCACGCCCTGTCCGGAGAGCGCGCGCAGCAGCATCCCGCCGGCCACGGTTGCCACCCAGATGCCGATGCCTGTCCAGACGATCCGCTGCGGGCTCCGCCAGGCGCGCATCACGAGCCAGCCGATCGCCAGCCCGCCGAGGAACGGCCACCAGGTCCAGAGCGCGCCGAGCGGCCCCTCGCTGTGGCTGGCCCGCCCGATCAGCACGAAGACGAGCAGGAGCGCGGCGTCGATGGCCGCCGCCGTGATGACGAATGCCGGACGGACTCGCTGGATTGCCATGCCTCCATCCTCTCCTTTTTCCCCGCATCCTCTCCCCCACCCTTCCGCGAAACTGCAGTTGTGGTCGCTAAACGGCCCGCATAACGACCACAACTGCGTGTTCGCGGAAGGGGAAGGGAAGGTGAGGGGAGGGGGAGCGGGAGGGGGAGGGGCAGGGGAGGGGGCTAGACGGAGGTGCCGATCAGGGCGCCGATCGCGTAGGTGACGACGAGGGCGAGCAGGCCGCCGATGACGACGCGGCTGATCGCGCGGGCCCGGGGGCTCCCGCCCAGGTAGGCGCTGAGCCAGCCGGTGATCACGAGGGCGACCAGCACGGAAATGAACGTCGCCGGAAGGCGCCACTCCGGCGGCGGCAGCAGCACGGAGAGCAGCGGCAGGATGGCGCCGACCGTGAAGGCGATGGCGGATGCGATCGCGGCGTGCCACGGGTTGGACAGCTCCTCCGTGCCGATGTGCAGCTCCACCTCGAGGTGCGCGGCGAGCGCGTCGTGCTCGGTCAGTTCGGCCGCGACCTGGCGGGCGGTCTGCGGGGTGAGCCCCTTCGCCTCGTACAGGCCGGCGAGTTCGGCGAGTTCCTGCTCCGGCATGTGTTCGAGCTCGTAGCGCTCCTTGGCGATGAGCGCGCGCTCCGTGTCGCGCTGGCTGCTCACCGACACGTACTCGCCGAGGGCCATGGAGATGGCACCGGCGAGCAGGCTCGCGACGCCGGCGATCAGGATGGCGGCGGCATCCGGTGTCGCGGCCGCGACGCCGACGACCAGGGCGGCGACGGAGACGATGCCGTCGTTCGCCCCGAGTACCCCGGCACGCAGCCAGTTCAGTCTGGATGCATGCCCTGCCGTGTGCGGATCGACGCCGTGAGCCTGTTCAGTCATGCCAGTAGCCAACCACTCCGGTGCCCGCCTGGCCAGCACCGTGTCATCGCGACGGCTCCGTGTCGTCGCGGGACTCGGTCTGGCTGCGCGAGGTTCTGCTTGCACGGCAGGGCAGGTAGAGTTTGTCCGGGCCTGTATGTCTTGATGTCGAGCTAAATCCGACGCCGACTGCTGTGCCCGTCACCCCTCACCATGCATGAACGCTAAGACGCGGATTGGAAGAGCAGCGTGGATCTTTACGAATACCAGGCCAGAGACCTATTTGAGCAGTACGAAGTCCCGGTTCTGCCGGGCATCATCGCGGACACTCCTGAGGAGGTGCGTGCGGCCGCCGAGAAGCTCGGCGGTGTTGTCGTCGTCAAGGCCCAGGTCAAGGTCGGCGGCCGCGGCAAGGCCGGCGGCGTCAAGGTTGCCAAGACCCCGGATGACGCAGAGGCCGCAGGCCGCGCCATCCTCGGCCTCGACATCAAGGGCCACACCGTCAACCGGGTCATGGTTGCCGGCGGAGCGCGCATTGCGCAGGAGTTCTACTTCTCCGTGCTGCTGGACCGCTCCAACCGCTCGTACCTCTCGCTCGCGAGCTACGAGGGTGGCGTGGAGATCGAGGTTCTCGCCGTCGAGAAGCCCGAGGCGCTCGCCTACACCGCCATCGACCCCACCGCCGGGATCGACCTGGCCAAGGCCCGCGAGATCGCGATCGCCGCGAAGTTCCCGGCCGAGCTCGTTGAGAAGGTTGCCCCGGTCTTCGTCAAGCTCTACAACGTGTTCAAGGGCGAGGACGCGACCCTGGTCGAGGTCAACCCGCTCGTGCTGACGGAAGAGGGCGACATCATCGCCCTCGACGGCAAGGTCACCCTCGACGAGAACGCCGGATTCCGCCACCCCAAGCACGCCATTCTCGAGGACAAGGCCGCGGCCGACCCGCTCGAGGCCAAGGCCAAGGAGAACGACCTCAACTACGTCAAGCTTGACGGCGAGGTCGGCATCATCGGCAACGGCGCCGGGCTCGTGATGAGCACGCTGGATGTCGTCGCCTACGCCGGCGAAAACCACGGCGGCGTGAAGCCGGCCAACTTCCTCGACATCGGGGGCGGAGCATCCGCCGAGGTCATGGCAGCGGGCCTCGACGTCATCCTCGGCGACCCGCAGGTCAAGTCGGTGTTCGTCAACGTCTTCGGCGGCATCACCGCGTGTGACGCCGTCGCCAAGGGCATCGTCGGCGCGCTGGCCGAACTGGGCAACTCCGCGAACAAGCCGCTCGTCGTTCGCCTCGACGGCAACAACGTCGAGGAAGGCCGTCGCATCCTGACCGAGGCCAACCACCCGCTGGTGACCCTGGCCGCCACCATGGACGAGGGCGCCGACAAGGCCGCCGAACTCGCCAACGCCGCGAAGTAAGGGACGCAAGAGAATGTCAATCTTCCTCAATAAGGACTCCAAGGTCATCGTCCAGGGCATCACCGGCGGCGAGGGCACCAAGCACACCGCCCTCATGCTCAAGGCCGGCACCCAGGTCGTCGGTGGCGTCAACGCCCGCAAGGCCGGAACCACGGTCCTGCACGGCGACGTCGAGCTGCCCGTCTTCGGAACGGTCGCCGAGGCCATCGAAAAGACCGGCGCGGATGTCTCCATCGCGTTCGTCCCGCCGGCCTTCACCAAGGACGCCGTCATCGAAGCGATCGACGCCGGGATTCCGCTGCTGGTCATCATCACCGAAGGCGTGCCGGTGCAGGACTCGGCCGAGTTCTGGGCCTACAACAAGGCCAAGGGCAACAAGACCCGCATCATCGGCCCGAACTGCCCCGGCATCATCACGCCCGGCGAAGCGCTCGTCGGCATCACGCCGGCGAACATCACCGGCAAGGGCCCGATCGGCCTCGTCTCCAAGTCGGGCACCCTGACCTACCAGATGATGTACGAACTGCGCGACCTGGGCTTCTCCACCGCGATCGGCATCGGCGGCGACCCGATCATCGGGACCACGCACATCGACGCGCTCGAAGCGTTCGAGGCTGACCCGGAGACCAAGGTCATTGTCATGATCGGCGAGATCGGCGGCGACGCCGAGGAGAAGGCGGCCGAGTACATCAAGGCCCACGTCACCAAGCCGGTCATCGGCTACGTCGCCGGCTTCACCGCACCCGAGGGCAAGACCATGGGACACGCCGGCGCCATCGTCGCCGACGGAGCGGGCACCGCCCAGGGCAAGAAGGAGGCCCTTGAGGCCGCCGGGGTCAAGGTCGGCAAGACGCCGAGTGAGACCGCGACCCTGCTTCGCGAGGTCCTCGCCGCACTGTAAAGCGCACGAGTTGGAAGGGCCCGGCGTTTTTCGCCGGGCCCTTTCGCGTGCCTCGGGCACAAATCCATGGCCGGGGGCAATGGTGCGCGCCATACTGGTCCGATGGAGACTTTTCTCACCCTCGGACTCACCGCATTCGTCATCGTCGGTGCCATTCTCGGAATCGCGGCGGCCGTCGCCATGGTCAAGGCGCCGTACCGCAAGTAGCCGGTCAGGATTTCGGTCGAATCCAGAATCTCGGTCGAATTCGCACGCACCGCACGCGCACGCCGGGAGGGGACGAATCGGCGGGTAGGCTCAGAGGCCGATGAACCGCATAACGACAGCCCTGCTCGCCGCGCTCGAGGCGCTCATTGTCGTAGCCATCGGCATGGGCATCGCCCTGGTGCCGCTCACCATCCTCTGGGCCACGCGCTTCGGCCTCGCCATCGACTGGGTCGTCTTCTGGCGTGCCGCAGCGGATGTCTGGCTGCTCGGCAACGGGGTCGACCTCACCGTGCACCTCACCCCGGCCGTCGTTTCCGCGCTCGGCCTGCCCGCCGCTGCGACGCCGTTCCCGATCACAATCGCCCCGCTCGGCTTCGCCCTGCTGGCCGTGCTCCTCGGCGTGCGTACCGGCAAACGGGCCGTCGAGGCCGGGAACCGCGTGATCGGCGTGGTCGCTTCGATCCTCGCCTACGGCATCCTCGCCGCCCTGATCACTTTCTCCGCGAGCGCCGAGGTCGTGCGGCCCGCCGAACTGCAGGGGATCCTCCTGCCGACCGCGATCTTCGCGGCGGGCGTGCTCGTCGGCGCCGGGCCCTGGGGTGTGGGCGGCAGCATCCGTCGGCGCTACGACGCGCTCTCCCGCTCCACCCACGCCGTTCTCGAGGGGGCGCTGCGAGGCGGCACCGCAGCGGCCGTCGCGGTCATCGCGGTGTCGGCCGTCGTCGTCGCCGCGCTCATCGTGGTCAACTACGCGACCATCATCGGCCTGTATGAGTCGATGCAGGCCGACGTGATGGGCGGCATCACCCTCACGCTCGCGCAACTCGCGCTCATCCCGAACCTCGTCATCTGGGCGGCCGCCTGGTTCGTCGGCCCCGGAATCGCCATCGGGGTCGGCACCAGCGTGTCGCCGGTCGGCACCTCGCTCGGCTCCGTGCCCGGCCTGCCGATCCTTGGCGCGCTCCCGCACGGCACACTCGCGCTCGGCTTCATCGGTCTGCTCGTGCCGGTTCTGGCCGGGTTCGCCGCGGGCGTGCTCGCCCGGCACTGGCCGGGCCGCCCCAGTGCCCCGGAGCAGACCACCGCGCAGCGGGTGGCCACCGGCCTCGTGATGGGAGCCGTCGCCGGCATCCTGCTCGGCCTGCTCGCCTGGTGGTCGTCCGGCGCAATCGGGCCCGGGCGTCTCGCGGACGTCGGACCCAACCCGCTCCTGGTCGGCGTGCTCGCGGCCGTCGAAATCGGCATCGGAGCCGGTGTCGGGATGATCTCACCTGTTCCAGTGCGGCGAAAAAGCACGGTCGGCAGCCCGGAAGCCTGGTGAGCGCAGGTCCAGCGCCGGTCGCGGGCGTGAAGGCCGACGCCCGGCTGAAACGGTAAGCTCGAAGCGTGCTCTCACTCGTCGTTTTGATCTCAGGCGGGGGATCGAACCTGCGTGCCCTTCTCGAGGCGTCGGAGGACGCCGAATTTCCCGCACGTGTCGTCGCCGTCGGCGCCGACCGTGACGCGGAGGGGCTCGCCCTCGGTGAAGAGTTCGGGATCCCCACCTTCACGGTGCCGTTTTCCGCCCACCCCGACCGCGATGCGTGGGGCGACGAACTGCTCACGCAGATCCGGCAGTGGCAGCCCGACCTCGTCGTGCTCAGCGGCTTCATGCGCCTGCTGCCGCCGCGCGTGGTCGCCGCGCTGTCCCCGCACCTGATCAACACGCATCCTGCCTACCTGCCCGAGTTCCCCGGCGCGCACGGCGTGAGGGATGCGCTCGCGGCCGGGGTCAGCCAGACCGGAGCCAGCCTCATCGTGGTCGATAACGGCGTCGACGAGGGACCGATCATCGCCCAGGAGCGGGTCCCGATCCTGCCGGGCGACACCGAATCTTCCCTGCACGACCGCATCAAGACCGTCGAGCGGCGCCTGCTGGTGCAGGCCGTGCTCGACATTGCCAACGGACACGTCGACCTCAAGGAGCCTTCCAACGCATGAGCGTTCACACCACCGCGCAGCGCCTGTACCGCGACCGGGACATCATCCCGGTGAAGCGCGCCCTCATCTCGGTCAGCGACAAGGCGGGCCTGGTCGAACTGGCCGACGCGCTCGCCGCGGCCGGCGTTGAAATCGTCTCGACCGGGTCGACGGCCGCCACCATTCGCCGGGCAGGCCACGAGGTGACGGATGTCTCGACCGTCACCGGGTTCCCCGAATCCCTCGACGGCCGGGTGAAAACCCTGCACCCGTCCGTGCATGCCGGCATCCTCGCCGACTTGCGCCTCGAGGCGCACGAAGACCAGCTGAGAGACCTCAGCATCGCCGCGTTCGAGCTCGTCGTGGTGAACCTGTACCCGTTCGTCGAGACCGTGCAGTCCGGTGCCGAGCCGGCCGACGTCATCGAGCAGATCGACATCGGCGGCCCTGCCCTCGTGCGCGCCTCGGCGAAGAACCACGCCAACGTCGCGATCGTGGTCGACCCGGAGGACTACCCCGAGATCATTGCGGCGGTCCAGGCTGGCGGCACGACCCTGCGCCAGCGCCAGAAGCTCGCCTCGCTCGCGTTCGAGCACACCGCCGGCTACGACCTCAGCGTCTCCGCCTGGTTCACCGAGAACGTCTACGACCAGTGGCAGGACGACACCGAGGCGCTCGGCGAGGACATCGTCGAACAGTTCGACGCCGTGATCGGCGCCGACGTCGACACCGAGACGATGTTCCCGGACACCCTCGCCATCGAGGCAACCCGCAAGGCCGTGCTGCGCTACGGCGAGAACGCGCACCAGGCTGCCGCGCTGTACGTCGGCGAGGGCGGCCAAGGCATCGCCCAGTCCGTTCAGCTGCACGGCAAGGACATGTCGTATAACAACTACGTCGACGCGGATGCGGCGGTGCGCGCCGCCTTCGACTTCGCCGAGCCGGCCGTGGCCATCATCAAGCACGCGAACCCGTGCGGCATCGCGATCGCCACGCCGAAGGCGCCGGATGCGATCGCCTCCGCCCACCGCCGCGCCCACGACTGCGACCCGGTCTCCGCGTTTGGCGGCGTCATCGCCGCCAACCGCACGGTCACCCTCGGCATGGCGGAGACGATCAGCCAGATCTTCACCGAGGTACTCGTCGCGCCTGGATTCGAGCCGGAAGCGTTGAAGCTGCTGAGCGCGAAGAAGAACATCCGCCTGCTCGAACTGCCGGCCGACTACCGCCGTTCCTCGCTCGAGCTGCGCCAGATCTCCGGCGGCCTGCTCGTGCAGGAAGCCGACACCTTCGAGGACTTCGACTCCTCCGCCTGGCAGCTCGTCGCCGGCGACGAGGTCGACGCGGTAACCCGCGCGGACCTCGAGTTCGCGTGGACGGCCTGCCGCTCGGTGAAGTCGAATGCGATCCTGCTGGCCCGCGGCGGCGCATCCGTCGGCGTCGGCATGGGCCAGGTCAACCGGGTCGACTCCTGCCACCTCGCGGTGCTCCGCGCCGGTGACCGGGCGGCCGGCTCGGTTGCGGCATCGGACGCCTTCTTCCCGTTCGCGGACGGCCTGCAGGTGCTGCTCGACGCCGGTGTCACGGCGGTCGTGCAGCCCGGCGGCTCGGTGCGCGACGAAGAGGTCATCGCGGCGGCCGTTGAGGCCGGCGTCGCCATGTACTTCACCGGCGAGCGTCACTTCTTCCACTAACCGCTCGTGACAGTGTTCGGGGTGACCGTGCCGCCGCTGGTGATCGCGCTCGCGGTGGCCGTGGTCGCCGCGGTCGCCATCACGGCCGTCACGGCGTTCGCGTTCCGGCTCGCCGGCCGCCGGCACCACTGGGCCGGCGCGCTCGTGCGCCTGGCCAGGGTGCCGTTCCGCATCGTCATCCTGGTGGGCGCCACCTGGCTGGCCACCACCCTGTACCTCCATGCCCCCGGCGCCCCCACCGAGTTGATTCACTTCGTCTTCCGCGCAATGCTCATCGTCGCGGCGACCTGGCTGGCCTGTGCGCTGATGTACTTCTTCGAAGACGTCGCGGCCCGGCGGTACCGTATCGACGTGCGCGACAACCGCGTCGCCAGGCGGGTGCACACCCAGCTGCGCATGCTCCGGCGCATCGGGGTGGTCGTGATCGTGATCTGCGCGATCGGCACGGTTCTGCTCAGCATCCCCGGCGCCGCCGCAGCCGGCGCCAGCCTGTTCGCCTCGGCCGGCCTGCTCAGCGTCGTCGCCGGGCTCGCCGCCCAGTCGACGCTCGCGAACGTCTTCGCCGGAATGCAGCTCGCGTTCAACAACGCGCTCCGGGTCGACGACGTCGTCATCGTCGAGAACGAGTGGGGCAAGATCGAGGAGATCACCCTCACCTACATCGTCGTGCACATCTGGGACGACCGGCGCATGGTGCTGCCCTCGACCTACTTCACGACCAACCCGTTCCAGAACTGGACCAGGCACACGAGCGAGCTGCTCGGGGCGATCGAGTTCGACCTGGACTGGCGGGTGAACCCGGCGGCCATGCGCGAGGAACTGGACCGCATCGTCGCCCAGACCGACCTCTGGGACAAACGCGCGGTGGTGCTCCAGGTGACGGATGCCGTCGGCGGTTACGTGCGCGTGCGCGTGCTCGTCTCCGCCAGCGACGCCCCCACCCTGTTCGACCTGCGCTGCCTCGTGCGGGAGAACCTGATCGCGTGGCTGAACGCAGAGAACCCCGAGGCGCTGCCGCTCGGCCGGGTCGAGGTGCGCCAGGCTCCGTCCGGGGCGGAAACACCCTCGCCGAAGCCTGCGGGGGAGCGCCCCGTCACGGAGGCCCCCGGGCTGTTCTCCGGCGACGAAGAGGCCAGGCACCGCGCCCAGGTGTTCACCGAGTCCATCCCGATCCAGGAGCGGGATCAGGACCAGGCCTAGGCCCTCGCTCGGCCCCGGCGCGGCTAGTCTTGAGGTATCCGCCCAACACAATTGAGCGGCACACCCCTGCCCACAAGGCTGTCGTCAAGGAGACCCATTTCATGACCCTCATGCAACCATCACTGTCGCTGGATGCTCTCGTCGGAATCCCGTTCACGCACGAGCGCGTGCTCATCACCACCGGCGTCCGCTCGGGACTCGTCATCACCGTTGCCGTTCACTCCACCCGCCTCGGCCAGGCCCTCGGCGGCGCCCGCGTGTGGCAGTACGAGAACTGGACCGAGGCCGTCGCCGACGCGCTGCGCCTCTCGGCCGCGATGACGCTCAAGAACGCGGCCGCGGGCCTCAACCGCGGCGGCGGCAAGTCCGTCATCTACCTGCCGACCGGCACCGTGCTCACCGACGAGCAGAAGAGCGACGCCATGCTCGACCTCGGCGACGCGATCGAAAGCCTGAACGGCGCCTACATGACCGCGGAGGATGTCGGCACGAGCGCCGAGCTCATGGCCATCGTCGCCGAGCGCACCCCCAACGTCTGCGGCCTGCCCGCCGCGAGCGGCGGCGTCGGCGAACCGGCCGACGCAACCGCAGCCGGCGTCTACGCGAGCCTCGTCGCCACCCTCGAGGCGCTCTTCGGCAGCCGCGAGGTGGCCGGACGCCACATCGTCATCTCCGGCCTCGGCCAGGTCGGCGGCCGCCTGGCCAGGGCGCTCGCCGCGGCCGGCGCCCGGCTGACCGTGACCGACGTCAACCTCGAGAAGCGCGAACTGGCCGAGGAACTCGGCGCCGACTGGGTTCCCGTCGCCGGCGCGCACCGCGTCCAGGCCGACCTGTTCGTGCCCTGCGGCCTCGGCGGGGTCCTCACCCCGCAGGTGATCGGCGAGCTCAACGTGCTCGGTGTCGTCGGAGCCGCCAACAACCAGCTCGCGTCGCCGGAGGGCGCCGCCGAGCTCGACTCCCGCGGCATCCTCTGGGCTCCGGACTTCGTCGTCAACTCCGGCGGCGTGATCTACCTCGCGCTCGCCGGCGAGCCGGACGCCGACCTCGACGCCATCGCCGCGAGGGTCGACGCCATCGGCGACATCGTCGCGACCATCTTCACGGATGCGCGCGACCAGGGCATCACGACGCTGGAGGCCGCCGAGCGCCTGGCCGCCGCCCGCCTCGACGCCGCCGTCTAGCGCGCGCGGTGCCTGGGCGCGTCCGGCCGGGCGCGCCCCGGCATCGTGCCCAGCGCGACTGTTGCCATTCGGACGACTGTTGCCCGCACACCGGCAACAGTTGTCCGATCCGGCAACCCAATCGCGGTTTCGCGGGCAGGGAACGGTCAGATCCCGCGACTAGGCTGACGCCATGGAATCCGTCAGGCCCGCGCGTCGCGCCCTTGTCCGTCGCCCAGCACCGAACCTGGCCGACGGCCAGCTGACCCACATCAAGCGCACCCCGGTCGACGTGGAACTGGCCGTTGCACAGTGGCGGAACTACGTCGCGGCGCTGGCCGCTGAGGGCTGCGAGACCGTCGAGGTTGCCCCGGCCGACGACCTGCCCGACTCCGTCTTCATCGAGGATGCGGTGGTGCTGTTCGGCGGGATCGCCGTCGTCACGAGCCCCGGCGCACCGAGCCGCCGCGCGGAGACAGCCGGCGCGGAGGCTGCCGTGCGGGGGCTCGGCATCCCGGTGCACCACATCGCGCTGCCCGGCACGCTCGACGGCGGCGATGTGCTCAAGGTCGGCATGACCGTCTACGTGGGCCAGAGCCTGCGCACGAACGCGGAGGGCACCAGCCAACTGCGCGAGATCCTCGCCCCGCTCGGCTACACGGTCGTCGCCGTGCCGATCTCGAGGGCCCTGCATCTGAAGACCGCCGTCACCGCCCTGCCGGACGGCACCGTCATCGGTTATCCGCCGCTCGTCGACGACCCGGGCGTGTTCGACCGTTTCGTGCCAGTGCCGGAGGCCACCGGAACGGCCGTCGTCGTCCTCGACGGGGAGACCGTGCTGATGTCCTCAGCCGCCCCGCGCTCCGCCGCACTGTTCGGCAGGCTCGGCTACCGCGTGGTCACCGTCGACATCTCCGAGTTCGAAAAGCTCGAGGGCTGCGTCACCTGCCTGAGCGTGCGCGTCCGCTAGCCCCGCCCCGCCCCCTTCCCGCGAAACCGCAGTCGTGGTCGTTATGAGCGCGTTTTAGTGACCACAACTGCAGTTTCGCGGGGGCAAGAATTGGTGCTTGCGCTGCGGCATCCGCGGGGCCTAGTCTGAAAGGCTGCCTGATCAGGGGGGCAAAGACGAAGATACGACGCGCTCAGGAGGCCGACATGACAAAGACAGCACAGCCCAGGGTCGCAACGGTTGCGAACACCGGCGCTGCCTTTGGCACCTCCATTGCTGCTGCCGCCGGCCCGCTCCGCGCCGCCTGGTAGCGAGCCCGCCCAGCCTCTCGTTGGCAGCTCGACGCCAGCTGCCCATCGCGCCGGAAGCTCAGTGACTTCGGAAGCTCAGTGACTTCGGAAGCTCAGTGACTTCGGAAGCTCAGTGACTTCCGCCATGCCGCGAGCGACCTCTGTCGCCCCCACGCCCACTTTTCTTGACGCCACGCACCTTTTCAGGACACACCATGACTGCAACCACCCAGGAACATCCGCCCCACGCCGGAGGGGCCACACCACGGAAGAGCACGTTCCGCACCCTGCTGCGGCTCTATCCATACGCCAGGCCGGCCCTGCCGCGCATCTGCTTCGGCATGGTCTCCGCCCTGCTCGCGGGCCTCGTTGCGCTGGCGATCCCGCAGGTGCTGCAACGGCTGGTCGACGGCGCGCTGTCCCAGAACGACTCGAGCCAGATCTGGCCGGCCGTGCTCGTCGTGCTCGCCCTCGGGGTCGTCGAGGCGATCATGATCGCGCTGCGACGCTGGTTCGTGCTGCGTCCAGGCACGTACATCGAGGCCCGCATGCGCAACAGCCTCTACGCCCGGCTGCAGGACCTGCCGGTGACCTTCCACGACCGGTGGCCCAGCGGGCAGCTGCTCTCCCGCGCGGTGAGCGACCTCAACCTGATCCGACGCTGGATCTCGTTCGGGCTCGTGCTGCTCGTGGTCAACTTCCTGACGATCCTCGTCGGGGCCGTGATCCTGGTCTCGATGAACTGGATCCTCGGCGTGATCTTCCTCGTCTGTTCGATCCCGATCTGGATCTACGGCTACGTCTTCGAGGAGAAGTACTCGGTCATTGCCAGGCGCAGCCAGGACCAGGCCGGTGACCTCGCGACCGCCGTCGAGGAATCGGTGCACGGCATCCGCGTGCTGAAGGCCTTCGGCCGAGGCACGCACGCGATGAAGAACTTCGCGTCCCAGGCGGAGAGCCTGCGCGGCACGGAAATCGAGAAGGCGCGCGCGATCGCCGGCATCTGGCTCTGGCTGCTGCTGGTTCCGGATGTCGCGTTCGCGCTGTGCCTCGTCGCCGGCGTCTGGCTGGCCGGCCAGGGACAGCTGACCGTCGGCGAACTCGTCGCGTTCTTCGCCACGGCGACCGTGCTGCGCTTCCCGGTGGAGTCGATCGGTTTCCTGCTGTCGATGACCTTCGACGCGCGCACGGCGACCGACCGCTTCTTCGACATCCTCGACGCCCCCAACACGATCACCGATCCGGAAACACCGGTGACGATCGAGCGGCCGCAGGGGAGGCTGGCCTTCGAGGATGTGCACTTCCGCTACCAGGATGCGCCGGAACGTTTCCCCGACCTGCTCAATGGCGTCAACCTGGTGCTCGAACCGGGGGAGACCATGGCACTGGTCGGGCTCACCGGCTCCGGCAAGTCCACGCTGACCGCGCTGACGACACGTCTCTACGATGTGACCGGCGGCCGGGTCACCCTGGACGGCGTCGACGTGCGCGACCTCGGCCGCGAAGAGCTCCGCAGCCACCTGGCGATGGCGTTCGAGGATGCGACGTTGTTCTCGGCATCCGTTCGGGACAACGTCCTGCTCGGGCGCGCCGAGTTCCAGGTGCGCAGCCCTGAAGCGGATGCCGCGCTCGAGGAGGCGCTGCAGATCGCCCAGGCCGGGTTCGTGCACGACCTGCCGGAGGGCGTTGACACGCTCGTCGGCGAGGAAGGCATGAGCCTCTCCGGCGGCCAGCGCCAGCGGCTCGCCCTCGCGCGCGCCGTCGCCGCGAAACCGGCCGTGCTCGTGCTCGACGACCCGCTGTCCGCGCTCGACGTGGACACGGAGGCTCTCGTCGAGGCGGCGTTGCGCCAGGTGCTCGCGTCGACCACGGCGCTGATCGTGGCGCACCGCCCCTCGACGGTCATGCTGGCCGACCGGGTGGCGCTGCTGGAGAACGGCCGCATCACCGCGGTCGGGCGGCACTCCGACCTGCTCCGCGAGAGCGAACACTACAAGTTCGTCATTTCCAGCCTGGAAGACGAAGAACGACGCGAGTCACTGCGCAAGGAGGATTCACTGTGAGCGTCACCGGAGTGCAGGGTGAAGAACGTCACGACTTCACCCGCGCGGAGAGCGCGCAGATCCGCGCGCGGTCGTTGCGCCTGCTCGGCTCCCTGCTGCGCCCGGTGCGCTGGCAGGTCGTCGCGGCCATGCTCGTCGTCGTCGTCTCGACGGCAGCGCAGGTGGCCGGCCCGGCGCTGATCGCGTTCGGCATCGACCGCGGCCTCCCCGCGCTCCTCGCGCAGGACTGGATGCCGCTGGCCGCCACCGGGGCCGTGTACCTCGTCACCGGCATCATCGGCGCCCTGCTCATCGCCTGGTACACCGTCATGTCCGCGCGGATCAGCCAGGACGTTCTGATCGACCTGCGCAAACGGGTTTTCCTGCACACCCAGAAGCTGAGCCTCGAGTTCCACGAGTCGTACACCTCCGGCCGGATCATCTCCCGCCAGACCAGCGACCTCGACGCGATCCGGGAGCTGCTGGACTCCGGCATCAACCAGCTCGTGCAGGGCGTGCTCTACATGGTCTTCACCGCGATCGCACTGATCTCCCTGGACTGGCAGAGCGGCCTCGTGCTGTTCGCGGCGCTCGTGCCGTTGATGGCGCTCACCCGCTGGTTCCAGCTGCGCTCGCAGACCCTGTTCCGGCAGTCCCGCGTTGCCTCGGCGAGCCTCATCGTGCACTTCGTGGAGACGATGACCGGGATCAGGGCGGTCAAGGCGTTCCGCAAGGAGAAGCGCAACGAGCAGGAGTTCGCCGGCCTCGTCGAGGGCTACCGCGACGTGAACGGGCGGGTGATCCAGCTGTTCGGGATCTTCGACCCCGGCCTCGTGCTGATCGGCAACGTCGCGGTCGCCGCGGTGCTGCTGGTCGGCGGGTTCCGCGTCGTCGACGGCCAGCTGGCCATCGGCGCGCTGCTCGCCGCGCTCCTCTACACGCGCCGGTTCTTCGACCCGATGGAGGAGATGGCGATGTTCTACAACTCCTACCAGTCCGCCGCGGCCGCGCTCGAGAAGATCTCCGGCGTGCTCGAGGAGCGCCCCGGCGTGCCCGACCCGCTCAAGCCCGTCGACCTCTGGCAGGCCAGGGGCGAGGTCAGCTTCGAGAAGGTGCAGTTCGCGTACAAGACCGACCGGGTCATCCTGCCGCAGTTCGACCTGTCGATCCCGGCCGGACAGACCATCGCCCTCGTCGGGTCGACCGGAGCGGGCAAGTCGACGCTGGCGAAGCTGATCTCCCGGTTCTATGACCCGTCGGAGGGCCTCGTGCTCCTCGACCGCGTCGACCTGCGCGACCTGCACCCCAAGGACCTGCGCCGGGCGATTGTCATGGTGACCCAGGAGGCGTACCTGTTCAGCGGATCCGTCGCCGACAACATCGCGATCGGCAAACCGGATGCGACGCTCGAGCAGATCACGGCGGCGGCGCGGGCCGTCGGCGCGCACGACTTCATCGAGGCGCTCCCCGGCGGGTACGACACCGACGTGAACAAGCGCGGCGGGCGGGTCTCTGCCGGACAGCGCCAGCTGATCTCGTTCGCTCGGGCGTTCCTCGCCGACCCGGCCGTGCTCATCCTCGACGAGGCAACCTCGTCGCTGGACATCCCGAGCGAACGCCTTGTGCAGGAAGGGCTGCAGACTCTGCTCTCCGACCGCACCGCGGTGATCATCGCACACCGCCTGTCGACCGTGGCGATCGCGGACCGCGTGCTGGTGATGGAGCATGGCCGGATCGTGGAGGACGGCAGTCCGGAGGCGCTTATCGCCGGCACCGGCCGGTTCGCGCAGCTGCACGCGGCCTGGCGGGACTCGCTCGTCTAACAGCAATGGTGCCCCGGCCCCGGCGCGTCCGGGCGCCGGGGCCGGGGCACTAGCCTGTGGGTGCGGCGACTGAACTCGGTGAGCGTGTTGGCGCGGCTGTCCGCGGGATGCCGCCGGGCTACTTCGCGCTGGTCATCCGGAGAGAACTTTGACCACCGAACTGCGCGAAACGCGCCACGTTGATGATCGACACCAACGCCACGGCACCGCCGTCATCGTCGGCGCATCCGTCTCGGGTTTGATGACCGGGCTGACCCTATCGCGCGCTGGAATCGACGTCACGATCGTTGAGCGATCGGATGATTCTGGTCGGACCGGCGCTGCCCGGCCGCGATGGCGTGCGCCATTCCCTCACTCCCGCCGAAATACCCGAAGCGACTTTCCGCGAGCTCGCGAACGAGGCCGCTGACCGCTGGTCCGTGCCCTGGCGCGATGCCATCCTCGACTGCATCAGGCGACGGGCCGTCATTGGCACCCCTGTCCCCGAGTATGTTCCCGACAGGCTCGTCAACGGGCGCCTCGCCCTCGTCGGAGACGCCGCGCACGTCCCGACCCCGATGACCGGCAGCGGCTTCAGCACCTCGCTACACGACGCCGAGTCGATCGCCGAATCCATCGCGGGCGGTGTGCGTGGATCGTTTCGGTCTCCAAAGATCAGGATCCCGACTGTGGGCGCATGGGCTGCTCTTCGGAGTTTGTCGTCGACGAGGGAGACGTAGAAGCCAAGTTTCCTGCGTGTTCGGGTTGGAACTTCCCGGTTTTTAGCTCAATGACGACATAGCCCGTTGACCGCGGTAAACCGAGCGTCGCGGGTAACTTCTGCAGGAATTCTCGTGCTCGAGTCCGCCGGCTGACAAATTCGATGATGGCCTCCCCACCTGACTAGCGGGTGGTTGCCATCGGGGAGTAGCTGGAGGAGACGAGCGTGAGCGTGCCTCCTGCGGTTGCCGCGCTGATGGTTTCCGTCCCGCCGGGGAGGAGGGCTAGCGAGGTGAGCGTCTGTCGTCCCCCGTTGACGAACACCTCCACCGAGGAATAGTCGACGAATATGCTCAGCTTCACTTCGCCTTTCACCGGTGGGCTGAATGCCGTGCGCACCTTGTTGTAATCCGGCCCCAGGCGGGCTTTCCCGGTGGCGCCGGCAGCTGAGTCCCGGGACACAAAAGCATTCTCATCGTCGAAGTTGTAGCCCACCGTCACTGACCCTCCCGCGCCGCCGAGTCGGATCCGCGCCTCTGTTCCGTCGTCGCCACGGGTACGCCGCACGTCAGGTCAAGTCGGTAGGCGCCGCTGTGGGGTCTGGGCAGGTCAATACCTCCCTCTTCCGTCAGCGTCCCGGAACCGCCGGTCAGTGTCGCCCCGGACAGAGCGTTTAACTCCTTAGCGGGCGTGGACACCAGGGTGGGCTTGCCATCGACCAGGGACAGCCTGATCTCACGAACGATCGAGTTCTCGCCGCTCCAGTCCCCAGTGGGCAGCTTGCGCGCGTAAGACCAGTTGTTCATCCACGCCATGGCGCGCCTGGAGCCCATGCGCTGCCCCTCCGTGAGCCGGGGATCATCCCAGGTGACTGCAGCGTAAAAATCGGAGCCAGCATCCATCCACTGGTGCTGTTCGTTGGCCGCGGTGAATGTCGTCCCGTTCCAGGTTCCGGTCCAGTAGGTGGTACCGGTGGTCCTTCCTTCCGCCGCGCCATTGGCGCCGGCCGCTAGTATCCAGGTCCGGTGGGCAGGATTGCCGTCCAGATCGAGCTGGAACAGGTCCGGGCATTCGAGGATTCCCAGACCGGTCGTGGTGAAGCCGGAGGCGTAGGTCCAGTCCCTGAGGTTCCGCGATGTGTAGAACCCGATCTTCTCGCCCTCGGCCAGAGTCATCACCCACTGCTTGTTCGCTTCGTCGCGGATGATTTTGGGATCCCGGAAGTCTGCGTGACCCGGGTTATCCAGCACCGGGTTCCCCCCATACGCGGTGAAGGTGTGGCCGTCGTCGGTGGAGTAGAACAACGACTGACGCTGGACGCCGTCTTGCTGCTGGGTCATGACCGCCACGACGGCGTCTCTGCCGAAGCCGGCGGTGTTCTCGTGGTCGACCACGGCGCTTCCGGTCTCGATGTCGCCCAGCCCGTTGCGGTACTTGTCGATCGCGACACCCTGGTCTTTCCAATGCAGAAGGTCGGTGCTGGTGAGGTGGTACCAGGCGGTTCCGTTGCCGGCGGGATAATCGGCGTTGTACAGGTAGTAGTAGTGCCAGAGCCCGTGCAGGAAGAAGGGCCGCTGGGGGTCATTCATCCAGTGCCGTTCAGGAGTGATGTGGTAACTGGGGCGGTATTTGGAAGCCCCCGCCGGGCGCGCGAAACGGGACGCATCTGGTCCAGGAGTGTCCTACGGCTCGCGCCACTTAGTCGGCGAGCGGGCCGAGCGGTTCGTCGCCGACAGGAGCCGCCGGGCCGGCCGGGGCTTGCTTCAGCTCGACGAAAATGGTGTGCGTTTCGGTGTCGCCGGTGTTCTCGCCGGCGTGCTCCTGCGCGGGGACCCACCTGGACACCCCCGATGGCAGCTCGACGTGCACCTCCTGCCCGCCGGAGGAGAGCCTTCGACGGAAGGAGCTGAGCGTGACCATGACGCTGTCCGGATGCCGGTGCGGCGTCGTCTTGTCACCGGGCCGGTCGCGGTATTCGAGCACGCGCACGCGCTCGTTCTCCATGATGACGCGGTAGAGACCGGGGTTCGTGACGACGGGGTCGCTGTCCATGGCTGCAGGCTAACATCGCGACCCGCCCGAAGGCCAGCGTTTAAACGGGTGACCACCTGGCGACCGCGTAGTCGATCCGATACGCGGTGGACAGAGCCTTCCGCACGAGCGGCGTGCCCTCCGCGAGGTAGAACGGCAGGGCGAGGTCGTCGTGTTCGGCCGGCGGATGCCCGCCAGAGCGGATGACCCGCCACCACGGGACATCCTCGCCGTACTGGGACATGATCGAACCGACGGCCCTGGCCGCCCGTGAGCCGAGCACGGCCGCAACGTCGCCGTAGGTCATCACCCGGCCGGAGGGAATCGAGTCGACAATGTCCAGCACGTGGGTCACGAACTCGCTGTCCGGGTTGAGGCGCATGGGGCTAGAGCTGGAGCGCGCCGATGGTCTCGCCGTACTGGGTCTGGCCGACATCCGTGAAGCCGATGTGGTGGAAGAACTCCTCCGGGCCGCCTTCGCCCGGCTCCCAGATCACCGTGATGCGGTCGAATCCGCGCTGGCGGGCCTCTTCGGCGAGTGCCTGCGTGGCGAACTTGCCGACGCCCTGGCCCTGGGCCTCCGCGTCCACGTTGATCCGCCAGATGCAGGCGCGGAACTCCTCGTGCTCGGACTCAGGGTCGAAGTTGCCGTGGATGAATCCGACGACGCGGTCGCCCTGCGTCACGACGCGTTGCCACGATGTGGCTGGATTAATCACGGCCGCCGCGGCTGAGTAAGAGACCGGCGCAATGAATTGCTCCTGGCCGGGCTTCAGGCTCAGGTTGTTGGCCGCAACGATGTTGCGCGCGGACAGTTCTTCCAGTCGTAACTTACCCATGAGGACAGGCTAACCTGCGGCCGGGCCGGTCGGTAGTCGCGAGTCGCCGAACTATCTCGATGTCAAGATAGTTGCGCCCCTCTAGTAAGATTGGGGCTGGCCATTCTGGCCCCCCCCTACTTTCTGAGGAGAATCATTGTCGAAGATCAAGGTTGAAGGCACTGTCGTCGAGCTCGATGGCGACGAGATGACCCGCATCATCTGGCACGCCATCAAGGACACTCTCATCCACCCGTACCTCGACATCGACCTTGAGTACTACGACCTGTCGATCCAGAAGCGCGACGAGACCGATGACCAGATCACGGTCGACGCGGCCCACGCCATCCAGAAGCACGGCGTCGGGGTCAAGTGCGCCACGATCACTCCCGACGAGGCCCGCGTCGAGGAATTCGGCCTCAAGAAGATGTGGGCGTCGCCCAACGGCACGATCCGCAACATCCTCGGCGGCACCATCTTCCGCGAGCCGATCATCATCTCGAACATCCCCCGCCTCGTTCCGGGCTGGAACAAGCCGATCATCATCGGCCGCCACGCGTTCGGAGACCAGTACAAGGCCACGAACTTCCGTTTCGAGGGCGCAGGCACGCTCAGCATGACGTTCACCCCGAAGGACGGGTCGGAGCCTCTGCAGTTCGAGGTCTTCCAGGCGCCCGGCAGCGGTGTCGCCATGGGCATGTACAACCTCGACAGCTCGATCCGCGACTTCGCGCGCGCCTCGCTCAACTACGGCCTCGAGCGCAAGTACCCCGTCTACCTGTCGACCAAGAACACCATCCTCAAGGCCTACGACGGCCGGTTCAAGGACATCTTCCAGGAGATCTTCGACGCCGAATTCAAGCCGGCTTACGAAGCCGCCGGCCTCACCTACGAGCACCGCCTGATCGACGACATGGTCGCCGCGGCCATGAAGTGGGAGGGCGGCTACGTCTGGGCCTGCAAGAACTACGACGGCGACGTACAGTCGGACACCGTCGCGCAGGGCTTCGGCTCGCTCGGGCTGATGACCAGCGTTCTCTCCACGCCTGACGGCAAGGTCGTCGAGGCCGAGGCCGCGCACGGCACCGTGACCCGTCACTACCGCCAGCACCAGCAGGGCAAACCCACCTCGACCAACCCGATCGCCTCGATCTACGCCTGGACCCGCGGCCTCGCCCACCGGGCCAAGCTCGACGGCAACCCGGCCCTGGCCGAGTTCTCGCACACCCTCGAGGACGTCGTCATCAAGACCGTCGAGGGCGGCAAGATGACGAAGGACCTCGCGCTCCTGGTCGGCCCGGAGCAGGGCTACCTGACCACGGAGGAGTTCCTCGCGGCTCTCGCCGAGAACCTGCAGACACGCCTGGCCTGACCCCAGCCCAGCGCACGCCACACAAGGCCCCTCGGAGCAATTCTCCTTCGGCTAATCGTGGAGTTCAGGGTTGGCCGATAAGTAACACCTCCGACAGGTAAGAAGAACCGCCCAGCATGGATCAATGTGCTGGGCGGTTCTTCGTGCCTGCGGACTGCAGGGTATGCACCAAGCCGGGGACTCCACGATCTGCCGACTGGCGCGCATCCCTGGAGGATTTCTTGGCAATTCGCGGGGGCGGAGTGTCGGCACGAGTGGGACGGGCCGGATGGCCTGGATCACTAACGTATGGCGCGGATGTGCCGGGATCATGAGGCTGGCGGGCGCCTCCTCACGCGAGTCGCCCCCGTTACCTTTCTTATAGCCCCGGAAACG
>DAIMHX010000022.1:0-46537 GCA_036723055.1 Microbacteriaceae bacterium
GGATCGACGCTTAGTAGCCCCGCCGCGCGTGGGCTTCCTGCTCGCGCCTGAAATCCAACGCCGTGCAGCTGTCGCGGGTCGGCGGAAGCTGTTCGGCGGTGAACTCGGCCAGAAGGTCACTCGCATCTATCCCGAGCACGCCGGCCAGCCGGATCAGCGTGTAAAAGGTCGGGTTGCCATGGCCGCGGTCGATGCGCGCGTAGTTGGAGACATTCAACCCAGCGCGGTGGGCAACTGTTTCCTGATTGAGCGAGAGCGCCTGGCGCCGTTCGCGCAGCCGGAGCCCGAGGATTCGGGACGCTTCGGACTTCGACTCAGCCATCCCCCATGTGTAGCACTCGGGCACCGGGACGGGAAAGCCCCAGCTCGGAGGACGTAAACTCGATCCCAGCGTCGAAGGAGGCGTAACGATGGCCAGGAAACCGAAGCCGATTGTGTCGACGACCGGCGGCATGCCGGAGGGCGGGCAGCTGCCGTCCGGACTCGTCAAGAGTGTCGACAGGGTGCTGGCGATTCATCGTCCGGCCGTGCTCGCGCACATCCGCGGCATCCGTCGTCGGAACCCGGATTCGAGCCCCGTGGAAATCATCCGGATTCTCGAGCGACGCTATCTGACGGCCGTGACGACCGGGGGCGCCGCGGTCGGCGCGACCGCCGTCATTCCCGGCGTCGGCACCGGCCTCACCCTGGCGCTCTCCGGCGTCGAGACGGCGGGTTTCCTTGAGGCGACCGCCCTGTTCGCCCAGTCGGTAAGCGAGGTGCACAACATCGCCATCGATGACCCGGAACGCGCGCGCGCCCTCGTGATGACCATGATGCTCGGTCACGAAGGTTCGGACCTGGTGCGGCAGCTTGCCGGCCAGATCACAGGCGGCGGCACGGCACGCAACGCGTACTGGGGCGAACTGGTCACGACGAACCTCCCGCGCGCGATCATGGGTCCGCTGTCCGACCGGCTGAAGAGCGCGTTCATCCGGCAATTCGCCGCCCGCGGCGGTGCCAGCTTCATTGGCAAGGCCATGCCGTTCGGCGTCGGCGCCGTCATCGGCGGAGCCGGCAACCACATCCTCGGCAAGAAGGTCGTGCAGTCGTCACAGCTGGCCTTCGGGCAGCCCCCGCTCGCGTTCAGGATCGAACTTGACCCGCCCGTACGCGACATCTCGATGCGGGACTCGGCCGCGCTCGGCGTGACTCGGCTGGGCCGGAGCATGCGGAAAGTCCTGCCGGCTACCGTACCGAAGGTCTTCCGCCGCCGCGATTAGACCAGTTCGCCGCCCAACGGCTCCTGTTCGTGCTCGTCGACCTCACCGTCGTCTGCGTGCAGTGCCGCGAATCGATCCCACTCGTCCATCAGGTGCTGAACCGCCGCGTGGAACCGTGCCGTCGCCACCCCGGGCGTCGTGTCACCGAAGTAACGCCCCACCCACGCCACCAACCGCGCCTCGGCCTGCTCGTCGTGCGTGAGTTCGTCGAGCGCGTCCACCACATCGGCCGCCTTGGCAACATCCAGCCATTCGCAGTCGAAGAGGTAGCCGCTGGTGTCGATTTCGGCGGCCGGATTCAGCGGCCGGGTGACCATGAGCGGTTTGCCCGCTGCCAGCCGGTCGTAGACCATCGCGGAAATATCCACGATCGCGACATCCGCCGCGGAGAGCTGCCAGCCCAGGTCGGCGCTCGTGTCGTAAATGTGCTGGGCCAACGGGTCGCGCAGATTCGCCGCAGCAATGGCCGCGATGATGCGCTGGTTCGCCGCTCCGTACTCGTGATCGACCACGCCGCTGCGCGGGTGCGGCCGGTAGATGACGCGGTGCCGGCCGGTTTTCAGCAGCGCCGTCACGAGCGCGACACCGTGCGTCGCAATCGACCCGTATGCGGCTGCCGGCCGGTCGCCCTCCCAGGTTGGCGCGTAGAGGATGACCTCCCGCTCATCGGGCTCGTACGGCAGCTTCCCGGTGAAGTGGTCGGCCTGGGGCCGCCCGATGGTGATCGCGCGCTTGTCGAAGTCGTAGTCCCAGAGCACGTTGTTCAGCCGCGCCAGAGCGGCGTCGCCGGCGACGAACGAGTAGTCATAGGCCTTGAACTGGTTGGTGACCATGTACATCTTGTCGCTCTCACCATGGTTGATGAAAACATGCCAGCGCCGCCCATAGCGCATCATCTGGAAGTTCCTGGGGTTCTGGTTGACGTAGAACACGATCCGGATGTCCTGCTCCGCGACCACGCGTTCCAGCGCCGAAACCGTGCGCACGTGGGCAACCGGGACCGGGGATTCCTCCAGGAGCTTGAGGGTGCCGCCGCCGGTTCGGCTCAGCACGAGCACCGGCCAGGTCTCGGCAAGCTTGGCGAGCGGCTTGTACCACTGCCGCATCTGGTACATGTTGACCGGGCCATCGGCGAAGTAGACGGCGATCTTGAAGTGGTGCCGCGGAAGCACCGCGCCCGACTCCCGCTTGGCCCGAAGCAACCCCGCCAGCTTGCGCGACGCAAGAGCATCCTTAATGAGCTTGAGCGCAAGCCTGACGTCTTTTTTAATACCCACGATTCCAGACTACCTAGCGCGCGGGGACAGCGACCCGCTTCGACCCCCGAACGGGGAGTCCGAGAGGGAATCGTTAGACGATCGGCGGGCGCCCGGCCAGCATCATCCGCCACACCGTGCGGGCCTTCAGCGGGCGCCGCTCCCCCGGGTCGCTCGCCCAGCCTTCATGCCAGCCGCCGAACCAGGCACGGAGAGCCGGTCGGTTGCGGGCCCAGCGGAGCACCTGGATCGCCGTCCACGATCCCACGTACAGCGGCACCAGAATCGCCGGCAGGTTGCGGCGGGCCAGCCAGACCCGGTTTCGGGCGTTGAGGCGGTAGTACAGGGCGTGACGGGTGGGATGCATCACGGGATGGTTCGCTTCGAGGTCGCCCGCGTACCAGGCGCGCAACCCCTGGTCCCAGACGCGCCACGCCAGCTCGATGCCCTCGTGCGCGTAGAAGAACGGTTCGGCCCAACCTCCGGTGGCGTCGAAAACCGCCCGGGGCAGGAGCACGGCGCCCTCCCAGACCGAGAAGACGTTGCTGGAGTGCGTTGCGGCGCCTTTGCGGATGCGCGGCACCCAGCGCCTCGGCGACGTCTCCCCGGTTGGATCGACCACGCGCGGCTGGAGCAGGCCGATCGACGGATCCGCCCGCAGCTTTCCGATCGCGTCCACCAGGAAGTGCGGGTCGGGAATGCTGGCGTCGTCGTCGAGGAAGAACAGGTATTCCCCGCTGACCTGCGACACCCCGCGGTTGCGTCCGGCGGGGATCCCGATGTTCGTCGGCAGTCCGAGCGAGGTGACCTCTTTCGGCAGCCCGGTCGGCTGCCAGCCGTTGCCGACGCAGACGATGTCGAGCAGCACGCCCTGCTGGGCGAGCAGGCTCCGGATGCCCCGGTCCAGGTCGTCTGGGCGGGTCCCTTGGGTGAGCACCACGACGCCGACGGTTGGCGTGGTGGTGCCGGCGGCAGAGCGGTCGCTAGGAGCGGACACGCTTGGAGGCCATGATCGCGACGAAGTGGCCGACAAGCGCGAGCAGGGCCAGCGGCACGAGCGCACTGAGGACGACCCGGTCGACCAGCGGCTGCCCGGCGAAGACGCCGACGACCGCGGCGACGAAGATCAGCATGGTGAGTTCGACGGAGTGATAGAGGCGGTGGAACGGCAGGAACCGGGCCAGGCGGCGCACCTTCATGAGCAGGCTCGAGGTTGGCGCCTTCTCCCCGTGCGTGTCGGCGAGCTTGGTGAGGCCGGCGTTGGCGCGGGCCACGTGGACCATGTCATTGAGCGCCTTGTTCAGCACGATGATGAGCGCCAGCAGCAGCGCGAGCGACGTCCACAGGAAATCAGCCGGCGCCTCGAACGGGTACGCGGCGGCACGGATGCCCAGGGCGATCGGAATGAGGGCCTCGGTGCTGTAGTGCCCCACCTTGTCGAGGAACACCCCGGCCGGCGAGGATTCCTTGCGCCAGCGGGCGACCTCTCCGTCGCAGCAGTCGACGAGCATCTGCAGCTGTCCGAGCAGCAGCGCGAGCACCGCACCCCAGATGCCGGGGATGAGCAGCGCGGCCGCGGTCGACCAGCCGACCAGGATCATCAGGCCGGTGACGCCGTTCGCGGTAATCCGCGTCTTGAGCAGCATCCAGGTGATGTACGGCGACAGGTCGCGCAGGTAGAGCGACGCCGTCCAATGTTCGGCGTTCGCACGAAGCCGCACCTCGGGCGGCTGGGCAACCGCGCGCAGTTCCGCGATCGAGGAGGGTCGAGCCACACGCGAACCTGGCGTCATGGTTACCTTCCCGTGTGTGCGGTGATGTTGCTCGTGAGCTTGAGGTAGCCGAGCACGAAGCCGACGCCCCAGCAGAAGTGGATGCACGGCAAGACTACGAGAAACCACAGCGCAGCACGAAACCCGTCGGGGCGCGTCACCGCAATCGTGGCCGCCACGACGAAGAGAAGGTAGATGCCGGGGACAACGAATCCGAGAAGCAACCACGGGCTCGCTCCGCCCGTCAGTTGCACGAGACCGGCGAGCCCGAGCAGGGTGCCGACCGTCACGCCGAGCACCATGGCCGGAGGAACGAAGTAGCGGATGCCATTGGCGGCGGGAAAGCGTCGCGCGAGTTCCCCGCGCCACAGGCCGGTCGACAGCATCTGCCGTGCCAGGCGGGACACGCTCGGGCGCGGGCGGTAGACGACCTTGAGGCGGGGCGTGAACCACACCGTGCCACCGGACTCGCGCAGGCGACGGTTGAGGTCCCAGTCCTGGCCGCGCTTGATGGTTTCGTCGAAGAGGCCGACCTTGAGGATACTTGCCCGGCGGAAGCATCCCAGGTATACCGTGTCGGCCTCACCCTCCTTGCCTCCGACATGGAAGGGCGTGCCGCCGAGGCCGACGCGGGTGCCGTAGGCGCGGGCGACGGCCTTCTGGAACGGGCTCTCGCCCTGCGCGTCCATGATGCCGCCGACGTTGTCGGCACCGGTGCGTTCGAGGGTCTCAACGGCGATGCGCGCGTAGTCGGGGGGCAGCACGGAGTGGGCATCCACCCGGATCACGACCGGATACTGCGATGCCCGGATGGCCGTGTTCAGGCCGGCCGGGGTGGATCCGATCTCGTTCGGCACGACCCGGATGCGCGGGTCGACGGATGCCATCTCTTCGACGAGCTCCGTCGTGCCGTCGATGCTCGGGCCAAGCGCCAGCGTGACCTCGAACGGCCCGTCGTAGTCCTGTCGCAGGAGGCTGTCGACGGCCGCGCGCACGTGGGTCACCTCGTTGAGCACCGGCATCACGTAGGAGACGCCGAGCAGCTTTTCGTCTCCGTCATGGTGCACCTGGCTGGCCGACTTTCACTGGTGGGGAGGGACGACCGAGCCTATCAGCCAGCGGTTTTAACTCGGCGCACCACCCCCGGGAACGCGACTGCGCCGCCGGCCTGGAGCCGGCGGCGCAGTGCTCTGGAAGGGGCGGGGCGATCAGCTCGAGAGCTGGCCCAGCGTCACGGTAACCGTGAACGACTTGCCGTCGCGCATATAGCTGAGGTCGGCCTTCGCGCCGGCCGCAAGTGCGCGCACCTGGGCGGTCAGGTCGTTCGCGTCCGTGACCGGCACGCCGTTGAAGGTGGTGACGATGTCACCGGACTTCAGCCCCGCCTTCTCTGCGGCGCCGCCGGAGGTCACCTTGCTGATGAGCGCCCCGACCGTGGTGCTCTTGGCGTCGTTGGTGGCGTCCGTGACGCTCGCACCGAGCAGGCCGTGGGTGGCCTTACCGTTGGCCCTGAGCTCGTCCGAGATGCGCTTGGCGAGGTTCGACGGGATGGAGAAGCCCACACCGATGCTGCCGGCTGCCGTGGACGAGCTACCGCCCGCGTTGGCGATGGCGACGTTGATGCCGACCAGTTCACCGGCGGCGTTGAGCAGCGCACCGCCCGAGTTGCCCGGGTTGATCGCGGCATCCGTCTGGATGACCGGCAACGAGATGGTGCTCGTCGCCGACTGGCCGGACTGCGAACCGCCCTGGTTCGGGATGTCGTTCCAGAAGTCGAACGGGCTCTGGCCATTGTTCTGGTCGGGCGTGGTCTGGTCGGGTGTCGTGGGGGCAGCCGAGGAGGCGACCGTGATGCTGCGGTTGAGCGCACTCACGATTCCGTTGGTCACGCTGCCGGAGAGGCCGAGCGGGGCGCCAATTGCCACCACGCTGTCGCCGACGTTGAGCTTGCCGGAGTCTGCCCAGTTAATCGGCTGGAGGCCGGCCGCGTTCGTGAGCTTGATCACCGCGAGGTCGGAGATCGGGTCGGTGCCGATGATCTTCGCCTTGTACAGCTTGCCGTCGTTGCCCGTCACCTGGATCGTCGGGTTGGCGACGGCGCCGTCGAGGGTGACGACGTGCGTGTTCGTGAGCACGTAGCCGTCCTCGGAGAGGACGACGCCCGAGCCTGTGCCGGCCGTGCTGCCGCTGGCGACGTCGATCGTGACGACGCTCGGCGACGCCTTCGCGGCGACCGCCGTGATCTGGTTGACGCTGTCGGTGTTGTTCACGACGACGTTGCTCGGGCCCTGGGCCTGACTGGAGCGCACGGCGTTGGTCTGGTTGGTGAGCACGAGCGCCGTGACGCCGGCGCCGGATGCGCCGCCGACGAGGGCGCCGATGGCCAGCGCGGCAACGAGCGCTACGCCGCCCTTGCGCCTGGCAGGGTCCTTCGTGGTCGTCGGGCCGACCGGCTGGGTTGGGTAGCCGTTCGCGTTCGCGTAGCCCTGCGGTGCAGCATTGGGCGCGTAGGAGGGGGCGGATGCCCCGGTTCCCTGCAGGGGGCGGCCGAATGCGTCGGTGGCCGCCGCCGAGTTCGCTGCGGACCAGGCGGCGGCGGGCGGCAGAACCGCGGTCGGCTGGGCATCCGTGGGCAGGACTTCGGTCGGCTGCGCGTCGGACGCGCGGGCATCCGTCGGCTGGTTGTGCTGGGGTTCGGCCGGGGTCTGTGCGAGCGCGGGGGCGTTGGCGGAAGTGGCACCCTGCTCGGACGCGGGTGCCTCTGGGGCACCGGAGGCGTCGGGTTCGTGTGGGGTGGTGCCTGGTTCCTGCGTGCTGTCGGTCATGATGTGCTCCTTCCAAGCGATGCCAGCTTTGCGCCCGAACCTGAACGTTTGATATGCGCGCACTGGGAGCATCCCATGGAATTGATGACCATGCGTGGGTGCTCCGTGGCCGAGCCAAACTAGCAGCCAGGGCCGCCCGGATTGCGGGTGCATTCCCGGTCAACCAGAACGGTTCGCGCCTGGGCGGCAACGACGGCGAGCGGGGCAGCCGGCACGGCCAGCGTACCCCCGATGTCTTGCCACGCCTGGCCGGCGAACCGGTATCCGGCCGCGTACTCGACGGTCAGCCTGATGGCGTAATTGCCCGTTTCGCGATAGCTGTGGCTCGTGTTCGTTTCCGAGAACTCCGGGAGGTTCTGGGCCGCCCAGGTGGACCCGCCAGTGGCCGAATAGCGGCTGGTTCCGTCGCCGTAATCCCAGCGGTAGCCGACCGGAGTGAAGCGCACATTGGCGGGAAAGCCGAGCAATGAGCCGGACAGCGTGTGGGCGGATGCCGCGGCGAAGAAGTTCGTCGGCAGCCCGATCACCGTCCAGCCGTCCGGCTCCATTCCCTGCGTCGGCGCGATCGGCCTGAAGTTCACGAGGTCGCTCATGCGCACCACGAACGTCGGATCACACGGCGAACCCGGCTTGCAGTTGATTGTGTACTTTTGCGCCGCGAACGGCAGCAGATCCGCGGTGTTACCCCCGTTGTTCCCCGCGTTGTTCCCGGCGCCGCTCCCCGCGCTCTGCTGGCCTCCATCGACGCTCACCCCACGGCCGCCGCTTCCGTTGCCGCGCCCGCTGCCGCTCTTCCCGTTGCCGCTGCCGGCTCGGCTCCCGGTGTGCGTCACCCCGCTGCCGCCTCCGCCCGAACCGCTCTGGTACCCGGCCGACAAGTCCACCCCGCCGTTGCCAAAGGAGCCCTTGACTGACGGCGGCGCGCACTCACCCTGCGACGCGCCCCAACCGACGCACGTCGCCCCACGCAGGACGGACGCACTTGAAGCTTCAGTTGAAGGCTGGAAGGCAAGCGTCAGCCCGACCGCCGCTAGCAGAAGTTTGTGCCAGACCATGATTCAGATCTCTCGACGAGCAATTGGCCACGTGCGGCATTTTGGGTGAAGCTCACCTGCAACGGCAGTCTGAGCACCCGATCAGCGGGAACCGTGGTCGTTCCGCGGGCGTCCACGACGTCAGTCCCCGAAACGTCCAAACATAGATATGTTGCGATCGACCCTGCCGCCAGATCTGCCGATTGCACGGTGAGCGAATCGAAAGTGAGATGTCCGAGCCCACGCAGGCCTGCTGTGGACAGCGCCTTGAAGGACGCCATTTCCGCACGCAAGGCGGCGCCCGTGGCAGAGTCCGCCATTCGTTCTGGACGAGCGCCTCCATCATTTGCAATCTTGCTGGACATCGTTTGGTACGCCGCATAAGCCTTAGTCGCTGCGGCGAGCGCCTCGGCGTCGGATTTGAAGACAGGTGCTTCCGTCGCGGGAGCGCTCGTGGGCGGCGCCGGCGCGGGCGCGGGCGCGCACCCGGCGAGCGCCAGCGCCGCGAGCGCAGCCGCGGCGAGGAGGGGACCCCATGAACTCCGCATCCAGTCACGGTAGGGCACATCACCGAACCCGCGTGAAAACTATCCACAGTCAGGGTGCCGCCCGCGCATAACTCCTGCTATTCGATCAGCTCGCCGCCAGCTGCCCCGCCATTCCTGGCCGCGCAGGTTCGCGCCTTGAGAACTGCAGGAGTTATGCATCCGGTGAGCGGGGAAAACGACCGTAGGACGCCCAGGAAGGACATAGCGCTGGGCACATGTCGTAGCTTTGAACCCATGCAGGTCACACGATGACGATCCCCGGCGCCTGGCGCCGCACGGCCCGCGGGGCCGGACTCCTCGCCGACGACGGCAGCGTCGCCGCAAGCATCTTCGCTGAGATGAGCGCCCTGGCCGGCAGGACGGGCGCCATCAACCTCGGGCAGGGCTTCCCCGATGAGGACGGCCCCGCGGAGGTACTCGAAGCGGCGCGCCAGGCCATCTCCGACGGCGTCAACCAGTACCCGCCTGGGCGCGGCATGCCTGTGCTCCTCGACGCCATCGCCCGGCACCAGCAGCGCTTCTACAACCTGGCCGTCGACCCCGGGACCGAAGTCCTGGTCACCGCCGGGGCCACCGAGGCACTCGCCGCCACGATCCTCGCCCTGCTGGAGCCGGGCGACGAGGTCGTCACCTTCGAACCGTTCTACGACGCCTACGGCGGCCTCATCGCGCTCGGCAGCGGCCTCCATCGCACCGTCCGGCTGCGCTCCCCCGACTTCCAGCCCGACCTCGACGAGCTCCGCGCGGCCATCACGGACCGCACGCGCCTCATCATCGTCAACAATCCGCACAACCCGACGGGCGCGGTGTTCCCCCGGGAGACGCTCGAACTGATCGTGGAACTCGCGCACCGCCACGACGCCCTCATCGTCACCGACGAGGTCTACGAACACCTCACCTTCGGCGTGCCGCACATCCCGATCGCGACGCTGCCGGGCGCGCCCGAGCGCACCATCACGATCTCCTCAGGCGGGAAGACCTTCAATACCACCGGCTGGAAGATCGGCTGGCTCACCGCACCTGCCCCGCTCGTGACGGCGATCCTCGCGGTCAAGCAGTTCCTCACCTACGTCAATGGGGCGCCGTTCCAGCCCGCGATCGCGCTGGGCCTCGACCTGCCCGACACGTTCTTCGCCGGCATCGCCGCCGATCTGCAGGCCAAGCGCGACGTGCTGGCCCGCGGGCTTACCGCGGCGGGGTTCAGGATCACCGTTCCGCAGGGATCGTATTTCATCGTTGCGGATGCCACGCCGCTGGGCCACACGGACGGCGCCGAGTTCTGCCGCCGTCTGCCCGGGCTCGCCGGGGTGGTCGGAGTTCCCATCACGGCGTTCTGCTCCCCGGCGCACCGGGCCGAGTACGCGTCGCTGGTGCGCTTCGCGTACTGCAAGAAGCCGGACGTGCTCGAGCACGCCGCCGAGCAGCTCGCGGGGATCTCGGCAGGCTGAGGTCCCGCCAGCTGAGCCGCGGACACAACACCTTCGTTTTCAAAATGAAGGTGTTGTGTCCGCAACTCGACTGGGTGCCGCAGCCCTCGCGGGGAGGGCAGCGGCACGAGAGGGCTAGTGGGCCAGCACCGGGTAGTCGGTGTAGCCGGCCGCGCCGTCGCCGTAGAAGGTCAGCGGGTCGGCGTCGTTCAGTGGCAGGTCTTCCTGCCAGCGGCGCACCAGGTCGGGGTTGGCCAGCGCGGGGCGGCCGACGGCGACGGCGTCGGCGTGCCCGTCGTGCAGGATGGCCAGCGCTTCCTCACGCGTGGTGACGGCGCCGAATCCGCTGTTGACGAGCACCGGCCCGTCGAAGCGCGCACGCAGATCCTGGACCAGCTCGCCGGCCGGGTCCTTGTGCAGGATGCTCAGGTACGCCGTCTTGAGCGGGGCGATGCCATCCACGAGCGCGCCGTAGGTGGCCAGCACGTCGGCGGAGTCGGGCTCGAGAGCATCCTGGATGTTGTGCTCGGGCGAGATGCGGATGCCCACGCGGCCGACGCCGATCGCCGCGGCAACGGCCGTGACGACCTCGATCACGAAGCGCGCCCGGTTGGCCGGGGAGCCGCCGTAGACGTCGTCACGCTGGTTCGACGCCGGGGAGAGGAATTCGTGCAGCAGGTAGCCGTTGGCGGAGTGGATTTCCACGCCGTCCAGGCCTGCGGCGATCGCGTCCCTGGATGCCTGCACGAACTCTTCGACGATCGCGGGAAGCTCCTCTGCGGTCAAGGCGCGCGGCACCGGGTACGGCTGCTTTCCGTCGTAGGTGCGGGTCTCACCGTCAATGGCGATGGCGCTGGGGGCGACGACCTCGCGGCCCCCGGTGGTGCCCTCGTGGGTGACGCGACCGGCATGCATGACCTGGGCAACGATGCGTCCGCCCTCGGCGTGCACCGCGTCGGCCACGTTCTTCCAGCCGTCAAGCTGCTCGGGGGTGACCAGGCCGGGCTGGCCGGGGAAGCCCTGGCCGGCATGGCTCGGGTAGGCACCCTCGGTGACGATCAGGCCGAGGGATGCGCGCTGCCGGTAGTGCTCGACAACAAGCGGGCCTGGTACGCCGGCCGAACCCGAACGCACGCGCGTCAGGGGGGCCATGACCACCCTGTTGGACAGTTCCAGCTCACCGAGGGTCAGCGGGGTAAAAAGATTCACAGATAACTCTTTCCGTCAGATCGGGAAGCACGTTCCCTCTGTCGCCCAACGGGGTAGACCGGCGGTCTATTCCGGTTCCGCCAATCCACGCGCCGGTCTGCCCCGAAGATAGAGCATGAGCTCCACGTCGATTTCGCTCGGCTACTGTCCCTTTCCGCTCTGCGCCGATCCGGAGACTTTCGGCCTGTCAACCAGCCCCATCGGCACCAGGGCCGGCACCGTATCGGCCACGCATGGCCGGCGATCGGCGAGCGACACCGCGACGGTCGGCACCGTCATCGCCGCCCTGGCCTCTGAGGCCAGGCCGCGCGCCTTCTCCCTGGCATCCGCTCGCGCCGGACGCTACGACGCCGAACGATCGTGGTCACGCATCGATTGTCCGGTGAGGGCCACCCACGGCGACACCGACGTGTTCGTCGCCGGAACCGGCCAGGAACGGCTGAGCCGCGTGATCCGCGACTTCGCCGGCGAAATCATTCCCGGAACCGGGCACTTCGGCCACGTTGAGAGGCCGTATGAGACACTCGCGACGCTGCTCGGCCGCTCACGGTAGGCACGGTCGACGCGGTTGTCGCTTCTCTTGCGTTGCCAGACCAAGCGGAGGATAGTTGAAGGGGCCTCCGGCCCCCCTGCAAGTGGTACTCTCGCTTTCTCCCGCTCGCGGCACCTGATCCACCCGATTGAAAGCGGCACAACATGGGTTCCCTCACGTACGACCGTGTAACGGTCGAGTTCGACGATCGAATTCTGGCGCATTTGCAGATCGTCATTGTGCAGAAACTGCGCCGAGGTGAGAGCTTCCTGCTCTCCTGGCGCAACGCAGCCGAGGTCGGGGACGGCCGCAGCTCGGCGTGGCTGCACCCCGCCATCCCGCTCTACTTCAAGTTCGCCGGCGGCCAGCCGCCCACAATCAACCCGCTCTGGCTCGCCCAGCTCACCCGATCAGCCAACAGCTCCCAGGGCCTGGTGGCCACTGGCGAGGAACGAGCATTGACGGATCCGGCCCGCGGGTCACGCCCCGATTCGGCGTACAGCGTTCACGCCGCGCCGCAGTCCCAGGCGACCGTAGCCACCGAGTCGCGCCCCGGAACCGGGCTGAGCGAATCGCCGATCGACTAGCGCTCGATCGACTAGCGTTCGACCACGCGGAATCGGCGCAGGGCCAGCGCCGGGTTGACGACGCGCACGGCTGCGATCCGCTCCGCGGAGACCCACGCGACCGCGACATCCGTCGTCTCGCCGATCGTCACCAACTCGACGCCCATCGGGTCGACCACCATGCTGTTGCCTATGCCGACGGGCGGGGCGTGGTCGGCGGCCGCCACGTAAATCGTGTTCTCCAGCGCGCGGGCGGTGACGAGCGTGCGCCAGTGGTGTTCTTTCAGAGGGCCGCGCACCCATTCGGCCGGCACAAGCACGAGGTCGGCGCCGGCATCGACCAGCCGACGGGTCACCTCCGGGAAACGGATGTCGTAGCAGGTCTGCAGCCCCACGGTCAGGCCGGCCACCTCGAACGTTTGCGGCGCCTCGACCGCACCGGCCATCACCCAGTCCGATTCACGGTCGCCGAAGGCGTCGTAGAGGTGCAGCTTGCGGTAGGTGGCGACGAGCTCGCCGGCGGGGTTCACCGCGACGAGCGTGTTGGAGAAGCGCTCCTGGTCGGGGGTCTGTTCCAGCATGCCGGCGACCAGGTGCACCCGCAGTTCCGCGGCGAGCGCGCCGAGCGCTGACACGAACGGGCCGTCGAGCGGCTCCGCCGCGGCCACGAAGGCGCGACTCATTGTCGGCTCGAAGAAGGCCGAATACTCGGGGAACACGACCAGCCCGGCGCCGCGTGCGACCGCGGTCATGGCCAGCGCGCGCATGTCGGCCAGGTTCCGGGCCAGGTCCGCGCCCGGCCTGAATTGGGCCACCGCGACGCCCAGTGACGCCTCGGGAACAGACGTGAGGAGATCAACCATGCCGCCAGCCTATCCGGCGGGCTCGCACCGAATCATCAGGCTGCGTGGCCGGCGACGTGCCACGATAAGCGCGAGGGGACCGCGATGCGAAGGGTGCACGGATGAAGATCTTGGTGGTGGAAGACGACGATCAGATGGGCGAGCTGATCGAACGCGGCCTCCGCGCTGACGGCTACGACATCGTGAGGGTTGCCAACGGCGTGGACGCACTCATCGCCGTGGCCAATGAGGAGTTCGGGCTGGCAGCCGTCGATGTGATGCTCCCCCAGATGTCCGGTTTCGAAATCTGCCGGCGGATCCGGGAAACCGGAAGCACCATGCCCGTGCTGCTGCTCACCGCCCGGGACACCGTCGACGACCGCGTCTACGGCCTCGACAGCGGCGCCGACGACTACCTCACCAAGCCGTTCGCCTTCGCGGAGCTCACGGCGCGCGTTCGCGCACTGCTGCGCCGGCACTCGATGGGAACACCGCAAAGCCTCGAACTCGGCCGACTCGTGCTCGATTCCCGTGACCTGACGGTGAGCATTGCCGGCCGCCCCGTCTCGATGAGTCCGAAGGAGGCGGCCCTGCTGCGCCTGCTCTGCAGCCGCGCCGGGTCCACAGTCGACCGCACGACCATCCTGGAAGAAATCTGGCACGGCACCGACCACATCGACCCGAACATCGTCGACCAGTACATCAGTTACCTGCGCCGGAAGATCGATTCAGAGGCCGCCGGGGTGCGGATCGTGACCGTGCGCGGCGCCGGCTACACCGTGGAGCTGACCGGATGAGATGGCTGCCCGGGCTCTCGATCCGGGCACGCATCACCCTCGGCAGCCTCGTCATCGCCGCGGTGCTGTTCAGCATCGCGGCCTTCTTCTTCCGCCTCGAGGTGCAGTCGATCCTCAACGAGACGACGGCAACGCTGCTCGAGAATGACACGGCGCCCGTTGTCGCCGAGCTCACCAGCGACCCCTCGAAGCCACCAGACCGGCCCGGCGAGGGCCAGCTCATCGCGGTGCTGGATCCCGCCGGCCAGGTGCAGGTCTCCAGCCTGCCCAAAAGCCTCACCAAACGCATCACGTCGCTCGTCACGCTCGGCGATGCACCCCATCTGGTGAACACCGGCCGGTCGACCTACCTCGTCGCCGTCGAGACCGTACCCACCCCCACCGGGGATTGGGTCGTCGTGGCCGCCCGCAACGAGGAGGCGCTCACCCTCCTTCTCGACGAGTTGACCCGCGTGCTGATCATCGGCGCGGTCGTGCTCATCGTCGGCTTCGGCATCGCCTCCTGGCTGCTCACCGGGGCCGCGCTGCGACCCGTCAGCAGGCTGCGGGAAGAGGCCGAGAGCCTCAGCGCTGCCGGGTCATCCGCGCAACTCCCCGTTCCGGCCGGCCGGGACGAAGTCAGCCAGCTCGCGGTGACGCTCAACGCCTTCATCGCCCGGCTGCGCCGCGGTGTCGACCGCGAGAAACAGGTGGTGTCCGACGCGAGCCACGAGTTGCGCACCCCTCTTGCCGTGCTCAAGGCCCAGCTCGAACTGGCCCACCTGAATTCCGGGGACGCGACCGCGCTGGAGAAAGACATTGACGACGCATCCGTCACCGTCGATCGGCTGTCGCACCTCGCCACCAACCTGCTTGAGCTGTCGAAGCTGGAGAGCCAGCAGGTCTCCCCGGAGACGGACTGGGCCGACCTCACCGCCGAGATCACGGCCTCGGTCGACCGGGCCCGGGTCGTGCGCAACGGCCACGAACTCGACGTCGCCTATGAGATCGTCGGCGACGATCCGCTCGGGCGCTTTACGATCTCGCGAACCAACATCGGGCAGCTCGTGGACAACCTCGTTTCGAACGCGGTGATCGCGATGAATGGGAAAGGCACGGTGACGGTTATGCTCCGCCGGGACCGCGACCTGGACGCGGCCGTGTTGACGGTCGTCGATACCGGGCCCGGGATGCCGGAGGAGTACATCCCGCTCGCGTTCGACCGCTTCTCCCGGCCCGACCCTGCCCGCGCGAGCGGCTCGGGCGGCTCAGGGCTCGGCCTCGCCATCGTGCAGGCGATCGTCGAACGGGCCCACGGATCCATCGAACTGCGGAACACGGGCAGCGGACTGTCCGTGGAGGTGAGACTGCCGCGCCACACACCTCACAATCTGTGAGGGTTCACAGTCGAACAGCGCCCCTCCCAAGGAAATCGTTAAACGCCCGGCCTAACGTCGGAGTGTGACCTCCGTTCTCGCCCCGCCGCTCGCTGAGCTTCGCCCTCAGCCTGGGTCGCGGAGCGCGCGCGGGTTCGCCGGAACGGCCATGCTCCTCGGCCTGCTCGGATTCCTGATCTCCTTCGCCGGTTCCTGGCAGCCGTCTTTCTGGGGCGACGAGGCAGCCAGCGTCATGTCGGTCGAGCGGTCGCTCCCGTCGCTCTTCCGCATGCTCGGCCACGTTGACGCCGTGCACGGCACATACTATGTGTTCCTGCACTTCTGGATCGATGTCTTCGGCGCCTCCGAGTTGTCTGCTCGGCTGCCGAGCGCCATCGCCATCGGCCTCGCGACAGCCGGGACAGCCGTGCTCGCCCGCGGGTTGATCAACGCCCGAGTGGCGGTCATTGCGGCGCTCGTCTTCGCCGTGCTCCCCCGCGTCACATTCATGGGGACCGAGGCCCGCTCGACCGCGGCGGCAACGGCCATCGGCGTCTGGTTGACGATTCTCCTGGTGCAGGCGCTTCGCACACGCAGCACGCACGCCGGCATCCGCTTCGGGCTGTGGGCCGGCTACGCCGTGGTGTTGGCGGCGGGGACCTGCGTGTTCCTCGACCTCGCGTTGATACTCGCCGCTCACGCGCTCGCCGTTGTCCTGTTCACGACGCCACCCGAACGGCGGAGGACGGCCGCCCGATGGGCGGCCTCGACCCTCGCCGGCCTCGCCTTGTCCTCGCCGGTCATCTACTGGTCTGTGAGCCAAAGCCAGCAGATTGCATTCATCGGCCGCCGGCCGCAGGCCGGGGTGTTCGACGTTGCGGTCATCCAGTGGTTCGGCACACTGCCGTTTGCGATCGTCGCCTGGGCGATGATGGTTCTCGCCGTCGTCACCGTGATCGGCAACCGCCGCGGCGCCCCGACGAGCGCTCACGCCACCCGGAGCGTTCTCGCGGTGATGTTCGCCTGGATGCTGGTTCCGACCGTGGTGCTCCTGATCGGCACCCACGTCATCACGCCCATGTACGCGCACCGCTATCTCTCGTTCTGTACCCCGGCCGTAGCCATCGTGATCGCCGTCGGGATCGCCTGCTTCCGGATGCGCTGGCTGCAGGTTGCCGCCGTCCTCCTTCTCGCCGCCCTCGCCGTGCCGAGCTATCTGGTGCAGCGCGAGGAGTTCGGCAAGGGCAGCGACTGGCGGGTGGCAGCGGAGGCCGTGCAGGCGAAGGCGAACCCGGGCGACGCGCTCGTGTTCGATGAGAGCGTGCGTGCGTCGCGCAAGCCCCGCCTGGCGCTGCACCTCTATCCGGCGGAGTTCCAGGGCCTGCAGGATGTGACCCTGGACCAACCCTTCTCCGCAACCGACGGGCTCTGGGACACAACGATTCCGCTGGCATCGGCGGCCTCCCGCCTCGCTCACACGAACACGGTCTGGTTGCTGCAGTACAAGGGCAGCAGGGAAAGCACCGAGGACACCGACATCCGTACCCTCCAGCAGCTCGGGTTCACGATGACGAGTGAAACGACGGTGCACCGCACTATCATTGTCGAATTGACGAGGTAGCCCCCATGCCAAACACGCTGGTCATCATCCCGACCTACAACGAGCTCGAGAACATCGAGCCGATCGTCGACCGCGTGCGCGCGAGCGCTCCGGCGGCGGACATCCTCGTCGTCGACGACTCCTCCCCGGACGGAACCGGCCGGCTGGCCGACGCTCTGGCCGAGCGGCACACGAACGTGCACGTGCTGCATCGCGGCGTGAAGAACGGCCTCGGCGCCGCCTACCTCGAAGCCTTCACCTGGGGCCTCTCCCGCGGCTATGACCAGCTGGTGCAGCTCGATGCCGACGGGTCACACCTACCGGAGCAGCTCCCCCGCCTGCTGGCCGCGGCGAACACGGCCGACGTTGTGATGGGTTCGCGCTGGGTGCCCGGCGGAGAAGTCAAAAACTGGCCGTGGCACCGCCGGATGCTGTCCAGGGGTGGTTCGGTCTACTCGCGCATCCTGCTCCGCCTGCGCCAGGGCGACGTGACCGGCGGCTACCGGGTGTACACGGCGCATGCGCTCGAACGCATGCAGCTGTCCAAGGTCGAGAGCCTGGGCTACTGCTTCCAGATCGACATGCTGCTGCACGCCGTGCGGGCCGGGTTGCGCGTCGTCGAGGTGCCGATCACGTTCGTGGAACGCACGCTCGGCACGTCCAAGATGAGCGGCGGCATCGTGCTCGAGGCGATGGCCCGCGTGACCCTGTGGGGTCTCACCGGCCGGGGAGCCGGCGCCGGGGCCGGGCGGCCACGGGCCGTGGAGCCGACGGCACGGTCGCGGCAGGGGCAGCGCCAGGGATAGCGGCGTAACCCGGTTGGGAGTTTTGGTCATTCTGACTATATGATTGTTCCAGCAGTTAAAGTCAGTTTGACCTTTACTTGATGGATGTCCCTATGACCGAGCTACCCCAGGCCACGCTCGCCGTGTCGACGGTGATCTTCGCCCTGCGCCCGGACGAGGAATCCGGCCTGATGACGCTGTGGCTACCGCTGGTGCGCCGGATCAGGGAACCGAACCTCGGCCAGTGGGCGCTCCCGGGCGGCTGGCTGCCGGCCGACGAAGAACTTCCGTCCGCCGCCGCGCGCACCCTCCGGGAGACCACCGGCCTGGCCCCGCGATACCTCGAGCAGCTGTACACCTTCGGCGACCTGGGCCGCTCCCCCGGCCAGCGCGTCATCTCCGTCGTGTACTGGGCCCTTGTGCAGTCCGACGAGGCCGAGCTGGCCGCCGTCGGCGAGAACGTTCAATGGTTCCCGGCCGACCGTCTGCCTGTCCTCGCCTTCGACCACAACCGCATCGTCGAATACGCCCTGTGGCGCCTGCGCACGAAGGTGGAGTACTCCCGCATCGCGCATGCGTTCCTCGGCGACACCTTCACGCTGTCGCAGTTGCGCGACGTGCACGAGGCCGTGCTGCAGAAGCCCCTCGACCCGGCCAACTTCCGCCGCACGGTCGAATCCTCCGGCACCGTCGTCGACACCGGCGAACGCGTCGCCGGCACACGCCACCGCCCGCCGCGTCTCTACCGCTACGACGATTCCAGCCGCCTCGCCGACGCAGGACCCCTGGGTCCCTCTGTCGGCTGATATTCACCGCTCTGCTCCAAAGCCTGACCACCACACCCAAGGAACCATGACATGACCATCGCATCGGTTGACCGGACCATCCAACTCATCAGCGCGGGAGCCGCCGCCGGCAGCACCTGCAGTCCCGATCTCGCCACCGCGCCGTGGGAGTTCGACTCCGGCACACCCGGCTACGGCCCTGGGTCTTCGATGGGCGACGTCATCCCGACCGGCTCCCCACGCCAGGGCGAGCTGCCCGAGAGCTACCGCACCGCGTCGACGGAGGAGCTCCGGGCGCGCATCCGTGCCGCCAAGGAGACGCTCGGCGACCGCGTCGTGATCCTCGGGCACTTCTACCAGCGCGACGAGGTGTTGCAGCACGCCGACTTCGTGGGCGACTCCTTCCAGCTGGCGCAGGCAACCAAGAGCCGACCGGACGCCGAGGCCATCGTCTTCTGCGGCGTGCACTTCATGGCGGAGACCGCCGACCTGCTCTCCGGCCCGCAGCAGGCCGTGATCCTGCCCAACCTCGCGGCGGGCTGCTCGATGGCCGACATGGCAGACATCGACTCGGTCACCGAGTGCTGGGAGCAGCTCGAGGAGCTGTACGGCACCGGGCCGGATGCCGACGGCCGCGTTCCCGTCATCCCGGTCACCTACATGAACTCCTCGGCGGCGCTCAAGGGCTTTTGCGGCGAACACGGCGGCATCGTCTGCACCTCGTCGAACGCCGAGACCGTGCTCGAGTGGGCGTTCGAGCGCGGCCAGCGCGTTTTGTTCTTCCCCGACCAGCACCTCGGCCGCAACACGGCCAAGGCCATGGGCGTTCCCCTCTCGCAGATGCCGATGTGGAACCCGCGCAAGCCCCTCGGCGGCAGCACGGCGGCGGAGCTGGACGACGCCAGGGTCATCCTCTGGCACGGCTTCTGCAGCGTGCACAAGCGGTTCACGGTCGACCAGATCTCCACGGCCCGGATCGAACATCCCGGCGTGCGTGTGATCGTGCACCCCGAGTGCCCGATGCCTGTCGTCGACGCTGCCGACGCATACGGGTCCACCGACTACATCAGCAAGGCCATCGCGGCCGCGCCCGCCGGCACCACCTTCGCGATCGGCACCGAAATCAACCTGGTGCAGCGGCTGGCCGCGCAGCACCCAGAGCACACGATCTTCTGCCTCGACCCGGTGGTCTGCCCCTGTTCGACCATGTACCGCATCCACTCCGGCTACCTCGCCTGGGTGCTGGAGGCGCTCATCGCCGGCGACGACAAGCCGGCCGAAGTGCTGAACCGGATCACGGTTTCCGAGGACGTCGCCGGAAACGCGCGCATCGCCCTCGAGCGGATGCTCGCCGCCAAGCCGCCGGTCACGACCAGCGCGACCGCCGAGGCCTGACCATGACCTCGGTGCTCGTCGTCGGCAGCGGCCTGGCCGGGCTGACCGCCGCGGTGCGCGCGACGGATGCCGGCCACAGCGTCACCCTCGTGACCAAGGGCACCCTGCCGGAGAGCAACACGCGCTACGCCCAGGGCGGGATCGCCGCCGCCCTCTTCCCCGACGACTCTGTGGACACCCACATGCTGGACACGCTCCGGGCCGGCGCCGGGCTCTGCGACCCGGCCGCCGTGCACGTGCTGTGCGCGGAGGGGCCGGCCCGCGTGCGGGACCTGATCCGGTTCGGCGTGGACTTCGACCGCGACGACTCCGGCCTCACCCGCGGGCTCGAGGCGGCTCATTCGCGCTCGCGCGTGCTGCACGCCGGCGGCGACGCCACCGGGGCGGTCATCGAGGAGGCCCTCGTCGCAACGGTGCGGTCACGGGCGGCGCAGGCCAGGGCGCGCGGTTCCGCGCGCGGCGGCGAGCTGCGCATCCTGGAGCACACGATGCTCACCGATCTGATTGTGCGGGACGGGCGCGTCGCTGGGGCGACCGTGCTCGGGGGTGGGGCCGGCCTGGACGCGCCCGACGGTCTCGGCCTCCAGGACATCGACGCGGACGCCGTTATCCTCGCGACCGGCGGCGCCGGGTCGCTCTACCGGCACACCACGAACCCCGACCTCGCCACGGGCGACGGGGTGGCCGCGGCCTGGCGGGCCGGGGCATCCGTCGCCGACCTGGAGTTCTACCAGTTCCACCCCACCGCGCTCGCGGTGCCCGGTACGCCGCTTGTCTCGGAGGCGGTGCGCGGCGAAGGCGCCGTGCTGCGGAACGCGAAGGGCGAACGCTTCATGCTCGCGCTGCACCCGGACGCCGAGCTCGCCCCGCGCGACGTGGTCGCCAGGGGCATCGCGCGCGAGATGGCGGCCCAGGGCGGCGAGCCGGTGCGCCTCGACGCGACCGGGCTCGGTCGCGACCTGCTTCAACGACGCTTCCCGACCATCACGGCGGCCTGCCTCGCGGCCGGACTCGACTGGGCGGTGGAGTCGATCCCGGTTGCCCCTGCCGCGCACTACTGGATGGGCGGCATCCTCACCGATGTGTGGGGACGCAGCACGATCCCCGGCCTGTATGCGGTCGGCGAGGCCGCGCGCACAGGCGCGCACGGCGCCAACCGGCTCGCCTCCAACTCGCTGCTCGAGGCCGCCGTGTTCGCGGACCGTGCCGTGCGCGCGCTCACGCTCGCCGACCCGTCCACCGGCACCCCCGCCGAATTCGACGGAGATTCTTCCCGACACGCCACAGTGTCCCTCCCGCACGACGGCGTGTCCCCGAAAATCTCCGTCGAATTCGACTGGGCCGGCGCCGCGGACGCAGCGGGCGACGGCGACGGCGGGGACGAGTTTTCGCGGGAGAAGCTGCAGGGGGTGATGTGGGAGGCCGCGGGGGTGCTGCGAAGCGGCGACTCGCTCGCTGCGGCATCCGTCACCCTGGCCGGCTGGGCACGGCCGGGCACCGGCACGGATGCCCCGGTCAGGTCCCATGAAGACGCCAACCTGCTCGACCTCGCACGAATCACCGTCGAAGCCGCCCTGGCGAGGGAAGAATCCCGCGGCGCGCACCACCGGGCCGACTTCTCGGTCGCCCGTCCCGAACTCGCCCACCCGCTCGTCTGGACCCGCGCGGACGAGCGAATCGAGGCCAAGGAGGCCATCGCATGCTGACCAGTCACGCCATCGACACCGTCGTGCGGGCCGCCCTCGACGAAGACGCCCCCTGGGGTGACCTGACCTCGGCGGTGCTGATCCCCGCCGACGCGCTCGCGACCGCGCAGCTCGTGGCCCGCGAGCCCGGCGTCTTCAGCGGGAGCGCGGTCTTCGAGTCAGCGTTCCGGCTCACCGACCCGCGCATCGTCGTGCACCTGCTCGCCGCCGACGGCACCCACTTCGAACCGGGAACGGTGCTCGCCGAGGCGTCCGGCCCCGCCCGCGGCATCCTGCAGGCCGAACGCATCGGCCTCAATTTCGTGCAGCGGATGAGCGGGATCGCCACCCTGACCGCCCGGTACGTCACCGAGATCGCCGGCACGCGGGCCCGGATCGTCGACACCCGCAAGACCACGCCGGGGCTGCGCGCCCTGGAGCGCCAGGCCGTGCGCGACGGCGGCGGCCAGAACCACCGGTTCAGCCTCTCCGACGCCGTCATGGCCAAGGACAACCACCTCGCCGTGCTCAGCGCGAGCGGGCTCGGCCTGACCGAGGCGCTGCGCGAGGTGCGCGAGCGACTCTCCCACACCACGCATTTCGAGGTCGAGGTCGACCGGATCGACCAGATCGAGCCCGTGCTCGCCGCCGGCATCGACACGATCATGCTCGACAACTTCACGCCGGACGAGCTCCGCGAAGGCGTTCGCCTCGTCGCCGGCCGCGCGATCGTCGAGGCGAGCGGCGGCGTCTCGCTGACCACCGTGCGCGCCATCGCCGAGACCGGCGTCGACGTGATCTCGGTGGGAGCCCTCACCCACAGCGTGCACTCGCTCGACCTCGGCCTCGACGTGGTCGTCCTGACCGAGGGCTGACCGGGACCCGCCATGATCTACCTCGACAACGCCGCCACCACCCCGGTGCGCCGGGAGGTGCTCGAAGCCATCTGGCCGCACCTCGCCGGCGGGTTCGGCAACCCGTCGAGCCACCACCGGGTGGGCGAGGCGGCCGCCGCCGCGCTGGCCGATGCGCGCCGCACCGTCGCCCGCCTGCTCGGCTGCCGACCGGCGGAGGTCGTGTTCACGAGCGGCGGCACCGAGGCCGCCAACCTCGCGGTGAAGGGCATCGCGCTGGGCGCCCCGCGCGGCCGCCACATCATCACCACGCCCACCGAGCACGAGGCGGTGCTCGAGTCGTGCGACTACCTGCGACGCGTGCACGGCTTCGAGATCACCACGCTGGCGGCGGATGTCTCCGGCCTGGTCGACCGAGGCGAGTTCAGCCGCGTCATCCGCCCTGACACCACTCTCGTCTCGGTGCAGTACGCCAACAACGAGGTGGGCACGGTGCAGCCGATCAGTGAGCTCGCCCAGGTCGCCCGTGAGGCCGGTGTGCCGTTCCACACCGACGCGGTGCAGGCAGCCGGCTGGCTGCCCCTTTCCGTTAGTGCCCTCGGCGTCGACGCGCTCGGCATTTCCGGCCACAAGCTGGGCGCACCCCAGGGCACCGGGGCGCTCTACCTGCGCGGTCGGCTGCCGATCGAACCGGTGCTGCACGGCGGCGGGCAGGAGCGCGGCAAGCGCAGCGGCACCGAGAACGTGGCCGGCGCGGTCGGCCTGGCGATGGCGCTGCGGCTGGCCGAGCAGGAGCGCGAGGAGGCGGCCCGGCGCATGTCGTCGCTCCGGGATGCGTTCATCGCCACGGTGCTCAGCGAGACGCCGGTGGCCCGGCTCACCGGGCATCCGGTGCATCGCCTGCCAGCGAACGCGTCATTCGTGTTCCCCGGTACGAGCGGTGAGGCCGTGCTGCTCGAGCTCGAACAGCGCGGCATCGTCTGCTCGAGCGGATCGGCCTGCGCGGCCGGCAGTGACGAGCCGTCCCATGTGCTGACCGCGATGGGAGTGCCGGCCGAGGTGGCGCAGACGGCGGTGCGGTTCACGCTCGCCGCGACCACGACGGCCGAGCAACTCACCGAGGCCGCGGCATCCGTGCGCTTCGCCGTCGACGCTGTCCGGAGCATCGGCGCGGCCTGAAGCGACTTCAGAGCCAGCGGGGCGCGACCGGGGTGTCCTGCGTGCTGGAGGTGACGCCGGCAGAGCCGCGACCGCAGGCCCACGCGGTCACGTCGGCGAGTGACCCCGACACGATCTGGGGGTCGGCGGCGTCGAGGTCGCCGAGCTCCGGGGTCTCCGCGCCGGACACCGACAGAAGGAGGCCGGCGTCTTCGCCCCGGCTTTTCCACGCGGCCGTGATGTCTCCGAGCAGCCGTACCAGGAACTCGGCAGGCATGTCCGCGAACGTGGCACCGGTGTTCAGGTCCACGCCGTGGATCCAGACCTCGCGGGTGCGCATCCAGACCGTTTCAGAGGCCGGGACGATGCGCCCCTGTGCCGTCTTCACCGGATGCGACCAGTGGGCCGCCCGCAAATCGCGCCATTCCGCGTTGAGGTGCCTGGCGGACTGATCGTACAACTCGCGCAGGGCACCGGCACCCAGGGTGGCCCCCTGCGTGATCTCACGGCTGCGCGCCTCCGGGGACTCGTACATCGGGGTCTCAACCCCGGTGCCGGCCCATTCGATCAGGCGGACGATGGCGCGGGCGTTGTAGCCGACGTGGGCGACGACATGGCTGCGGTTCCAGCCGGGCAGCAGGGAATCTTCGTCCAGCTCCGCATCCGACAACCCATCGAGCGCCCGGCTGAAAAACGCGGTCCCCCGGCGAGCAGTCAGCAGTTCGGCCTCGAGGACGGGGTCGGTGGCCAAATCGCGGCGCACGGTCATATTTCCTCCTGTGATAGCCGGAATGAGCAGTCGTGTGCACGCTACAGGTGAGAGCTGTGTAGCCGGCCCAAATTGACAGCCACGACCCTCACCCCTAACCCGCGGAGTGCGGCTCATCCCCATTGGGGGCCAGAACCAGACGCATCGCTCAAGGAAGAGGATTCAGCCGCATGACCTCCGTCACAACAGAAACCACGTCCGAAAAGGGGCTGGCGCGTACCGCACAGTCGCTCGCCCGCTGGACGGAGAAGTGGTTTCCGGACGCCTATGTCTTCGCCCTCGCCGGCGTTCTCATCGTGGCCATCGCCGCCCTCGCCAACGGATCGTCCCCGCAGGCCATCGTCGACGCTTTCGGCAACGGCTTCTGGGATCTCACCGCGTTCACCCTGCAGATGGCCATGGTCGTCCTCACCGGATACGTCGTCGCGACGTCCCCGCCGGTGGCCAGGCTGATCAACCGGCTCGCCGAACTGCCGCAGACCGCGAGCAGCGCCGTGAGCTTCGTGGCGTTCCTGTCGATGTCCGTTTCCTTCCTGAACTGGGGACTCAGCCTGGTCTTCGGCGGCCTCCTGGCGCGCGCAATCGCCCGGCGGGTGGACCTGCGGGTCGACTACCGCGCCCTGGGCGCGGCGGCCTTCATGGGCCTCGGCGCCGTCTGGGCCCTCGGCATGTCCTCCTCTGCCGCCCAGCTGCAGGCCACCGCCGACTCCCTGCCTCCCGCGCTGCTGAAGATCACCGGCATCCTGGACTTCGGAACCACGATCTTCACCTGGCAGTCCTTGACGATGTGCGGCCTTATCATCGCGTTGACCGTCGTGATCGCCCATTTCTCCGCGCCGCGCGGTGACGCCATCAAGACCGCCTTCGAGCTCGGCGTCGACGTGAACGACCAGCCGGAGCCGGCCGCTCCCCGCACCCGTCCCGGGGAATGGCTCGAATACAGCCGCGTGCTGCCGGTGCTCGCCGCGCTGATGACGCTGGGCTGGCTGGTCTCGCAGTTCCTGACCAAACCGCTCCTCGCCGTCGTCAGCAACCTGAACGGCTACCTGCTGATCTTCCTGATGCTGGGGCTGCTGCTGCACGGAACACCACGCAACTTCTTGCAGGCCGTCACGAAGGCTGTGCCGGCGACCGCCGGCATCCTCGTTCAGTTCCCGCTGTACGCGGCCATGGCTGCGATCCTGACCAGGGCGGTCGGCAACGGTGGGCTGTCGGTTTCGGAGCACCTGTCCCAGTTCTTCACGAGCCTGGGCAGCGGCGGGGGCTTCCCTGTGGTCATCGCCATCTACACCGTGATCCTCGGGATCTTCGTGCCGTCAGGCGGCGGCAAGTGGCTGGTCGAGGCGCCGTACGTCATGCAGGCGGCTACGGATGTGCACATGAACCTGGGCTGGACCGTGCAGATCTACAACGTGGCCGAGGCCCTGCCGAACCTGATCAACCCCTTCTTCATGCTGCCCCTGCTCGCGGTGCTCAGGCTCAAGGCCCGCGACCTGGTGGGCTTCACGTTCCTGCAGTTCATGTTCCACCTGCCGGTGGCGCTGTTGCTGGTCTGGCTGCTGGGCATGACGTTCAGCTTCATCGCGCCGGTTCTGCCCTAACGGGCAAGGTCGGACAGTTCGACGACCTCGGCGAGTTCGGCGAGGCGGTGCGCGCGGCTCGACTCGGCCGGCGTGAACGGGTCACCGGGGCGAACGAACAGCAGCGGCCCGTGCCAGGTGGTCGGGATCTTGAGCAGGGTGCCATCCTTCGGCCGCGGCCCGGACTCCGGGGATTCGGGATCGTCGACGACGATCTCCGCAGCGAGGAGCTCGGCTATGACGGGGGCCAGCTCGCCGGGGTTGCTGGCGACCCTGGCCGCGAGGCTCAGGGCCCTGGTCTGGCCGTCGGTCACGGCGAGCGGCGTCGTCGGCCAGACCCGCGTGTCCCAGCCCCCGCTCGCGGCCACGGCGGCGAGCAGGTCGTCGTCGGTAAGCTCGCCGGGGGCGCTCAACACGAATTCGTCGAGCACGCCGCCGCCGACCGGATGCACGTGGATGCCGAGGATGTTCGCGTTCAACCGGGCCAGGGCACGGGTGATCCGCTCCAGGGCGCCGGGCTCGTCCGGCAGCCGGGTGCGCACCCGCCAGAGGGCCGGCGAGGTGTCGAGCCTCCGGTGGCGGCGCAGGGTCGGCGCGTGCAGCCAGGAACGCAGGAGCCTCCGCGCGGAGGGTTCGACCACCCAGACGACGAGCGCCGTGGCCGTGACCGCGAGCACCCCGACCTTCGCGAGGTAGGGCAGTTCCGTGTGCTCGACGATGGCGTATACGACAAGTTCGATGGGAAGGATCGTCACCACATGCGCGACGGTGATGCGCGTCTTGGAGACCTCAGGCAGCTGGCCGCATTCGTGGCAGGCCAGCTGGGTCGTGCCGGCTTTCGCCGTGCCCGGATGTCGTGCGTTCCCCCGCTTCATGATCCCATTCTGGGCATCCGCCGTTACGGGCAGGTTGCGGCGGTGTCACGGGCGAGCGAAATCTCCGCCAACGGCTGGGGCGGTGCCGGTCAGTGCGGGGCCTCGAGGTCGATCGTCTCGAGGTGCTCCGGCACCCGCGCGCTCCAGCCGAGGTCGTGCTTCATCCGATACCGCAGGGCATCGGACGATTCGGGTTCCCCATGGACGATGTACGTCATGACCGGGGCACTCGGGGCTGTTCGCATCCATTGGATGATCTCGTCGGAGTCCGCGTGGGCCGAGAGGCCCTGCAGTGCGACCACCTCGGCATTGATCGGTATGTCCCGCCCGTAGATGCGCAGGTGATCGTCTCCCCGCAGGAGCGCGGCGCCGCGCGTGCCGCCGGCCTGGTAGCCGGTGAGGACGATGGCGTTCTTCCGGTCGGACCCGTACGCGGCAACGTGGTGCAGCACCCGGCCGCCGGTGAGCATCCCGCTGGCCGAGATGATGATCATCGGCCCACCGCGCAGATTGAGCAGTTTCGATTCGTCGACGGTGTGCACCAGTTTGGCCAGACCGTACATTCTGTCGAATTCGTCGGGCGCGAGCCGGTGCTCATTCGAGTGATGCTGGTAGATGCCGGAGGCATTGATCGCCATCGGGCTGTTGAGGAAGATCGGGATGGCCGGGATCTCACCGCGGTCGCGCAGGCGCGACAGGTGCAGCAGCACGGTTTCCGACCGGCCGACGGCGAACGCGGGGATCACGACGACGCCGCCGCGTTTGGCCACCCGCCGGATGACGTCGCCCAGGGCATTTTCCGGGTCAACCGGCGAGTGTTTCCGGTCGCCGTAGGTCGACTCAGATACGAGGATGTCCGTCGCCTCGAGCGGCCGAGGGGGTTTCATGAGGGGGTCGTCGGGACGGCCGAGGTCACCGGTGAAGTGGAGGGTGGTGTCGCCCACCCGGAGGTGGACCTGGGACGCCCCGAGAATGTGGCCGGCCGGGACGAACGTGGCACGGATGCCGCCGCCGAGGTCGCGTTCCTTGTCGAAGCCCTGCACCAGGAAGGAGTCGAGGGAGGCGAGGGCGTCGTCCGCCGTGTAGAGCGGCCGCGGATTCTCGTGCCGGGACGACTTGCGTTTCTTCGCGAAGGCCGCCTCCTCCTCGAGGAGGTGGCCGCTGTCGGGCAGCAGGAGCCCGCTCAGCTCGGTGGTTCCCAGTGTGGCGTAAACGGGCCCGGCGAAACCGTCGCGCACGAGGGCAGGGATGTACCCGGAGTGGTCGAGGTGCGCGTGGGTCAGGAGCACAGCATCGATCGAGGCCGGGTCGACCGGGAAGGGGCGACGGTTGCGGTCGCGGAGCTGCTTGTACCCCTGGAACAGGCCGCAATCGACGAGGATCCTGCGGCCCCCCGATTGCACGAGGAAGCGCGATCCCGTGACCGTTCCGGTCGCTCCGAGGAACTGGAGGGTTGAAGCTGAGCCTGCCGCCACGGTGATCTCCCCAGACCGGTCGATGGAGTTGCGACAAAACTATTTTTGCGGCCGGTCCCTGTCAAGGGTCGAACGTCCCGACCGCGGGAGGGAAAGACAAAACGAGGGCAAGACAAAACCCCCGGAATCGCAATGATTCCGGGGGTTCCTTTTGTTGCGGGGGCAGGATTTGAACCTACGACCTCTGGGTTATGAGCCCAGCGAGCTACCGAACTGCTCCACCCCGCGCTACAAGAACTAATCTACCACAGCCCCACAGGCCCCTTGACCCGATCGCGCCTTCCGAGCCGATTCCTTCGCCGACTTTGTCCGTTTCGGTCGAGATTGCCCTGTACGCGGGGCAATCTCGACCGGAAGTGTCAAAGTCGGCGAAGGGGGAAGCGGCCTACTGGCCGAGCAGGGTGAGCATCTTCGCGATGGTGTCGGAGAGCCTCTTGTCGGCCACGCCGTACGCCGTGAAGTCGCCGGCGGCCAGCGCCGCCTGCTTCTCGGCGAGGGCCTGCTTCGCGACCTGGAGCAGCGACTTCAGCTGGGCATCCTTTGCCGCGTTGCCGGTCGACGACGGCGGAGTCGTGGTGCCGCCCGGCGTCGTGCTGGTCGGCGGCACGCCGGTGTCTCCCGCGCTCGCGCCGGAGTTCCCGCCGAAGAGTACGTCGAGGGCCTTGTCAAGGGTGTCCTCGAAGGCGATCTGGTCGCCGAACGCCACGAGCACCTTCTGCAGCAGCGGATAGCTGGTGTTACCCGTCGACTGCACGTAGACCGGCTGCACGTACAGCAGTCCCCCGCCGACCGGCAGCGTCAGCAGGTTGCCGTTGAGCACCTTCGACTGGCCCTGCTTGAGCAGGTTCAGCTGGGTGGACACGGCGGGGTCACCGTTGAACTTGTTCTGCACCTGGCCCGGCCCTGGCACCGTGTCTTCCTTCGGCAGCGTGAGCAGCCTGAGGGTTCCATAGCCGCTCGCGCGTTTACCGTCGGTCGACCCGGCATCCGCATCCACGGCAAGGTAGCCGGTGAGCACGCTTCGGCTGGTGGTACCCGTCGCATCCGGGATGTACGTCGAATACAGCGAGAACGACGGCTTCTTCTGGCCCGGCATCTGCATCGTCAGGTAGTACGGCGGCTGCAGTGTGGTGGCCCCGGCCGGCGAGGTGGGATCGTCAGGCGTGATCCACGCGTCGTTCTTGGAGTAGAACGAACCTGCGTCGGTCACGTGGTACTGGCCGAGGATGGCGCGCTGAACCTTGAACAGGTCGGCCGGGTAGCGCACGTGGCTCATCAGGTCGCCGCTCATCTGGCTCATCGGCTTCAGCGTCGACGGGAAGATCTTCTGCCAGGTCTGCAGGAGCGGTTCCTTGGCATCCCAGGCGTACAGGGTGACCGAACCGTCGTAGGCGTCGACGACGGCCTTGACCGAGTTGCGCATGTAGTTGATCTTGTCGAGCGCGAACGGCTGCGCGGGCGTCTCCGTGTCGGCGATCGCATCGCTCAGGCCGACCGGGGTGGAGTACGGGTAGCTGTCGGAGGTCGTGTAGCCGTCGATGATCCACTTGACCCGGCCGTCGACAACGGACGGGTACGCGTCGGAGTCGAGGGTGAGGTACGGGGCAACCTTCTTCACGCGCGTGACGGGGTCACGGTCGTAGAGGATCTGCGACTTCGCGTTCACCGAGTCGGACAGGAAGATCTGCTCCGACTGGAACTTGAGCGCGTAGATCAGCTTGTTGAAGGGGTTGTCGAGCTTGGGTCCGCCGTTCCCGGTGAAGGTCGTGTAGGTCTCCTGGGCCCCCCCTGTGCCCGACGGGTAGTCGAGCTCCACGGGTTTGGTGCCCGTTGGCGCACCGACGATGGACACCGGCGGCGAGTTCTCGCCGAAGTACACGCGCGGCTCGTACTTGCCGAACGCGCCCTTCGTCGGGATGCCGGATTCCAGGAACACCGGCTGGCCGTCGGCCGAGCGCTGGTTGCCGTAGGCCGCCACAACACCGTAGCCGTGGGTGTAGACCACGTTCGTGTTCACCCAGGTCGCACCGGAACCGAGCCCGGCGAGGCTGAGGTCGCGCACGGAAACGACGGTGTCCTGGGACTTGCCGTTGATCGTGTACCGGTCCACGTCGAGGTTGTTCGGGAACTGGTAGTACTGCTTGAACTGCTCGAGCTGGGCGAAGGAATCGCTCACCAGCGCCGGGTCGAGGATGCGGATGTTGGCGGTGGTCGCGGCGTCGGCGCGCAGGGCGCCCGGCTCGGCCGTGGTGGTCGCGTTGTACGGGACCTCCTTCACGCCGGCGACGCCGTAGGCATCCCTGGTCAGCTTGATATTGCGCTCGATATAGGGGGCCTCGAGCGTCTTGGCGCTCGGGACGACCTGGAACCGCTGCACGATCCACGGGTAGAGCGAGCCGATGAGCAGGCTGGTGACGATCAGCAGGGCGGTGCCGACAACGGGCAGGCGCCAGCGGCCGATGACCGCGGTCACGATGAAGAGCAGGGCCACCACGGCGGCGATGCCGGAGAGGATGGCGCGGCCGGGGATGGTCGCGTTGACGTCGGTGTAGCCGGCTCCGGTGATCAGCTCGTTCGTGTCGCCGAGGGTCGAATACTGGTCGAGCCAGATGCTGGCGGCCTGAACGAGCAGGTAGACACTCGCGGTGACGGCGATCTGGATGCGCGCCGACCGGGAGACGAGGAGCACCCGGCCGCCGACGCGGATGGCGCCGTAAAGGTAGCTCGTCGCGATCGCGACGAGCCCGGAGATGAGCACGACCGCCGAAGCGAAGCCGAGCGCGGAGTGGTAGAACGGCAGGTCGAACAGGTAGAACGAGATGTCAAGGTGGAACTGCGGGTCGACCCGGCCCACCTGCGTGCGGTTCAGCCACATCAGGACCGTCTCCCAGCGAGTGGAAGCTGCCACGCCGGCGAAGAGGCCGAGCAGGGCCGGGATGCCGTACATGGCGAGGCGCCGCAGGGGCTCGATGACCTGCTGGTACCGGTCGAGTTGCGAGTTGAGTTTCGCGTAGACGGGGCGCAGCCGGTAGGCAAGCTGGATGCTCACCCACACCGGGACCGCCATGGCGATGAATCCGACCAGGAACAATGCGGAGCCGGCGAACCACTGCTTGGTGAGCACGCTCAGGAATCCGAGCTGGTCGAACCAGAGCACGTCGGCGTATAGCCCGGCGAAGATGAAGAACAGGACCACCAGCCCGGCGATGATCGCTGCCGTAATGGCGAGCGGGGCTCGGCTCCGTCGGGGAGCGGTTGTGGCGGATGATGACGTCACTGATTGGCCTCTTGCTCTAATAAGTCAGGGTCAGTCTCCATCCTAGACACGCGCTGCTGGGATGACTCTCATGTTCGCTCAGGGCAGGCTGCCCGGTCAGGCTACCTTTCAGCCTGGCCTTCCGCCTGGCCTTCAGCCTGCCGGGCAGGCGGGCAGCGCGCTCGTGTCGGCGCCGGTTCGGATTGCATCGAGAACGGCGAGCGAATCGTCGAGCGTCTTCACCGCGAAGACCTTCAGGCCGCCCGGAATGTGCCCGGTGACCTCGTTGCAATTCGATGCGGGGGCCAGGAACCAGTCAGCCCCTGCGTTCTTCGCGCCGTAGAGCTTCTGCTGGATTCCGCCGATCGGGCCGACGATGCCTGCCTGGTCGATCGTTCCGGTGCCGGCGACATCCGCCCCGCCCTGGAGCGCGCCGGGCGTGAGCTTGTCGATGATGCCGAGGGAGAACATCATGCCGGCGCTCGGGCCGCCGACCTTGTCGAGCTGGATCTCGACCTTGAATGGGAAGTGGTACTCCATTTTCACGCCGATGCCGATGACGACCTTGCCGTCGATCTCGACGGGAGTGACCTTCAGCTCTGCCTTCTTGCCGTCACGGATGACGCCGAGCGTTGCCTCGGTGCCGGCGCCGTTCTTCTTCACGGCCGCGCGAAGCGCGGTGATGTTGGCGACGGGCGCGCCGTTCACCGAGACGATCTGGTCGTTCGCCTTGACGACGCCGGCGGCCGGCGAGTCCTTGGGCAGCGAGGCCACAGAGACCGTCGTCGGGTAGTCGTAGCCGAGGTGGGTGAGCGCAGCGGCAATGGCATCCTGCTGGGAATTCACCATCGCCGCCTGATTCTCGGCGTCGCGCTGCTCGGTGGTGACGTCGGCAGGGAACGCCTCGTCGATCGGGATGACCGCCTGGCTCGGGTCGAGCCAGGCGCCGGCGACCTCCAGCCAGCTGGGGCGGTGGGCTGGGTCGCCGACCAGTGACACGGTGAGCAGGTCGAGGCTGCCCTTGGTTGGGTAGACCGTTTTGCCCGGGACCGTGATCAGCGGGGTTTCGCCGCCGGCGTGTTCGCCTTTGCCGAGGGTGTTGAAGACCGGGCCGGGCTTTTCGATCGCGTACGGGGCCGGTGTGGCGCCGAGGATGATGCCGGCGGCGAACGCGACACCGAGCACGATCCAGCCAATCCGTCGGGCGCGGCCGTGCTTGCCGGCAGGCGGCATCAGGTGATCGGTGAAGAGAGCCACCGGGGTCCTTCCAGAGGTTTCGCGTGCGGTGTTCGCGACAGGCGGACACCAGACCGTCCAGCCTAAGACATTTCACAGTTGCGGCAGGGGGTACTCGGGCTAGCGTAGAGGCAAGCTACTGAGAGGGGCCTGAAGTGGCCGACGACTCGCGACCCGATGAGGGTCAAAATCCCGAAGACGAATTCAAGGACATGCTGCGCGACATCCTGAGCGGGAAGTCGTCGATTGACCCGAGCCAGCTCGCCGGGGCCGCCGGACTGCCGAACGACCCGGCCAGCGTCGCCGCGCTGATGAACCAGCTGCAGGCCGCCCTGCGCGGCGGAAACGGCGGCATCAACTGGGACATCGCGCTCAAGCAGGGCCAGGAACGCGCCTCAGCCGGCCAGCTCACCCCGACGACCGAGCAGCGCACCCAGCTCGACCAGGCCTTCCATATCGCGGCCCTCTGGCTCGACGACGTCATCTCGGTCGCCGAACTCACGACCGAACCACGCCTGATGACACGCAAGGAATGGGTCACCGCGACCATGCCGCTCTGGACGCAGCTCGCCGAGCCCGTCGCGGCCAGTATCTCCGAATCACTCACCCGCGTTCTTACCGAGCAGGCTCCTGAAGAACTCCAGGGCATGATCGCCAGCGCCAGCCAGGTCATGCGCAGCATCGGCGGCACCCTGTTCGCCATGCAGCTCGGCCAGGTCGTCGGCCAGCTCGCCAGCGAAGTGGTGTCCGGCGGCGACGTCGGCATCCCGCTGCTCAGCGATTCGCAGGCCGCGCTGCTGCCGCAGAACGTCGCCGAATTCGGTGAGGGCCTCGACGTGCCCACCGACCAGGTGCAGATCTACCTCGCCGTGCGCGAGCTCGCCCACGCCCGCCTGTTCCGTCATTCGCGCTGGCTGCGCCTGCACCTGATCACGTCGATCACCGAGTTCGCCCGCGGCATCCGCATCGACTCGGAGCGCCTTGAGGAACTGGCCGAAGGCTTCGACCCGTCGAACCCGGAGGAACTGCGCCAGGCGATGGTGAACGGTTCGCTGATCCCGCCGAAGACCGAATCTCAACTGGCCGCGCTCGCCCGCCTCGAAACCATGCTCGCCCTTGTCGAGGGCTGGGTCGACGTCGTCACGGTGGAGGCCACCACTCGGCTGCCGAAGGCCGACGCCATCGCCGAAATGGTCAAGCGTCGCCGCGCATCCGGCGGCCCGGCGGAATCTGCGTTCGCGACCCTGGTCGGACTGGAGCTGCGGCCGCGCCGCCTGCGCGAGGCGGCCGCCATGTGGCAGGCCGTGACGGATGCCGTGGGCAACGAAGCGCGCGACGCGCTCTGGGCGCACCCCGACATCCTGCCCACGTCGGCGGACCTCGACGACCCGCACGCCCTGGTCGCACGCCTGACCAGCGCGGCTCCGGGCGCCGAGCGGGTGCTCGACGAAGTGGACCAGGCGCTGGAAGACCTGCTCCGCGACGACGGCGTCGAGCGCCCGCACGAGGAGTAGCCCCTCTTTCTCTCTCGCGAGAACGCACTTGTGGTCGTTATTCGGGCGTTTTAGTGACCACAACTGCAGTTTCGCGGGGAAGGGATTGGGCAGGACGCGGGGACGGGAAGGGGCGGGACGCGGGGCTGTGGATGGATTGCGCGGGCGCGGGGCGATCGGGTGCATCATCGGCGCATGGTTCTCCGACTCGATCCCCGGTATCCGCTCGTGTGGCGCTCCCCCGACACCATCCAGGTGGGCATCGACCATCCCGTTGTCGTCCTGGCGGGGGTGACCGCGGCGCTCGAGAACGTCGTGGCCGCGCTCCGCGGCGGCGTGCCCTGGGCCGGCGCCCTGATGCTCGGGCGGCGCCGCGGCGCCTCCGACGCGGATGTTGCCGCACTGCTCAGTGCGCTCCGACCGGCGCTCGAAGACACCTCCGTCCCCGCCGCCGCCGAGACGACGCCGGCGACCGTGTGCCTCGACGGGATCGGGCCGACCGCCGACCGCATCCGGGCGTTACTCGGCGACCTTGGCTTCCGCGCGCCGGCGCCGGGCACCGACCCTGACCTGGCCGTGCTGGTCGGCCACTTCGTGCTGGAGCCGGAACGGCACGGCCGGTGGCTGCGCCGCGACATCCCGCACCTGCCGGTGGTGTTCAGCGACCGCGAGGTGCACGTCGGCCCGCTGGTCGAACCGGGCGCCGGCCCCTGCCTGTACTGCCTGGAGCTGGCCCACGCCGACTCCGACCGGGCCTGGCCGGCGATGGCCACCCAGCTCCTGCTGCGCGAGGCACCCACCGAAACCGTGCGGATCGGCATCGACGTGGCATCCCGCGTGGCCGGGCTCGTGCACGACCGCCTGCGGTCGGGTCGCTCCGAGTTCACCGCGACCTCACTGGCGATCGACGCGGCGACGGGCGAGGTCAGGCCCCGCGAGCACCGGCCGCACGAGCGGTGCGGATGCCGATCTCTGCCAGGAACCGTGACCGTTCCCGCGGGGAACGCTGCTGCAGGCCGGTTGCGGCCCAGCTCAGCGCCAGATGTCGACGTGCCCGCGTGATTCCGACGTAGAGCAGCCGGCGTTCCTCGTCGACCTGCTCGAAACTGCCCGCGTAGCTGATCGGCACGAGCCCCTCTGAGAGCCCGACCAGGAAGACCGCGTCCCATTCGAGGCCCTTCGCGGAGTGCAGGGTGGCCAGCGTCACCGCCGACACGGTCGGCTCGTGCTGGCCGACCTGCCGCTCCATCAGCTCATCGGTGAACTGGCGGAAGGTCGTGCCGGCCGGCGCCTGGTCGACCAGGCCCATGATCGCGTTGAGCGACTCCCACCGGTCACGCACCGCGCCCGGCGCCTCGGGGGCGGTCTGGCTCCAGCCGAGCGAACGCAGCACGTCGCTGACCGATTTGAAGAGCGGCTCGCCGATGATCGACACGGATGCCGCCCGCAGCTGCATCACCGCCTGCTTGACCTCGGCCAGGTCGAAGAAGCGCTTGGAGCCGCGGATCTGGTAGCTCACCCCCACGTCGCCGAGCGCCGTCTCGAGGGCGGCGGCCTGCACGTTCACCCGGTACAGCACGGCGATGTGCTCCGGGCGGGTGCCGGACTCGATCAGTTCGATGATCTGCTGGGCGACGCCGCGGGCCTCAGCCATGTCGCTGGCATACTCGCGCACACTCGGTTCGGCGCCGGTTTCCTTGACCGCCGCGTGCAGGGTCAGGGCACCCTGCCGGCCGCGCATCAGCTGGTTCGCGGTGGCGACGATCGCCGACGTCGACCGGTAGTTCTGCTCGAGGCGCACGACGGTGGCATCCTCGTAGCGCTTGGGGAACTCGAGCAGGTATTCGCTGCGCGCCCCGGTGAAGGAGTAGATGGTCTGGCTCGCGTCGCCGACGACGCAGAGGTCGCGGCGGTTGCCCAGCCAGAGCGCGAGCAGGTCGTGCTGCAGCGGCGACACGTCCTGGTATTCGTCGACGACGAAAAAGCGGTACTGCTCCCGCACCTGCAGGGCCACCGACGGCTCGGCCTCGATCATGCCGGCCATGGCGAGCAGCACATCCTCGAAGTCGATCTGCTTGCGCTCGTCCTTCAGCCGCTCGTAGGCGGTCTGCATGGCGGCGACCTGGTCGACGTCGAGCCGGCCGGGCAGGCTGCGGGTGGCGATGCCGGCGGCGTACTGCTCGATCGACAGCCCGGAGGTCTTCCGCCATTCGATCTCCGCCGCGAGGTCGCGGAGGGTGGCCGTGTCGAGCCGGAGCTTCAGCTTTTCGGCGGCGTGGCCGAGGAGGCGGCCCTTGCCGTCGAGGATGCGCGGCGCCTGGCCGCCGACGACGTGCGGCCAGAAGTAGTTGAGCTGGGACAGGGCGGCCGCGTGAAAGGTGCGGGCGGCGACTCCCCCTGCGCCGAGCTGGCGCAGCCGGCCGCGCAGTTCGGCGGCGGCGCGTGAGGTGAAGGTGAGCGCCATCACCCGGTTGGGCGCGTACGCACCGGTCATCACGCCATAGGCGATCCGGTGCGTGATCGCGCGGGTCTTGCCGGTTCCGGCGCCCGCGAGCATGCAGACCGGGCCGATCAGCGCCTCGGCGGCCACGCGCTGCTGGTCGTCGAGGCCGGCGAGCAGCGACGCGGACGTCTGGCTCACCCGCGGGTCCATTCGGCCGACTCGGCGAGCGGTTCGCCGAGCCACCGTTCGAGCATGGCGCGGGCGATCGACGACGGGCCGGGGAGCACGATGTCCTCGAGGTCGGCGCGCAGTTCGTCGCGGCTGAACCAGCGCAGGTCCAGAATTTCCTCGCCGTCCGGCACGACGCCGCTGGAATGCTGGCCGTCGGCCAGCCGGGCGGTGAACCCGCACATCAGTGACGCCGGGAACGGCCACGGCTGTGAACCGAGGTAGACCGGGTCGCTCACCCGCAGCCCGGACTCCTCGTACATCTCACGGATGACGGCGGCCTCGAGCGACTCGCCGGGCTCGACGAACCCGGCCAGGAGGGAGTACCGGTTGTTCTCCCAGAGGGCGTTCGAGCCGAGCAGGATGCGGTCGGCTGCGTCGGTGATGAGCACGATCACGGCCGGGTCGGTGCGCGGGAAGACCTGGCTGTTGCAGCTCGTGCAGCGCCTGGTCCACCCGCCGTCCTCGACCGTGGTTGCCGCGCCGCAGCGCGGGCAGTGGGTGTGCGACTGGTGCCAGTTGAGCAGGGCGGCGGACTCGGCGAACGCCCCGGCGTCCCGGTCGGACAGCGTCGTGGCGACCGTGCGCAGGCCCACCCAGCGGGACTCGTCCGGTTCGAGGACGGCGGCGGCCTCATCCGTGAGAACGGCCGCGACGAGCGGCGTGCCGGCCGGCTCGGCGGAGCCCGCGGCGAGGGAGAGACCGAGGTACAGCCTCAAGGTCGACTCCGGCACCTGGTGCGGCGACAACAGGGCCAGCTGCGGGTCGTCGCCGGCGGGGGCGAAGAGGAGCGCCTTGCCGCGCCAGAGCGGGAGAACGCGCGCGGCGGCATCCGCCCACAGCGTGTCGAACAGGTCGGGGGCCGAACGGCGAACGTGGTCGCGATCGACCTCGTGGCGGGACAGCGGCAAACGCGCAGTGAAGGCAAAAGACATGGGCGACCTCTCCGGGTTCTGGCGGTCCGCCGAAGTTGTGTGGAGGCGTGGCGAACGACCGCGCCGAAGGGAAGTCGACCTAACCTAGTAATCATGGCCAGATCCCACCTCACTCTAGCCGCGTTGGCCACCTCTGCTGTTGCGGACCTCGACGTCGCGCAGGCCCAGCGGCACGGTCACCGGCCCGGCAGCCCCGGCGCGCACGGGCGGTTCGACTCCGCCCTGCTGATCGACCGTGACGGTCGCCGGCTCATCATCCGCGTGCCGCGCGGCCAGTCCGCCGAGACGGAGCAGTCCGCCGACCTGGTGGCCCTCCGCGCCCTCACCACCGGCAACCGCAGCCGGCTCCCGTTCGACGTGCCGCAGTTCGTCGGTCAGGCCCCGGTCGACGGAACACGCGCCATCGTCTACGAGCTCCTTCCCGGCGATTCCTTCAACGCGGATGCCCTTACCGGGCACGCCGGCGTGTCAGGGTCGATCGGCCGTGCGATCGCCGCGATCCACGCCCTGCCGACCGCGTTCGTCGGCACCGCGGGTCTCCCCCAGCAGAGCGCGCAGCAATGCCGCACCGCCACGATCGACGTGATCGACCGTGCCGCGAACACGGGCTACCTTCCGGCGGCGCTGCTGCGCCGGTGGGAGCAGGCCACGGACGACGACGCCCTCTGGCAGTTCCCGCCGACCGTGATCCACGGGTCGCTGTCGGCCGACTCGTTCCTGATCTCGGACGACGCGGTCTCCGGGATACTCGGCTGGTCGGCGCTGCGCGTCGGCGACCCTGCCCTGGACCTGCACTGGTTGCTCGCCTCCCGCGGCGCGGCCGCCGAAGCCGCCATCACCGCGTACTCCGCCGCCCGCCAGGGCAGCGACTCCCGGATCACCCAGCGAGCCATGCTGTACGCCGAGATGGAGCTGGCCCGCTGGCTGCTGCACGGCACGGACAGCCGCAACCAGGGCATCGTCGACGACGCCGTGGCGATGCTGGACGGCCTCGTCGAGAACGTGCACAGCCAGACCATGCACCCGTTGTCGCCCCCGACCGGGCCGGTCCTCGACGTCTCCGCCGTCGAGTTCATGCTCGCCGGCACCCCGCGGGGCACGCCCGGCCCCGGGCAGGGGTCGGCCATGCACACCGACAGCTACGACCTCTCGGGCCTCGGCTCCGGCGACTTCGACGACGCGGATGCGATGACCGGGCCGGTCCACACCGTGTCGCCCGACAGCGACGCGGACACCGACGACCAGGCCGCCACGAGGTCGTCCTCCGAATAGAGCCGGTCTGGGGTGACGATCGTGTCGTCGGCGACGAAGTAGAACACCGCGTCGACACGCTCCGGGTCGATGCCCTTCCAACGCGCGTAGGCAAGCCGGTACAGGGCCAGCTGGGTCTGCTTGAGCTCGAGGTCGGCGGCGTCCCTGGGTGCCTTCCCGGTCTTCCAGTCCACCACCTGGTAGCCCGCCTCGGTGCGGTACACCGCGTCGAGCTTGCAGATGAACACCTGCCCGGCCATCACGTGGTGGATCTCGATCTCCACCTCCTCCGGCCTCAGGCCGGCCCACTGCGACCGCTCGAACGTGGCCTTGAAGGTCTCGAGCTGGTCGGCTTCGAGCGGCCGGCCCTGCTCCGGATCCCGGTCCAGCTCGTCGAAACCCGCGTCGACGAGGTCCCCGGAGATCGCTCCGCCGGAGCGCTGCTCCACCCAGGAGTGGAACAGGGTGCCGAGCCGGGTGGCGCGGTACGGTTTCTCCGGCATGGGGCGCCGCAGCCGGGCCGCGACCCCGGCCGGGTCGTCGACGTAGTCCTTGAACCGTGACGCCGGGATGCGGGTGGGCAGCGGCATGAGCCCGGCCCCGGCCTGGCGGAGCGCGCGTTCCTCGAGGAGGAGGGTGACGTCCTCGGACCACAGCGTGTGCACATCCGTCGCCCCGGCGCCGGCGGCGCGCACGAGGCCGGCCGCGGCCTCGACGACCGCGCGGCGGGTGCCGAGCGGGTCGAAGGGCCATTGCTCGGTGCCGTCGCCGTCGATGTCGGGTTTCTCCTCGGTGGCGCTGCCTTCCGGCAGCGGCTCAATCAGTCCAGCTGCGGCGAGCTCGGTGAGGTACCGGCTGGGGGTGCGCACGGTGCTGCCGGCGGCCCAGAACGACCCGGTGAGCAGCAGCTCCTGCTGGGCCCTGGTCGTCGCGACGTAGATGAGGCGCCGTTCCTCTGCCTCGTGGCGTGCGGCCAGCTCGGCCTTGAACGCCGTGAATTCCTCGTCGTAGGACTGCTGGGTTTCGTGGTTCCGCCAGCGCAGCTCGGGCAGCTCGGCCCGGTCCCCGCGGAACGGGTAGGGGAGTTCGCCGAAGCGGAGCCAGCCGGCGGTCTCCCGCGACGCGGCCGGCAGGCTCTTCTCGGTGAGGTTGGGGATGGCCACGAAGTCCCACTCGAGCCCCTTGGCGCCGTGGACGGTCAGCAGCTGCACCGTGCCGGGCTCCCCTGCCTCGCCGCGCGGGCCCATGTCGTCCTGCCGTTCGGCGCGGCCGAGCCAGCGCAGGAAGCTGCCCAGCGTGCCGTGCTCGTCGCTGTCGAGGAACGCGGCGACGTTGTCGTGGAACGCGTACAGGTTCGCCAGCCCCAGCCCGTTGCTGTCGTTGGCGACCAGTTCGACGTCGAGCAGGAGCTCCTGCTCGATCAGGCGAACGAAGTCGAGCAGGGGCAGGCCCGCCCTGCCGCGCAACCAGGCGAGGTGCCGGCCGGCGTCCCGCACGCGGCCGCGGCCCTCGGGGCTGAAGCCGGCGAGCTGGCCATGATTCTCGGGGGCGGTCGCGACGAAGTCGAGGGCGTCGACCAGCGAGCTGCCGTCATCACCGGCGACGGATGCGCGCATCCGCTGCCTGACCTCGTCGCTGACCACCTTCTGGGCCCAGTCGTGCGACGCGAGCCAGCCGGCAACGCCGGACAGGGCCTGCAGGTCGCGGGGGCCGATCCGCCAGCGCCCGCCGGAGAGCAGCCGGATGAGCTCGCTTCCGGCCGCTGGATCGTGCACGACCCGGAGCACGCTGACCACGTCGGCGACCTCCGGTGTCGACAGCAGCCCGCCGAGGCCGAGCACGTGCGCCTTGACGCCGTGCTCGTGCAGCACCTCGGCGAAGAACTCCATGTCGCGCCGGGCCCGGAACAGCATGGCACCCGTGGCCGCGCCCTCTACCCCGATCCGCTCGGCGAACCAGCGGGCGATCCCGGCCGCCTCCTCGGCGATCGTCTCGGTCATCCGCGCCTGCACCCGGCCGGTTGCCTTACCGCCCGGCACCTTGAGCGTTTCCACCTGGATGCCGTTCGGCTTCGCCCGGAGCGCCTCACTCAGCGGAGCGACGAGGGCATTGGCCGCTTCGAGCACCGCGACCGGGTTCCGCCAGGTGTAGGACAGCGACATCGACGGCGCCTGGCTGTTGGGCAGGTCAGCGAAGTCGCGGGAGAAGCCGAGCAGGTTCGCGGAGCTGGCGCCGCGCCAGCCGTAGATCGACTGGTGCGGGTCGCCGACGGCCATGACCGGGTGGTGGGCGAAGAGGGTGCGGAGGAGTTCGGTCTGCAGCACTGAGGTGTCCTGGTATTCGTCGAGCAGCACGACCCGGTGCCGGTCCCGGGCGCTCGTCACGACCCGCTCGACCTTCTGGCAGACCTGCAGCGCGAGGGCAACCTGGTCGGAGAACTCGATCAGGCCCAGCCGTCGTTTCTCCTGCCCGTAGACATCGGCCAGGTCGGCCAGGACCGGCAGCGGGGCGACCGCCGCTATCGAGTCGACGACCGAGCCGTACGGGATCTTCTTGCGCGGCGGCCCGTAGGGCAAGTCGAGGAGATAGTCGAAACCGCCAGCCAGCCTGGGGAGGTCGTGCGGGGTCGACGGCTCGCCGGGCCGGTAGGGCGGCGGGTTCTCGGAGAGCGCCCGGCTGAGCTGCAGCACGGCATCCGTCACCGCGTCGAGGTTCTTGCCGAACGCCACGAGGCGCCCGTCGCCGTGCTCGACGACCACACGCCGGGCGAGCAGCCAGGCGGATGTCTCGGAGAGGAGCACCGATTCGGGCTCGCGCCCGAGCAGCAGCGCGTTGTCGGTGAAGATCCGGCTGGCGAAGGAGTTGTAGGTGGAGACCGCGGGGGCATTGAACAGGTCGGACGAGTCGATGCCCGGCTCGGTGCCGTCCGGCGCCGCGGTGGGCATCAGCCCGGCCGCGTCCAGTTGCCGGATGCGGCCGTTGATGCGCTCGGCCAGCTCCCCCGCTGCCTTGCGGGTGAAGGTGAGGCCGAGGATCTGGTCGGGGCGGGCGTGCCCGTTCGCGAGCAGCCAGAGCACCCGGTTCGCCATGGTCTCGGTCTTGCCGCTGCCGGCGCCTGCGACGACGAGGGTGGGCGCCAGCGGCGCCTCGATGACGGCGCGCTGCTCGGCTGTCGGCGGGAACATCTCCAGCGCCTCGGCGATCTGCAGGGCGGAGATGCCGGAAACGGGGATGCCGGGAACGGGGATGCTCATGAGCTGACCTGCTTGATGACGTGGATGCGGCACGATCCGTACGACCTCGGGTCGAGGCAGTGGTTCGCGATTTCGGCGACGAAGACGGCCTGTCCCATGCCGGCGGCGTCTTTCACGACCCGCGCCCGGAAGACGTCGAGCTCGTCGGGGGTGAACGCCTTCTGGAGGGGATTGCGGTAGTTCTGTTTCTGGGTGCCGGACGACACGATCACCAGCCGGGCCCCGGCGAGCTCCATCCCCGGTTCGACCCCGGCGATCGCGTCGTCGTGGAACGCGAGCTGGTAGGCGCCGAGCTGCGGATGGTCGGCGACGCCGGCGTCGCTGGTCGGGTCCGACTTGCCCGTCTTGAGGTCGACGATCACGGCGCGGCCGTCGGCCAGCCGTTCGACCCGGTCGATGGTTCCGGAGAGGACCGCCCCGCCGACGTCGAGGGTGAACCGGCCCTCGGCGCTGAGCAGGCTGGTTCCGGCCTGCTCGGAGTCGCGCAGGTAGGCGGCGAGCCGGTCGGTGAGGGCGCGCGCCTCCTTCTTCTGCACCTGGGATTGCCAGTCGGCGTCGAAGACGAGTTCCCCCCAGCGCGCTTCGACCTCGGTCCACAGCGACTCGGGGCTGAAGCTGACGGCATCCTCCATCACCGTGTGGATGATCGTGCCGAGGTTCGCCGCGGTGTTCGTGCCGCCGCCGCCGAGCTGGCCGATCATCCAGTGCAGCGGGCAGGTTTCGAACGACGACATCTTCGACGGCGAGACGCGCACCGGGCCGTCGCCGGCCTCCGGGTCGTTGAGCGGCCGCTCCGTGCTCTGCTCGGTGAGCCCGTACCACTCGTGGGGGTCGGCCCCGGTGACGTTCTCCCTGGCGAGGCGGGCGAGCGTGGCCGCGGCATCCTTCGCTCGTCTGGTCGTGAGGTCGTCGGCGCCGGCATGCCTGACCGACGACGCGAGGTCGCGGCGCAGCCGGCCGACCATCCCGCGCAGCGACAGCGGGTACCGGGCGACGGCGGCAGCGTTCGCGGCCGGGTCCATCTCCGGCAGCAGCCGGAGGAAGACTGACGGCTGGTTGTCCTCGTTGTCGATCGCCATCACGAGCAGCTCGGTCGTGGCGCGCGAGGCGGCCTGAGCGAACATCCGCAGTTCGTCGTGCAGCACCGCCGTGCGCCCGTCGGCGACTATATCGCCACCGTGCTTGTCGCCACCGTGCTGGTCGACGGCGTGCGGGTTGGCGGCGTGCGGGTTGGCGGCGTGCGCGGCGAGGTCCCCTGCACCGAGCAGCGAACCGCGGATGCGCAGGTCCGGCCACACGTTTTCCTGCACGCCGGCGAGCACGACGACGTCGAATTCGCGGCCGATGGTTCCGCTCGGGGTGGAGACGACGACGGCCTCGCCGAGCGCGCGCGGCGCCAGGGTGTCTTCGGGCACGTCGGTGTCCACGAGATGCTCGAGGAACAGCACGGGGGGCGCGGCGGGGGTGCGCTCCACGAACCGCTGCGCCGCCGAAAAGAGGGCGACGACCGCGTCGAGGTTGTGGTTGGCTTCGTCAGCGACGATGCCGGTGCCCCTTGACTGGTCGAACCAGGCGGTGGCCAGGCCGCTGCGCTGCCACAGGCCCCAGAGCAGCTCCTCGATGGTGGCCCCGGCGGCATGTTCGGCGGATGCCTGGCGCAGGCTGTCGCCGAGCGCGGCGGCCCTCCGCGCGGTGCGGTTGTCGATCGTCGTGAGCGCTCCGGGAACCCGGAGGGCCTCGAGGACCAGAGCGTCTGCGCTGCGGTCGCCACCACCCTCGGCCGAGAGTTCCTGCTGGCGGAGCGCCGCGCGGAGGCGCCGGAGCGTGATCGGGTCGAGTCCGCCGAGCGGTCCGCGCAGCAGCTCGGTCGCGGCGGCCGCGTCGAGCGGCCGGCGCCCCAGCGTCACGTCGAGGGCGAGGATGAACGCCCTGACCGAATGTTCGTCGCGGAGTGCGGTCTGGGCCGTCGACACTTGCGTGGGCACCTCGAGCGCGGCCAGCCCCTTGGACAGCGCGGGCACGAGCGACCCGGTGCGCACGATCACCGCCATCCGCCCCCAGGGAACCCCGCCGATGACATGCCGTTCGCGCAGCCGGCGGGCGATGACGGCGAGCTGCTCGGCCGGGCTGGCCGCGACGACCGTTTCGACGAGCCCGGGGGCGGGCCGGGCGCCGGCCGAGCGCTGGGTGCCGGCCGCGGCCGCACCGATCCGGCCGGTGATCCCGGTGACCACCGAACGCAGGGCCTCGCCGTGGCGGTGCACGGTGGAGAGGATGAAGGTCTGTACCCGGTCGCTGCCCAGGTACGCGCCGAGGCGGCCGAGGGCATCCGGGTGGGCGCCGCGGAACGAGCCGGTGCTGATGTCCGGGTCGCCGACCGCGACGACGACAACGCCGCGCGCGGAGAACTGGGCCAGCAGGGCGAGGGTGGCCTGGGTGGCCTCCTGGGCGTCTTCGAGCACGATGAGCCGCAGCCCGGCGAGCGTGCCGAGCGTGGCGGCAGCGGCCTGGCCGGCCGGGGCGGCCCGCACGACGGCCGCGGCGAATTGGGCCAGCTCGGTCGAGTCGTACTGGCCCGGCCTGGTCTGGTCCTTCACTTCTTCGTAGCCGCGGATGAATTCCGCCGCCGCAACCCACTCGGGCCGCTGCCGCTCGAGGCCCCAGGCTGCCAGCCGCGCGGGTGTGACCCCGTACTCGACGGCGCGCATCATGAGGTCGCGCAGTTCGGTGCGGAAGCCCCGCAGCCGCCTGACCTCCGCGCCGAGCGGCTCCGGCCAGGCCGGGCCTGCCCCGTCGGACAGATGGCCCTGCAGCAGTTCGGCGATGATCTGGTCCTGTTCGCCGCCGGTGAGCAGGGTGGGGCTGGGGCCGCCGGCCTGGGCCTCTGCGTTCCGCACGATCTGGAAGGCGACGGAGTTTGCGGTGCGGGCGAGCGGCCCGTTCGTCGGCACGCCCAGGCGGAGGGCGAGCCGGTCGCGGAGCTCGGTGGCGCCCGCACGCGTCGGCGACAGCACGAGGACCTCGCTCGGCGAGTACCCGCGCCGCAGCACACGCTCGGCGACGAGTTCGATCAGGGTGGTGGTCTTGCCGGTGCCGGGGGCGCCGATCACCGCGGCCGACACGCCGTCGGCGAGGCCGAGAACGGCCAGCTGCGAGCCCTCGAGAGTGACACCTTCCACCCTCGTGTCGGTGTCGGTGCGGCGCGCGAATCCCGGAATGGTCACGGATCCAAAGCTAGCTTGTTGCGCCGACAGTGAACGGTGTCGGGCCGGTCGGGGGTGATGTCGTACTCTGGGCGGATAGGCAACGAAAGGCGCATCTGGTGGAAATCCGCATTGGCATCTTCAACTCTCCCCGTGAGATTGGTTTCGAGACTTCGCAGCCCGCGACCGAGATCGAGGAGACTGTGGCCGCTGCCCTCGCCGGCAAGACCGGTTACCTCAAGCTCTCGGACGACAAGGGCAAGGTCTACATCATCCCGACGGCGGGCCTCGCCTACGTCGAGGTGGGTTCGGAAACCTCCCGCCGCGTCGGCTTCGTCGCTTAGGCCCACCCCGTGGAACTGCTCTTCGTGGCCCTCGGCGGGGCCCTGGTAGGGCTCGCCGCGCGGTACTTCCTGCCCGGTCGCGGGGTGCACGGTTCCGTGCTGGTTCCCGCGATCGGCACGGCCGTCGCATCCGTCGTCTGGGTGCTGCTGACCTGGCTCCGCTGGAAGTGGGACGGCGGCTGGATCTGGTGGGTCTCGCTCGGCCTCGCCGCGATCGTGTCCGTCGCCGTCGACATCGTCCTCTCCCGCACGAGGACCGAAAGCGACCGGCGGATGCTGCACACCTTCATGAAGACAGGCGTGCCCGGCCACTCCTGACCGGCAAGCAGTCACGGCCGGCCGGCACTGCCGGCGACGTCACGGGTTGATCCTCTGCGCTGGAGCTGCGCCGCCTCGCGGGGGGCGCGCGCCTCCCGCGAAGCGGCGCAGCTCCCGCGTATCGCCCGGCCACTCCTAGGCGGTCAGTCCGAGGCCGTCCATGCGGCGAGTGTGCGCCGCGATCAGTTCG
>DAIMHX010000023.1:0-9313 GCA_036723055.1 Microbacteriaceae bacterium
GCCCTCGCCCTCGCCCTCGCCCTCGCCCTCGCCCTCGCCGAGATTGTCCGTTGCGGTCGAGATTGACCGGCGTACCGGCCAATCTCGACCGCAGGTGTCAATCTCGGCGGAAGGGGCGGGGGCGGCGGCCGCGGCGCAGCGGGCACGCGAAAGGGCCCCGGCCTAAGCCGGGGCCCTTCTGTACCGCTAGTTACTAGTTGACGCGCTTGTACGTGTTGGCCGCGTCGTACTGGTAGATACCGATGGTTGCCTCGGTCGGGTCGCCGTGCTCGTCAAACGTGACCGGGCCGGAGAAACCGTCGTAGTCGACCTGAGCACCCTTCTTGATTGCCGCAGCGGCGCTCGCGAAGTCGGTGACCTTCTCGCCCTTGCCCGTGCCGCCGGAGACCTGGCGGAGGTAGTTGGCGATCGACTTTCCGGACACATCGTTGCCCGCGTAGGCGGCGAGCGCGATCAGGACAACGGCGTCGTAGGACTCAGCCGCGTAGCTGTAGTCCTTCAGCGTCGGGTCGACCGACTTCAGGCGGCTGGTGAAGTCGCCGAGCTTGCCAACGTCGAGGCCGGGCAGCGTACCCTTCGCGCCGGCGATGAGGCCCTTTGCGAAGTCCTTGCCGTAGTCGGCCAGGTTGCCGTCGACGAAGTAGAGCTTCTTGCCCGGGAAACCAGCACCGACGAGCTTCGGAGTGATGACCTTCGCCTGGTCGAACGTGACCAGGGCGATCGCGTCGGGGTTGGCGGCGGTGACCTCGGAGATCTGCGCGGCGAAGTTGGCGTCACCCTCGTTGAACAGCGAGGTCGCGACGACCTTGCCGCCGGCGCCCTCGAACGCCTTGGTGACGGACTTGGCCAGGCCGGTTCCGTAGGAGTCGTTGAGCACGATCAGTCCGAGGGTGCTGTTGCCATCCTCGGCGATCTGGTTGCCCAGGACTTCACCCTGCAGCACGTCCGACGGGGCGGTGCGCCAGTAGAGGTTCTTGTCGGCGTAGTTCGTGAAGTCGGCCGAGGTGTTGGCCGGCGAGAACTCCACGACGCCGGCACCGGTGATCTGGTCGATCACGGTCTTCGAGACGCCGGAGGATGCCGCACCAACGATCGCAGAGACCTTCTGCGAGAGCAGGTCGGTCACGGAAACCGTTGCGGTGTCGGTCGTGGTGTCGCCGGAGTCGCGGTAGGCGGCCTCGACCTTAATGCCCAGGTTCGCGTCGTTGATGTCCTTGACGGCGAGCTTGACGCCTGCTTCTTCGGGCGGGCCGAGGAAGGCGAGGGCGCCACTCTGTGGGAGGATCGTGCCGATCTTCAGGGTGAGATTGCGGTCGCCGGACGTGACCGTCTTGGCGTCTCCAGCTGCTGCCGGCGCCTTCGCGGGTGCGGCCGCGGTGCTGCTGCATCCGGTGAGCAGCAGCGCGCTGACGCCGACCATGGCGACGCCAGTGAGAACTGCCCGGACTGAGCGGGAGGCCGAGGCCTTCGCGAATACGCTCATGTTGCTCCTTGGGTACTAAGAATTGGCATACATCACGGCCGTCGAGTGGCGGCCGTGATTTCACAGTATGCACAGGAGTGACCCGAAACAAGACAACCGTGTTACGGGAGCGTTAACCAAGCCAAATCGTTACGATTCCCCGCCGCAAACGGCTCAATTCGTTACAAAAGGCGCCAGGCGCGCATCAAATCGTTACGATCGGTGACCGGTGACTCCCAGGTAGCCGATCTGCTGCTTGTCGGCGAGCGCCGCGAGGCATTCGCCCCAAGAGGTACAGGCGGTCGGCCCGGAGGCAACCACGGCGAGTCGGGAGTTGACCGACGGGCCGCCATCGTCTGCGGCGACGGTGGCGGCGAGGGCGGCCAGGACCACTCCGTCGTAGGCCTCCGCGCCGCCGGCGAATTTCGTCACGCCAGGGTCTGCCGTGCGCAGCCGCGCCGAGAACGCGGCATCGGCGGCGAGCGGTGTCCCCCCGTGCACGAAGTCGCCGAGCGGAACCAGTGCCACGTGGGCGTCTGCAGCGGATGCCGCGACATCCTTCGGCACCGGGCCGGCAACATCCCACAGGACGACGTCCACGTGGCGCCCCACGAGCTCTGCGAGCGCGGCGGCCGCGTTCCCGGCGGAGTCGCGGTGCACCACCGTAAGCGCCTTGCCGAGCACTCCGCCCTGGCCGGCGATCTCGCGAACGGCGAGCTCCGAGCCGGCGACCTGCGCCGCGCCGCTTGCGGCGGCGGCGCCCGTCATCGGGAACAGGGTGCCGATCGTCAGGGTGCCGTCACCGGAGGGGGCGACCGTCGGCACGGTGGTCGGAGTCGGCGTGGCGGTCGGGGTCGCCGTGGCGTTGGACCGCGGCGCCGTGCACCCCGTCAGGGCAATGGCGAGGGCGATCGCCCCGGCGGACAGGCGGGCGGGGAGTGCTCGGCGGGGCATCCGGAGTCCTTTCAGCGGTGACGTGCGCAACCGAGCGTAGCGTTTGGTCAGGCCGGTTCGAGGGACGCTCGCCGCGGGGCTCGGCCGGAGACGACCATGTCGACGGTCAGGATGAGCAGGGCCACCCAGACCATGCCGAAGCCGACCCAGCGCTCAGGGGGCATCGGTTCGTGCAGGATGAACACCCCCACCAGGAACTGCAGCACGGGCGCGAAGAACTGGATCATGCCCAGGTAGGTCAGCGGCAGGCGGCGCGAGGCCGCGGCGAAGAAGAGCAGCGGCACGGCGGTCACCACGCCCGCGGCCAGGAGGAGCACGGTGTGCCAGGGCGAAACGGTGCCGAAGGTGAGCCCGGACAGCGCCGCGACCCCGACCAGCTGGATGATCGCGATGGGCACGAGCCAGGCCGTTTCCAGCGTGAGACCGGCGACAGCGTCGACCTCGCCGCCGACGCGTTTCTTGATCAGGCCGTAGAAGCCGAAGGAGAACGCGAGCACGAGCGAAATCCACGGCAGGGAGCCGTATCCGATGGTCAGCACGACCACGGCCAGGATGCTGATCCCGACCGATACCCACTGGATGGTCTTGAGGCGTTCGTGCAGCACGAGCACGCCGAGGAACACGGTCACGATCGGGTTGATGAAGTAGCCGAGCGCCGCCTCGACGACGTGGCCGGTCACCGCGGCGAAGACGTAGGTCTGCCAGTTGATGAAGATGAGGAGGCCGGCCAGGCCCATCGTCCACACGACGCGGGGTTTCCGCAGCACGCCCAGGAACGAGCGCCATTTGCGCGTGACCGTGATGATCAGGGCGCAGAAGACGAGGGAGAACAGCACCCGCCAGGCGACGATCTCGAACGCGCCGGTCGGCACCAGCTGCAGGAAGTACAGGGGAAGCAGGCCCCACAGCCCGTAGGCGAGGACCGCGAAGATCAGGCCGGTGCTCTGTTCGCTGCGCGGTGGCCGCCCGCCGGTACGCACAACATCCTGTGCCGAGGTTTCCGCCATGGGCGTGCCTTCCGAAAAAAGAAGAGTCCCGGATGGCTGGGCCATCCGGGACTCTCCCAGTAAGTGGGTGTGACTAGCGAACGACGACAGCGAGCACGTCGCGGGCCGAGAGGACGAGGAGGTCATCCCCGCCGAACTTGACCTCGGTTCCGCCGTACTTGGAGTAGATCACCTTGTCGCCAACGGCAATGTCCAGCGGGATGCGGTTGCCGTTGTCGTCGATGCGGCCGGGGCCGACAGCGACAACTTCGCCCTCCTGGGGCTTTTCCTTGGCGGTGTCAGGAATGACAAGACCAGACGCGGTGGTCTGCTCTGCCTCGACCTGCTTGATGACGATGCGATCTTCGAGCGGCTTGATGGAGACCGACACAGTTGACCTCTTTCTTGACTAAGACTTGGGTTAGCAGACTCACAGCGAGAGTGCTAAATCCGAGTTTAGGGTTCTTCTGGCACTCACGCAACGTGAGTGCCAGCGTCTCGACCGAGCCGGCCTCCCCCGCCTTCCGAATTCGACGGACATTTTGGGCGGATGACCGCCTCCAGCAGGTTTTCGAGCCAGTTTCGCGAAAATCTCCGTCGAATTCGGCTACCAGCCGAGGTTGATAGGTTTGCGTGATGGATCGCACCGAGCTCGTGGAGCTGCTGTCGCCCGAGGGCTTGCGCCTGCTCGACTCGTTACCGCCCTACGAGTCGAACGCCGACGTCGTGCGGATGGTCGCCGGCCTGCGCAAGGCCGGCCACGCCCCCGGTCTCGTCGCCGCCGTGCTCAGCCAGTCCCGGCTCCGCGCGAAGGCCGCACCCAAGTTCGGCGAGTTCGCCGGCCGGATGCTGTTCACCGAGGCCGGACTGGAGCAGGCCACCAGGCTGCGGGTCGCGGCGCTGCACGCCGGGCGGTTCGTGGGCGCCGGCATCCGTCGCGTCGTCGACCTGGGCTGCGGGATCGGCGGTGACGCCATGGCCATGGCGGCCATGGACCTGACCGTCACGGCGGTCGACGCCGACGAGGTGACCGCGACCATCGCGAGCTTCAACCTGGCGCCGTTTGCGAACGCCAATGTCGTGCACGACGACGCCGAGAGCATCGACCTCACCGAATTCGACGCCGCGTGGCTCGACCCGGCCCGCCGCACCGCCGGGCACACGAACACCTCCCGACTGACTAGACCGGAGGACTACTCCCCCTCGCTCGACTGGGTCTTCGGCTTGAGCAACCGGATGCCGATCGGCGTGAAGCTGGGCCCCGGGCACGACCGGGACCTGATCCCCGCCGACGCCGAAGCCCAGTGGGTATCCGTCGACGGCAAGCTGGTGGAAATGGCGCTTTGGTTCGGCACGCTCGCCCGCGACGGCATCCGCCGCTCGGCCCTCCTGCTCACCCGCGACGGCGTCGCCGAGCTCACCGCGCCGGCCGACAGCGACGACGTGGAGGTCGGCGTGCTCGGTGAGTACCTCTACGAGCCGGACGGCGCGGTCATCCGCGCCCGCCTGATCGGCGACCTGGCCCGTTCGCTCGACGCGCTGATGCTCAGCGAGGGCATCGCCTACCTCACCTCCGCCGGCCTGCAGGAGACCCCGTTCGCCACCGCGTTCCGGGTGCTCGAGGTGCTGCCCTTCGACGAGAAGAAGCTGCGCCTGGCGCTGCAGGAACGCCGGATCGGAACGCTCGAGATCAAGAAACGCGGCGTGGACGTCGACCCCGCCAGCCTGCGCACGCGCCTGCGGCTCAAGGGGGCAGAGTCGGGCACGCTCGTGCTCACCCGGGCGGCCGGGCACCGGGTCGCGCTGCTGGTAGAGCGCGTTCAGTAGCCCCGCGAGGGCAGTAGCACCTGGGTGATGTAGATCAACCAGCCCACCGCGATGGCGAGGCCGACGAGGCCGCTCGCCAGTCCGTACTTCCACAGTGACCCCGCGCGGCGTTGCGTGGCGCGCGCCACGAGCGCCAGCACCACGGCAGCGAGCGAGAGCGAGGCACCCCAGACGCCGAAGATGCCGAGCAGGAGCCCGAGCAGTCCGCACACCACGGATGCGACGGCGAGCCCGCGCCGGGTGCCCACCGTGCGAGTCTCGGCTTCCGGGTAGACGTAGGGCACCCATTCGGTGGGTGCGGTCATGGTCGAGTCGTAGGACAGTTCGCCCTCGACCGGAGCCCGCGGTCGGGTGAGGTCAAGGTGGAATTCATCGGGCGGCCCGGACCGGTCTCGATCCTGCCCCTGCGTGTCGGTGTCTATGTCAGAACCCGGTGCTCGGCCTCGCGAAGACGATCACCCAGACGATGATGCTGGCGAGGCCGAGGCCGATGCCCACGAAGCCGGTGATCATGCCGGTGAGCCAGAAACCCCTCGCGTGCGGCTCCTTCGACCGACCGAGGAATCCGAGCACGACGGCGGCCGCCGGGATGAACAGGCCCATGATGCCGCCGGCGATCGGGATGAACACGACCGGGGATCCGATGATGCCGATCACCCCGGCGACCAGGGAGATGACGCTGAGGATCGGCTGCTTCGTGGTCGGGGCACCCTGGTACGCATTCGCGGCCGGCGCACCGTAGGCCGGTGGAGGCGGGGTCGGCGCGCCATACGCGGGCGGTGAGCCGTGGGCGGGCGGCGGCGTGGGGGCACCGTAGCCGGGAGGCGGCGTTGGGGCGCCGTACCCGGGACCGGCCGGCGGGGTCGGCGCGCCGTACCCGGGACCGGCCGGCGGGGTCGGCGCGCCCGCGGGCGGCGTCTCGGACGAGCTACGGGGAATCTCGGGAACCTGGGGTACGTCAGGCACCTGAGGCACGTCAGGCACCGGGGGTACGTCAGGCGCGGGGGGAACGTCCGGCACCTCGGGTACCTCCGGAATGCGGGGGACGTCGGGTGTATTCGGATCAGTCATGAGAGTTCATTCCTTTCCAGACGGGTGGGCGCCGTGCCCCGGCGGGGCGACTAGCGGTTGACGATGTCCGGGTTGTTGGAAAAGCCGATCATCAGCGGGATGAGGACCACGAGGATGATGATGCCGGTCAGGATGCCCAGGTAGCCCAGGACGAGACCCGCAATGGCGAGGCCGCGGCCCTTCTCGCCGGTCTTGCCGATCTGGCTGAGCGCGATGTGGCCGGTGATGACCGCGACGAGGGAGATGAAGAACGAGGATACGAACGACACGATCGCGAGCACGTTGTACTTGTCCGGTCCCGTCGGCTGTCCGTATGGCTGCTGGCCGTATGCGGGCGGAGCGGGCTGCTGCGCTCCATAGGCGGGCGGAGCGGGCTGCTGATAGGCGGGGGCGGCCGGCGGCCGGTACGCGGGGGCGGCGGGCGGCTGGTTTGCGGGCGCAGGCGTGACAGGCGGCAGGTTGGGGTCGGTCATGGCAGGACTCCTTTGGGAGGGTGGCACGGTGCGACACGCCCCGCGGCGCCAGAATATCGCTTCTCCGAACGAATCGCAGGATCAAACGGCATTTTCAGACCTGAATCTGGGACACGGGGAGGGTCGAATCGGCGCCGAAGTCGAGCGTCGACGGCTCGTGCCCGGCCTGGATCAGCTGGGCGCCGAGCGCCGCGATCATGGCACCGTTGTCGGTGCAGAGCGACAGCGGTGGGATGCGCAGGGCGATGCCGGCGGCATCCGTTCGCTCCTCGGCGAGCGCGCGCAGCCGGCTGTTGGCGATCACGCCGCCGCCGAGCAGGAGCCGCGGCACGCCGAGGTTGACGCAGGCGGCGACGGCCTTGGTGAGCAGGATGTCGACGACCGCCTCGCGGAAGCTGGCCGCGACATCCGCGACCGGCACCGGCTCCCCCGCGTCCTGACGCTGCTCGACCCACCGGGCGACCGACGTCTTGAGGCCGGAGAACGAGAAGTCGTAGCGGTGCCTGGCCATGTCCTTCGGCCGGCTCAGCCCGCGCGGGAAACGGATGGCCTTCGGGTCGCCGTCGGCCGCGGCACGGTCGATCTGGGGTCCGCCGGGGTAGGGCAGGCCGAGGATGCGGGCCACCTTGTCGAACGCCTCGCCGGCCGCGTCGTCGATGGTCTCGCCGAGCAGTTCGACGTCGGAGACGAGATCCCGCACGAGCAGCAGCGAGGTGTGCCCGCCGGAGACAAGCAGGGCGATGGTCGGGTACTCGAGCGGCTCGTCGGCGTTGTCCTGCCCGGTGTGCGCCTCGCCGTTCCGGAGCAGGTCGGCACCGACGTGCCCGACGAGGTGGTTCACTGCGTAGATCGGCTTGCCGAGCGCCACGGCGAGCGCCTTTGCGGCGCCGACACCGACCATGAGCGCGCCGGAGAGGCCGGGCCCGCTGGTCACGGCGATCGCGTCGAGGTCGTCGAGGCTGATGCCGGCCTCGGCCACGGCCGCCTGGATGGCCGGGACGAGTTCCTCGAGGTGCGCCCTGGCGGCGACCTCCGGCACGACGCCGCCGTAGCGGGCGTGCTCGTCCATCGACGAGGCGATCGTGTTCGAGAGCAGCGTGGTGCCGCGCACGATCCCGATCCCGGTCTCGTCGCAGGAGGTTTCGATGCCGAGCACAAGCGGGTTGGTGCGGTTCATTCGGATGCCTCCTGGGCGGCAGCCGCTGCCTCTGGGTTGGCAACAGCCGGCGTCGGCTCCGTCGTCAGCTCCGTCTTCGGCGTGGGTATCTCGAGCCGCATCACGATCGCGTCGACGTTGTCGGGCTGGTAGTAGCCGCGGCGCAGGCCGACCTCGTCGAAGCCGAGGCTGCGGTACAGCCGCTGGGCCGAGGGGTTGTCGGCTCGCACCTCGAGGAACACCTCGCGGGCGCCGCGCTTTCGCGCCTCGCCGATCAGGCTGAGCATGAGCATGCGGCCCAGGCCGCGCCCGCGGGCCGGCTCGGCGACGGCGATCGTCTGGATGTCGCCCTCCAGCGCTCCCCGTGGGGCCAGCACCCCCGCGTAGGCCTGGATGCGGTCTGGCTGGTCCGGCGGGAACGCGACGAGGTAGTAGCAGCTCGGGTCGGCGACATCCCGCGCCATCATCTCCGGCGACCAGGCGTCGTTCTCGAAGGTACTCGTCTCGAGCAGCATGATCGCATCGACATCGGCCGGGGTGGCCCGGCGCAGCTGCCAGGTCATCGGCTCACCCTCTTCGGGCCGGCCGACATGGTGACGTCGGGCGAGCGCAGATAGAGCGCCTCGTCGGCGGCGAACGGGAGCCCGAGCTCGAGCGTGAGGTAGGCGACCAGGCCGAGGTCGCCGGCCGACACGGATGCCTCGTCCACGCGCGGCAGCAGCGCGTGCGTCCAGTCCGGCTCGAGCAGCACGGCCGGCTTGGCCACGCCCGGGCCGCCGATGCGCACGGGCAGGCCGGAGGCATCCGCCTCGCTGTACGCGGACCAGTACACCTCGCGGCGGCGGGCATCGGTGACGACGAGGAGGCCGCCGGTGTGGCCGGCGCGGAAGCGGCCGTAGGCGATCGCGTCGTGGCTGATCAGCGGGAGGAACGGTTTGCCGGCGCCGAGGGCGAAGACGCGGGCGGCGGCTATGCCGACGCGAAGGCCGGTGAACGGGCCGGGCCCCATGCCGGCGACGACACCGGAGAGGCCGTGCGGTGCGATGCCCGCTTCGTCGAGGCACTCCTCGATCAGCCGGCCGACCACTTCGGCGTGGCGCATGGTGTCGTCGACACCGCGCTGGGCGATGACGCCCCGGTCGCGGTCGACGACGGCGACGCTCGTGCCGGCTGAGGTGTCGATGGCGAGAAGCACGTCATTCAGCCTAAGCGCTGCGCCGCCGCCCGCGCGTCCACCGAATTCGACGGAGATTTTCGGCCGGATGCCGCGAATCGGGCCACTTAGACCTCCGTGTGCCCAGAATCTCCGTCGAATTCGGAGGGGGCGAATTCGGAGGGGGCGACTTTGGACGCGAAGCGGGTGCCGGCCCAGCGGGGGCCGTGG
>DAIMHX010000023.1:9413-46183 GCA_036723055.1 Microbacteriaceae bacterium
CGGCACGGCTCCGGCCGGCACAGCTGCGGCCTGCGACGCCCCGAGCGGACGTTCGATCTCGATGTCGAGCCAGGAGTCCGTGATGCCCTCGAGCATGCCGCGGCCCCACTCCACCACGACAATGGACCGGGCGAAGTCGATGTCGAGGTCGTCGAGCTCGACGGCGCTGGCCAGCCGGTAGGCATCCACGTGCACGAGCGGGGGTCCCTCGACCGTGCTCGGGTGGGTGCGGGCGAGCACGAAGGTGGGGCTCGTCACCGCGCCGCGCACGCGCAGGCCCTCGCCGAGGCCGCGGGTGAGGGTGGTCTTCCCGGCGCCGAGCGGGCCGGTCAGCACGATCAGGTCGCCGGCGCCCAGCACGGCCGCGAGTCCGATGCCGAACTCGTGCATGGCCTCCGCATCGGGGATCGATAGCTGCATGGGCGTGGTTTTCCCGGTGGGCCGCGGCCTACCGGGCCTCGGCGGTCAGGTAGCTGCGCGGAACCCGGCGGCCGATCCGCGTGACGATGTCGTAGTTAATGGTGCCGGCCGCGTGGGCCCACTGGTCAGCGCTCGGCACGCCCGTCGCCGGGTCGCCGAACAGCACGACCTCGTCGCCGACGGCCACGGCGTCCTCGCCGACGCTGACCACGAACTGGTCCATCGCGATGCGGCCGACGACCGGGTGGATCCCAGCGCCGAGCCGCACCTGCGCGCGCCCGGATGCCTGGCGAGGAATGCCGTCGGCGTAGCCGAGGGGCACGAGCGCGAGCGTCGAGTCGACGGGCGCGCGCCAGGTGTAGTCGTACGACACTCCGGCGCCGGCGGCGACGCGGCGCACGGCGGCCACCTGCGCGCGCAGCGTCATCGCCGGCACGAGGCCGAGGTCGCTCGAGCCCGCGTCGGCGAACGGCGACAACCCGTATATGGAGACGCCCAGGCGCACCATGGAATGCCGCGCCGCCGGCAGGCGAAGCGCGGCGGCCGAGGACGCCAGGTGGGTGAGCTCAGGGTCCAGGCCGAGGGCGGATGCCGCGGCGAGGCCCCGCTCGAAGCGCAGCATCGCGTCGGCGTCGTCGTCCGGTGACGCGTTGGAGAGGTGGCTGAAGAGTCCGCGCACGCGCAGGCGGCCGGAGCGTTCGAGCTCGGCCGCGAGCGCGAACACCTCGTCCCAGTCGGACTCGTGCACGCCGTTTCGGCTGAGGCCGGTCTCCAGCTTGAGCTGAACGAATGCCGCACGATCGAGGGTTGCCGCGGCATCCGCCACCTGGCGCAGCTGCAGCGCGGAGGACACGCCGAGGTCGATGTCGGCGGCGACCGCCGCGGTGAAATCGGCGCCGGGGTCGTGCAGCCAGGCCAGGATGGGCGCGGCGATGCCGGCGGCGCGCAGTTCGAGGGCCTCGTCGATGTCGGCGACGCCGAGCCAGTCGGCGCCCGCGGCGACGGCGGTCCTGGCCACCGGCACGGCCCCGTGGCCGTACGCGTTCGCCTTCACGACCGCCATGGTGTGCGGGGTGCCGATCACCTGGCGCAGGTGCGCGACGTTGGCGGCGATCGCGGCCAGGTCGATGACGGCCTCGCGGAACCCGGTCATGACCTCTCCGCGATCACAATGGCGCAGGCGACGCCGGCGTCGTGGGTCATGGTGAGGTGCACACTCGTGATCCCCCGCGCCGACAGCGTTGCGAGGGCGGTCCCGTGGAGCCGGAAGCCGGGGTTGCCGTGGTCGTCGGTGACGACTTCCATCTCCTGGAAGGTGGCCCCGGCCAGGTCGCCGAGCGCCTTGATCAGTGCCTCCTTGGCCGCGAACCGGGCCGCGAGGGAATGGGTGGGCAGACCGCGCTCGCCTTCCGTGAACAACCGAGGGATGAGCCCCGGCGTGCGCTCGACCTGGCGCTCGAAGCGCGCCAGGTCGACGATGTCCACGCCGATGCCCACGATCATGCCTGGACTACTCGACCGTGACGGACTTCGCCAGGTTGCGCGGCTGGTCCACGTCCAGGCCCTTGGCCGTGGCCAGTTCCATCGCGAAGATCTGCAGCGGCACAACGGCCAACATCGGTTCGAACAACGGGGCTGCCAGTGGAATGTGGATCACGGTGTCCGCGAATGGCAGCACCGCGGCATCCCCCAGCTCGGCGATCGCGATGATGCGGGCGCCGCGGGCACGAATCTCCTGGATGTTGGAGACGACCTTCGGGTGCAGGTGCGCGGAACCGCGCGGGCTCGGCACGACCACGAAGACGGGCTGGCCAGGCTCGATCAGGGCGATCGGGCCGTGCTTGAGTTCGCCGGCGGCGAAGCCCTCGGCGTGGATGTAGGCGAGCTCCTTGAGCTTGAGCGCGCCCTCCATGGCGATCGGGAACCCCACGTGGCGGCCGAGGAAGAGCACCGCGCGGGTGTCGGTCATCCACTTCGCCAGCTGGCGCACCGAGTCGACCTGGAGCAGCGTCGTGGCGATCTTGGCCGGGATGGCCTGAAGCTCCGCGGTCTGCACCGCCAGCTCGGCGTCGGTGAGGCTGCCGCGCACGCGGGCGAGGTGCAGCGCGAAGAGGTACAGCGCGGCGATCTGGGCGACGAACGCCTTCGTCGAGGCGACCGCGACCTCGGGGCCGGCGTGCGTGTAGATCACGGCATCCGACTCGCGCGGGATCGTCGCGCCCTGGGTGTTGCAGATGGAGATGGCCTTCGCTCCGGCTTCCCTGGCGTACTTGACGGCCATGAGCGTGTCCATGGTTTCACCGGACTGGCTGATCGAGATCACCAGGGTTTCGGCCGTGAGCACCGGGTCGCGGTAGCGGAATTCGTGGCTGAGCTCGACGTCGACCGGCACGCGCGCCCACTTCTCGATCGCGTATTTCGCGGTCTGGCCGGCGTAGGCGGCCGTTCCGCAGGCGATGATGACGATGCGGCGGATGCCGGCGAGCACGTCGTCGCCGAACTCGGTCAGCTCCGGCACGACAACGTGTCCGTCGGTGATGCGGCCGCGCAGGGTGTTCGCGACTGCCTCCGGCTGCTCGGAGACTTCCTTGGCCATGAAGCTGGACCAGCCGCCCTTTTCCGACGCGGAGGCGTCCCAGGCGATGTCGAACTCTTCCGTCTCGACGGGGTTGCCGAAGAAGTCGGTGACGGTGACGAGGTCGGCGGTGATCGTCACGATCTGGTCCTGGCCGATGGCGACCGCGCGGCGGGTGTGCTCGACGAACGCAGCGACGTCGGAGCCGAGGAAGTTCTCGCCAACGCCCAGGCCGATCACGAGCGGGGAGTTGCGGCGGGCGCCGACGACGACGCCCGGCTGGTCCTGGTGCACGGCGAGGAGGGTGAAGGCGCCGTCGAGGCGGGCGACGACGGTGCGGAACGCCTCGCTGAGGTCGCCGACCCGCTGGTATTCGCGGCCGAGCAGGATGGCGGCCACCTCGGTGTCGGTTTCGCTGTCGAAGCTGAAGCCTTCGGCCAGGAGCTCGTCGCGGAGCGGCGCGAAGTTCTCGATGATGCCGTTGTGGATGAGCGCGAGGCGGCCGTTGTCGCCAAGGTGCGGGTGCGCGTTCAGGTCAGTGGGTCCGCCGTGGGTGGCCCAGCGGGTGTGGCCGATGCCGGTGCCGCCGTTTTTGATCGGGTTCGCCTCGAGCTCGGCGGCGAGCATCGCGAGCTTGCCCGCGCGCTTGGCCGTGTTGAGCACTCCGTCGTCGTCGATGACGGCGATGCCCGCCGAGTCGTAGCCCCGGTACTCGAGCCGGCGCAGCCCGCCCATGAGAACTTCAACACTCTTACTCTTACCGACATATCCAACGATTCCGCACATGACCCCGATTTTAGTCGGACTAAGCTTGGGGGAATGTCCGAACCCGTTGTGAGCACGTCGAACAACGGTCACGGCACCCCATTTGTCGAGCTGGACCGAGCCGACTGGGCGGCCCTCGCGACCACCACTCGCCTCCCCCTCCGGGAGACCGAGATCGTGCAGTTGCGCGGCCTCGGCGAGCCGCTCGACATCAGCGAGGTCACGGATGTCTACCTTCCGTTGAGCCGGCTGCTCAACCTCTACGCCGCCGGCGCCCGCCAACTGCACCGGGCCACGAGCGACTTCCTCGGTGAGCGCGCGCAGCGCACGCCGTTCGTGATCGGCGTCGCCGGCTCGGTCGCCGTCGGCAAGTCCACCATCGCCCGCCTGCTGCGCGAACTCCTCGCCCGGTGGGAAGACACCCCGCGCGTGGAACTCGTGACAACCGACGGCTTCCTGTTGCCGAACGCCGAGCTCGCGAGGCGCGGCCTGATGGAACGCAAGGGCTTCCCCGAGTCCTACGACCGGCGCGCCCTGCTCCGGTTCGTGTCCGCGGTCAAGAGCGGAGCCACCGAGGTGCGCGCGCCGTTCTATTCGCACCTGAGCTACGACATCGTGCCGGATGCCCAGATCGTCGTGCGTCAGCCCGACATCCTCATCGTCGAGGGTCTCAACGTGCTGCAGCCCCCCGGGCCGGGCCATGGCCTCGCGGTGAGCGACCTGTTCGACTTCACCGTGTACGTCGACGCCCGCACCCAGGACATCGCCCGTTGGTACGAGGAGCGATTCCTCAAGCTGCAGCGCGGCGCGTTCAGCAACCCGAAGTCGTTCTTCCACCGCTACTCGACGCTCACCGAGGATGAGGCCAGGGCCAAGGCCAGTCAGATCTGGAGCAGCATCAACGAGCCCAACCTGCTGCAGAACATCCGCCCCACCAGGTCGCGGGCGACGCTCGTGCTGCGCAAGGGCCCCGACCACGCCGTCGCGAAGGTGCTCCTCCGCAAGGTCTAGCATCCGCTGCTGTGCCGTTTGCCTGCGCGAACCCGCAGTTGTGCGCGTTATGAGCGCCGAATAATCACCACAACTGCAGTTTCGCGGTGTGGGGAGGCGCTAGTTGGCGAGGCGCTCGAGTACGACGTCGGCCAGGAGGTTGGCGAGCCGGTCGGCGGTGGGCTGGTCGGCGGCCTCCACCATCACGCGCACCATCGGCTCGGTGCCTGACGGGCGCAGCAGCACCCGGCCGGTGTCGCCGAGTTCGGCTTCGGCGTCGCGGACCGCCTGGGCGATGACCTCGTCGGAGGCCAGCCCCCGGTGGTTGACGCCGCGCACGTTCACCAGGATCTGCGGGAAGACCGTCATCACGGAGGCGAGTTCGGCGAGCGTCTTGCCGGTGCGCGCCATCTCGGCGACGAGGTGCAGGCCGGTCAGGATTCCGTCGCCCGTCGTCGCGTATTGGGTCATGATCACGTGACCGGACTGCTCGCCGCCCAGGGAGAGGCCGGCGGCGTTCAGCTCCTCGAGCACGTAGCGGTCGCCGACCTGGGTCTCGATCATGCGGATGTCGTTGGCGGCCATGGCCTTGCGCAGGCCGAGGTTGCTCATCACCGTGGCGACGAGCGTGCGGTCCTTGAGCACGCCGCGTTCGGCCATCGACACAGCGAGGATGGCCATGATCTGGTCACCGTTGACGATGTTGCCGTCGCGGTCGACGGCCAGGCAGCGGTCGGCGTCGCCGTCATGGGCAATGCCGACGTCTGCACCGTGTTCGAGCACGGCCTTGGCAAGGTTGTCGAGGTGCGTGGAGCCGACGCCGTCGTTGATGTTGATGCCGTCGGGGTCTGCGCCGATGACGGTGAGCTTCGCGCCGGCATCCGTGAACACCTGCGGCGAAACGCCGGCCGCCGCGCCGTGGGCGCAGTCGAGTACGACGTGGATGCCGTCAAGCCGGTGGGGCAGGGTGCCGAGAAGGTGCACGACGTAGCGGTCTTCGGCGTCGGCGAATCGACTGATGCGGCCGATGTCGGCGCCGATCGGCGTGAGCTTGTCCATATCGAGGTGGGCTTCGATGCGGTCCTCGACGTCGTCGGGAAGTTTGGTGCCGCCGAAGGCAAACAACTTGATGCCGTTGTCGGGGGCCGGATTATGCGAGGCGGAGATCATCACGCCAAAGTCTGCGCCGATGTCGGCGATCAAAAACGCGGCGGCGGGCGTCGGGATGACTCCGGCGTCGAGCACGTCAACGCCGGAACTGGCCAGGCCGGCGGCGACCGCGGCCGAGATGAATTCCCCGGAGATGCGCGGGTCGCGGGCGAGCACGGCAACCGGACGGCGGCCTTCTGCCCGACGTTCCTCTGCACGGCGGCCCCGGGTCAGGACCGCTGCGCTCGCCTGGGCGAGGCCCAGGGCCAGGCTTGCCGTGAGTTCACGGTTAGCCAGGCCCCGGACGCCGTCCGTGCCGAAAAGTCGAGGCATAGTGCCGCCGGCTATCGGATTAACGCTTGGAGAACTGAGGAGCCTTACGGGCCTTCTTGAGTCCGGCCTTCTTGCGCTCCTTGACGCGAGCGTCACGGTTCAGGAAGCCGGCCTTCTTCAGGATGGCGCGGTTGTTCTCTTCGTCAATCTGGTTGAGCGAACGAGCGATGCCGAGACGCAGCGCGCCGGCCTGGCCGGAGGGGCCACCGCCGGTGATGCGGGCGATCACGTCGTAGCTGCCCAGGAGGTCGAGCACCTTGAACGGGTCGTTGATCAGCTGCTGGTGCAGCTTGTTCGGGAAGTAGTCGTTGAGCTCGCGGCCGTTCACCGTGATGGTGCCCGAACCGGGAACGATGCGCACGCGGGCGATGGCCTGCTTGCGACGACCAACGGCTGCGCCGGGGACGTTGAGGATGGCGCGGGGCGCCTTGGTTGCAACTTCGGCGGGAGTCTCGGTCGAGTAACTCTCCGGAGCCGCGTCAATCTGGTCTGCGATTTTCGCCACGATGGTGTGAATCCTTTTTCTTAGAGTCGAGAAGTCTGGGGGCCGACGCTACTGCGCGACCTGGCCGAGGGTGTACGGCTTGGGCTGCTGCGCAGCGTGCGGGTGCTCCGGGCCTGCGTAGACCTTGAGCTTCGCCAGCTGGGCGCGGCCGAGCGAGTTCTTCGGCAGCATGCCGCGAATCGCCTTCTCAACCGCACGCGTCGGGTGCTTCTCGAGCATCTCGGAGTAGTTCGTTGCCGTCAGGCCGCCCGGGTAACCGGAGTGGCGGTAGGCGATCTTCAGCTCGAGCTTCTTGCCGGTGAGGGCAATCTTCTCGGCGTTGATGATGATGACGAAGTCTCCCATGTCCATGTGGGGGGAGAACGTGGCCTTGTGCTTGCCGCGGAGAAGAACGGCGGCGTGGCTGGCAAGACGACCGAGAACGATGTCTGTGGCGTCGATGACGACCCAGTCGTGCTGGACTTCGCTTGCCTTGGGTGTGTAAGTGCGCGTCACTGTTGTGCTGCTTTCTATTTCGAACGGAGGTGTTCGTGAATCCCGCTCCGGGTGTGTTCTCGGAAGAGAACACGATCGATGGAGGGCTCACGTTCGTGTGCCTGGCTGCAACGCACAGACACCAAAGGTCTATGTTAGTCGGCCCCTGCCCTGGCGCGCAATTCGATCGGCGCCGCGCGGGCGGGTCACCCCTCCGGGTGCACCCGTCGCGCCCTGGTCTCGACCGCGCGCATGGCCAGTTCGGCGTCTTCCGGGTAACCGACCTGCATAAGGGTGAGGCCGCGCGCCGCCATCACGTTGAAGTCGCCGCTCGTGCGCTCCCGTTCGAACCGCAGGTCGATGAGGCGGGCCGGGTCGAGCTTGCCCTCCCCCACCGCGACGCAGGCGCCGACCAGGGACCGCACCATGCTGTGGCAGAACGCGTCGGCCTTCACCACGGCGACGAGCACGCCGTCGGGGTCGCGCCGCCAGCTGAACTGCTGCAGGGTGCGGATCGTCGTGGCCCCGGGGCGTCGCTTGCAGTACGCAGCGAAGTCGTGCAGGCCGACGAGGCTGGCGGCCGCCGCATCCATCGCCGCGGCGTCCAGCTCGTGCGGGTACCACGTGGTGCGGAGTCGCTGAAGCGGGTCGTGCAGGGCCAGGCGGTCGGCGATGCGGTACTCGTAGCGGCGCCAGAGGGCCGAGTAGCGGGCGTCGAAACCGGCGGGCGCCCTGCGCGCCCTGACGACAACGATGTCGGGCCGGTTGACGAGGATGCCCCGCAGCCGGTGGTGCAGTTCAGCCCCCAGCTCGAGCGTGGCGGGGCGCACTCCGATTCCCTGGCGCGGGCGCACGAGGCCCTCGGCCTGCTCCGCGGTGAGGTCGACGTGGGCGACCTGCCCGAGGGCGTGCACGCCGGCATCCGTGCGCCCGGCAACGGCCAGGTGGGGTCCGGGCGGATAGCGCTTGAGGATGCCCGCGAGCCCGGCCTGGATCTCGCCCTGCACCGTGCGGAAGCCCGGCTGGATGGCCCAGCCGGCGAAGTTCGTGCCGTCGTAGGCGATGTCGAGCCTCATGCGCGTGCCCCCCGGCCCGTGGAGGGCGTCGCCGGGCGCAGGAAAAGTCACGTGGGTAAGTTTATGGGCCCGGCCGGGCTATCGTTGGACGCGGGCTTTGGGCCCCTCTTTGCTATGAAATCCAGTCACGCCACGGCGCCAGGCGCCGCCTCTCCCCGACAGCCCGGAAAAGGGAAGCCGGCCCGGCTGGCCGGTCTCGACGGGCTGCGCGCGATCGCCGTCGCCGCGGTCGTGCTGTACCACTTCTTCCCTGCCCTGCTCCCCGGCGGCTTCGTCGGCGTGGACGTCTTCTTCGTGATCAGCGGGTTCCTGATCACCGGGCTCTTCGTCGCCGAGCACGGGCGCACGGGGCAGGTCTCGCTCGCCGCATTCTGGCAGCGCCGGGTGCGCCGCCTCGTGCCGCCGCTCGTGCCGCTCGTGCTCGTCTGCGCCACGATGGCCTGGCTCATCGGCGGCGACGTGCTGGTCGGTCTGGGCCGGCAGGTGTTGGGTGCGTCCACCTTCAGTTTCAACTGGGTGTCGATCGCGAACCACACGAGCTACTTCGCCGCCGGAGCGCCAGAGCTGTTCCGCAACCTGTGGTCACTCGCCGTCGAGGAGCAGTTCTACCTGGTCTGGCCGCTCCTCCTGCTCGCGCTGCTGCTGATCCGCGCCCCTCGGCTGCGCCTCGCCCTCGTAGGCCTGCTCGCCGTTGCCTCCGCCGTGCTGATGGGGGTGCTCTACCAGCCGGGAGCCGACCCGACCCGGGTCTACTACGGGTCCGACACGCACAGCTTTGGGCTGTTCGCCGGCGCCGCACTCGCGCTGCTGCTGCGGCGCACGCACGGGGAGCAGGGCGAGTTCCCGCGCGCCCGTCCGTGGCTGGGGCTCGCGGCGCTGACCGGCCTGCTGGCCGCGGCGTGCTGGCTGCACGCAGACGGCGCCGTGGCCTACCGGGGTGGCCTGCTCGGGGTCAGCCTGCTCACCGCCGTCGTGATCTGGGCCGGGGTGCGCGGCGGCCGGTTCGGCAGCATCCTCGACAGCACGCCGCTGCGCTACCTGGGCGAGCGGTCGTACGGCATCTACCTGTGGCATTGGCCGGTCCTCGTGCTCATCCAGGTTGCCTGGCCGGCGACGCCCGGCTGGCAGCCCTGGCAGACCTGGCTGGTCGGCGCGCTGGCCGCGGCGCTGACCCTGGTCGCTGCCGGGATCTCGTACCGGTGGCTGGAACAGCCGATTCGGCGGCTGGGACTGCGCGGCAGCATCCGCATTCTCGCCCGCCTCGCTTATGGCTCAGGGGCGCGCCGCCAGGCCGTCGTCGCGGCGGCCGTGGTCGGGCTGCTCCTGACGGCCGGCACGACCGCGGCCATCGTCTCGGCTCCCGCGGCCTCGAGCGCACAGTCGGAGATCGAACGCGGGCAGCGGGCACTGGATGCCGCAGCGCGGGCCGCCAAGGCGAAAGCGGCGCCGGCTCGGCCGATCCCCGGCGGCGACATGATCACCGCCGTCGGCGATTCGGTCATGCTCGCGGCGGCGCCTGAGCTGCAGGCCACGTTCCCCGGAATCACGATCGACGCGAAGGTATCCCGCGGAATGTACTCGGCACCGGCGATCCTGTCGTCGCTGGCCAGGTCCGGCACGCTGCGGCCGGTTGTCGTGGTGGGACTGGGCACGAACGGCCCGATCACGCACGCGGACCTCGCCTCCATCCAGCGCGCGATCGGCCCCCGCCGGGAACTGATCATGGTCAACGCCTTCGCCGACCGCGGCTGGACCAGGGGCGTCAACCATGCCCTCGCCACCTTCTCGGCGCGCAACCGGCTCGTCGAACTGGCCAACTGGCACGACGCGATCGCCCCGCACGCCGACGTCCTGGCCGGCGACCGCATCCACCCGGGCCCGACCGGCGGCCGAATCTACGCGCACTGCGTCGGCACCGCCCTGCAGCGCCTCGCCGACCTGCCGCCCATGCGGATCCCCGGCGCCGCCCGCCTGCTCCCCCACCCCGTCTAGCCGGGCCCGCCCCTGATCTCCGCGAGCAAGTCACGAATTCGACGGAGATTTTCACGGAAACCGAGGTAAACGTGCCTGTTTTCGCACCCAAAGCAGAGAATCTCCGTCGAATTCGTTCACGGCGAAGGGCGGGTCATGGGTGAGGGGCGAGGTTAGAACTCGAGGGTGAAGGCGAGCTTGCGGTGCACGGGCTCGAAGCCCATGCCGGTGTACAGGCCCAGCGCGCCGGTGGGGCTGGCCGAGTCCACGGCGAGGGTCGCCCGTTCATAGCCGAGCGCGCGGCTGGCGTTCAGCTGGGCGGCCAGGAGCGCCCGCGCGATGTGCTTGCCGCGCCATCCGCTGATCACCCCGACCAGGTCGATGTAGCTGCCGGTGAACCCCTGGGTCGCCCAGACCTGCTCGTTGGCGGTCGTCAGCACGAACCCGACGACCTGCTCCGTGCCGTCGGCGTCGGCGCCGAAAGCGACAAAGGACAGGTCGGGCCTGAACCAGCGCGAACCAACGAACGCGGCCCAGTTCTCGTCGCTCATCGGCTGGCTGGCCCAGTGGTCCATGAACGCGTCGTCACGGGCGACGTGCACCGCGGCGGAGACCTCCGGTGTGAAGCTGGCGATGCGGATGCCGGTGGCCGGCTCGACCGACCGCACCGGCTCGGCAAGGTCACGTTCGAGCGACAGGAAATACCGCGACAGCGTCAGCCCGCCGCGCTCGAACAGCCGCGCGTTCTGCGGAGCACGTTCGTCGGCGTAGAGCAGGACCCAGGCCGGCAGCGTCTTCGGCGACGCGGCCAGCTGCTGCTTCGCCCGGCCGAGCTGCCAGGCCAGCAGCTGCCGGCCGATGCCGCGCCCGCGCAGCTCGGGGTGCACGCCGCCGATCGCGATCGAGCGCACGAGCGTCTCCTGCCGGGGTGGGAGCAGCACCACGCCGTTGGCGACGATGCGGCCGTCGGCGTCGATCCCGACGAGGGAGTCCAGCTCCGGGTGGAAGTGCGAGTAGCCGAAGTCGGCCGCGATCGCCTCCCGGGTGGTGAGGTAGTTGGGGTGGTCCAGCCGGCCCATAGCCTGGCGGAGCTGCCAGATGCCGTCGATGTCGGCGTCGCTCGCCGGGCGCCACTCCGCGACATCCGGATGCGCCGGCAGCACCAGTTCGGTCGGCGCGGTCACGCGCTCGTTCAGCGGCCGCAGCTCTTCACCCATCCGTCCAGCCTACCGACGCGAAATGCGAGGGGAAACGAAAGAGGGGCCCGACCGAAGTCGGACCCCTCTCGCGGTGACACAGTGAAGCGGTGTTACTTGGTTTCTTCGGCTTCTGCCTCGGCCGGAGCCTCGGCGGACTCCTCGGCGACGGGAGCCTCGGTGGGCTCCGGGGCGACCTCGGCAGCGGGCTCTTCAACGACGGGCTGTGCAGCCTTCGCGGAGGAAGCCTTGGCCTTCTTGACCTTCGGCGTCAGGGGCTCGAGAACGAGTTCCATCTGCACCATCGAGGCGTTGTCGCCCTTGCGGAAGCCGAGCTTCGTGATGCGGGTGTAGCCGCCCTCACGAAGAGCAACCTGCGGCGCGATCTCGGTGAAGAGCTCGTGCACGACGGTCTTGTCGCCGATGGTGGCGAGCACGCGACGACGAGCGTGCAGGTCACCCTTCTTCGCGAACGTGATCAGTCGCTCTGCGACCGGACGCAGGCGCTTGGCACGGGTCTCGGTCGTCTTGATCGACTTGTGGGTGAACAGGGATGCGGCCAGGTTGGCGAGCATCAGGCGCTCGTGGGCCGGGCCGCCGCCGAGGCGGGCTCCCTTAGTGGGCGTAGGCATTGGTAATCTCCAGTATCAAAAGTCGAAAGTCAGTCTGAACGACTGCTTTAGATGGTTTCTTCGTCGTAACCGCTGTAGAAGTGGGCGCCGTCGAATCCGGGCACCGAGTCCTTGAGCGACAGGCCGAGCTCTACGAGCTTGTCCTTGACCTCATCCACCGACTTCTGTCCGAAGTTGCGGATGTTCATCAGCTGGGTCTCCGAGAGGGCGACCAGTTCGCTGACGTTGTTGATGCCTTCGCGCTTGAGGCAGTTGTACGAGCGAACCGACAGATCGAGGTCCTCGATCGGGATCGACAGCTCGTTCGAGAGCACAGCGTCGACCGGCGCGGGGCCGATCTCGATGCCCTCGGCGGCGGTGTTGAGCTCGCGGGCCAGGCCGAACAGCTCGGTCAGCGTGCGACCGGCGGATGCGATGGCGTCGCGGGGGGTGATCGCCGACTTGGTCTCCACGTCAACGACGAGGCGGTCGAAGTCGGTACGCTCACCGGCACGAGTTGCCTCGACGCGGTAGGTCACCTTGAGCACGGGCGAGTAGATGGAGTCGACCGGGATCTGGCCGGCTTCCGAGTACTCGTTGCGGTTCTGGGTGGCCGACACGTAGCCGCGCCCACGCTCGATGGTCAGTTCGAGTTCGAACTTGGCCTTGTCGTTGAGGGTCGCGATAACCAGCTCGGGGTTGTGAACCTCGACACCGGCCGGAGCCGAGATGTCGGCGGCGGTAACCTGGCCGGCACCCTGCTTGCGCAGGTACGCGGTGATCGGCTCGTCGTGCTCGCTGGAGATGACGAGGCCCTTGATGTTCAGGATGATCTCGGTGACATCTTCCTTGACACCGGGAACCGTGCTGAACTCGTGCAGCACTCCGTCAATACGGATGCTGGTGACAGCAGCGCCGGGGATCGAGGAAAGCAGGGTGCGGCGCATGGAGTTGCCGAGGGTGTAACCGAAACCGGGCTCGAGCGGCTCAATGACGAACTTGGACCGGAATTCCGAGAGGTTCTCCTCGGTGAGCGTGGGGCGCTGTGCAATAAGCACTATTGATTCCTTTCGGCTAAGTGTCCGCTATATGACACTTGCGATGATGTTTTGAGTTATGAAAGAAACGACGACCGGCGAAAGAGTAGGCCCGCCAGGGGCCTACTCGATCGCCGAAAGGAAGTTAGACGCGGCGACGCTTGGGCGGACGGCATCCGTTGTGCGCCTGCGGGGTGACGTCATTGATCGAGCCCACCTCGAGGCCGGCGGCCTGAAGCGAACGGATAGCCGTTTCGCGACCGGAGCCGGGGCCCTTGACGAAAACGTCGACCTTCTTCATGCCGTGCTCCTGCGCCTGGCGGGCGGCCGACTCGGCTGCCAGCTGTGCGGCGAACGGGGTCGACTTCCGCGAACCCTTGAAGCCAACAGCACCTGAGGACGCCCAGCTGATGACCGCACCGGTGGTGTCGGTGATCGAGACGATGGTGTTGTTGAAGGTGCTCTTGATGTGGGCCTGGCCCACAGCAATGTTCTTCTTCTCTTTTTTACGCGGCTTCCGTACGGCCGACTTGGGTGCTGCCATGATTTCTCCTGAATCCTAAAGGCGAGACGGGCTAGGGCGAGGCCTAGCGGGCCTTCTTCTTGCCGGCTACGGTGCGCTTCGGGCCCTTGCGGGTGCGAGCGTTGGTCTTGGTGCGCTGGCCGCGGACGGGCAGGCCCTTGCGGTGGCGAATACCTTCGTAGCTACCGATCTCGACCTTGCGGCGGATGTCAGCGGCAACCTCACGGCGGAGGTCACCCTCAACCTTGAAGGTTCCTTCGATGTAGTCACGGAGCAGGACGAGCTGGTCGTCGCTCAAATCCTTGACTCGGATGTTTCCATCGATTTCGGTGTCGGCGAGGGTCTTGAGTGCCCTCGTGCGACCAACACCATAGATGTAGGTCAGTGCAACTTCCACGCGCTTATCGCGGGGAATGTCAACGCCTGCTAGACGTGCCATTGTGGCTTCTCCTGTAGATGATTGGAGGTCTGTAGCAGTGCCTGTGCATCGGCCTCCAACCGATGGTGTCGCCCCGAAGGGTTCCCGGCACTGCTATTAAACTGTGGTGGTCGAGTTCAGCTCGGCGAGGTAGCCGGGGTGGACTCTAACCCTGGCGCTGCTTGTGACGCGGGTTTTCGCAAATCACCATGACGTTTCCGTTACGGCGAATGACTTTGCACTTGTCACAGATCTTCTTGACGCTGGGCTTGACCTTCATGGTGATTCCTTGTGTTCGCTGTCTTCGTACCCACGGGATGCCGCGGGCCGTTACTTACAGCAGCCGTTACTTGTAGCGGTAAACGATCCGGCCGCGGGTCAGGTCGTACGGGCTCAACTCAACAATCACGCGGTCCTCGGGGAGGATGCGGATGTAGTGCTGACGCATCTTGCCCGAAATGTGGGCAAGAACACGGTGGCCGTTGGTCAACTCAACGCGAAACATCGCGTTGGGAAGAGCTTCGACTACTGCGCCCTCGATTTCGATGACACCGTCTTTTTTCGCCATAGCCTCACTGTCGCTCAATGCATTGGTAGCTGGTCATGCGTGGATTGTGGTGAGCAGGCATGCCGCAATTGGCAGTGCTAGACACCAAGGATCAATCTTATGGTATGTAGTTGCCTTTTGGCAATTCTCTCCTATAATCCCTGCCCAGACCGGACAACCTGGACGACGTCGGCGTAGAGCGGATGCGTCTCCTCCAGGCCGCAGACCTGACCTGTGATGTGCTCAGCGGTCTCGGTGCGCAGCATCCGTTGGAGCTCGACGCTCTGCTCATCGCTCGGCACGTCGAAGCGGAGCGCCGCCCCGATCGCCTCGAGCAGCGCGACCGGGCGGGTGCCCGCTTCGGCGATCTCGGCGGCCGGCCCGATGAACCGCTCGTTGCGGCTGAGCTTCCGAAGCGGCTGGCGCCCGACGCGTTCGACGGTGTCCGGCAGGTTGGGGTTCGCGAACCGGGTGAGAATCTTCTCCCGGTACGCCCGCTGCGCCGCTTCATCGACGCCGTGCTTGGCGACGAGCAGCGCCGACGTCTCTTCGAGCACGCGGCGGGCGGCATCCCGGACCGCTGGGATGGCGAGCGCGTCGTGTACCTGGGAGACCCCGGCGATGAACCCGAGGTACGCGATCGTGGCGTGCCCGGTGTTGACCGTGAACAGCTTGCGTTCGATGTAGGGCAGCAGGTCGTCGACGAACAGGGCGCCGGGGATCACGGGCGCCGCGTCCCCGAACGCCCCGCGCTCGATCACCCACTCGTAGAACGCCTCGACTGTGACGTCGATGCCGGCGTGCTCCGGCTGGCCGGGCACGATGCGGTCGACGGCCGTGTTGGCGAACGCGACACGCTGAGCGAGCGCCTCCCGCTCGTCGTCGTCGGCGACGTTCGACCAGACGTGCCCGGCGAGCAGGTCGGTCGCGCCGATGGCGTTCTCGCAGGCCATCACGGCGAGCGGGGGCAGGGAGGCCTCGCGCCGCCGGAGGCCGGCCGCGATCACCGGTGCAACGAAGCGGAGCACGTTGGGCCCGACCGCCGTGGTCACGACGTCGGCGGTGGCGATCTCCCGGATCAGGTCCTCTTCGTGGGTCGCACTGTTGATGGCGCGGAAGTTGTCGACCACCTGCTCGCGCGACTCGTCCCCCACCTCCGTGACCCGGTAGCTGGGTGCGGCGTGCAGCGCGTCGATGAGAGACGCATTCACGTCGGCGAAGACAACCTCGTACCCGGCCTCATGGAGCAGAAGTCCGACGAATCCGCGGCCGATGTTGCCCGCGCCGAAGTGAATGGCTTTCATTCTGCGTTGACCTCCTCGAGCAGGGCGAAGATGTCCTCGGCCGAGTCGGCGTCGATCAGCCTCTGCACCTCGTCCTCGTCGGAGAACACGATGGCGATCTTGGAGAGGATGTCCAGGTGTTCGTTGTTGAGCCCGGCGATGCCGACCGCGAACCTGACCTGCTCGCCGGCCCAGTCGATCGGATCGGCGTACCGCACGAGCGAGAGGGCCGACCGGAGGATGAAGCCCTTGGCCTCGTTCGTGCCGTGCGGGATCGCGAGGAAGTTGCCCATGTAGGTCGACACGGAGTTTTCGCGTTCGAGCATCGAGTCGATGTAGTCCTTCTGCACGGCGCCCGCCCCCAGGAGCAGGGCGCCGGCCTCGCGGATCGCGTCGTCCCGGGTGGTGGCCGTTCCAGCGGCCACCACGTAGGCCGGTTCCAGGATGTTCTGGGTCACTGGTGGGCTCCTTCGCTCGCGTTGCTCTGCAGCAATTGCACGACCTCCTCGTACTTCGGGCTGTTCATGAAATTGTCGACCTCGACGTGCACGGCGTCGGGAGCCTTCAGCCGCGCGCGAGCGGTGAGGTCCTGGTGCGAGATGACGAGGTCGGCTTCGCCGTCGAGGTTGGCGATGGCCTTGTTGGTCACCGTGACACCCTCGATCCCGGCCTTCTTGATCTTGTTGCGCAGGACCGACGCGCCCATGGCGCTCGAGCCCATGCCGGCGTCGCAGGCGAAGACGATGTTGCGGAGCGGCCGGGCGGTGACGGTCGCCGCCCGGGTGCCGGCATCCGTGTGGCCGACGCCGACCAGGCCGCTGAGCACCGTGCTCGACTTGCCCTTGTTGGCTTCGGTCTGCGCGACGGCCGCTGCAAGGTCGCCGGCTTCACCGTTCGCGAGGTCGCGCTTGCGGCTGGCCCGCAGGATGACCGCGGCGATCAGGAACGACGCCGTCGCCGCGCCGATGACCGACAGGATGACGCCGACGTAGCTGTCCGGCGAGGTCTGGAACAGCACCGCGAAGATGCTGCCCGGCGAGGCCGGGGCGCGCAGGCCCGTCTGGAACGCGACGTTGATCGCGACACCGGTCATGCCTCCGCCGATGGCGGCGAGCACCAGGAGCGGCTTCATCAGCACGTACGGGAAGTAGATCTCGTGGATTCCGCCGAGGAAGTGGATGATGATGGCGCCCGGTGCGCTCGCGCGGGCGATGCCCAGCCCGAAGAACGAGTACGCGAGCAGGATGCCGAGGCCCGGACCGGGGTTGGCTTCGAGCAGGAAGAGCAGCGACTTGCCGTTCTGCTGCACCTGCTGCACGCCGAGCGGGGTCAGGATGCCGTGGTTGATGGCGTTGTTGAGGAAGAGGATCTTGCCTGGCTCGATGAAGATGCTCGCCAGTGGCAGCAGGTGGTTCGAGATCAGCCAGTCAACCGCCGTTTCCAGGACCTTGCTCAGGCCGCTGACGACCGGGGCGATGCCGAAGAAGGCGCCGAGCGCCAGGGCAGCGCCGAGGATGCCGGCCGAGAAGTTGTCGATCAGCATCTCGAATCCGGGGCGGATCTTGCCCTCCCAGATGCTGTCGACCTTCTTCAGCAGCCAGGCGGAGAGCGGGCCGACGAGCATGGCGCCGATGAACATCGGAATGGTGCTGCCGACGATCACGCCCATGGTCGCAATCGTCGCGATGACGCCGCCTCGGGTGTTGTAGACCATCCGGCCGCCGGTGTTGGCGATCAGGAGGGGCAGGAGGTAGGTGATCATCGGGCCGACGAGGCCGACGTATTGCGGGAACGTGGATCCGTCAGGTGCCAGCGCGAGCTGGGTGGCGGCCCCCGTCCAGCCGATCGTGTCCGCGTTGCCGAAGCCTCCGAGGATCCCGTTGGGAATCCATCCGGTGGCGATGAACAGGGCGGTGATGAGTCCCCAGGCGATGAACGCCGGGATGTTGGGCATGATCATGCCGCTGAGGAATGTGCCGAAACGCTGGACGTGCACCCGGGTGCCCCTCCGCGTTGCGTCGGCAGACGTCGTTGTCATTTCTGTACCTCTCGTGTTGGTGTTTCTGTGGATAACTGCTGGGGAACTGCATGGTGCGGTGCGGAAGCGGTGAAGTCGGAAGCGGTGAAGTCAGATGCCGCGGCCGTTGCGGCGGCGCGAGCGGATGCCGCCCCGTCGGCGGCGAGCGCGACGGCGGCGAGGTGCCGCGCCTGCGGGGCGGTGTATTGGGCCAGGGTCGCTCGCACGTCGGCCAGGGCCGACGCGGACATGGACAGGCTGGTCGCGCCGAGCCCCACCATCACGACAGCGAGCAGCGGGTCGGCGGCGGCCTCGCCGCAGATGCCGACCGGTTTGCCGAGGGCCGCGCCGGCGGCTCCCACCTCGCCGATCAGGCGCAGGACAGCCGGATGCCACGGGTCCTGGAACCCGGCGACCGAGCCGAGCATCCGGTCGGCGGCCAGCGTGTACTGGGTGAGGTCGTTGGTGCCGATCGAGGCGAAGTCGGCGTGGGCGAGGATGCGGTCGGCCAGCAGCGCCGCCGACGGAACCTCGACCATGACGCCGGCGGTCGGCAGGCCCAGTTCACGGGCGAGCCCGACGAAGTAGTCCGTCTCCTCGACAGTGGCGACCATCGGCGCCATCACCCACACCTCGGCCTCGGATGCCGCGGCCGCGTTGGCGAGCGCCGTGAGCTGTTCGCGGAGGATGTCTTCGGCCGCACGCAGGGCGCGCAGCCCGCGCAGGCCCAGCGCCGGGTTCTCCTCGTGCTGGTCGTTGAGGAAGGCAAGCGGCTTGTCAGACCCGGCGTCGAGCGCACGAATGACGACCTTGCGGCCGGGAAACTCGCGGAGCATCCGCGTGTACTGCTCTTCCTGCTGCTTCACGGTCGGCGCATTCGTGGAGCCGAGGAAGAGGAATTCGGTGCGGAACAGTCCAACTCCCTCTGCACCCAGTTCGACCGCGCGCGCCGCGCCGTCGGCCGAGCCGAGGTTGGCCAGGAGCGGGATCGGCGTGCCGTCGGCGAGGGCGCCCGGCCCGATCGGCGCCAGGGCGCGAGCGGCGCGCTCGGCGATGCGCACTTCGGCGTCGCCCTTCTGTGCGTGGCTCGGCGAGACGATGACGAGCCCATTGGCCGCGTCGAGGATGACCTCGTCGCCGTCGACGAGCAGGGCCGCGTCGACGGCGCCGACGAGCGCGATGATCGATTTCTCCCGCGCGAGGATCGCGGTGTGCGAGGTCGGGCCGCCGTCCCCGGTGATGAGGCCCAGCACCTGCTCCAGGTCGAGCAGCGCCGTGTCGGCCGGCGCCAGGTCGCGGGCGACCAGAATGAACGGATGCCCCGGGTCGGGGACGCCGGGAGCCGGCAGTCCGGCGAGCCGGGCGATGACCCGCTGGGACACGTCGTCGAGGTCAGCTGCGCGCTCGGCCATGTACCCGCCGAGCCCGACGAGCATGTCGCGGAAGGCGGCGAACGCTTCGAAGACGGCGCGTTCCGCGGTTTTGCCTGTGTCCAGGCGCGCCGTCACGTCGTCGCCGAGCGTGGGGTCCTCCGCCATCATCGCCTGCGATTCGAGCACCTCCTGGGCGGTGCCGCCGGCGCGGGCGCCACGGGCCTCCAGGTCGGAGGCGACCGCGCGCAACGCGACCGTGACGCGTGCGCTTTCCTCGGCGGGCGTGAACACGCTCGAGGTGTCGATGGGCTCAGGGAGCGGATCGGGCATCCGCAGCACCGGGCCGACGGCGACGCCCTGGCCGATTCCCATTCCGTGCAGTTCCATTACGCCTCCTTCAGCGGTGTGTTCAGGGGTGTGCGGCTGGTGGACGGACGCGCCGGGCGGCACCTAGGCGGCGTCGTGATCGGTGAGGAGCAGCTCGACGAGCTCGTCGAGCACACCCTGGGCGTTGTCGCCGTCGACGGCCAGGGTGACTTCGTCGCCGTAGTCGATGCCCTGCGAAATGACGCTGAGGATGCTGGCGGCGTTGACCGGCTTCCCGCCGGCCTTGGCGATGGTGACGTCCGCCCCTGAGGCAGCGGCCGCCTGGGTGAAGATCTTCGCGGGCCGGGCGTGAAGCCCGTGAGCCGAGCCGATTCGGACAGTGAGTTCAAGCATTCCTGCGCCTTTCTTTGCGGACGTCCGTCCAGGTTTTCACTGCGGGCCGGAAGTCCCGGCCGTGCGTCGTTCATGAGAGCGCCCCGGCAGCGGCGAGCGCCAGGTCAAGTGCAGCCTCGCCGTCGCGGGCCGCGAAGATCGTCTCCGGGAGCAGCGCGACCGCCACGCCGCCGGCATCCGCCTGCGCCCTGATGCCCTCGTACCGGTCGGACAGGTGCGGTCCGACCAGGAGTACATCGACGGCGTCGAGGCCTGACGCGAGGTCGGAATCGCTGCCGGCGGAGACGACGACGTCGAGTCCGCGCTGCGCGGCGCTTCGGCGCAGGCGCAGGGCGACGAACGTGCTGGACGCGCCGGCACCACACACGATGAGAATCCTCATTGATTCGCCCATTCCTGTCTCGTCGAAGGCTAAGAGAATCCTGTCGCCGATCTGTTCCGGCAGCCACCAGAGCCTTTTCCGCACCCCCGGAAGAGTTGGATCGGGACTCCCCCGGCGCCCGCGGAAATGGTTGACTATTCCCAAGACAATGGAGTTGCGCGCAATGAGTGACAAACAAGCACGGATGCTGGACTATCTGTCCCAGACGCCGGCGTGGGTCACGGCCGGCGAGCTCGCCGACCATCTCGGGGTGACCCCGCGCAGCGTGCGCAGCTACGTCACGCAGGTGAAGTCGGCGGCGCATCCGCTCGACGTGATCGAGTCAGGGCCGTTCGGGTACCGGCTGAACCGCGAGGCCTACGCGGCGTTCCGGTCGACGTCCGAACCGCGGCCGGCCGACGCGGAAACCCCGCAGGCGCGGCTCTACCACCTCGTGCGCCGCCTCACCCATTCCACGGAAGGGCTCGACGTCTACGACCTGGGCGCCGCCCTGTTCGTGAGCGACTCCACCATCGAGGCCGACCTGGCCAGGGTGAGGTCGCTGCTGCCGGACACGGGCCTCAGCCTGGTGCGGCACGGCAGCGTGGTGACGCTCACCGGCACCGAAACCGACCGGCGGCGGCTGCTCAGCCGCATGTTCCGGGAGGAGAGCGCGCGCGGCATGCTCGAGCTGGAGGCGATCCAGCGCGAATTCGCGTCGGAGAGCCTGGGCGCGTTCAAAACCGACCTGATCGCGATGCTCGACGCGAAGGGCTACTTCGTCAACGAGTACGGCACCAACAATGTGCTGCTGCACGTGGCGATTGCCGTCGACCGGGTCAGCAAGGGAGCGGTCGCCGGCGACGATGCCGGCGCCGAACCGATCAGCGACATGGCAGCGGCGCTCTCCGGCCTCGTCACGCGCCACTTCAGGGTCGAGCTCGGCCCGGGTGACCTCGACTACCTGGCGTTCCTGCTGACCACCCGGGTGATCACGCCGGGGCACGACCAGCCGGCCGAGACCCTGGTCGAGAACTATGTGCGGGCCGCCGACCTCGAGGCGGTGCGGCGGATCATCCGCCAGGCGAGCGACGAATACCTGGTCGACCTCGCCGGCGAGGATTTCATCGTGCGCCTCACCCTGCACGTGCGCAACCTGATCGACCGCGCGCAGGACCGCTCGTACTCGCGCAACCCGCTCACCCGGTCGATCAAGACCTCCTACCCGATGACCTACGAACTCGCCGTGTACATTGCCAGCGAGCTGCAGCGCCAGGAGCAGATCGTCATCAACGACGACGAAATCGCGTACATCGCCATGCACGTCGGCGCGCATCTGGAGCAGCAGTCCCGCCGCGAGGAACTCGTGCGGTGCGTCATCGTCTGCCCCAACTACTACGACATGCACGTGCTCCTGCGCCAGAGAATCGAGCGGGTCCTGGGCGACGAACTGGAGGTGGTGTCCGTGGTCACCCGCAGCGACGTCGACTGGGGCACCTTCGAGACCGACCTCGTGCTCAGCACGATCGAGCCGCCGGTGCACTCCGACGCGGTGATCGTGATCCAGCCGTTCCTCACCGCCGGCGACATCGACCGGATCCGTCAGAGCGTGAGCCGGGTGCGCCGCCTGCGCCGCCGCGCCCAGATCAGGGACGAACTGCTCAAGTTCTTCGACGAGTCGCTGTTCCTGCGCAACTTCTACGCCCGCGACGAGGTCGCCATGATCCGGGCGCTCGGCGAACGGATGACGGCCCGCGGCCTGATCGACCAGGCTTACGTCGACGGCGCGATCGAGCGCGAACTCATGTCCTCGACCGCCTTCACCGACAACCTGGCCGTGCCGCACGCCATGTCGATGAGCGCCAGCCAGACGTCGATCGCGATCGTGGTCAACGACAGCCCGATGGACTGGGGCGAGAACCGGGTCAACGTCGTCGCGCTGATCGCGTTCAGCGCGGCGGGCCGCCGGTCATTCCAGGCCGTGTTCGACCAGTTCGTGGAGGTGTTCGCGGACCGCGCCAACGTGCAGCGCCTGATCAAGCGCTCCGTCGACTTCGCATCCTTCATCGACGAGCTCGTCCACCTGATGGACCAATAGCCCGACCATCCCCGCGAAAACGCAGTTGTGGTCGCTAAGCCGGCGCTGAGGTGACCACAACTGCAGTTTCGCGGAGGTGGAGCGGGCGACGCGAGCCCTCAGGCGAGGGGCACGGGGGTGATGCCGAGGGGCACCAGCCCCGCAGCGCCGCCGTCTTCGGCGGTGAGCACCCAGATGCCGTCCTTATGCACGGCAACGCTGTGTTCCCAGTGCGCTGCGGCCTTCTTGTCGCTCGTGGCGACCGTCCACTCGTCCTCGCGCACGAAGGTCTCGATCGAGCCGAGCACGACCATGGGTTCGATGGCGACGACGAGTCCGGGCTTGACGTCCGGGCCCTTCTGGCGCACCCGGTAGTTGAACACCGGCGGCGCCTCGTGCATCGAACGGCCGATGCCGTGCCCGACGTAGTCGGTGAGAATTCCGTACGTGCCCTGCGATTCGATGTAGTCCTCGATCGCCTCGCCGACCTCGTTGAGGTGGCGGGCCACGGCCAGGCGCGCGATGCCGTGCCAGAGCGACTGCTCGGTGACATCGGAGAGCTTCTGCCGTTCGGCCACGATCTCCGGACGCGCCGGGTCGGGGATGACCATGGTGAAGGCCGCGTCGCCGTTCCAGCCTTCGAGGATGGCGCCGCTGTCGATCGACACGATGTCGCCGGGCGCGAGGACGCGCCCCGACGGGATGCCGTGCACGACGTCTTCGTTCACCGACGCGCAGACGGTGTGCCGGTAGCCGGGCTCGAGCTTGAAGTTCGGTCGGCCGCCGCGCGCGACGATGGCGGCCTCGGCGGCCGCGTCGAGCTCGATGGTGGTCGCGCCGGCGCGGAGCGCTCCCCGCACGGCGTCGAGCGATGCCGCCGTCGCCAGGCCGGGGGCGATCATGAGCCGCATCTGTGCCGGCGTCTTGTAAATGGAGCGTCGAAGGCTCATGATCCTGCTCCCGGGAAGTAGTCGCGCTGGTGTCGAGCCGATTAAGAAGCGCTGGGCGCCTTGACCGCGAGCAGCCCGCGGTCGGCCAGGGCGTCGAGGATGCGCTTGGTCACTTCGTCGACCCCGCCGAGACCATCGACCTTGACGACGAGTCCGCGTGCGGCGTACAGGTCGATCACGGGCGCGGTCTCGGAGGTGTAGAGCTCCATCCGGTGCTTGATGACGTCTTCCGTGTCATCCGTGCGCCCCTGTTCGGCGGCGCGCTTGAGCAGACGGGCGACGAGCTCATCGGTGTCGGCCGTGATCTGCACGACGACGTCGAGCTCGGTGCCATCGGCATTCAGTAGACGGTCGAGTTCCTTGACCTGCCCGGCGTTGCGCGGGTAGCCGTCGAGGAGGAAACCTCCGGCGGCGTCGGCCTCCTCCAGGCGGTCGCGAACGATCGCGTTGGTGAGGGAATCCGGAACGTACTTGCCGGCGTCCATGTACGACTTGGCCTCGCGGCCGAGTTCGGTCTCGTTCTTCACGTTGAACCGGAAGATGTCTCCGGTCGATACGGCCGGAACGTCGAACGCCTCCGCGAGGTGCACGGCCTGGGTGCCCTTGCCGGAGCCGGGTGGGCCGATCAGCAGCAGACGCGTCATCGGAGGAGCCCTTCGTAGTGACGCTGCTGGAGCTGCGAGTCGATCTGCTTGACCGTCTCCAGTCCGACACCGACGATGATCAGGATGCTCGCGCCACCGAACGGGAAGTTCTGGTCGGCACCGATGGCCGAGAACGCGATCAGCGGCAGGAGCGCGATCAGCCCCAGATACAGCGAGCCGGGCAGGGTCACCCGGGTGAGCACGAAGTCGAGGTACTCGGCGGTCGGGCGCCCGGCACGGATGCCGGGGATGAATCCGCCGTACTTCTTCATGTTGTCGGCGACCTCTTCTGGGTTGAAGGTGATCGCGACGTAGAAGTAGGTGAACCCGACGATGAGCAGGAAGTACAACGCCATGTAGAGCGGGTGGTCACCCTTGGTGAGGTTGTTGGTCACCCAGACGACCCAGCCGGCTGGGGCCTGTCCGGCGCCCGGCTGGTTGAACTGGGCGATCAGGGCGGGCAGGTACAGCAGCGACGAGGCGAAGATGACGGGCACGACGCCGGCCATGTTCACCTTGATCGGAATGTACGTGTTGTTGCCGCCGTAGGTACGGCGACCGACCATCCGTTTGGCGTATTGCACGGGGATGCGTCGTTGCGACTGCTCCACGAAGACGACCGCCATCACGACGAGCAGACCGACCACGAGCACAATCAGCAGGATGTCGATGCCCTTCTGCTGGCCGATCGACGTGAGCGAGTTCGGGAACCTGGCCGCGATGGACGTGAAGATCAGCAGGGACATGCCGTTGCCGATGCCGCGCTCGGTGATGAGCTCGCCCATCCACATGATCACGCCGGTGCCGGCGGTCATGGTGATGACCATCAGCATGATGGCGTACCAGGCGTCGTTCGTGATCAGCTGCGAGCACTCGGTGCTGGCGGATGTCCCGAACAGGGCGCCGCTGCGGGCCACGGTGATCAGGGTGGTCGACTGGAGCACACCGAGAGCGATCGTGAGGTAGCGGGTGTACTGGGTCAGCTTGCTCTGACCGGATGCACCCTCCTTGTAGAGGGTGTCGAAGTGTGGGATGACCACACGAAGCAGCTGGACGATGATCGACGCCGTGATGTACGGCATGATCCCCAGTGCGAAGACGGAGAGTTGGAGCAGCGCGCCACCGCTGAACAGGTTCACCAGCTCATAGAGGCCGCTGGTGCCCTGGTTGGCCGCAAGACAGGCCTTGACGTTGCCGAAGTCCACGAAGGGAGCAGGGATGAACGAGCCCAGCCGGAACAAGGCAACAATGCCCAGGCTGAAGCCGATCTTCCTGCGAAGGTCAGGTGTGCGGAAGATCCGCGCAATGGCGCTAAACAAAAGGCCTCCAGTTAAAAGCGATGATCGAGCTTGTGGAAATCAGCCACCGAAATACTCGGTTGTTGTCTCCACAAGCTCGACCAAAGCGTACGGACTTACTTGATCGAGCCACCTGCTGCGACGATCTTCTGCTCAGCTGAGCCGGAGACCTTGTCGACTGCAACGTTCAGCTTAACCGCAATATCCCCGTTACCGAGAACCTTGACCTTCTCGTTGTTACGAACGGCACCCTTGGAAACCAGGTCGGCAACGGTCACGTCGCCGCCCTTCGGGTACAGCTCGGCGAGCTTCTCCAGGTTGACAACCTGGTATTCGACCCGGAACGGGTTCTTGAAGCCGCGCAGTTTCGGGGTGCGCATGTGCAGAGGCATCTGCCCACCCTCGAAGCCGATCCGAACCTTGTAGCGAGCCTTCGTACCCTTGGTTCCACGACCCGCGGTCTTACCCTTGGATCCTTCACCACGGCCAACGCGCTGCTTTGCCTTCTTCGCACCGGGAGCAGGGCGAAGGTGGTGAACCTTCAGCACGTGCTCGCGGGTCTCAGTGGGCTCAGCCGTCGCGGCGGCCTTCTTGGGTGCGGCAGCCTTGGCTGCAGCGGTCTTGGCTGCTGCTGCCTTGGGGGCGGCGGCCTTCTTTGTGGCGGGCTTGTCGGCTGTCTTCTTGACAGCTTCCTTCTCGTCAGCCATTAGTCAATCTCCTCGACCTTCACGAGGTGAGCGACGGTGTTGACGTATCCGCGGTTCTGCGAGTTGTCCTCGCGAATAACCACGGCGCCAATGCGTCGGAGACCCAGGCTGCGAAGCGTGTCGCGCTGGTTCTGCTTCTCACTAATTTTGGACTTGATCTGCGTCACTTTGAGGCGAGCCATCAGGCACCTGCCTTTGCTGCCGCTGCAGCTGCTGCTGCATCGGCGTCGGCACGCAGGAAGCGGGCCGGAGCCACATCTTCGTACGCGAGGCCACGACGAGCTGCGACTGCACGCGGCTCTTCGAGCTGGTGCAGGGCCTCGACCGTAGCGTGGACGATGTTGATGGTGTTCGACGAACCGAGCGACTTGCTCAGCACGTCGTGGATGCCGGCGCATTCGAGCACGGCGCGAACCGGACCACCGGCGATAACACCGGTACCGGCAGCAGCGGGACGCAGCAGGACAACGCCTGCAGCGGCCTCACCCTGCACGGGGTGCGGGATCGTCAGGCCGACGCGGGGAACGCGGAAGAAGTTCTTCTTCGCTTCCTCGACGCCCTTGGAGATCGCCGTAGGCACCTCACGGGCCTTGCCGTAGCCAACGCCTACCAGGCCGTTGCCGTCACCGACGACAACAAGCGCGGTGAAGCTGAAGCGACGACCACCCTTGACCACCTTGGAAACGCGGTTGATGGTGACAACGCGCTCCAGGAACTGGCTCTTCTCCGCGTCGCGGCTGCCGCGCTCACGGCTGGGGCTGCGCTCACGGCCGCCACGACGAGCCTCACGAGGCTCGTTCTGGGGAGGCGTCGTTGACGCAGCGGTCTCGACGGGTGCCTCTGCAGCCACCACGGTCTCCTTTGTTGCTGTGCTTGCAGTTTCAGTGCTCACAGGTTCAATCCACCCTCTCGAGCTCCCTCGGCGATGGCAGCGACGCGACCCGCGTACTTGCTGCCACCACGGTCGAATACAACGGCGTCAATTCCGGCGGCCTTCGCACGCTCAGCGACCAGTTCGCCGACCTTGCGGGCCTTGGCGGTCTTGTCACCATCGAAGGTGCGCATGTCGGTTTCGAGCGTCGACGCCGAAGCCAGGGTGAAACCCTTGCTGTCGTCGACGACCTGCACGAATACGTGACGAGCCGAACGGGTGACGACGAGACGAGGACGAACCGCGGTCCCCTCGATCTTCTTGCGAAGACGTGCGTGCCTGCGTCCGCGGGCAGCCGACTTGCTTTTTCCTCTAGTTCCGAGACCCATGGTTACTTACCACTCTTTCCGGCCTTGCGGCGAACAATCTCGCCGGCGTAACGCACACCCTTGCCCTTGTAGGGCTCAGGCTTACGAATCTTACGGATGTTGGCGGCGACCTCACCGACGGCCTGCTTGTCGATACCGCTGACCGTGAGCCTGTTGACACCCTCGACGGTCAGGCTGATACCAGCGGGCGGTTCGATGAGGACCGGGTGCGAGAAGCCGAGGGCGAACTCAACCGAGGTGCCCTTCTGGGCGACGCGGTAACCGGTACCGACGATCTCGAGGCCCTTGGTGTAACCCACGGTCACCCCGATGATCTGGTTGGCGATCAGGGTACGGGTCAGTCCGTGCAGCGAACGCGAAGCGCGCTCGTCGTCCGGGCGGGTGACCAGAACCTGGCCATCTTCGACCTTGACCTGAATCGGGTTGGCGACGGTGAGCGCGAGCTCGCCCTTCGGGCCCTTGACGCTGACGGCCTGGCCGTCAGCAGCCACCGTGACCCCCGCAGGGATCTCGATGGGAAGTCTTCCAATACGTGACATTGTCGGCTACCACACGTAGGCGAGAACTTCTCCGCCCACGCCCTTCTTCTCAGCCTGGCGGTCCGTGAGGAGCCCGCTGGACGTGGACAGGATGGCAACGCCGAGGCCGCCGAGAACCGTGGGGATCTCAGTCGACTTTGCGTACACGCGCAGGCCGGGCTTGGAAACCCGCTTGATGCCGACGATGGAACGCTCGCGGTTCGGGCCGAACTTGAGGTTCAGCGTGAGGGTCTGGCCTACCTTTGCATCCCTGACGTCCCAAGCCGAGATGTAACCCTGGGCCTTGAGGATGTCAGCGATGTGCGCCTTGAGCTTGCTGTGCGGCATCGACACTGTGTCGTGGTACGCCGAGTTAGCGTTGCGCAGTCTGGTCAGCATGTCTGCGACCGGATCTGTCATTGTCATTTTGTGGTGCCTTTCTCGCCTGGTTTCGTGCACCCGTTACACGGATGACGACCTGTGGTGGTTGTGGGGCTGAACGGATGTCCAGCCCCCGGGGGTAATGCTGGCCCGTGTTACGGGGTGTTCTCGGCCGTCTTGAAGGGGAAGCCGAGCGCCTTGAGCAGCGCGCGACCCTCTTCGTTGTTGCGGGCGGTCGTCACAACAGTGATGTCCATTCCGCGGACACGGTCAATCCGGTCCTGGTCGATCTCGTGGAACATGACCTGCTCCGTGAGACCGAAGGTGTAGTTACCGCTGCCGTCGAACTGCTTGTCCGACAGGCCGCGGAAGTCACGGATGCGGGGAAGCGCAAGGCTCAGCAGGCGGTCGAGGAACTCCCACATGCGGTCGCCACGAAGCGTGACGTGCGCGCCGATGGGCTGTCCTTCACGCAGCTTGAACTGCGCAATCGACTTGCGTGCCTTGGTGACCTGCGGCTTCTGGCCGGTGATCTTCGTGAGGTCTGCGACGGCGCCGTCCATGATCTTGCCGTCGCGGGCAGCCTCGCCGACACCCATGTTGACGACGATCTTCACCAGGTTCGGCACCTGGTGCACGTTGGTGAAGCCGAGGTCCTTGGAGAGCTGGGCGGAGATCTCGTCGCGGTACTTCTGCTTGAGACGCGGCTGGGCCGCTTTGGCAGGCGCTGCGCCAGCTGCAACTGCGGTGTCAGTCATTAAAGGTCCTTACCTGACTTCTTGGCGTAACGAACGCGGACCGTCTTGGTGACGCCGTCCTTCGTTACCTCTTCAATGCGGACGCCGACGCGGGTCGGCTTCTTGGTCTCGGGGTCGACCAAGGCCACGTTGGACACGTGGATCGGTGCCTCCATGGTCTCGATGCCGCCGGTCTTGGTGCCGCGCTGGCTCTGGCCGACGCGGCTGTGCTTGGTCACGAAGTTGATGCCCTCGATGAGGACACGGTTCTTCTCGACCAGGACAGCGATGACCTTGCCCTGCTTGCCACGGTCTCCGCCGCGAGCCTGGGTGCGGCCGGTGATGACCTCAACGAGGTCACCCTTCTTGATTCTGGCCATGACTAAATAACCTCCGGCGCCAGCGAGATGATCTTCATGAACTTCTTGTCGCGAAGCTCGCGACCGACCGGTCCGAAGATGCGGGTGCCGCGGGGGTCACCGTCGCCCTTCAAGATCACTGCAGCGTTCTCATCGAACTTGATGTACGAACCGTCTGGACGACGGGTCTGCTTCTTGGTGCGAACGATGACGGCTTTGACGACGTCACCCTTCTTGACGTTGCCGCCGGGGATAGCATCCTTGACCGTGGCGACAATGACGTCGCCCAGGCCGGCGTAGCGGCGGCCGGAGCCACCGAGTACGCGGATGGTCAACAGTTCCTTGGCGCCCGTGTTGTCGGCGACCTTGAGGCGTGATTCTTGCTGAAGCACTTTCTAACTCCTTCTATCAAGCAAGCGCGAGGCTTACTTGGCCTTCTCGAGGATCTCGACCAGGCGGAAGCGCTTGGTGGCGCTCAGCGGACGGGTCTCACTGATCAGGACGAGGTCGCCGATGCCGGCGGTGTTCGCCTCGTCGTGGACCTTCAGCTTGGAGGTACGGCGGATGACCTTGCCGTACAGCGGGTGCTTCACGCGGTCTTCAACCTCAACGACGATGGTCTTGTCCATCTTGTCGCTGGTCACGTAACCACGCAGCGTCTTGCGGTAGCCGCGTTCGAGTGCCTGAGCCTCGGCTGCGACGACCTTTTCGTCAGTCTTCGCCATGACTAGGCCTCCTTCGTCTCGACGGTCTCGGCCTGGGCCTCGTCCGTAACTACGGACTCGGTCTCGGCTTTGGCCTTCTTGGTCTTCTTCTCAGCCTTGGCCGGAGCCTCGACAGGTGCGGGAGTGGCACGAATGCCGAGCTCGCGCTCACGGAGAACCGTGTAGATGCGAGCGATGTCGCGCTTGACCGCGCGGAGGCGGCCGTGGCTTTCGAGCTGGCCGGTGGCCGACTGGAAGCGAAGGTTGAACAGTTCTTCCTTGGCCTTCTTCAGCTCGTCGAACAGTCGCTCATTTTCAAAGGTGTCGAGCTCGTCTGAGGCGAGCTCCTTGGATCCGATCGCCATTATGCGTCGCCCTCCTCGCGCTTGATGATGCGTGCCTTGAGGGGCAGCTTGTGAATTGCGCGGGTGAGCGCTTCGCGAGCGACGATGTCAGTGACACCGCTCAGCTCGAAGAGCACGCGACCCGGCTTGACGTTCGCGACCCACCACTCGACAGAACCCTTACCGGAACCCATGCGGGTTTCGGCCGGCTTCTTGGTGAGCGGACGGTCCGGGTAGATGTTGATCCAGACCTTGCCGCCGCGCTTGATGTGACGCGTCATGGCGATACGAGCGGACTCGATCTGACGGTTGGTCACGTAAGCGGGGGTCATGGCCTGGATGCCATACTCGCCGAACGAAAGCGTGGTACCACCGGTTGCGTGGCCGCTACGGCCCGGGTGGTGCTGCTTGCGGTGCTTGACTCTGCGTGGAATCAACATGGTTATGCCTCAACTCCTGCTGCCACCGGTGCCGCTGCCTCTGCGCGGGGCGCACGGCGGGGACGGTCGCTACTACGCTCCGGGCGCGACGACTTTGCAGACGCCTGCTCGCGAGCGAGTTCCTTGTTGGTGATGTCGCCCTTGTAGATCCAGACCTTCACGCCGATGCGGCCGAAGGTGGTCTTGGCTTCGTAGAAGCCGTAGTCGATGTTCGCGCGAAGCGTGTGCAGTGGCACGCGGCCTTCGCGGTAGAACTCCGAACGGCTCATCTCAGCGCCGCCGAGACGACCGGAGACCTGGATGCGGACACCCTTGGCTCCGGCGCGCTGGGCGCCCTGCAGGCCCTTACGCATCGCGCGGCGGAAAGCCACACGAGCGGAGAGCTGCTCGGCAATGCCCTGGGCGACGAGCTGGGCATCCTGCTCGGGGTTCTTGACCTCGAGGATGTTCAGCTGGATCTGCTTGGCGGTGAGCTTCTCGAGGTCGGAGCGGATGCGCTCTGCCTCGGCGCCGCGGCGACCGATCACAATGCCCGGACGGGCGGTGTGGATGTCGACGCGAACGCGGTCACGGGTGCGCTCGATCTCGATACGGGACACGCCCGCACGGTCAAGGCTCGTGCTCAGCAGGCGGCGGATCTTGACGTCCTCGGCGACGAAGTCGCTGTAACGCTGACCCGGCTTCGTGCTGTCAGAGAACCAACGCGACACGTGGTCGGTCGTGATTCCCAGACGGAAGCCATAGGGGTTTACTTTCTGACCCATTACTTCGTACCCTCCTCAGGAGTGGTGAGCACAACCGTGATGTGGCTCGTGCGCTTCTTGATCTGGAATGCGCGGCCCTGTGCCCGTGCCTGGAAACGCTTGAGGGTCGTGCCCTCATCGACGTATGCCTGGCTCACGTAGAGGTCCTGCTCGTCCAGGTAGGTGTTCGAGGCGTCTGCCTTGACCCGCGCGTTAGCGATGGCCGAAGCAACCAGCTTGTACACCGGGTCGCTTGCACCCTGCGGTGCGAACTTCAGGATTCCCAGGGCTTCCTGTGCCTGCTTGCCGCGGATCAGGTTGACAACGCGACGAGCCTTCTGGGGGGTAACGCGGATGTGACGCACACGTGCGATCGACTCCACCATTTCTTCTCCTCCTTCACGTCCCCGCGTTAGCGGCGACGGCCCTTCTTGTCGTCCTTCACGTGTCCACGGAAGGTGCGGGTGGGTGCAAACTCGCCGAGCTTGTGCCCAACCATGGTCTCGGTGACGAACACCGGGATGTGCTTGCGCCCGTCGTGCACGGCGATGGTGTGTCCCAGCATGGCTGGAATGATCATCGACCGGCGCGACCAGGTCTTGATTACGTTCTTGCTGGAGGCTTCATTCGCCCTGACAACCTTGCGAAGCAGGTGGTCATCAACGAAGGGGCCCTTCTTGAGACTGCGTGGCATCGTCTACTCCTACTTACGCTTCTTGCCGACGGTACGGCGACGAACAATGAGCTTGTCGCTTTCCTTGTTGATGTGCCGGGTGCGGCCTTCCTTCTGGCCCCAGGGGCTCACAGGGTGACGTCCACCGGAGGTCTTACCCTCACCACCACCGTGCGGGTGGTCGACAGGGTTCATGGCAACACCACGGACGGTCGGACGAACGCCTTTCCAGCGCATACGTCCGGCCTTGCCCCAGTTGATGTTCGACTGCTCGGCGTTGCCGACCTCGCCGATGGTTGCGCGGCAGCGAGCGTCGACGTTGCGGATTTCTCCGGACGGCAGACGAAGCTGGGCGTAGATGCCATCCTTCGCGACGAGACGAACCGATGCACCAGCGGAGCGGGCCATCTTGGCACCGCCGCCGGGGCGGAGTTCGATCGCGTGAATGATGGTACCGGTGGGGATGTTCTTCAGTGGCAGGTTGTTGCCGGGCTTGATGTCAGCACCGGCGCCCGACTCGACAATGTCGCCCTGGTTCAGCTTGTTCGGGGCGATGATGTAGCGCTTGGAACCATCCATGAAGTGCAGCAACGCGATGCGGGCCGTACGGTTCGGGTCGTACTCGATGTGAGCGACCTTGGCGTTGACGCCATCTTTGTCGTTGCGCTTGAAGTCGATCAGACGGTACTGGCGCTTGTGGCCACCACCGATGTGACGGGTCGTGATCCGACCCTGGTTGTTGCGGCCACCGGTCTTGGACAGGGGGCGGAGCAGGGACTTCTCCGGGGTCGAGCGGGTGATCTCTGCGAAGTCTGCAACAGATGAACCGCGACGACCAGGAGTCGTGGGCTTGAACTTACGAATTGCCATTTCTTATTCCTCTAGTCCGCGCCGCTTAGCCGACGGCCGTGAAGATGTCAATGGAACCGGACTTCAGCGTGACGATGGCACGCTTCGTGTCCTTGCGCTTGCCGAGTCCGAACTTGGTGCGGCGAGTCTTGCCCTGACGGTTCAGGGTGTTGATCGATGCAACCTCGACCTTGAAGATCTTCTCGATAGCGAGCTTGATCTCGGTCTTGTTCGAGCGGGGGTCAACAACGAAGGTGTATTTGCCTTCGTCGATCAGGCCGTAGCTCTTCTCAGAGACGACCGGAGCGATGATGACGTCGCGGGGGTCCTTGTTGATCGGGGTAGCCATTATGCGGACACCTCTTCCTTCTTGGTCTTGCTCGCCACGAACGCGTCGAACGCGCCCTTGGTGAAGACGATGTCGTCGCTGACGAGCACGTCGTAGGCATTCAGCTGGTCCCACGAAAGAACGTGGACCGTCGGGACGTTGCGGACGCTGCGAAGTGTCAGCTCGTCGGTGCGCTCCAGGACAACCAGAACGTGCTTGCTGGTTGCGATCTGGCTGAGCAGCTCGATGGCGCCCTTGGTGCTGGGCGTCTCGGCGCTGAACAGTGCGGTAACCACGTGCAGGCGGTCGCCACGAGCGCGGTCGGAGAGGGAGCCGCGAAGTGCTGCCGCGATCATCTTCTTCGGGGTGCGCTGCTCGTAGTTACGCGGCGTCGGGCCGTGCACGATGCCACCACCGGTCATCTGAGGGGCGCGGATCGAGCCCTGACGAGCGCGACCGGTTCCCTTCTGCTTGAACGGCTTGCGGCCGGCACCGGAGACTTCGCCGCGACCCTTGGTCTTGTGCGTGCCCTGGCGTGCGGCAGCGAGCTGCGCGACAACGACCTGGTGGATGAGCGGGATGTTGGTCTGAACGTCGAAGATCTCGGCGGGCAGCTCAACGGTGCCGGCCTTCTGACCCTTGGCGTCAATGAGGTCAAGTGAGTTAGCCATAGTGACTACGCTCCCTTCACTGCGTTGCGGACGAATACGAGGCGGCCGCGTGCGCCGGGAACGGCGCCCTTGACCAGCAGGAGGCCCTTTTCGGCGTCAACCGAGTGCACCTTGAGGTTCAGCACGGTAACGCGCTCGCCACCCATCCGACCGGCCATGCGCATGCCCTTGAAGACACGGCTCGGGGTCGAGGAAGCACCGATGGAACCGGGCTTGCGGTGGTTGCGGTGCGAACCGTGTGAAGCGGAAACACCCTTGAAGTTGTGGCGCTTCATGACACCGGCGAAGCCCTTGCCCTTGCTGGTGCCCATGACGTCAACCTTGGTGCCGGCAACGAAGACACCGTCAACGGTGAGTTCCTGGCCCAGGGCGTAGTCAGCGGCATCCGCGGTGCGGAGCTCGGTGATGTGACGGCGCGGCGTAACGCCGGCCTTCTCGAAGTGGCCAGCGGCCGGCTTGTTCACCTTGCGGGGGTCGATGGCGCCGGCAGCGATCTGAACGCCGGTGTAGCCGTCAACCTCTGTGGTGCGGATCTGGGTGACAACGTTCGGCGAGATCTCGATGACGGTGACGGGAACAAGCTTGTTGTTCTCGTCCCACACCTGGGTCATGCCGAGCTTCTTGCCGAGGAGACCCTTGGTGGTCTTGGTATCGGAGTAAGACATCGCGGGGCCCTACAGCTTGATCTCGATGTTGACGTCTGCCGGGAGGTCGAGACGCATGAGCGAGTCGACGGCCTTCGGCGTCGGGTCAATGATGTCGATCAGACGCTTGTGGGTGCGCATTTCAAAGTGCTCCCGGCTGTCCTTGTACTTGTGAGGGGAACGGATGACACACACCACGTTCTTCTCGGTCGGAAGCGGCACGGGACCGACGACAGTTGCACCCGCACGGGTGACTGTGTCGACGATCTTGCGCGCCGAGGTGTCGATGACCTCGTGGTCATACGACTTAAGCCGAATGCGGATTTTCTGTCCCGCCATGTCGAACTCTCTCTCTGTCAAGGCTTCTTACATCCCGAAGGCTGCATTGGACGCCGTAGTAGCACTACTGCTGAAGCACCACTGTTCTTCTGTCAATTTCGACTCGCCCGGGAATGATCCCGTGCCAGCCGGGGCCGACACCCACGCCCGGGCATGCCCGAGGGAAGACATGGATTTCCCACGTTCTCCGTAAGTGTCGATTAAGCTTTGTTCTGCTACCCGCGGCCTAACCTGTGCTCCCGTGAGGGGCGGCTATGCACTGCCTGGCAGTGATCCCGACGCTACGCATTGCGCTGCAGTCGAAAGTGTTGAACTAGAAGAGTCTGCCACAGGGTTGGGTCGTTATGCAACCCGGGCGTGTCGCGTTGGGCGTGTCACTTCTCCCCCGTCTTCCCGCGCCATCCCGCCCGTCCCCCTCCGGGCGTGTCGCTCCCCGTCGCTCCCGCCGCCGCGCGGGAGCTGCGCCGCTTCGCGGGTGGCGCGCCACCCGCGAAGCGGCGCACTCCCCGCGCACCACCCTCGCGCCACACGTCTCGTCATCGCAGCGTGAGCCGGGGAGTGCCCGTCGGGAGGCCCAGCCCGAGCAGCCGCGACCGCAACCGGAACTGGCTGAGCGCGATTGCCGAGTCCCAGCGCGTGAATCCCCGCACCTGGCGTCGGATTCCGTCCTCCCGGAGCTTTTCCGCGTAGACGACCTGCTCGGCCGTTCGTCCCGCGAGGAGTTCCGGATTGAAGTACTTGCCCGTCCCGTCGCACTCGCCCACCGAACAGTAGTCGAGCCAGAAGAAATCCGCTTCGACGGTTCGGCCATCGACGGTGAACGGATGCTGCAGCTCCGGTTCGGGGAATCCGCTCAGGGCGATGTTGACCCGGCTGCCCGATTCACTGGTGGACCCCGACTTGTCCGTACCGAACTCGATGATGGCCCGCGCCCGTACCGATCCGCGAAAGGGAAGCATCCGCTCCCACGTTTCGAGCAACTCCGCCTTGGTCGTCAACGTTGGGGCGCGGCCGAACCGGTCGACGTGGAGCGCCCGGTCCACCGCGGCGACCGCCGACTTCAGGTCGACCGTGGCCGCCAGATCGATGACGGTCCGGGCGACAGTCGTGATCAGCAAGCCGTCGAGAACGGTGACGTCGCGCGCGTCGATACCGAGCGCGTGCCGGCGGATGCCCGGATCCGATCGCCCGCCCGACGCTCGCTCAGTCAGGAAGTGCACCTCGCTCGGCCACGCCGCGAGGAGCGGCAGCCCCCACAGCACGGCGGCGGATTGGTGGGACAGCACCACGGAGCCGTTCCGCGCGAGGGCCGCTGCGCGCACCCGCACCTCGTAGCGCTGGTCGGGGTCATATGCCCGCCAGCGAGCCTCGCTGATGTACTGCCCGCGGGCGACCCTGCGCAGGCCCTCGCGCTCCGCGAAGCGTCGGAGGCGCAGGTCCTCACCGATGGCTCGGTTGAAGTCGGAGGCGAGGATCAGGCCCTCGGCGAGATTCTCTGAATCTGGCTGTCGCATCCGGACACCCTGCACCCGGCACCGCAGCGCCGGCCTCGTCCGTCCCTCTTCTGTGGGCAGCGCCGCGTCACGCACCGTGTTGAGGAAGGCCCGCGCCCCCGCCGTGCGGTGCGTGCAACTCGTGGCGAGGATCATGCCCCGGCTCGAACTACGCGGGAGCCGCGCCGCTTCGCGGGTGGCGCGCCTCCCGCGCAACGGCGCACCCCCCGCGCAACGAGATGGCGGGCGGATGCAGCGGCAACCTAG
>DAIMHX010000024.1:0-40532 GCA_036723055.1 Microbacteriaceae bacterium
GGACCTCACCCAGCGGCCGGGAGTACCTCACCGAACCCGAAACCCCACTCGAACCCCCACCACCGTTCTAGGGGCGGAGAGGTCCGCCCGCGGCAGGCCGTAACGTCAAACCTAGACAGGGAATGGGCCGGCTATTACGCCGGGTTCTGTCCCGGTGCCGAAGCACCATGGACGGCCATCTATCTTGGGACTACGTTGCCGCAGCCCTCTAGCGGTCTACCCGGAAACTCGGCGAGCCGCCTTAGCGTTTCCTGTTCGACCTTGCTCCGGACGAGGTTTACCAAGCCGACCAGGTCACCCTGGCCTCTGGTGGTCTCTTACACCACCGTTTCACCCTTACCCCCGGCCGGAGCCGGTGGCGGTTTACTTTCTGTGGCACTGTCTCGCGGGTTGCCCCGGGTGGGTGTTACCCACCGCCCTGCTCTCTGGAGCCCGGACGTTCCTCGGCATCCGGTGCTCCGAAGAACACAGGATGACGCGACCGTCTTGCCGACCCATTCCAGGTGAAATCTTACAGGCCGAAGCTGGAGCCCATATCCATGGCCCGGTTGGCGATCGCGTCGGCACGGGAGTTCTCGGCCCTGGGAATCCACTCGAAGGTGACCGGACGGTGACCGATCAGCTCGCGCGCCTTGGTCGCCAGTTCCCGCATGTCGGGGTGCTTGATCTTCCAGCGGCCCGACATCTGTTCGATGACGAGCTGCGAGTCCATTCGCACGTGGATGCCGGCACCTGGGTCGATCTCGACCGCGCGCCGGATGCCCTCGATCATGCTTCGGTATTCGGCGACGTTGTTCGTCGCGACCCCGAGGTACACCCCGATCTCCGCGAGCGTCTCACCGGTCTTCGCATCGATAACGAGCGTGCCGCTGCCCGCGCGGCCCGGATTCCCCCGGGACCCCCCGTCGGCCTCGACGATGAGCGACCGTGTCATCAGATGCCTGACTCCTCCGTGCGCACCAGGATTGCACCGCAGTCCGGGCAGAAGACAACGTCATCGGCGGGAGAGCTGCGCACGGCCTCGAGGTCGCTGCCGGTCAGCGTCATGGTGCAGCCGCTGCAGGTGCGGGCCCGGAGCAACGCGGCGGCATTGCCCCGGCCAACCACGCGACGCTTCTCGTACAAGGCGCCCAGCTCGTCGGAAATGGTCCCGGCGATCGTGGCACGGTCGCGCGTGAGGTCGGCGAGCTGCCGGTTCAGGTCGGCGAGAGCGGCGTCGCGGGCCTGCTCCGTCTCGACGACGCGGGCGGACAGGGCCTCGCGTTCGGTCTGCACCTCGGCGACCGCGGATTCGCGTTCTTCGAGTCGTTCCATGACCGCAATCTCGATCTCCTCGAGGTCAAAGAGGCGCTTGCGCAGCGCGGCGAGTTCCGTCTCCAGCGCCTGGACATCCTTCACCGACGAGGAGTGGTCCACTCGCTCGGTGTCGCGGGCGATGCGCTTCTCGACCACGTCGACGTCCGATTCGATGCGACGCAGTTCGGTGCGCACATCCTCGAGCTCGCCGTTTCGCGCCGCCAGCGTCGCCCGGGTCTTCTCGCCCTGGCTTGCCAGTGCGGCCAGCTCGGCGTGCTGTGCCAGCGATTTGGCCTGGTGCTCTACCTGGGCGAGCTTGGTGTCGAGGGCCTGGAGCCGGAGAAGCCCCTTCTGCTCTGCTGGAGTTGCCTTCACGATGTCCTGACCTTCACGGGTATTGAGTTCGAGTGGTGCTGTTGGGGTAGCCGGCAGGCTATTGCATGACGACGAAATCCCACGGATCCGTGCGGATTTCACTGACCGTCACGCGCAGGCCGGGCAGCGCCTCACGCAACTGGCTGGCCGCGGTTTCGAGCCAGAGCCATTCGCTGGCCCAGTGGGACACGTCCATGAGCGCCGGGCCGCTCCCGGCGACCATAGCCTGCTCGCGGGCCTCGGAGGCCGGGTGGTGCCTGAGATCTGCGGTGATGTAGACATCGGATGCGACAACCGCCGGGTCCCCCAGGAGCGAGTCGCCCGCACCGCCGCACAGCGACACGGTTTCGACGGTGCCGCCGTAGTCTCCCGCGACCCGGATTCCGGATGCGGTCGGCGGCAGCAGGTCGGCAACGACGCGCGCGAGCTGCCCGAGCGTAGTGGGCTGTGCGAGCCGGCCGACTCGACCGATACCCGTTCCGGGCACCGAGCCCTCGGTGATCGGCCTGGCGTCGATGAGGCCCAGGCGGCTGGCGAAGATGTCCGACACACCGTCGACGACCACGTCGGCGTTGGTGTGTGCCGCCAGGAGCGCGCAGTTGGCCCGGATCAGGCGGCTGAGCAGCGCACCCTTGTACCGGTCCTCCGCCACCGTCGTCACGCCGCGCAGCAGCAACGGGTGATGTACGAGCAGAAGGTCGGCGTTCGCCTCGACGGCCTCCTCGACGGTGTCGGAGACGGCATCGACGGCCAGGTGAATGTAGTCGACCGGGCTCGCGGGATCCCCGCTCAGAAGACCGGGCGCATCCCACGCCTCCGCCCCGGACAGCGGCCACAGATCGTGGGCGACCCGGGTTACGTCGGCGAGCGAGTATGACACGTGGCCAGCCTACCGGTGACTACCTGCGCGGTGCGCTCCTGCGGACACCGCCCGGCCCGGCGCGCCGGGGTCTCCTCACCTTGTCGAGAACGACCTTCTCGTCGGCTCCGACCCGGGGGCTGGGGATGGGCGCCGCGGCGCCCCCCTGCACGTCATCGGCATCGTCGGGCAGATCCGTGTCGAAACCGGTCTTGATCACATCGTGGGAGCCGGTCTGGGCACCGTCATCGAACGCGCCGGCGAGATCCTCATCGCCCGGCGTTTCGGGTGGTTCGGGGCCTTCCTGCCCCGTCGGCTTGCGCTCGAGCATGCCCGGATTGTATCAAGGGTGGCTGTTTTTTGCCTCTGCCCCCCTGGTTTATCCGGCCACTCGTGACGAGGACGCTCACACCGACCATGACGAGCCCGAGGCCGGTCCAGCCGACCGGGTCGAGCCGTTCGCCGACGACCAGGATCGCCAGGATGGTGGCCGCCAGCGGTTCGACGAGGGTGATGGTCGTCGCCGTGCTGCCGCGCACGGTGCGGAGGCCCGCACCGAAGAGCAAGTAGGCCAGGAACATCGGCCCGATCGCGAGGTACGCGGTCACGGCGACGCTGCCCGCCGTGCGCAGGAGAGCCGCCCCGGTGAGCGCCAGGACCGGCAGCAGGAACACGGCGCCGAGCCCGAACAGCGCCCCCATTGTCGCGCTCGAGCCGTGTCCGGCCGCGATCACCCGGTGGGACGCGTCGGCGTAGACGGCGTAGCTCAGGCCGGCGAGCAGGCCGAGGAGCACTCCGACCGGGGCGGCGGATGCGGCGGCATCCGTTCCGGACGGGCGCCCGCCGACAAGCAGGACCGTGCCGACCAGCGCCACGGCCGTGCACGCCGTCCACCGACGTGTGATGCCGCGGCGGTCGACTAAGAATTCGATCACCGCGGCGAAGACGGGAGCCGATGCCAGGGACACGACCGCGCCGATCGCCACCCCGGCCAGGTGCATAGAGGTGTAGAAGGCGAGCGGATAGACGAAGATGCCGGAGACACCGGCGACGACCGGGCGTCGCAGGGACCGGTCCCTGATGACCCGGAGCGCCCCACGCGCCGACAGCGCGAAGAGCAGGCCGCCACCGATCGCCATGGTGGCCGCGCCGATCGCCAGCGGGCTGACCGTGTTCGGCAGGAAGTGCGCGGCCGTGCCCGTCGTCCCCCAGAGCAGCGAGGCGAGCAGGATCGGAATGACGCCGCGCGCGCTGCTTACCACCCGAGGGTTCCGGGCTCCCCCTTGAACAGACCGACGACCCGGGAGGTGATCCAGCCGCCGTAGCCGGACCGCGCCTCGGGATAGCCCCAGGCCGCGGCATCCGCCCGCGCTCCCCCGGCGACCAGGTCCAGGTACGACGCGACGCCCTTGTACGCGCACACCGTGTGGCCCTGCGCCGGCTGGACCCGGTCGATGTGGCGTGGCTTCATTCGGCCAGCGTACTCGCCGCGGCCGCGGGATTCAGTGCCCGCGGAGCCCGGCGCCGAAGACCGCCGCCTGCGTGCGCCGCTCCATGTCAAGTTTGCCCAGCAGCCCTGACACGTAGTTCTTGACCGTCTTCTCCGCCAGCTCGAGTCGCTCTCCGATCTGCCGGTTTGTCAGACCTTCTGCGATGAGCTCGAGCACCTGCCGTTCGCGCGTGGTGAGCCTGGACGCCGACGTCTCCGCCCGGTCGTCGCTCAACTCGGTGACGACCTTCCTCGTCACCGAGCGGGCGACGAGCGACTCGCCCCGCGCGACCCGCCGGATCCCGTCGATCAGCTTGTCCCCACGGATGTCCTTCAACACGTAGCCCGACGCGCCGGCCAGGACCGCCGCGTAGCTTGCCTCGTCATCGTCGAACGCGGTCAGGATCAGGCACCGCACGCCGGGGCTGGCCGACCGGATGTCGCGGCACACGTCGATGCCGCTCCCATCCGGCAGGCGAACGTCGAGGACGGCAACGTCCGGACGGGTCGCGGCCACGCGGGCGATCGCCTGCCTGGCCGTGGCTGCCTCCCCGACCACCTCCTGGTCGGCTTCCTGGTTGATCATCTCCGCTATCCCCCGGCGGACGACCTCGTGGTCGTCGACCAGGAACACCCGGATCATGCGGAATCCGCCAGGTCCGGCTCAAGGGGCACCCGCGCGGTCCACCGCAGCAGGGTTCCGCCGGTGTCCCGGTCACCCAGCGACAGCTCGCCCTGCCACCGTTTTGCGCGGGCCGCGAGGTTGGCAATGCCGCTCGTCCGCTCGGAACCCGTGAAGCCGATGCCGTCGTCGGCAACGGTCACGACAACCATCCCGTCGACGATCGCCAGGCTCACGACGGTCTCCTGCGCCCGGGCGTGCCTGGCCACATTGCTGAGGCCCTCCCGAACCACGGCCACGAGGTCGTCGGCCATGTCCTCCGGGGTGACCAGGTCGATCGCTCCGGCGAAGAGGAGCCTCGGCGTCCGGTCGAAAAGCGGGCCGACTTCGCTGAGCACGTCGATGATGCGATGCCGGAGCGACGGGCTGCCGGGGCGAGCTTGCGCGGTCAACGCGAAGATCGCCGTGCGGATCTCGCCGATGGCGGCGTCGAGGGCCTGCACCTCGTCGGTGATTCGCCCGCGAATGGCCGGGTCGTCGATCGTGCGGCCGATCGCCTGCAACCCGATCCCCGCGGCGAAGACCCGTTGGATCACGTGGTCGTGGAGGTCGCGGGCGATCCTGCTCCGATCCGACAGCAGCACCAGTCGCTGCCGGTCGGCCCGGCCGCGGGCCAGCTCGAGGGCGACACTGGCCTGGCCGGCGAAATCCGCGGCCATTTCGACATCCGGCGTGGTGAATCGCGGCCGCCCGGAGGCACGCGACACCGTCAGCACGCCATGCGGCCGCCCGGAGGCGAGCAGAGGGATGATCATCGACGGCCCGAGGACCAGGGGCGAATCGGCCTCCTCCTGGCTGCCGGTGCCGTCGACCGCGAGAATCGGCTGGCCGCTGTCGAACGCGCGACCGGAGAGCGTTCCGGCGGCCCGGAAGACGAGGCCGTCCACCTGGTCGGCGTAGGTGCCGCGGGCCGTGTCGACCATGAGGGTCCCGTCGACCGTGGGCAGGACGACGCAGACGAGGTCGGCTTCGGCGAGGGATGCGACGCGCTCGGCCAGCAGGGCCAGCGAATCGTCGGCTCGTTCCGACAGCAGCGCCGCGCTGATTTCGGCGGATGCCGCCGACCACAGCTGACGACGCCGTGTCTCGTCGAACAGGCGGGCGTTGTCGATGGCGATCCCGGCCGTCGCAGCCAGCGCGCTGAGGAGTTCCCGGTCCTCGTCGCTGAACGCGCCGGACGACTGCTCGGAGAGGTAGAGGTTGCCGAACACCTCGCCGCGCACGTGCACCGGCACGCCCAGAAAACTGTCCATGGGCGGATGATGCGGGGGGAAGCCGTCCGAACGCGGGTCGTCCAGCAGGTGGTCCAGCCTGATCGGCGCCGGATCGTCGATCAGTGCGCCGAGGAGACCGTGGCCCTCCGGCAGGCGACCGATCCGCGATGCGACGTCGTCGGGCACCCCCACGTGAATGAACTGCTCGATGTGGCCGTTCGGGCCGATCACCCCCAGGGCGCCGTAGCGCGCCCCGACCAGACCCACCGCAACCTCGACGATTCGGAGCAGCACCGCCGGAAGATCGAGTTCCTCGACCACGGCCTGGCTCGCCTGGAGGAGGCTTCGCAACCGGCCCTGCGTGGCCAGCACCTTCTGGGCGTTGTCCATGAGCTCGGACAGCGCCCGGTCGAGCTCGGACCTGGGTCCGTCGGGAAAGGAGAGTCGAGAGTCACGATCGGTCACCGCCATGGCCCGCCTCTCCATCGTCGCTTGGCGGGGAGTCTACTCGCATGGGACCTTTGACCCTTTCCGAGGTCCGTCGGCGCTGGGAACCTGTACACGTGGAGAAAGCGCTCCGCTCAACGGGACGAACCGCGGGAAGAACCGGAGGGCCGCTGCATGCTTGAAAAAGTGATTGTCGCCATTGACGGTGGCCCAGCGAGCGCCGCGGCGCTGAAGTGGGCGCTACAGCGCGCCCGGTCGGTGCAACTCACCCTGGAGCTGACGAGCGTCGTCGAACTCGGCTGGTCGCCCGTTGGCGGACCCGAGGACGAATTCCAGCCGATCTACGAACGCGCGCTCGCCGAAGCCACCCGAAAGGTGGAGCAGGCGGCTCCCACCCTGAAGAAGACCAGCGTCGTGCGCCGCGGCGTGCCGGTCGACGAACTCGTTCGCGCATCCGCCGACGCCGACCTCCTGGTCATCGGCACGAACAAAACCGGTTTTCTCGCCGGCGCGGTGTACGGCACGCTGCCGCTTCGGCTCGCCGCGCACGCGCGCTGCCCCGTCGTGGTTGTCCCGGCGAATTGGGAGCACGGCGACGGGCACGTCGTCGTTGGGATGGAGGATGACGTCACATCGGAGGCCGCGCTCGACTTCGCCGCCCGCGAGTCCACCCGCCTCGGCCGCACGCTCGACGTCATCCACGCCTGGACCGTCCCCGCCACGATCGGCGTGGATTTCGGCTCCGCCATTCCGTTCGACGCGCTCCGTGAGGCGCACGAGGAGATCCTGGCGACGTCGACCGCACGCCTCCGCGCCGCGCATCCGGGCGTGGACATTTCCGAGTGGGTGGAGCAGGGCCCGGCCGCTCCGATGCTGGTCGACGCCTCGAAGGAGGCGGAGATGCTCGTGGTCGGCACCCACGGGCGAGGAGCCGTGGCCGGGCTGATCCTCGGATCGGTCAGCCACGACGTGCTCCTCAACATGCCGTGCCCGGTCGTTGTGGTGCCTCGGCCCGACGAGAAGAAGACCGCGGTGTAGCCGTGAGCGGCGACTATTTCATCGGAGTCGACGGCTCAGGCCCCGGCAGGGCTGCGCTGCGCTGGGGGATGCAGCGGGCAGCCGAACGCGGCGCCGCGGTCGTGCTCGTGCACGTCGTCGACGACGAGTGGGGACTTGTCGGCCAGGACTATGCAGAGGAAGCGCAGCGACAGACGGTCGCACTCCTCGCGGAGGAAGCCGGGAACGCCCACGCCATCGCCGATGGTGTCGACATCAGCACCAGGATCCTGCACGGCAGCCCGTCGTGGGAGCTCGCCGGGCTTCCGTCCCCCGAGGACCTGCTCATCATCGGAACCCACAAAACCGGGTTCCTCCGCGGCCGGGTCCTCGGGTCACGGAGCGTGCAGATGGTATCCGCCGCCCGATCGTCCGTGGCCATCGTGCCGGACTCCGCCACCTCGTCCCGGCGCGGCGTCGTGGTCGGGGTCGATCGCTTCGACGGGTCGAAGCCGGCCGTGGCGCGCGGCGCCAGGGAGGCCCTGAGCCTGGGGCAGGAGCTCTTGCTCGTTCATGCGCCCCCGTCGCCCCAGCGAACGGCGCGGTCGGCCGACCTTCCCGCGAGCACCGAGGCGGCACAGCTGTTGCTGGCCAATGCCGCCGCGGCGGCCTCCGCTGCCGCACCGGGGGTGGTCGTGCACCGGCGGCTGGTGCACCGCGCACCCGCCGAGGCGCTGCTGGATGCCAGCTACGACGCCTCGCTCCTCGTGCTGGGTGTCTCCCACCGGCGAAGCGCGACCCAGACCCTGATCGGCTCTGTGACCCACGACGTGCTGATGAACATCAACGTGCCCGTGCTCGTCGCCCGAAGCGCCGGCGAGCCGGGCGACTAGGAACGGTCGGCGCCCAGAAACTCGCGGATCAGGGAAGCGAAGTCCTGCGGGTTGTCCTGGACCGCGAAGTGACTGCTCGCCGCGAGTTCGATGGTCTCGTAGCCCAGGCGGTCCCGCAGGGCGTGGGCGGCGTCCTGGCGCGGCCGAGGTGAGAGCGCGCCGACGCTGACCACGACGCGTCCCTGGCCAGGGGTAGCGCCGGCAGGTTCGAACGCCCGGAACATCGGAAGCTCCCGCGCGACGGATGCCCCATCGTCCAGGGCCATGTCGGTGCGCCAGCCGGGCCCGGACCGCGCCGAGCCGAAGCCCGCGTACCCGTCGCGGGCGTACGCTGCGGCGACGGGTGCGAGGAGACCAGGCACGAGGCTGCCGACGGCGGGCTCGTGCAGCAGCGCCCCGGCCAGGCGCACGTCGCTCGCGGCGAGCGCGAGGCCCAGCGTCGCGCCGCCGCTGAAGCCCACCACGAACGCGTCACGGGCGAGCGGGGCGAGCCAGTCGAGTTCCGCGCGGAGGTCGCCGCAGGCCGGGCGGTCGGGCGCGGACACATCGAAGCCATCGAGCGCACCGAGCGCGTCGAGGACCGGTTGCCACACCGCGCCTGTCGTGGCGACGCCATGCAGCAGCAGAAGTCGGTGGGGAGTCATAGCCCACACCCTATCCACGCCGAAATGCAATCGTCACGCGGCCGGTCCATCCGTTCACATGACCGTCACTCGGCGCGACCGGCAACCTCGACCAGTTCGCAACCGGCCTGAACGGAACACGCTCTCCGTACGGCGCCCCCACGACGCCCTTCGATCACACCCGGATCTCCGGCGGGTCCAGTTCGGGATCCGGAGTGGCTGTTTCGGCCGGGCTCGTGACATTCTCCCTGGGAACCGACACGGCCGGCTCCGGCCGCGTCCCCGCCGCGCTCACCAACACGGTCGGGACCAAGCCGAGCTTCGGCCTGGTCAGCACGAGCGGACTCCTGCCGGCGTGCCGGTCACTCGATTGCGCGAGCGTCTTCTCGCTGACGGTGGCCGATGGGGCGCTGGTCCTCTCCGTGCTCGCCGGGCGGGATGAAGGCGATGCCTGGTCGCGCGACCTGCCCGTGCCGTCGCCGCGCCCGGTCCCCCGGCCCCTGCACACCCTCGTGCTCGCGGTTCCGCGCCCAGCCGACATCGACTTCGCCGGCAACCGGGCGACCGAATCGGCGTGGTCATCGTTCCTCGACGCGCTCCTGGCGGCGGGCGTGCAGCTCGTCGAAACGTCGTTCACGCCGTTCTACGATGCCGGACGCAAACTCTACGCCGGCGGCTGGCTCGCCGAACGGCTCTCCGGGATCGAGGCGTTCCTCGACGAGAACCCGGACGCCGTGCATCCGGTGATCAGCCGGGTCCTGTCCGCCGGCAGGTCGACGCCGGGAACGCAGGTGTTCAGGGACTTCGACGAGGCCCGCCGCATCGCTGCGGGGATCGCGCCGCTCTGGCGGAGCGTCGATGCGCTGCTCACGCCGACCGTCACCACCACGTTTACGGTCGAGGAGATGCTGGCCGATCCGATCGCCCTCAACAGCCGTCTCGGTCAGTTCACGACGTTCACGAACATCCTCGATCTCGCGGCCATCGCGGTGCCCTGCTCCATCGCGTCGAACGGGCTGCCTTTCGGCGTCACGGTGAGCGCGCCGGCGGGATCGGACGGCTCGCTCGCCGGCATCGCCGCCGCGATCGAACGGCTGGTTGGCGGGCCGCTCGGCGCTACCGGGTACGCGCGGGTGAGCGCCGACCGCCCCTCCCTGCCGGCCGAAACGGGAGGCGGAGGTGGCGTCGACGATGTCCTGCTCGCCGTCGTGGGAGCGCACCTTTCGGGTATGCCGCTCAACGGCGAACTCACCGATCTCGGCGCCACGTTCGCGATGCGCACGGCCACCGCGGCCGTGTACCGCCTGCACGCGCTTCCCGGCACCGTTCCGCCGAAGCCCGCCTTGCGCCGGGTGAGCACCGGCGGCGTCCGGATCGAAGTCGAGGTGTACCGGCTCGACGCACGCGCGTTCGGCCGATTCGTATCCCTCGTGGCGTCGCCGTTGGCAATCGGCACGGTGGAACTCGCCGACGGATCGACCGTGCACGGCTTCGTCTGCGAACCGCACGCCTTCGACGGAGCGCCGGACGTCAGCGAGTTCGGCGGGTGGCGCGCCTACCGGCGTCAGTAGTCGAAGTCGTCGAACTGCGTCGATTCCAGCTCATCGCTGAACCAGGCCGCCGGCATCTCGGTGCCCCGGTTACGCGCCTTCAGGTGCAGGAGGTCCGTCGTACCCTGCTCGACGAGTTCGCGGGACCCCTGCTCGGCTGTCACACTCACCAGCTGGCTCGCCGCACCGATCAGGAACTGGGCGCGGCCTGGGAGTCCGTCATCCCCGACGACCGGGATGTCCACGACGTCAACTTGTCTTCGGTTGCTGAGCGCTTCCGCGTACAGCAGCACGGCATCCGCCAGGTCGCTTCCCGTGATGACGGAACCCCCGGGGTGGAATATGCGCTTCACGGGTCTCTTCCCTCGATAGCTCACGACTGAAACGTGTGCTGCCAGGGTCCGGGGCGACGAGACAAGTGTACGTCGCCCGGCAGGCCCGCGGTGCCGGCTTAGAGCTCGAGGGTGCGATTCACGATGCGCTCGGCCACATCGGCGAGCGGCACGCCAGCGTTCCGGGCATACGTGCGGAGCAGCACGAATGCCTCGTCCATGTTGGCGTCGTGGGTGAAAGCGAGCACGCCCTTGGCCTGTTCGATCAGCACCCGGCTGCTGAGGGCGTGCTGCAACTGCTGCCTCGCCACATCGCTCTCCCGGATGGCGCGCTCCTGAAGGATTCCGATGGTGGCCACGTCGACCAGCGCCTGCACCGTGACGCCATCCTGCTCGCCCAGGCCGCCGAGTCGATCCCAGAACAAGTTGAGGGAGCCAATTGTCGTCGCCCGCAACCGCAGCGGGACGGCCCGCATGGACGCGAAGCCCTGCTCGAGGGCCCCGGCGCGGAACCTCGGCCATTTGGGTCCGACGGCGTCGATGTCCGGGACCGAAACGACGCTGCCGCTCGTGAAGCATTCAACGCAAGGTCCGCTACCGGAGCGAAGCTGCAGGATTTCAACGAGACGACTGCGTTCATTCGTCGAGGCAACCACCTCGAGTTCGCCGTCGCCGGCCGAAAGGATAATGCCGGCTGCGGAGGCCTCGAACAGAAGCGCGCACTTCTCGACAAGAGTGTGTAAGAGGTCAACGATGTCAAAGCCGACAACGAGCGTGTCGGCGAGAGTAACGAAGGTCTCGACCAGCTGACCTTCCCGTGTCTGCGTCACCATGTTTTCCATCGTACGACTCGTTCAAATGGGGGGAGAAATCCAATCGCCGTGCCACGATGTCCGCCGCGGCCTCCCGCACCGTGAGGCCGTGCGAAAACGCGTAGCCGTGGATGACCAGGAGCGCGTCGACGGCCGACAGTCGGAGCTGCGCCAGCACCATCCCGGTCGCCTGGTGCACCACGCGCCGGGAATACCCGTCATCACCCTCGACGTCGGGCTTCACGGTCTGGGAGGCCAGGGCTCGGCGCAGCACCTGCACCGCGGCGATGGTCGACAGAGCAACCGCATCCAGGATCTGCGGCTCGGTGAGACCCCCCGGGTTTCCCCGAGTACAGATCGACCGCTCCGATGTCCAGCGAACCGATCGCCAGCGGGAAGGCGTACAGGGCGCCTACTTTAACGTCACCGAGCGCCTCCACGAAGACTGGCCAAGCCGGATGCGCGGATCCCTTGACGTCGTTCGTGAGCACCGGGCGGCGCATCCTCAGGGCATCCCAACAGGGTCCTTCGCCCAGGTCGAACTGCAGTTCATCGATCCGCGCAGCTCGGGTGTCGCTCGCGCACACCGTCTCTGTTCCAAATGGGCCGCCTAGCGTCGAAATCGCGGCACCGGAGATGGGCAGTGCGCGCATGAAGGGACGACACAGGCTCGTCCGCTGTTCATGCGCCGTTGACAGCTCCGCGACCGCAGCCCCGAAGGCCGCCCGATCAGGCATGGTCACGATGTAGGCGAGCCAGGCGAACGTGTCGGGTTGTCATCATGACCTCAGGATCATCCCGCTCCGCGGCGGACCGACCGGCTTTCCTCGTGGGTGCGGCCCCCCGGCCGCCTGACCTCAGCGTATCGCCAGTAGGGCAAATGCGTACCGGCATCTGGGCCGGTAGAACAAGCTTACAAGCTCGCGACATGCCGCCTCACCGGCGACTCCGTGCTCTGGCGGCGCCGCTGGGGCATGAAGCCAGGACCGTTAGCCGCCCAGCACCGGGCCACTCACGCGGCCGTCATGAGGGGTGTGAAGTGAAGGCAAGGATGTCGGACGAGGCGTCGCGGAGCACCTCGAACTGTAAGCCTTCGGTACGACGGGGCCGCGCGAATGGCCGCCCTTCACCGGACCGATTGACAAGGACGGGGCATTCCCGACGTACGTGACCGTGCCGGGATCAGCCGAACTCTTCGCGACTCGACGGGCCGTCAAAGTCGAGGGGACGATCGATGGCCATTCTTTCGCCGCAACACTCATGCCATTGGTCTGATCAACTCGAGAACGGAATTTTCGGGGCCATTGACGTAGAGCGAGCGGGCATTCCACGATGGCGAGCATTCGAACTCGTCCGATTCGGAAGTAACCAGAAGGTCGGCCCGCTGCTGTATCCATTCCTTCGCTTCGGCGAACTTGTTGGTAGGGACCGAGACCGCAAAGTGGTGGCCACCTTCAATGGCGGCTGTCTCCACGAGTTCGACCCGTGTCGTCCCAATCGTCACAACCGCCGCGTCTGGCTCTCTCTCAATGCCGAGGCCGAGAACGCGCTCGTAGAACTCTGCGGCTTCGCTGAAAGAAATTCTGGTGGAGCCGCAGGATCACGGGCAAGTGGGAGTCGCTCGGCGGCCGAAGCTCGAGCCGCGGAGTCCGCAGAACCGTGTCCGAGGTTGATGGCGCCATCCGATCAGTCTCGAGAGGCGTCCCGGGAGGTCTCGGGCCTGGCTCCCCGTCAGGTAGCCATACCGTCGTCATCGAACCGATGCCGATGTGATCAGGGATTTATATGGTGGGCCCTACCGGGCTCGAACCGATGACATCCACGGTGTAAACGTGGCGCTCTACCAACTGAGCTAAAGGCCCCTGCTGTGCGGCGCTCGCGCGGCGACTCAGGATGTTCCCATCATACTGACACTCGCGGGCGAGTCGGAATCGAGCTGGCCCGGCGTGCGGCTGCGCGCCATACACTGACCGAATGACCCAAGGACCGCCCACCTGGCACACCAAACACCAGCAGGGACTCAGCCGCGGCGCCCGTGCCGCCGACATCATGCGCAACGGCATGGGCAGCTGGCCGTTCGTCGGCAGCTTCCTGGCGATCATGGGCGTCTGGGCGATCCTGAACACCTTCGGCCTCAGCCGAAACCTGCACTGGGACTCGTACCCGTTCATCCTGCTGAACCTGTTCCTCAGCATGCTGGCGGGGTTGCAGGGAGCGATCCTGCTTATCGCTGCCAAACGACAGGACGGGATCGCGGCAGCCCTCGCCCAGCACGACTACGAAACGAACCTCGCCGCAAAGGCCGACATCGATCTCCTGATGACCATCAACAAGCACCAGGTGCAGATGATCACCGAACTGCGCACGCTCGTTGTAGCCCTGCACGGCGGAGTCCTGGCCTCCCCCGGAACTGACGACCGCAGCGGCGGCTAGGCCGGCTGGAGCTCCTCGAGTGCGGCCCGGTACGCGCCCAGGGAACGGGGTTCGCCCGGCGCGGTGATGAAGCTGGCACGGATGATGCCGCCGTGGTCGATCAGGAACGTCGCGCGATTCGAGAAACCCTTCTCCTCGAGGAAGACGCCGTATTCCTTGGCGACCGAGCCGTGCGGCCAGAAGTCGGCGACGAGGCTGAAGGTGTACCCCTCCTGGTCGCCCCAGGCGCGGAGGGTGTGCCGGGAGTCCACCGAGATGCCGATCAACTCGACCCCCGCGTCGGCGAAGAGCGAGAGATTGTCACGCAGTTCGCACAACTCCCCGCTGCAGATGCCGGAGAACGCGAGCGGGAAAAAGACCAGCGCGACCGACTTCTCCCCCCGGTACTGGCTGAGCTGGATCCGCTCGCCGAACTGGTTGACGAGCTCGAAATCGGGTGCCTGGGTGTCATTCTCCAGAGCCATAGTGCGCTTCCTTTCCGTACCGCCAACGGAGGCGGCTGAACACGGGGACAAAGCATAGCCCTGCCGGATGCGGGATCCAACCGCGCGGAGCACGACGGGGCCGCCGCCCATCATTCCCGCCCGCGCACCTCAACTAGGATTAGTAGGCTGGCGTGGTGCTCATGGCGCTGACCCGAGCCCCTTGGCTTCCGGCTCCCCAATTCGGGCACAATCTGCCCACCAGAGAAAGGTCGAGTGTGACTGTCAACGACCAGGACCCGTATTCCATGGATAAGTCTGACGCGAACCCGGAGGAAACGGCCGAATGGTCCGAATCCCTGGATGCGCTCGTCGCGGCCCAGGGACACGGCCGCGGCCGGGAAATCATGCTCAGCCTGCTGAAGCGCTCCAAGGAACTCCACCTGGGTGTGCCGATGGTTCCCACCACCGACTACATCAACACCATCGCCGCGGAGAACGAACCTGAGTTCCCCGGCGACGAAGACATCGAACGCCGCTACCGCGCCTGGATCCGCTGGAACGCGGCCATTCTCGTGCACCGCGCGCAGCGCCCCGGCATCGCCGTCGGTGGCCACATCGCCACCTACGCGTCGTCCGCCGCCCTCTACGAGGTTGGCTACAACCACTTCTTCCGCGGCCAGGACCACCCGGGCGGCGGCGACCAGATCTTCGTCCAGGGCCACGCCTCCCCCGGCACCTACGCCCGCGCCTTCCTCGAGGGCCGTCTGACCACCGACCAGCTCGACGGCTTCCGCCAGGAGAAGTCGCACGCCCCCAACGGCATCTCCTCCTACCCGCACCCGCGGCTGATGCCCGAGTTCTGGCAGTTCCCCACCGTGTCGATGGGCCTCGGCCCGATCAACGCGATCTACCAGGCGCAGCTGAACCGGTACCTCACCAACCGCGGCATCAAGGATGCGAGCGACCAGCAGGTCTGGGCGTTCCTCGGCGACGGCGAAATGGACGAGGTCGAGAGCCGCGGCCAGCTCCAGGTTGCAGCCAACGAAGGCCTCGACAACCTCAACTTCATCGTCAACTGCAACCTCCAGCGCCTCGACGGACCCGTCCGCGGCAACGGCAAGATCATCCAGGAGCTCGAGAGCTTCTTCCGCGGTGCCGGCTGGAACGTCATCAAGGTGGTCTGGGGCCGCGAATGGGACGACCTGCTCGCCCGCGACACCGACGGTGCACTGCTCAACCTGATGAACGTCACGCCCGACGGCGACTACCAGACCTACAAGGCCGAAAGCGGCGCCTATGTCCGGGAGAACTTCTTCGGCCGTGACCCGCGCGCGCTCAAGCTCATCGAGAACTACACCGACGACGAGGTCTGGAACCTCAAGCGCGGCGGCCACGACTACCGCAAGGTGTACGCGGCGTTCAAGGCGGCATCCGAGCACAAGGGCCAGCCCACCGTCATCCTGGCGAAGACGGTCAAGGGCTACGGCCTCGGACCGAGCTTCGAGGGCCGCAACGCGACCCACCAGATGAAGAAGATGACGCTCGACAACCTCAAGACCTTCCGCGACAGCATGCACGTGCCGATCACGGATGCCCAGCTCGAGGAGAACCCGTATCTGCCGCCGTACTACACCCCCGGCGACCAGGACGAGGCGATCCAGTACCTGCACGAACGCCGCCGCGCGCTCGGCGGTTACCTGCCGGAGCGACGCAGCAAGTACACGCAGGTCAACCTGCCGGACGACGCCACCTACGCGATCTCGAAGAAGGGATCCGGCACGCAGGAGATCGCCACCACAATGGCTTTCGTTCGCCTGCTCAAGGACCTGCTCCGCGCGAAGGACTTCGGCAACCGGATCGTGCCGATCATCCCCGACGAGGCCCGCACGTTCGGCATCGACGCGTTCTTCCCGAACGCGAAGATCTACAACCCGAACGGCCAGCACTACACCGCGGTGGACCACGCCCAGCTGCTCGCCTACAAGGAGAGCCCGCAGGGACAGATCCTGCACGTCGGCATCAACGAGGCCGGCGCGCTGGCCGCGTTCACCAACGTCGGCACGTCGTACTCCACCCAGGGTGAAGCCCTGATCCCGATCTACGTCTTCTACTCGATGTTCGGATTCCAGCGCACCGGCGACGCCATGTGGGCCGCGGGCGACCAGATGACCCGTGGCTTCATGATCGGCGCCACCGCCGGGCGCACGACGCTCACCGGCGAGGGCCTGCAGCACGCGGACGGCCACTCGCCGCTGCTGGCTTCCACGAACCCCGCCGTGGTGTCCTATGACCCCGCGTACGGCTATGAGATCGGCCACATCGTGCGCTCGGGCCTCGAGCGCATGTACGGCGGAACCCACGCAGCCCCGAACGTCATGTACTACGTCACCGTGTACAACGAGCCGTACGTGCAGCCCGCCGAACCGGCCGATGTCGACGTCGACGGCATCGTGCGCGGCATCCACCGCCTGAGGAAATCCACGCTCACCGGTCCCAAGGCGCAGCTTCTGGCGTCCGGCGTCGCCGTGTCCTGGGCGCTGGAAGCCCAGACGCTGCTGGCCGAGGACTGGGGCGTGTCTGCGGATGTCTGGTCGGTCACCTCGTGGGCCGAACTGCGCCGCGACGGTCTCGCCGCCGAGGAGCACAACTTCCTCAACCCGGATGCCGAGCCCCGCACGCCCTATGTCACGACGAAGCTCGCCGGCGCAGAGGGCCCGTTCGTTGCCGTCACCGACTTCATGCACGCCGTGCCGGACCAGATTCGCCAGTTCGTTCCCGGCGACTTTGCGACGCTCGGCGCCGACGACTTCGGTTTCTCCGACACCCGCCCCGCGGCGCGTCGCTTCTTCAAGATCGACGGACCGTCGATGGTGGTGCGAACCCTCGAACAGCTCGCCCGCCGCGGCGTCGTCGACCGCAGCTTCGTCGGCCAGGCGATCGCGAAGTACCGCCTGCACGACGTGAATGCGGGCACCACCGGCTCTGCCGGGGGCGAGAGCTAACCTCCCCGTGGCACCGGCGCCCAAGACGAAAGAACAGACGCTCACCTGGCTTCGAACGATATCCGGTGAGTTGTCCACAGCGACGCTCAAGCGTCTCGAGGACACGCTGCCCTGGTACGGCGACATGCCGCCAGGGCGGCGGTCCGCCGTGGGCCTCGTCGCGCAGGCCGGCATCACCTCGTTCATCTCCTGGTTCGAGGATCCTCGGTCGACGCCGTGGATCGCGGCGGATGTCTTCGGCGCCGCGCCGCGCGAGCTGCTGCGCTCGATCAGCCTGCAGCAGACGCTCCAGCTGATCCGGGTCACCGTCGAGGTGGTCGAGGAGCGCGTCAAGGACGGCAGCGAACTCCTCCGTGAGGCCATCCTGCTGTACTCGCGGGAAATCGCGTTCGGTGCGGCGGATGTCTATGCCAGGGCGGCAGAGGCCCGCGGGCTCTGGGACGTTCGGCTCGAGGCCCTCGTGGTCGACTCGATCCTCAGCGGCGAGTACGACGACGAACTGCCCAGCCGGATCGCCGCGCTGGGCTGGCACGGACACGGCGAGGTCTGCGTCCTCGTCGGCACCACCCCCAAGATGCTCGACGTAGACCAGCTGCGCCGCTCGGCCAGGCACATGACCGCCGACGTGCTGATCGGGGTCCAGGGAAACCGGCTGGTGCTCGTCATCGGCCGCGCCCACCCGACGGCCGTCGACGCCGACGACGCGATCGGGACCGCCGCCGCGCTGACCTTCATGGAGATCGCCGTCCAACTCGAGCCGAGCTTCGGGCCGGGCCACCTGGTTCTCGGCCACGAAGTGCCCAACCTCGTCGACGCGTCGAAGAGTGCGAAGGCCGCCCTGGCCGGTTTCGCCGTCGCCCGTTCCTGGCGCAACGCCCCGAGGCCCGTCCAGGCCGACGATCTCCTGCCCGAACGTGCCCTCGCCGGCGACCCGCTCGCCCGTGCAACGCTCATCCACCGCATCTACCGTCCGCTGCAGGCCCACTCGACCGAGCTGCTCGCCACGCTCTGGTGCTACCTCGACAACGGCCGGTCGCTTGAGGCGACGGCGCGCGAGCTGTTCGTGCACCCCAACACGGTGCGCTACCGGCTCAAGCGGGTGTCAGAGGTCATCGGCTATGACGCGACCGGGGCCAGGGAGGCCCTGATCCTGCAGGCCGCCCTCATTATCGGGTCGATCAGTGACCACGACGGTTCGACCCGTCGCCGCTGAGCGGGGCCCGTTGCGAGCCGAATGTGCTGCAATCGACAAACGATTCTCGAATACTTGGTGCGACATCAACACTCGACCCCGAAGTGAGCTTGGGAGACTAGACAAATGATCGTCGTCGTCTGCCCTGGTCAGGGCTCCCAAACCCCCGGGTTCCTCGAACCGTGGCTGACCCTGCCCGGCTTCGCGGACGAGCTGCGGGGCATCTCGGATGCCGTCGGGATCGACCTCGTCGCCCACGGCACAACGAGTGACGCCGACACCATCCGCGACACTGCCGTCGCCCAGCCCCTGATCGTGGCGGCCGGGCTCCTCACCCTGAAGGCCCTGCTGGCCGACGGGCGCCGCGAGAAAATCGCCGGCATCGCCGGGCACTCCGTTGGCGAACTCACCGCCGCCGCCGGAGCCGGCATCCTGAGCAATGCCGACGCCGTGCGCTTCGTGCGTGAGCGCGGCACAGCCATGGCGGAGGCCGCAGCCCTCGTGCCAACGGGCATGAGCGCCGTCCTCGGCGGCGACGAAGCCGAGTTGCTCGCACGCCTCGCCGAGCTGGGCCTCGAACCCGCGAACTTCAATGGCGGCGGCCAGATCGTCGTGGCAGGCGCGCTAGACGCCCTCGCCGCCCTCGCCGACAACCCGCCGACCCGGGCCAGGGTCATTCCGCTCCAGGTCGCCGGCGCCTTCCACACCCGGTACATGCGGCCGGCCGCCCTGCACCTCGCGGGCGTCGCGGCCGGGCTCAGGCCGAACGATCCCACCCTGCCGATCTGGACCAATAACGACGGCAGCCGGGTGTCCAGCGGCGCCCGATTCGTCGAGCTTTTGGTCGGACAGGTCTCCTCGCCGGTACGGTGGGACTTGTGCATGCAGTCCTTCCAGGACGCCGGCGTCACCGGAATCATCGAGGTGGCCCCGGCCGGCGCCCTCGTCGGACTCGCGAAGCGCGCACTGAAAGGCGTCCCGAGTGTCGCCATCAAGACGCCGGACGACCTGCCCGCCGCGTTTGACCTGATCGACCAGCAGTCGTGAGTCGGACCGAGAAACGGACCAAGAGAGACGTATGACCAAGCCAACACTCCAGCAGTCGCACGGCCCGCAGTACACACGCATCCTGTCGGTCGGCGCAGCCCGCGGCGACCTCATCGTGCCCAACGACGAACTGGTCGGTCCGATCGATTCCTCCGACGAGTGGATCCAGCAGCGCACCGGCATCATCACGCGCACGAGGGCCAGCCAGGATGTCCTGGCCGTTGACCTGGCGACGGATGCCGCCCGTGAAGCGATCGAGCGCAGCGGTCTCGACCCGCACCTTATCGATGCCGTCATCGTCGCCACGATCAGCAACACGCAGCAGACGCCGTCGATGGCCGCCGTGGTCGCCGACCGGGTCGGTACGACTCCGGCCGCGGCCTACGACGTCAACGCGGCGTGCGCCGGCTATTCCTACGCCATCGCGCAGGCCGACGCGCTGATCCGGGCCGGGGCGGCCCACTACGCGCTCGTCATCGGCGCGGAGAAGCTCTCCGACATCGTCGATCCGACCGACCGCAGCATCTCGTTCCTGCTCGGCGACGGCGCAGGCGCCGTCGTCATCGGCCCGAGCGAGTACCCGGGGATCTCCCCCACCGTGTGGGGATCCGACGGGTCCAAGGCAGACGCCGTGGGCATGAACCACACGCTGCAGGAGTACCGCCGGGGCGAAGCACCCTGGCCGACCCTGCGCCAGGAGGGCCAGACGGTCTTCCGTTGGGCGGTCTGGGACATGGCAAAGGTGGCCAAGAAGGCCCTCGCCGCCGCCGGGATCACGAGCGACCAGCTCGCCGCGTTCATCCCCCACCAGGCGAACATGCGCATCATCGACGAATTCGCCAAGCAGCTGAAGCTCCCTGAGTCGGTCGTGATCGCCCGCGACATCGCCACGACGGGCAACACCTCCGCCGCCTCGATCCCCCTCGCCACCCACCGCCTGCTCGAAGAACATCCTGAGCTCAGCGGCGGTCTCGCGCTCCAGATCGGCTTCGGCGCCGGTCTGGTCTACGGCGCGCAGGTCGTCGTTCTGCCTTAAGTTTCCCGCTGTCCCTCTAAACTGAGTCTCGGTCAACCGAGACACCCCCCAAGGAGAAAACAACATGGCATTGTCCACCGAAGAAGTTCTTGCCGGCCTGGCCGAGCTCATCAACGACGAGACGGGCATCGCAGCCGACACGGTCGAGCTGGACAAGTCGTTCACCGACGACCTGGACATCGATTCCATCTCGATGATGACCATCGTCGTCAACGCAGAAGAAAAGTTCGACGTCAAGATCCCCGACGAAGAGGTCAAAAACCTCAAGACCGTCGGCAACGCCGTCTCGTTCATTGTTAAGGCCCAGGTCTAGCACCCGCGCCGTGAACAGGCCGACCGGCATCCGCTGGCCGGCCTGTTCGTCTTGATCCACCCAGTTCGGGTTCCGGACCTCGCTTGTCCACGTTCCATGGAGAATTGACTCATGACCAAGAAGATCGTTATCACCGGCATCGGTGCGACCTCCCCGATCGGTGGCACCGCCTCCGACAGCTGGGCGGCCCTGCTCGCCGGTGAATCCGGCGCACGCACGCTGGACTACCCCTGGGTGGCCGAAACCCAGCTTCCGGTGACCTTTGCCGCGCAGGCCAGGGTGCACCCGAGCGAGGTTCTCGCCCGCCACGAGATCAAGCGTCTCGACCCGTCCAGCCAGTTCGCCCTGATCGCCGGCCGTGAGGCCTGGGCGGATGCCGGCTCCCCGGAGGTCGAGCCGGAGCGCCTGGCCGTGGACTGGTCCACCGGGATCGGCGGCGTGTGGACGCTGTTGGATGCCTGGGACACCCTGCGCGAGCGCGGTCCCCGCCGCGTCCTGCCGATGACCGTGCCCATGCTCATGCCCAACGGCCCGGGAGCGGCGATCGGCATGGACCTGCACGCCCGCGCCGGCATCCGCACGGTCGTGTCCGCCTGCGCCTCGAGCACCGAGGCCCTGGTCAACGCCTACGAACGCCTGCAGGCCGGCCTTGCCGACATCATCATCGCCGGCGGTTCAGAGGCAGCGATCCACCCCCTGCCAATCGCCGCGTTCGCGTCGATGCAGGCGCTGTCCAAGCGCAACGACGACCCGGCGACGGCGTCACGCCCCTATGACATCTCCCGCGACGGGTTCGTGCTCGCCGAAGGCGCCGCAGCCCTCGTCGTCGAAACCGAGGAGCACGCTAGGGCCCGCGGCGCCCACATCTACGCCGAGCTCCTCGGCGGCGCGATCACCAGCGACGCGTACCACATCACCGCCCCCGACCCAGAGGGTTCGGCGGCCGCCCGCGCCATGATCAGCGCGATCCGCAACGCGGGCGCCGACCTCAGCGACGTCGCATTCATCAACGCGCACGCCACGAGCACGCCGGTCGGCGACATTGCCGAATACAACGCCCTGCGTCGCGTGTTCGGTGACCTGCTCGACGGCATCCCGGTGTCCGCGACGAAGGCCTCCACCGGCCACCTCCTCGGTGGCGCCGGCGCGATCGAGGCGCTGTTCACCGTGAAGGCCCTCGCCGACCGTGTGGCCCCGCCGACGATCAACCTCACCGAGCAGGACCCGAGCATCCCGCTCGACGTCGTCACCTCGCCCCGCCCGCTGCCCGCGGGCGAGCTGCTCGCGATCAGCAACTCCTTCGGCTTCGGCGGCCACAACGCCGTCGTCGCGTTCCGCAGCGTCTAAGGATCCGCCACTCCCCGCGAGTGAGCAGTTTCGGCGCCAAACCCCACCCGGGAACCGTCAAAACTGCTCACTCGCGGGATGGGGGCTTAGAAACTTAAGAGGAAAGACCCCGACCGGGGAAACCCGGCCGGGGTCATTTCTTGGGTGCGATCCGAGACGTTTCGTCTGCGCGTCGCCGGGAAGACTCTCCGGCCAGCGCGCCTCACGCCACGAGTCGATATCGCACGTTCAGGGGATCAGCCGACCTTGTGCAGCCAGATGACGGAGTTGAAATCGCTGGCGTGACGGAACGGTTCCAGTTCGTCGTCCCAGGCCTGCCCGAGCGCGAGCCGCAGTTCCCGGTGCAGCTCGAGCGCGTTCGCGCCGGCCACCTCGATGGCGTAGCGCACGCGGTCCTCCGGGATCACGACGTTGCCGACGGTGTCGGTCTGCGCGTAGAAGATCCCGAGATCAGGCGTGTGCAGCCAGCGGCCGCCGTCGGTGCCGAGGCCGGCATCCTCCGTCACCTCGAACCGCAGGTGTTCCCAGCCACGCAGGGCCGACGCGAGGGCAGCGCCAGTGCCCTGGGCGCCCTCCCAGTAATGCTCTGCCCGCTGTGAACCCTTGAGCACGGGCTGGTCGGCCCAGTCGAAGTTCACCGCTTCGCCAAGGGCTCTCCCAGCCGCCCACTCGACGTGCGGGCAGAGTGCACGAGGCGAGGAGTGCACATAGAGCACTCCTCGCGCAGTCGGTGCCTGCCGTGCTTGTGTTACCGCCATCGTTTTTCTCCGTTCCTCTGAGGTGCGTCTTCCCCAACGACCTCTGAACGGCTCTAACTGTGACGGCACCGGCTACGGCTGCGTTACAACGTATGAAATTGGACGACATTGCTGTCGCTAACTGAGATTATGCCCCACCCAGTGACGAAATCACAACACTGTGATTACGCAGGTGCGTCCCTGCCGCCCCCGGCCGCGCCTAATGCAGCGGGAGGCCGGTCCTGGACAGCACATGGCGCTCGCCGGCCTCGACCGCAATCCCCAGGCGATTCTGTGCCGGCGGAAGCGGGCAGTTGAAGTTGTAGCTGAACGCGCACGGCGGCAGGTAGGCCCGATTGAAGTCCAGGGTGATGGCGCCGTCGGCGCCCGGCTGCACCCGCAGGAAACGCCCGACGCTGTAGGTTGAGTCTCCGTTTGTGGCGTCGCCGAACACGAGCAGCAGGCTGCCGCCGTCCTGGAAGGCCGCGAGCCCGTAGTCGACTCCGTCCCTGCTGAAGGCGATCTCGCCCGGCAGGGCCTTCTGCCGGGTTCTTCCCTCGTCCTTGAGGTGCGCGATGCTCACCTCTCCGCCGCCAGCGATGGGTGTGAACGTGGCCTCGACGACCCAGTCGGGGTTGTACGGGAACGCCTCGATCGAGCCGAATTCACGGATGGCGTCGGAATCGGCATCCCACACCCGCAGGGCGTATGCGCCGTCCTCGCCGGCGATCACGGTGCCGGTGACGGTGTCACTGAACCGGATACGGGACGGCGCGATCGAGTCCGTCCCGGCGACGATGACCGAACCGTCGACGCGCTCGTCGTCGACGAACACGTTGTTGGACGCCGCGGCCGTCAGCCTCAGGCCGGAGACCCCGGCGGGCAGGGGCGACCAGACCCCCGGAACACCCCAGACCGGCTGGCCGAGGGCCGGATCGCCGGTGATCCATTGCGTGTTCACGAGGGCGAGGTCGCCCTGGGGTGCGACGACTGCGCGTTGGCGACGCGCGTGGAATGCCGCGAGGTCGGCTTTGGCCGCCGCCCGGGCGGCGTCGGCGGGCTTCTCGTCGGTCAGCTCGGTCATCGTTCCATCCTCAATCACTGGAGACAGCGTCCCGGTCGGCAGCGTCCCTGAAGACAACGGACTCCCGCCCGACTTTATTGCCTGGGCCTGCTATTTCGCCTCGGCGTAGTTGTCGACCGTGGCCGCGGTCAGGAGGAAGTCGACCGGGAAGTCGCCGAACAGGAGCCGGCCGGCCGTCGCCGCGGCACGGGTGACGATCTGCTCGACCTCCGCCGCCAACGAGGCCGGCGTGTGCACGACGACTTCGTCGTGGAGGAAGAAGACCAGGTGCGGTGCCGCCCGGAAGGCCGCCGAACGGCGGGGATCCGCGGCATCCGCGTCGGCCAGGGACCAGAGCTCGCGTCGGATCTCGGCCATCCAGCAGAGCGCCCACTCCGCCGCGCTGCCCTGCACGATGAAATTGCGGGTAAACCGACCCCAGTCGCGGGCCTGGCTGCGCGCCCGGCTCTCGTCGGTCGCGGAGGCCGCCGGATGGTATGCCTGCGCCTGGGTGGCCTGCCAGGTCTCCCCCGGGCGGGGCGATGAGCGGCCGAGCCGGGTAGAGACGATGTCGCCGCGTTCGCCCGCGCGTGCGGCGGTCTCGGTCAGGCCCAGGGCGCGCGGGTAGGCCCGGGCGAGCTTGGGCAGGAGGCGGCCGCTCTCCCCCGTCGTCGCGCCGTACATGGCGCCGAGCATGGCCACCTTGGCCTGGTCGCGGGTTTCGACGACGCCGCTGGCGACGATGCCGGCGTAGAGGTCGGTATCGCGGCCGGCCGTGGCCATTGCCGTGTCAGCGGAAAGGGCGGCGAGGATGCGCGGCTCCAGCTGGGCGGCATCCGCCACCACGAGCTTCCAGCCTTCGTCGGCGACGACGGCGCCGCGCACCTGTTTCGGCAGTTGCAACGCTCCCCCGCCGCGCGTCGCCCAGCGCCCGGTCACCACGCCGCCTGGCACGTAGTCGGGGTGGAAGCGGCCGTCGACGATCCAGGTGTCCATCCAGTACCAGCCGTTCGCGCTCAACAGTCGGTACAGCTTCTTGTACTCGAGGAGCGGCTCGATCACCGGATGCTCGAGCTTCTTCAGCTCCCAGGCCCGCGTCGACGTGGCCGACAGTCCGGCCCTGTGCAGCGCCTTAAGCAGTTCCGGCTGCGAATCAATGTTGACCACGGCATCGCCGAGCTCGGTGCGGATTCGCGCGGCGAGCCGTTCGAGCAGTTCCGGCCGGGCGCCGTGGGCGACGCGCGGCCCGAGGGCGTCGCGCAGCAGCCGATCGTGGATGTCGGTGCGCCACGGGAGTCCGGCGGCGTGCATCTCGGCCGCGATGAGGGCACCGACCGATTCTGCGGCGAGCAGGAGCCGGAGTCTGCCGGGCTCGGGGCAGGATGCCACCGCGTCGAGTTGGCGCCGGAACTCCGCCGGGCCGTCGTCGTCGGCCGGTTCGTCGTCGAAGGCAAGGTCGAAGAGAGTGGTACCGGGCTGGGCCGCTTCGGGCTCGAGCGCCGGCGCGCTGTCCCAGCGGTTCGGGGCGGCCGTGGCGAGTTCGCTGGTTGCGGTCAGCGCTGAGTTGCGCAGGATCGCATGGCAGAGCCTCAGGTCGTGGCAGCGTTGCACCCGGATGCCGGAGGCGAGCAGCAGCGGCGACCAGCGCGACGTGTCATCCCACACCCAGCGCGGCCGGCCCGGCTCGCGGGCGAGCGCGAAGTCACCGAATTCCGCCGGGGAGAGCCGTCGCACCCGCTCGATCTCGGCGCCGGCGGAATCGAGGGCGGAGACGAGGATCTCGCCGTTGCCCGTTCGACTCGCCAGAAGGTACACACTGCCATTCTGCCGTGCGGGTGGGCAGGTCAGGACTCCGACCAGGCCTGGCGCAGCAGTTCGATGGTTTCGTCGTCCGAGAGCTGGTGGAAGTCGTCGTAGAACGGCCCGATCGCCCAGAACTGCGACGGCGCGTGCAGCACGACGTAATCGTCGGCTTCCAGCCGCATCTCCGCGATCGAGTCCGCGGGGGCTACCGGCACCGCGAGCACGGTTCTCGCGGCCCCCTGACGTTTCACGGCGGCCAGCGCGGCCTTGGCCGTCGCTCCGGTCGCCAAACCGTCGTCGACGATGACCGCGACCCGGCCGAGCGGGCTCACCCGCGGACGGTCACCCAGGTACCGCACGCGTCGACGCTCGATCTCGGCCAACTCGCGGCGACGAGCGCGTTCGAGGCCGGCCGCGTCGCTTCCCGTCGCCGCGTAGACGTCTTCGTTGATGATCGTCTGGGCATCCTCGCCGTTCACGACGGCGCCGAGGGCGACCTCCGGCCATCCGGGCGCGCCGATCTTGCGCACGAGCACGAGGTCCAGGGGCGCGTGGAGGCGCTTGGCGACCTCAACCGCGACCGGCACTCCCCCGCGGGGCAGCGCGTACACCACCGGGTCCTTCAGATCCAGTGCAGCCAACCGCTCGGCGAGCTGGCGTCCGGCGTCGGTTCGATCCTGGAACATGCGTCCCTCCATCTGCAACGGAGGATAGACCCATCACCGGGCGGCGGCTACCCGGACTCCCTCGCGGGCTCGGAACGGCCGCCACGTGTCCAGGGCGATCGCAACGCCCACAACGAACACGGACAGCGACAGGGAAGCCGCCATATCCGTGAGCCAGTGATAGCCGAGATAGACCCGTGAGAAGGCCACGAGGCCAATGCCGACGACGGCGATCACGGCGCAGACGACCTCTCTCAGCACGCTCCACGCACGCGAACAGATGAGGAACCCGGTGACCACCAGGAAGTCGGACACGCCGAGCACGTGCCCGGACGGGAAGGAAGACGACGGGTCGAGGCCGAGCAGCATGAATTCGGCCGGCGGGCGGTGCCGACCGACGATCGGCGCAATTGTCAGGGCGAGGGACATGCCGAGGATCATCGCGAATGCGAGGACGAGCGCCCGCCACAGGTGCTTGGACCGCCAGGCCCAGAGGGCGGCGAAGATGGCCACGACAATCGGCATGCCGACCGGTCCGGACACTGTCGCGATGACGATCATGATGGCCGTGAGCGTCGCGGCGCGGTGATCGACCATCCAGGCGCGCACCGGCTCGTCGGCCAGGGCGAGCCCCTGGTGCCCGAGCACACCGCTGAGCACGGTGAAGAAGGCAACAGCGCCGAGGGCGACGAGCACCGCAGACGTGGCCAAAAGCGCGCGCCGCGAGGATTGTTCGGGAAGAGCATCCTCATGGAGGTAGCGACGGTCGCGTGTCGTCTGGGTCACCGTGAGCCGTTCTTTCGTTCGGGAAGTGACTAAGTCTGCCACTGGCGTCCTGCGCGCGCATCCCGCGCTGTACGCTCGCTGCAGCATCCGTCAATTCGTCACAGGAGGGGATCATGATCCGGGATCTGCGACCGAACGAGGTTTTCGTCTTCGGCTCGAATGCCGGCGGCCTGCACGCCGGCGGCGCCGCCCGATTCGCCCTGGAGAATTTCGGCGCCGTCTGGGGCCAGGGCCACGGGCTTCAGGGGCGCTCGTACGCGATTGACACGATGAGCGGACTTGCCGCGCTCCAGGGCGAGGTGAGCGTGTTCCTGGGGTTCGCGGCCGAACACCCGGAACTGCGCTTCCTCGTCACGGAGATCGGCTGTGGCATCGCCGGGTACACCCCGGCGGAGGTTGCCCCGCTGTTCACGGAGACCCCCGCCAATGTGGTGTTGCCCGAGAGCTTCGCCGAGATCGTCCGGCAGCGTCAGGATTAGTAGCCCCCGCCCGCCCCGCTGATCTTCGCTCCGGCAGGACTCACGGCCCACCAGATACCTGCGACGCCCTGCCCGTTCACGTCACCGGCGGCCGAGTCGCCCGCGTAGCGGTAGAGCGGCAGGCCGTTCAAGGTGACCTGCATTGTCCCGTCCGTCCGAGTGATCGTGCCGAGCTTCCCGGTAATTCCGTTCGCTTCGGGTGCGCCGGATGCCGCGGTGACGGCCGGCCACTGGGCGAGGCACTTGCCCTCGCAGGCGCTCTTCCCGGAGTTCGGTGTGTCCTTGTCGAAGACGTAGACCGTCATTCCCTTGCCGTCGACCACGATGTTTCCGAGCGAGCTGCTGGCGGTGGCCAGCGCGCCCGGGCCGGCCGTTGCCGGCTGGGACGTCGACGAGGGCGTGCCTCCAGACGAACCGTAGCCCGGCGCCCCGCCGGTTTGCGAACATCCGGCGAGCGCCGCCATGCTGAGCGCGGCGATCGAGATGCCGACGAGTATGTTCCTGTTCATCAACGGATCCTTTCCTCGGCCAAACGTTGTGTTCATTCCCACGTGCTATCCCCTCTCTAGAACACGAAATGCGCGCCGGAATCGTTCAGTTGACATATACCCCCATGGGGTATATTTTCGCTTCATGAGCGAAGCGACACTGGAGCATGCACACCCGGCGGTGCACCACGGGGGCGCGGGTCATGGCGACCATGCCGGGCAGTTCCGCCGGCTCTTCTGGCGGATGCTCGTTCTCGCCATTCCGGTCGTTGTCTTCAGCGACACGTTCGCGATGATCATCGGCTACCCGCTCCCCGACATACCCGGCCTCGCGTGGGTCTCTCCCGTGCTCGGCACGGTCATGTACGTCTGGGGCGGGCGCCCGTTCCTGACCGGCGCCGTCGGCGAGGTCCGGGCGCGCCGACCGGGAATGATGCTCCTCGTCGCACTTGCCATCACAGTCGGCTTTCTCTCCTCCTGGGGAGCGAGCCTGGGCATCCTGGACCACCAGCTCGCCTTCTGGTGGGAGCTGGCGCTGCTGATCGTGATCATGCTGCTCGGCCACTGGATCGAAATGCGCTCCCTCGCCCAGACGTCCACCGCCCTGGATTCCCTCGCCGCGCTCCTGCCCGATCAAGCCGAACGGGTGGAGGGTGCGGGCGTCGTGCTCGTCACTCCCGCGGAGCTCCGGGTCGGCGACGTCGTCGTGGTGCGACCGGGCGGGCGCGTCCCTGCCGACGGTGAGGTCGTCGAGGGCACGGCGGATGTCGACGAGTCCATGATCACCGGCGAGTCCAGGCCGGTCAGCCGCGGCCCCGGCTCCCCCGTGGTCGCCGGGACGGTGGCGACGGACACCGCCATACGGGTGCGCGTGGGTGCGATCGGAGAGGACACCGCCCTGGCGGGCATCCGACGCCTCGTGGAGCAGGCGCAGAACTCCAGCTCGCGGGCGCAGCGCCTCGCCGACAGGGCGGCAGGCTGGCTGTTCTGGTTCGCCCTCATCTCGGCGGCGCTCACCGCGACCGCGTGGACGCTGCTCGGGCGACGCGATGACGCCGTCATCAGCGCCATCACGGTGCTCGTGATCGCCTGCCCGCACGCTCTCGGCCTGGCGATCCCGCTCGTCGTGTCGATAGCCACGGAGCGCGCGGCCCGCGGCGGCGTCCTGATCACGGACCGACTGGCGTTGGAGAGCATGCGCACGGTCGACACAGTGCTCTTCGACAAGACCGGCACCCTGACCCAGGGGGAACCGGTCGTGACGCGCATCATCGCACAGGGCGATCTCTCGGAGGCCGAGGTGCTCGCGCTCGCCGCTGCGGCGGAGGTGGACAGCGAGCATCCGCTGGCCAGGGCGATCGTTGCCGCAGCGCACGAACGCGGCCTCACCGTGCCCACGGCCTCCGACTTCCGGGCCAGAGCGGCGATCGGCGTCACGGCGACGGTCGACGGACACTCGGTGAGCGTGGGCGGTCCTCGCCTGCTCGAGCACCACGGCCTGCAGCCGATCTCTGCGACGGGCGGGTGGACGGCAACCGGATCGACGGCACTCCACGTCATGACGGATGGCCGGATCGTCGGCGCGGTGGGCCTGGCGGATGCCGTGCGGCCGGAATCCAGGGAGGCGATCGACGCCCTGCGCGCGCTCGGCGTGCCTGTGGTCATGATCACCGGCGATTCGCCGGAGGTCGCCCGTTCGATTGCCGCGGAGCTCGGCATCGAGCGTGTCTTCGCCGGGGTGCGCCCCGAAGACAAGTCGGCCAGGGTCGCGGAACTCCAGCGGGAGGGGCGCAGGGTCGCCATGGTCGGCGACGGCGTGAACGACGCCCCGGCGCTCGCGCAGGCCGACGTCGGCATTGCCATTGGCGCGGGAACGGATGTCGCCATCGCGTCTGCCGGGGTGGTCCTGGCCGGCGACGACCCGCGCTCCGTCCTCTCGGTGATCGAACTCTCCCGAGCCGGTTACCGCAAGATGAAGCAGAACCTGTGGTGGGCGGCGGGGTACAACCTTGTCTCCGTACCGCTGGCCGCCGGAGTGCTCGCGCCGATCGGCTTCGTGCTCCCCATGGCAGCCGGCGCACTGCTCATGTCCGCCTCTACCGTTGTCGTCGCCCTCAACGCCCAGCTCCTCCGCAGGCTCGACCTGCGTCCGGCCGCAAGTGCGGCGGCCGTGCTCGGCCCACGGGGTGGCTGATCACGGAGCGACCGGGCCGCATGGATGCGGCCCGGTCGACGGGTGCCACTGAGGATCCCGGTCAGTCGTCGTGCAGGGAGTCATGAATTCATCGCGGTCGTGAACAATCTCTGCACATCTTCGTGTGAAGCGAGGTCCAGGCGCCACACGCGCTATATGCCAAAACACACACACATACACTTGAAGAAGCTCGGTAGCCATCCCGTCAGCGGCATGACCTGTCGTTTCGCTCACACAGACAGGAGACCCGACGCTCATGATGGGTGGACACCACGCGATGACCGGCGCCGCCGCCTGGATCGCTGTCACAGCCACCGCGGGGCACGGCCTCGGGCTTTTCCCCGTCACCCCGGTCGGCACGGTTTCCGGGGCGCTCCTCTGCGCAGGGGCCGCCCTTCTCGCCGACGCCGACCACAACTCCGCCACCATCTCACAGTCGATTCCGGTGATAGGCAGGCTCGTGACCTCCGGCATCTCTCGTGCCTCCGGAGGGCATCGCCACGGCCTCCACAGCGTGCTCGCCCTCGTTTGCACGTGGTTCCTGGCCACCGGCTTCGGGTTCATTGTCTGGCAGCCGGCCTGGTGGCCGGAGCCGGTCAGCTTCGGCCCGGCCCTGATGAGCGCGGCCGCGATCGCGTTCGCCGTGCGAGCCCTTGGCCTGTCCAACGGGTCCTGGCCACTGGCCTGGCTCATCGGTTTCGGAGTGTCGGCCTTCATCGCTCTGTTCGCCCCCGAGCAGCAATCCTGGTTCGTCGTCTGTTTCACCCTGGGCTACGGCGTGCACCTGCTGGGCGATCTGCTGACCAAGGGAGGCCTGCCGCTCCTGTGGCCCTGGGTGCCGAAGCCGCCGAAATGGTGGAAGCGGATGCCCCTGTTGAACGAACTGTGGAGCCAGGGCGGCTACATGGCTGTGCCGATCCTCGGCAAAGCCGGGTCGTTGCGCGAGTGGATCCTGCTCATCCCGGTCACCGTCTACGTTTGCTATGGCGTGATCTTCGCTCTGCTCGGTACGGTCGGAGTGAACCTGCAATCCGTGGTGGCGATGGTCTGGGCGATGCATTAGCCCGGAGACTCTAACGCGTTTCCTGGCCCGCCCGCAGCGATGAAGCCTCGCCGTGCAGCAGGCCGGCACAGAGCATCTCGGCCAACAGCGTCAAGTGCGCGGGCGCCTGCCCGTCCGGCCCCTCCGGCTCTTCCCCAGCCGGCCCGGCCTGGGCATCCGCCGCCGGACGCGTGGTCAGGATCGCGGCCCAGGCCAGCGCGGCGGCGCGCAGCCGCTCCGTGGCCACCTGTACCCGCAAACTACCGGTGAGCACCTGCTCGATGGTCGCCTGCAGGGCCCGCCGGTGGGACGCGAGGTGTGATTTCACGGCGGGATGCGTGTGCTCCTCCCGCCAAACGATCACGCGCAGGACGTCAGAGGCCGCCCGCACCTGGAAGAGTTTCTCGCTCAGGTTGAGCAGCGACTTCACGGGATTGCCTGGCAGGATCAATGGCCCGGCGTCGATAGCGCCGCTACCAAGCCGTTCACTGACCAGGGAGGCCAGCAGGTCCTTCTTGGTCGGGAAGTAGTAGAACAGGAGCCCCTTGGGCACCCCTGCCGTCGCGGCGATGATGGATGTCGCGGTTGCATCGAATCCCCGCTCGGCGAAGAGCCGCTCGGCGGCATCGAGAATCCGGGTTCGAGCCTCGATCGCATCTTTCACGGATCCGGCCTTTCCGCTATGCCTATGGCACGCAGGATGTGGGTGCGGCATCGCAGCCCCCACACCACTGGTGTGCCTAGTGGGAGGCCCGGTGCTGATGGGTCCGCATCGCCGGCTGAACAGCCCACAAACCGACGACAACACCAATCACTCCGCAAATCCACGACGTCCACGCGACGCCAGCACTCGTGGAGTAGTTGCCCACCCAGGGAGAGATCACAAGCAACGCACCGATCACGGCCTGTACCCATTCCATGGCGACCAGACCGGGCATTGCCAGGTTCCATACTCCCGCGGCAGCGAGCAAGACACCCAAGGCAATCATCATTGGCATGGATGAACCGAACTGTGGTGTCCAGAGCGTAGACAGCGCCGCGTAAAGCCCGGCGGCGACCGCTACCCAGTCCTGCCATCGTGTCCATCTCTTCATCGACACCAACCTCCTTCGTGAGTTGGCTCCCGTTGTGGGGGTCGCTGTTCACTTTAGGATCGGTTGACCGAGCGGTCAAGGCCCCCGGGCGGCGCCGGCAATACCACTCACGAGCCTCCGCGCAAGCCCTTTGCGGAGACGGAGGGACGGGGCAAAAGTGGTGTCGTGATGAAGATTACGTATGCGGGTGAGTCCTTCCTGACGACCGACGCGGTCGCAGATGGCCTCCTCGACTTCGTCGCCGCCCTCGGAGAACGGCATGAGGCCGAGTCGGTGGCGATTCCAGCGATCACAAAGGACGGAAAGTCCGTTTTCGTTCGGTTGGTCGTCGGCCCGGCCAGCGAACTCATCAGTGTCCCGGTTGACTCGACGCTCGCGGAGCCCGACACCAGTGACTTCGTGTCCGAACTCCTGAAGCGCACCCAGGCCCTGTCCTCCCCCAGGCCCGTGGTCGACCCCGAATGGGGCCCTGCACAGGCGTACGGCTGGGACGAACTCGTCTGAGTCCAGAGGTGCTGAGTCCAGAGGTGCTGAGTGCTGAGGCGCTGAGTCCAAAATACCGAGTCTGAGAGAACGGAGTTCATAATGACGATGCCCATGAGTTCCCCCGGACTGTCCTTCGGGTTGACGGTCTTGCGGAGGATCCACCGCGGCGAACTCATCGCCGTGGCGGTCATCGGCATCCTGCTCGGAGCGATCGCGCTCATCTGGCCGGATGCCACCCTCCTCACGGTCGCGATCATCTTCGGCAGCTACCTCATCGTGTCGGGGATCTTCCGGATCACGGCCGCCTTCGTCGCGGAGCGCCTGAGCACCGGCCTCCGCTGGCTGACCGGCATCATGGGCCTGCTCGTCATCGTGGCCGGCATTATCTGCCTGGCCAACCCGTTCCAGTCCCTGGTCGTGCTTGCCTTCGTCATCGGAATCGGCTGGATCGCCGAAGGCATCGTCGACCTCATGGCCGGGGTTCAGGGCACGGTCACGCCGCGCTGGCTGGCGTTTGTCAGTGGCACAGTATCGATCCTCGCCGGAATCACGGTGTTCGTGCTGCCGGTGCTCGCGGTCGCCGCCTTCGTCACGATCGCGGCGGTCCTGCTCATCGCGGTGAGCATCACGACCCTGCTCACGCTGCCGCGTTCGCACACCACAGCCGCCCGCACCGCGTGACCCAGGATTACCGCTGTCAGGACAGGACGTCCTTCGTCACGAACCTGCCGTACGCGAGCGCGGCGAAGACGACCAGGTACCCGGCCTGCAGCAGGGCGTTGTCGCCGAACGAGGTCCATGACACGGGCTGGCGCAGCAGGTCTGCGAAGTCGAGCCAGTAGTGGCTGAACAGCCACGGATGCAGCCAGTCCAGCTGCGGCAGCGCGTCGAGCACCTGGGACACGACCGACAGGACAATGGTGGACGCCATGGCGCCCACCGGGACGTCGGTCACGGTCGAGAAGAACAGCCCGATCGCCGACAGCCCGAGCAGGGAGATGGTGACGTAGCCGGCCACGAGCAGCGAGCGCACCACCGATTCGTTCACGCCGATGGTGTCCCCGGAAAGGAGCGTCACCGGGCCGATCGGAAACAGCGCGGCGCCGATGGCCGCGCCCGATGCAATGACCACCACCGTGGCGGCCAGGCAGAACAATGCGGCGCCGGCGTATTTGACCGCGAGTAACCGCACCCGGCCGGCCGGGGCAACGAGCAGGTATCTCAGCGTGCCGAGGCTGGCCTCTCCGGCGATCGTGTCGCCGGCGACCACCCCAACGGTCAGCGGCAGGAACAACGGAATCGACACCACCAGTCCGGTGATGCCCACGAACAATCCGTTCTGCGTGACCCGGTCCAGGAAGGGCGGCCCCCGGCCCGGTTCCGGCGTCGCCGACGACAGCCGCACCGCGACCGCGATGAGGACCGGGATCGCGGCGAGCGCCAGCAGCATCGCCCACGTGCGCCGGCGGCGGAAGAGCACGGACAGCTCCGAAGCCAGCAGCGCCCACCCGACGGAGGGCCGTGGCCGGTCGACCACCATCTCACTGGGCAACTTCGAACCCCTCCCCGGTCAGTGCCACGAATCGGTCCTCGAGGCTGGCACCCTCGACCGCAAAGCCGCGCACGCGGACGCCCGCAGCGACCAGGGCCGCGACGATCTTCTCCGTCTCCTCGAAGTGATCGGGCAGCGGGACGCTGACCACGCCATCGCCGCGGTCTGCGGCGCCGGGCGACTCGGGCAGAAGACCGAGCTGGGCGAGCACCCGGCGAGCGCTGTCGGCATCCGGTGTCCTCACCCTGACCCGGGCCTGGCCGGCGCGGCGGAGTTCGTCGAGCGTCCCCTGCGCCACGAGGCTGCCGGCGCTCATCACGGCGGCATGCGTGCACATCTGCTCGACCTCGGCGAGGAGGTGGCTGGACACGAAGACCGTGGTGCCCTCCGCCGCCAGCGACCGCACCAGCCCGCGGACCTCCCTGGTGCCCTGCGGGTCCAGCCCGTTGGTCGGCTCGTCCAGCACCAGGAGCTCACGGGGCATCAGCAGGGCGTTGGCGATTCCCAGCCGCTGCTTCATGCCGAGCGAGTATGCGCGCACCTTCTTGCCGGCCGCGTGGGTGAGGCCAACCCGGTCCAGTGCCTCCGCCACGCGCGCGCTGCGGGTGCGCGAGGGACGGTACCGGTCGGCGCTGTCGAGGCGAACCAGGTTCGCCGTCGCCGACAGGAACGGGTAGAAGCCGGGACCCTCGACGAGAGCACCCACCAGCGGCAACACGTCCGGCGCGTGCCGGGGCATGTCCCGGCCCAGCACCCGGACCTCCCCGCTCGTGCCGGCCGCCAGCCCGAGCATGACCCGGATCGTGGTGGTCTTCCCCGAACCGTTCGGGCCGAGGAAGCCAAAGACGGCGCCGCGAGGAACGGCCAGGTCAATGCCGGCGACGGCCGCCTGGTGGCCGAACCGTTTGGTCAGCCCCCGGGTCTCGATCGCCAGTTCGGCGGGCGGGGAACCACCCGTCACTGACCGGCGGCTGCGGTCTGCAGCCGCTCGAGCGGAACCGACCCGGCGAACAGGCGGCCGTCATCGGTGAGGAGCACGTTCACCAGCGCGGTGGACAACAGTCGCCCACCGTCGACGGCGCTCGTCACCTGGGCGAAGATCTTCGAACTCGTCATCTCGGACGGCACGGCGTCTGCCGGGAGCTCAATCACCGCATCCCAGCCGGAACCCACCACCGTGGGCCGGAGTTTCGAGTGATCGCCGTGTTTCGAGTGGTCGCTGTGCTTGCAGTGGTCGCTGTGCTTGCAGTGGTCGCTGTGCGATCCGGCGTCGCCGAGTTTCTCGCGCATCTTCTCGCGCATCGAATTCATCTTCTCGCGCATGGAATCGAGCGATGGGAGCTTCTGTTCCGTGACCTTCGCGCCCGGCGGCGGTGAGAACTTGAACAGGCCGGCATCCGGCTTCTGCAGGGTCAGCGCGGTGAACGCGAGCCGGAATGCCGGCTCCTTCTGCCCACGTGCCTGAACGTCGACGCGGAGCGGCAGGCCGGTCTCCGAGTCGACGGCGATCGACACGGATCCCACGAGAGTGTGCGTGCTGCGCGGGGTGAGCACGAGGTCGTAGGCCGAGCGGCCCGCCACCTCGGCGTCGCGTGTCACGGTGACCTTGGTCCCGGGGTCGATCATGGTCAGGAAGCGGTGCGCCAGTTGCTCGGGCGTCTGTACGTCGCCCGGTTCCCTGGCGTCGCGGGGCATGGAAACGTCAGGGAGCGTCACGTGTGTCGCCGTGTTGTCCTTGGAGTTGTAGAGCCAGACGTCGTTACCGTGGCGCACAACGTCGCGTTCGGCGAGGCGGTCCAGGACCTGGATTCGCACGTTGGTGGCGCCGTCGAGGTACACGCGCGCCGTATGGGAGCCGGTCAGGAGCTCCAGCGCCGACGCCGCACCCGCGGACGAGCCGCTCGTCGGCAGCTCGGGCAGGCCCAGGTGCGAGGTCTGCTCGAGCGTTCCGGACAGTGCGCGGACGTTGCTCTCACCGATCATCGCCAGGACCTGGGCCGGAGTCTTGTCGGGTAGGTCAACCGCCGCGCCGGCCGTCAACGGGCCAGCCAGTGCGCCGGCGGCAATCAGGACAGAGACGACCGCGGCGGGAAGCCACCGCTGCCACGTTCGGCTCATGACGATCCTCCAGGGATGTCGCACTTCATGGGGAAAGAATACGCCTCGGGCCGACGGACATCACTCCCCCGGGGCTGGGAAGTTCCCGTGGGTCGACGCCCGTTCTTCAGGCCTTCCCTGCGCACGGCGTCCCCCTCACGCGGGCCCGACAATGGCCTTGTCCTCCCTCGGCATCTTCCTAGACTCTGGGCACGGACGCCCAGAGGCGGATCCGAGTCCGTGTCGAGGAACTGCGATGTTGAGGAGACTGCGATGGCACTGAAGTATGGACTGCTGGCACTGGTCGAGGCCAAGCCCGGAAAAGAAGAGGATGTCTGGGACTTCCTCAACGGTGGCCGGGACGTTGTTCTCAACGAGCCGGGCACGAGCACCTGGTACGCCTTCCGGGTCGACGAGAAGACGTTCGGCATTTTCGACAGGTTCGAGACCGAGGAAGGCCGGCAGGCGCACCTCAACGGCGCCATTCCCGCCGCCCTGGCCGAGCACGGCCCGAGCCTGCTCGCCAAGGATCCGGACATCCGGATGATCGAGCTCATTGCCGTGAAATAGGCGCCTCTGGTTGAGGTAGGGCCGGTGGTCGGCCGGGCTCGTCCAGGTCATCGTGGTGGATGCGGTCGGCGAGGAGGAGCCCGAGCGGCTCACCGCTGCCGCCCCACTGCTCCGCGATGATCTCGGCAGCGATCGCCACCGCGGTTTCTTCCGGCGTCCGTGAACCCAGATCGAGACCGATGGGGCTGTGCAGCCTCGACAGCTCCTCGTCGCCGAGGCCCGCCTCGCGCAGTCGGGCGATCCGGTCCTCGTGCGTGCGCCGCGAGCCCATCGCACCGATGTAGGCGACCGGCCCGGCGCGCAGGGCAACCTCGAGGAGAGGAACGTCGAATTTCGGGTCGTGGGTGAGCACGCAGATCACAGTGCGCGCGTCGAGCAGCCCCGCGGCGAACTGTTCGGTGAGGTATCGGTGCGGCCAGGCGACGATGACGTCGTCGGCGTCGGCGTCGGGAAACCGTGCCGTCGTGGCGAACACCGCGCGGGCGTCACAGACGGTGACCCGGTACCCCAGGAAAGCGGCCAGCCGGCTGAGCGCGGCGGCGAAGTCGATGGCGCCGAACACCAGCATGCGAGGCCGCGGCGCGAAACTGTTGAAGAACACGCGCATTCCCTCGCCGCGACGCTCGCCGTCTGGACCGTAAGTGAGGGTACTGTTCCGGCCGGCGGCGAGCAGCCCCTGGGTGTCGTCCGCGACGGCACGGTTGGCTCGGTCGGAGCCCAGGTTGCCGTCGAACCCGTGCGGCCTGACCACGAGGTGACGGCCCACCCAGCTCTTGTCCGGATGCTCGATCACGGTGGCGACGCCCACGGGCCGGGAGTCCTCGATGTCCTGCCTGACGGCGTCGAGTTCTTCGAAGGTTTTCGGGGATACCGGCTCGACGAACACGTCCAGGATGCCTCCGCAGCTCAGCCCGACGGCGAAGGCGTCGTCGTCGCTGACGCCGTAGCGCACGAGGACCGGCTGGCCGTCCGCGACGACCTGGGATGCGAGGTCGTAGACCGCCCCTTCGACGCACCCTCCGGAGACCGAGCCGAAGACATCGCCGTCGGCCGTGACCAGCATCGACGCCCCCGGGGGCCGCGGGGCGGATTCGAAGGTGCGCACCACGGTGGCCAGGCCGGCCGTGCCGCCCTTCCGCCAGCCCGTCATCAGGGCACCCAGAACCTCACGCATCGTGGTCGACCTGCCGCCGTGCCGTCATCCCGTGCCGTGCCGTCATCCGTTGCGGTGCCGTCACCTGCCGGCCCTCCGGCCCGAGGCCCGGCGGCCGATGCGGTAGGAGATGAACGCCACCGCGCCGATCAGCCCGAGGAGCTTGCCAGGGCTGCTGAGCTGGTCCATGACCATGCCCTTCGCCAGGGCCATCGCGTTGAGGCTCGTTCCGGCTGCCGCCGTCGGCACGGGAAGGGTCACCGGGCTGGGCGTCGGCAGGCCGGGCGTCGGCAGGCCGGACGGTGCCGACGGGGTCTCGCTGCGACCGGCGCCCGCCGGTACCTCGGTCGCGGGCGCCGCGGGCGCCGGCACCGCGGACGATTGCCCGACCATCGCCTGCAGGTTCTCGGCGAACAGGGCCATCATCTGGTCGGTGACGCTGCCGATGATGCTCTTGCCCATCGCCGCGACCTTTCCGGACAGCGCGACGTCCGCACTGACGGTGCCCGTCGTGGTGCCCTCGGATTCGACGAGGGACAAGGTGGCCGTTCCCTGCGCCGTTCCCTGCCCACGGGCCTCCTGCGCCTTCCCCTCGAAAACGGCGCGGTGCGCGGCGGCGTCTCGCTCGATCACGTTCAACAGCCCCTTGTACTGCATGCTCACCGGGCCCAGCTTGACCTTCATCCCGACCTGGTAGGCGTCCTCTGACAGCTTGTTGAGGATCTCCGCCCCAGGCACGCAGCCGGCGACGCGTGCGAAGTCCATGATGGTTGCCCACACCGTGTCGATCGGTGCGACGACGGAGAATGTGCTCGAGAGTTGCATTATCGTGTCCTCTGTTTGTGATCGGGTGGTGTCTTCGGTGTCGCGCGCTCGGCGCGGATGGCCTCCGCCACTTCCTCCAGGGCCGCATAGCTGTGCCCGCTGACGAAGGCGTCGACGTAGGGCAGCGCCGCCGCCATTCCGCCTACCAGCGGTTCGTTATTCACGGCCACCTTACGCGGATTGACCCAGACGATTCGGTAGGCCAGCCGACTCAGGCGAGCCATCTGGGTGGCCACCTCTTCCGGGGCGTCCTGCGCCCAGCCATCGGAGAACACCACGACGACCGCGCCCCTGGCGAGGCCGCGGCGGCCGTGTTCGTCGATGAAGTGACGGATGCTCTCCGCGAGCCGGGTGCCGCCCGCCCAGTCCGTGGCGCTCGCGGCGGCACGGGCCAGAGCCTGGTCCGGATCGCGCAACGCCAGCTGGCGGGTCAGCCGGGTCAGCCGGGTGGAGAACACGAATGCCTCGGCCTGGGCACCCGCGACGGCGCCCTGCAGCAGCGACAGGAACACCCTCGTGTACGGTTCCATCGAGCCGGACACATCGGCCAACAGCACCAGGCGCCTGGGACGCGGGCGACGACGCGTGTAGACGAGACGGACGGAGTCGCCCCCGGTGCGCTGGGCCGCCCGGACCGTGCGGCGCAGGTCCAGCCGGGCGCTGCTGTGCGCGGTTCGCCGGGTCCGACGGCTGCGGCGTTCCGGCGTGGAGAGCACGATGCGCCGCACGAGGCGCCGCATTTCGGCCACCTCATCCGGAGCGAGTTCGGCGAACGACATCTCGTGCAGGTGCTCCTCGGCCGAGGCCATGGCGAGGATCGCCTCCCGCTCCGGCCCTTCGCCCGGGGCTGCGCTGTCCCCGCCCGGAGCCAGCGCGGGAGGTTGCTGCAGCCGTTCCTGGTTCACGGAGCCGGTCGGCCGGTTGTCGCGCGCGGCCGGCCTGGTCCGCGGCTCCGAGCCGATCGCCGGGGGCGCATTGCGGCGGTCACCGTCCTGGACACCGCGTTCATGTGGGCGGCGCTGCTCCTGATGCCGGCGCATGCGTCCGAGCAGGTTCAGGCGACCGCGGCAGTGACCGCCACGTCGTGTGTTCCGGAAGCATGATCGCGGCAATGGCCGCCATGGCGGCGTGAGCA
>DAIMHX010000024.1:40632-46100 GCA_036723055.1 Microbacteriaceae bacterium
GCGGCGTGAGCATCCGTCCGGGGCCTCCCACCTATGCCGGTGGCGCGGGGTTTATCCTTAGCAGCATGACGCGCATTCCTGCCGGATCGGACCCCCTCATCGAACCGGGCGACCGGCTTTCTTCCGAACGCACGGCCCGGTATTCGCGGACCGTCTCCCTCCCTGGATTCGGACTTGTCGCGCAACGCAGGCTGGCCGCCGCCCGGGTTCTCGTCGTCGGCGCCGGAGGGCTGGGCAGCGCGACGATCCCCGGCCTGGCCGCGGCCGGCTTCGGGACCGTGGGAATCATCGACGCGGACTCTGTGGAGGCCAGCAATCTGCCCCGCCAGACCATCCACGGCATCCGGGATGTCGGCCGCAGCAAGGTCGCCTCGGCCCTGGAGACCGTGGCGATGCTCGACCCGGACACCCGTGCGATCGGCTACGAGGTCATGCTCACCGCCGACAACGCCCTCGAGATCCTCGGCGATTACGACCTCGTGCTCGATGGCAGCGACAACTTCGCCACCCGCTACCTGACGAACGACGCCGCGCTGATCTCCGGCATTCCCGTGGTCTGGGGTGCGGTGCACCAGTTCGGCGGCCAGGCCGGGGTCAGCTGGGCGGCGCGCGGACCGCATTACCGGGACCTCTTCCCCGAACCGCCGGCCCCCGGGACCGTGCCGTCCTGCGCGGAAGCCGGGGCGCTGCCCTCGGTCTGCGCCGTGATCGGCGGGCTCATGGTCACGGAGGCCATCAAGCTCGTCAGCGGAGTCGGCGATCCCCTGCTCGGCCGGGTGACGATCTACGACAGCCTGCGCGGGACGTTCCGCGAGGTGGCCTACGACAGCGATCCGGCAGGGACCCCGGTGACCGGGCTCGTCGACTACGACGCCTTCTGCGGGGTCGCTCCAGACACCGATGCGACGCGGGCGGGCACCGACATCGGCAGCCGGGAACTGTCCGAGTTGCTGGCGGCGGGCGCGGACATCCGGATCCTCGACGTGCGCGACCCGTGGGAGGCGCAGGTCGCCACGCTCGGCGGCTCGCTGCTCCTCCCACTCGGCGAGCTGGAGATCGATCCGCAGGCCGCGGCGGATTCCCTGCGCGGGGGCCCGCCGATCGTTGTCTACTGCCACCACGGGTCGCGCTCCGAGCGAGCCAGGGACCTCCTCGAGTCCGGCGGGCTCGGCGGCGTGCGTGTGCTCGCGGGCGGAATCGACGAGTGGTCGGCCACCATCGACCCCTCGATCACGCGATACTGAACGGATGACCCCCAGACTCCGCCCGGGCCGGCAGCCGTGACAAGCGTCGAGGAGCACGCCCGAACGATCGAAGCGATGCTGGCCGGGCTCCTCGATCGAGTCGGCAGCGAAACGCTGCCGCTGGCAGACGCGCTCGGCCGCGTCACCGCCGTGCCGGTCACCGCCGCCGTCGACCTGCCGCTGTTCCGCAACGCGCAGATGGACGGCTTCGCCGTGCGGGCCGCAGACCTGGCCGACGCGCCGGTCACCCTGCCGGTCGCCGGCGACATCCCGGCCGGCCCGGCGACCCTCACGGCCCTCTCCCCCGGCACGGCGCTCCGCATCATGACGGGCGCCGTGGTGCCGGATGGCGCTGACAGCATCGTGCCCGTCGAACACAGCGAGCTCAGCCTCGGGCCGGCCGGCACACTCGACGGCGCGACCGTGACCTTCGCCACGGCCCCGGCCCCCGGGGACTACGTGCGCGACCAGGGCAGCGACCTGCGCCGCGGCGATCTGCTGCTGCCGGCCGGGCAGCGGCTGGCCCCCCGGCACCTCGCCGCGCTCGCCGCAGCCGGCCAGGACACGGTCGACGTGCGGCGCCGGGTGCGCGTCGCGGTCATCACGACCGGCGCCGAACTCGTTCCGGCCGGCGCCGCTCCCGGACCCGGCCAGGTTTTCGATGCCAACCGGGTCGCACTGACCACCGCCGTCGTCGAGGCCGGCGCAGAGCTCGTGCTCGCGGGCTCGAGCGACGACGACATCGCCGAATTCCTGCGCCTGCTCCGGCGCGCGACGGATGTTGCCGACCTCGTGATCACCTCCGGCGGCATCTCGCAGGGTGCCTACGAGGTCGTGCGGGAATCCCTCGAGCCCCTCGGCGCGACCATCGGCCACGTGGACATGCAGCCCGGCGGCCCCCAGGCCACCGCCGTCGTCGACGGGGTGCCGATCATCTGCTTCCCCGGTAACCCGGTGAGCACCCAGGTGTCCTTCGTCGTGTTCCTCCGCCCGATCCTCCGCCGCGCCGCGGGGCTGCCCGAGCTGCCGTCCACTGCCAGGCGGCTGGCCGGGCCGCTCGCATCCGTCGCCGGCAAGCGCCGGTTCCTGCGCGGCCGGGTGCGGGGCGACGGCACGGTGGACACCGTGGCCGGCCCGAGTTCGCACCTCGTGGCGGCGATGGCCCGCGCCGACGTGCTCCTGGACATCCCGCGTGACGTCGCGGATCTCGCCGCGGGGGCCGATGTGAGAGTGTGGACCCTATGACGGAGCTGACACACCTGGACAGTGATGGCCGCGCGCGGATGATCGATGTGGGTCACAAGGCCGAGACGACCCGCGTGGCCGTGGCCAGCGGCCGCGTTGTCACCACCCGGGAGGTGCTCGCGCTCGTGCGCGCCGACGGCCTCCCGAAGGCCGACGTGCTTGCCACCGCACGCATCGCCGGCATCTCCGGCGCCAAGAAGACCTCCGAGCTGATCCCGCTCTGCCACCAGGTGCCGCTGTCCTCTGTGACGGTCGACTTCCGCCTCGGCGAGTACACCATCGACATCGAGGCCTCCGCGAAGACGCGCGGCCAGACCGGGGTCGAAATGGAAGCCCTCACGGCCGTCGCCATCGCCGGCCTCACCCTCCACGACATGATCAAGGCCGCCGACCCGGCCGCGACCCTCACCGATGTGCGCCTGGAGCACAAGAGCGGCGGCAAACGCGGCTATTGGCAGCGCGATGTCGTCGGCCAGGCACCGACCGAGCACCTCTCGCAGGGCGCAGCCCTGAGCACCGCCCACGGGCGCACCGCCCACGTGATCGTCGCCTCGACCAGGGGCGCCTCAGGCGAACGCGAAGACACCACCGGACCCGTGATCGCCGATTGGCTGAGCGGCCACGGCTACGAGACCGCTCCGGTGTCCGTTGTGGCGGATGCCGACATCGCCGAGGCCATCGCCGCCGCGGTGTACCAGCAGCCCGCCGTGATCATCACGACCGGCGGCACGGGCGTGTCCTCCACGGATGCGACACCGGAGGCAACCGCGGCCGTGCTCGACCGCGAGCTGCCGGGCATCGCCGAAGAACTCCGCCGCCGCGGCTCGCAGGCCACGCCGACCGCCGCGCTCAGCCGCGGGCTCGCCGGGACCGCCGGACGCACGGTCGTGATCAACCTCCCCGGATCGACCGGCGGCGTGCGCGACGGCCTCGACGTGCTCGACGGGCTGCTCGACCACCTCGTCGACCAGGTCTCCGGCACGGCGCAGCACGACGAGGCCTCGCCGGCCGCCGCACCCGGGCCGAGCACGCCGGAGGCATCCCGTGGCTGAGGTCCTCGCCGCGATTTCGGCCGAGCCGATCGACATCGCCACGGTCGACGCGTTCGTGCTCTCCCCGGAAAACGGCGCCGTCGTCTCCTTCCAGGGGATCGTGCGTGACCACGACAACGACCGCACCGTGACCGCGCTGGACTACCAGGCGCACCCGGATGCCGAGCGTTTCCTGCGGGAATGCTGCGAGCAGATCGCCGGCCGGACCGGCCTGCGGGTCGCCGCCATCCACCGCACCGGGCCGCTCGTCGTCGGCGACATCGCCCTGGTGGCCGCCGTCGCCGCACCGCACCGGGCCGAGGCCTTCGCCGCCTGCGCTGAACTCGTCGAGCAGATCAAGCTGACGGTGCCGATCTGGAAGCGCCAGCACTTCCCCGCCGGCAGCTCGGAGTGGGTCGGCCTCTAGCCTCCGGCCCCTGCGCCATGAGGGGTCGCAAATCGACCTTCCCGGGCCGAATAAAGGTCGATATGCGACCCCTCACGGGCCGGACGGGACGGGCTTAGCCCCCGGCGAACGGCGGCAGCACGTCGACGCGCTCGCCGATCGGGCGGGACAGGTCGCGGCTGACGACGGAGTCCACGAGAAACGAGCCGGACCGCATGACGGCCTCCAGCCCGGCGTGGCGCCGGGCGAGGTCCTCGCGCAGTTCGCCGACGGTCGTGCCGGCAGGCAGGAAGAGCATCTCCTCCTCGCGTCCGGCGGCCTCCGCGGCCGCGGCGAAGTACCGCACTCGCACGAGCACGTCGGTGCCGGCGTCAGCCACCGATGGCCCCCATGCTGCGCTCCGGCGGCACGAACCCGGCGGCGTCGATGCCGTGACCGGCCTGTTTCGCCCACATCGCGCCTCGCCAATACTGCGCGATCTCGGCATCCTCCGCGCCGTTGCGCAGCAGTCCGCGCAGATCCGTCTCGTTGTCGCCGAACAGGCAGGAGCGCACGGTGCCTTCCGCGGTGATGCGGGTGCGGTCGCAGTCCCCGCAGAACGACCGCGTCACCGACGCGATGATGCCGACCGTCGCCGGACCGCCATCGACGTACCATTCCTCGGCGGGCGCCGACGGATCATTGCGGCCGGCCTCGGTGAGGGTGAACCGGGTGCCGAGCACGTCGAGCAGTTCGCTGGCGGGAACCATGTGGTCCCTGGCCCACGCGTGGTCGGCGTCCAGCGGCATCTGCTCGATGAAGCGCAGGCGGCATCCTTCAGCCAGGGCCCAGGCGAGCAGGTCGGCGGCGCCGGCGAGGGTCTCCCGCATGAGGACGGCGTTGAGTTTGAGGGGGGTGAGCCCGGCGGCGTGCGCGGCCCGGATGCCGGCGATCACGTCGGGCAGCCGGTCCCGGCGGGTCAGCTCCGCGAAGTGAACCCGGTCGACGGTGTCGAGGGAGACGTTGATGCGGGTAAGCCCAGCGGCCACGAGCGCCTTGACCCGGCGGTCGAGCCCAATCCCGTTGCTCGTCATGGAGAGGTCAATGCCGGGCGCCGCCTCCGCGCTCCGCGCGATGATCTCGGCCAGGTCGGCCCGCATGAGCGGTTCGCCGCCGGTGAAGCGCACCTCGCGCACGCCGAGGTCGCGCGTACCGATCCGCACGAGCCGGCCGATCTCGGCCGGGGTCAGCAGGTTGTCCCTGGCGATGACCGGCAACCCCTGCTCCGGCATGCAGTACGTACAGCGCAGCGAACACTTCTCGGTGATGGAAATGCGCAGGTCCCTGGCGACGCGGCCGAACCGGTCGACGAGGCCCGGAATATCCGGTCGCCCGGCCATTGACGGCGCAGCGCTGCCATCCTGCCGGTATGTGGGCAGACCCAGATTAAGTGAGGTCACACAGCCAGACTAGACCGGGTTTCCTGTGCTCTTCATCGGGGTCAGCCGAATTCATTTCTCGCGTACCGGCTGCAGGAATCTTCAGCCCGCGAACCTCTAGCGG
>DAIMHX010000025.1:0-1603 GCA_036723055.1 Microbacteriaceae bacterium
GGGCGGGAGGGGGCGGGGCAGGTCGGGTCAGGGGCGGGCTGCGAAGGGCTCGAGGCTGCGGAGCGCGGCCGTGCGGAACTCGGTGTCGTCGACGTCCGCCAGGCGGATCGCGTTCTCGGCCGTGACCAGGCCCATCAGCACCGGTTCGCCGGTCAGCGGCATCATGTTGACCCAGACCGGGAAGTCGGAGTCCTCGCCGACGGTCATCCAGAGTGGCGCATCCGTGGTCCAGAACGGTTTATCGAACCGCAACCAGGCCTTGTCGAGCACGCCCATGCCGAGCGCCGCGATCGCGCCGCGGTGCGCGAACGGCAGCGGCGGCTCGAATTCCAGGCCGTCGGACTTCAGCACGCCCAATGGGACGGTGACGATGGCCCTGGCCGCCGTGAGCGATTCGCCCGTACCGAGACGGATGCTGACGCCGTCGGCGTTGTAGGCGACGCGCTTGACCAGGCTGGAGAGCAGGAGGCCGACATCGGCGGAGCCGTCTTCGACGAGCTTCGCGTACCCGCCGAGCACAATGCGGTCGTCGGCGCCGCCGCCCGCGGCCGGACTGTACCAGGCCGACATCTGGCCGATGGTCGCGCCCGACCGCATCTCCAGGTCGGCGGAGACCTCGTAGCCGAGCCAGTCGTCGTCGGAAACGCCGTTGGCGGCATCCGTTGTGGACAGCTTCGCCGCCCCCGAATCGACCAGTGCCCGCTCGACGGACACGTCCTGCGCCTGCTTCGCCGCCCATTCGAGCGCGCGGGCGACGGCCTCCGCCCCCACGGGCTTCACGGGCACCGTGTCGCCGGTGCGCGTGCGCACCTCCGGATCGTGCGGGAAGGCGTGCGTGGTCACCCCGAGCCCCGCGAGCAGTTCGTCGAGGGGGTTCTCCGAGCTGCTGCGCACGAACGACGGGCCGAGCTCGATGGGGAACGGCCAGTCCGCGTTAGTCACGGTGTCGATGCGTCCGCCGGCACGCTTGCGCGCCTCGAGGACGACCACGCTGAAGCCGGCGTCCCGCAGCAGCCCGGCCGCCGTGACGCCCGCGATGCCGGCGCCGATCACGGCAATACGCTCGTCGGGCTTGCCGGCCGCAATCACCGCCTGGGCGGCCAGCCGTCCGGAGGAGCGGGCGCCCTGCACGGTGCCAGGTTCATGGGCCGCGGTGGCCTCGCCCGCGAAAAAAAGCCGGTCGAGCACCGGTTCGGCCAGCGCGGCGCGATGCTCCGGGGTCGACCCGAGCTCCGCATAACTGAACGAGCCGCGGGAGAAGGGGTCCTTCGACCAGTTCGTCCGGCGCATCGTGCGCGGCTGCGGGACCAGCGCCGGTGTCGGCGTGACGGATGGCGTCGGCTGCGGGCCGGTGGGCGTGCACGCGGCGAGCGCGATAACGGACAGCCCGGATGCCGACCCGATCAGGAAGGTTCGACGTTTCATCACTGTGTCCGCGCCACTCTGCTCCTGACGCCCTCGGAGTCCCGAGCGTGCGCCGTTGATATGCCCCAACGCTACCCCCCATGGCGCGCCGAGCGCAGTCGGCGTACCGTCAGTCTCAGGCATCCGTCAATGGAGAGGAGCCTCCCATGCACCACACAGCCAACAGCCACACAGGCAA
>DAIMHX010000025.1:1703-12509 GCA_036723055.1 Microbacteriaceae bacterium
CAACAGCCACACAGGCAAGAGCTTCACGTTCGACAGCGACCAGCTGCCCGAGCTGCCCGACGCAGGTCCGCGCGACGGCAGGCACGGAGTGGACCGCGACGAGGAATTCGACCCCTACCCCGCGAGGAGAAAGGGAGCCGGAGCCGCGCAGGGCCCCCTGACCGTGAGCCTCGACGAAGCGAAGCGGCACCTCCCGGCGCTGATCGCGCGCGTCCAGGCCGGCGAGGAGATCGTGCTGACCCGCCACGGGCGCCCGGCCGCGCGCATCGTGGCGGCGGACGCGACGATCCGGGTCACCGAGACGGTGATCAAGGAAACCGTGGTCGACGCGGGCGGAACCGAGCCGCCGCGGGTAGCTCGCGCAAGCGTGCAGACCCGCACGAAGGTCTACGACCACGACGACCAGATGCCGGAGCTGCCGGACCCCGGCCCGCGCGACGGCCGGCACGGCGTCGACCGCGACCGGGGGTACAAGCCGTTCGGTCGGGACCGCGGTTAGAAGCGCGCGGGCAGCGGCCGGGCGGCGCGATCCGCTGGAGTTACGCCCTAGCCGATTTCGACGAGCAGGTCGCGGCAGGCCCGCTGGCAGCGCCGGCAGATCTCGCCGCAGATGCGGCAGTGCTCGTGCATATCGGCGTGGCTCTCGCATTCGTCGGCACAGGTCGAGCACGCGGTGACACAGGCAGCGAGGATCGCCGCCGTGAGGTTGTCATCGGATGCCGTCGGCCGGGACAGCACGGCGCCGGTCGCCGCGCAGACGTCGGCGCAGTCCTGGTCGGTGCCGATGCACCGCACCAGGTCGGCGACGCTGTCCTCCCCCAGGCAGGCGTCGGCGCAGACCGTACAGGCCTGGGCGCAGTCGTAACAGGCATCGATCGCGGCGGCCAGCAGGTCGGCGTTCTCCGACCCCTGCGGGTGGCTGCGGAGCATCCGTTCGGCGACATTCATGGTCTGCTCTCCTTCGTCTCTGGCGGTCGCTTTTCACGCTACGCCCGCACCCCCGAACCGGCCACCCCCGGCCCGGCCCGCGGTCGGCGGTGCGCTCTCACAGCGACGTAGCGTTAGGGTGGAGGTCGTGGCTCTCCACGCGGGATGATCCCTCGCGGTCGATCCTCGCCCGCCGCATGAAGCCCCTCTGGATTTCCCGAGGAGCAACCTCAGCCGGCCGACGAGTGCCCGACCTGCTCCGCCGCCACGTGCCACAGCCTGCCGCTCGCGCCCGGTGACGAGCACGAGCAGGGCCCTCGACATTCGAAAAACACGATTTCACACACACAATCTCGCACCACCAGCACACACGGTTCGGCCGCTCCGGCCCCTCACCGGTTATCACGACCAGCCCGCGGTCACGCGCGCGGTCACACCCATGAAATGAGCACCATTGACTAAGCACGACCTCGACCTGTCCACGCCGCCGCCCCTGGCCAAACGCGGCCTGCGCGTCATCGCCCTGGGCGGGCTCGGCGAGATCGGCCGCAACATGACCGTCTTCGAGCACAAGGGCAAGCTCCTCATCGTGGACTGCGGCGTGCTCTTCCCCGAAGAGAACCAGCCGGGCATCAACGTGATCCTGCCCGACTTCTCCGCCATCCGCGGACGGCTCAAGGACATCGAAGCGATCGTACTCACCCACGGTCACGAAGACCACATCGGCGGCGTTCCCTACCTCCTGCGCGAGCGCGCCGACATCCCCATCATCGGATCGGAGCTGACCCTCGCCTTCCTCAGCGCCAAGCTCGAGGAACACCGCATCAAGCCCGTCCTCGTTCAGGTCGAGGAAGGGCAACGCCGCAACGCCGGCCCGTTCGACCTCGAATTCCTGGCCGTGAACCACTCGATCCCCGACGGACTCGCCATCGCCATCCGCACCGAGGCCGGCCTCGTGCTGCACACCGGTGACTTCAAGATGGACCAGTTCCCCCTGGATAACCGACTGACCGACCTTCCCGGGTTCGCCCGGCTCGGCGTCGAGGGTGTCGACCTCTTCCTCACCGACTCGACCAACGCCGAGGTCCCCGGGTTCACGATCACGGAGGAAGACATCCGCCCGGCCATCGACGCCGTCTTCCGCACCGCGCAGCGCCGCATCATCGTTTCCAGCTTCGCCAGCCACGTGCACCGCATCCAGCAGGTTCTCGACGCCGCCGTGCGCCACAACCGCAAGGTCGCATTCGTCGGCCGTTCGATGGTGCGCAACATGGGCATCGCTGGCGACCTGGGCTTCCTGAACATCCCCAAGGGCCTCGTCGTTGATATGCGGGCGCTCGAACGGATGAAGGACGACAAGGTCGTGCTCATCTGCACCGGTTCGCAGGGCGAGCCGATGGCCGCCCTGTCCCGGATGGCGAACCGCGAACACGTGATCAAGATCGGCGAGGGCGACACCGTCCTGCTGGCCAGCTCCCTGATCCCGGGCAACGAGAACGCCATCTACCGGGTCATCAACGGCCTCACCCGCTGGGGCGCCAACGTCGTGCACAAGGGCAACGCCCGGGTGCACGTCTCCGGCCACGCCAGCGCCGGCGAACTCGTCTACTGCTACAACATCGTGAAGCCGACGAACGTCATGCCGGTGCACGGCGAATGGCGCCACCTCAAGGCCAACGCCGAACTCGCCGTGCGCACCGGCGTCGCCGAGGACCGCGTGCTGATCGTGGAGGACGGCGTTGTCGTCGACCTCATCGACGGTCGGGCCAGGGTCACCGGCCGCGTCGCCGTCGACCTCGTGTTCGTCGACGCCATGACGGTCGATGCCACCCACTCGAAGACGGCGATGGCCGAACGCCTCCAGCTCTCCGAAGACGGCGCGATCACGATCCTCGGCATCCTCGACACGAGCACCGGCAAGCTCACCGAGCCGGTCGAATTCATCTCCCGCGGATTCGTGCACGACAACGACTGGATCCACGGCGCGACCAGGTCGATCGACGACGCGATGCGCACCGCCAACAAGGTCAAGACCATCGAGGGCCCGGAGCTCGAAGAGCTCTTCACCCAGAGCGTCACCCGGTGGATGCAGCGCAAGTACCGTCGCAGCCCCGTGATCACCTCGGTCGTCGTCGACGCGTAGTCCGCAAGCCCAATACACAGAAACCGGCCGGCCCATCACGGGCCGGCCGGTTTTTCTTTCTGTTCGCCTACGCCTGGGCGGCCGCCAGGTCTTCCAGCAGGAGTTCCGGGTTGTCCCTGACCGTGTTGCGCAGCCGCCACGGCGTGCTGAACAGGGCGAGCAGGGTTCCGTCGGAGCGCATGAGCACCTCCACCTGCCGGTCGTGGCCGAGGATCTCGGCGCTCTCCCGGTCGGTGCGCCTGGCAATCTGGTACGGCAGGGTCTCCGAGCGGATGGCCGCGCCGAAGTCGTGCGTCATCCGTTCCTCGACGACCTCGAACTGCATCGGCCCGACGGCACCGAGCACGGGGGCCTGGTCGCCGCGCAGCTCGGAGCGCATGACCTGGATGACGCCCTCGTGGTCGAGCTGGTCGATCCCACGCCGGAACTGCTTGTGCTTGCTCGTGTCCGCCGAACGCACCACCCGGAAGTGCTCTGGCGCGAACATCGGCAACGCCGGGAACTCGACCGGGTCGCCTTCGAAGATCGAGTCGCCGACCCGCAGCGCCGAAGCGTTGACGAGGCCGACGACGTCGCCGGGCCACGCCTCATCCGCGACCTCGCGCTCCCGGCCGAACAGGTGCTGGGCGTACTTGGTGGCGAACGGCCGCCCGCTCGCCGCGTGGGTGACGATCATCCCGCGGCGGAACTGGCCCGAGCACACCCGCACGAAGGCGACGTGGTCGCGGTGGGACGCGTTCATGCCCGACTGCACCTTGAACACGAAGCCGGAGAACGCCGCGCTCACGGCGCGGTGGCCACCGGATGCGTCCTCGCGGGCCTCGGCGGCCGGCGCGAAGTCGACGAGGGTGTCCAGGATGTGCTGCACCCCGAAGTTGAGCACGGCAGCGGCGAAGAGCACCGGCGTGGTCTCGTTCGCCAGGAACCGGGACTGATCGTGGTCCTGGTCTTCCTCGGCCAGCAGTTCAGATTCCTCGGTGGCCGCGACCCAGGCGTCGCCTTCTTCGGCGGCAGCGGCGGCGGCGCTCAGGCGTTCGAGGGCGGCGGCCGTTGCGCCTCCGGCCGTGCGGGTGAACCGGATGAATTCGTCGGTGCCGCGTTCGATCACTCCGCGGAAATCCCCGGCGATGCCGACCGGCCAGGTCAGCGGGGTGGGTACGAGTCCGGTGCGGGTGCGGATTTCGTCCATCAGGTCGAGGGCCTCTGCGCCCGGTCGGTCCCACTTGTTGATGACGGTGATCACCGGCAGCTTGCGCTGCTTGCAGACCTCGAAGAGCTTCATGGTCTGCACCTCGAGGCCCTTGCTCGCGTCGACGAGCATGACGGCGGCGTCGACCGCTGAGAGCACGCGGAAGGTGTCCTCGGAGAAGTCGGCGTGGCCGGGGGTGTCGACGAGGTTGATCACGCTGTCGCGGTACTCGAACTGGATCGCGGCGCTCGTGACAGAGATGCCTCGGGCCTGTTCCATCGCCATCCAGTCGGACACGGTTCCGCGCCGGCCGGCCTTGCCGTGCGTCGCACCGGCGCTGGTGATGGCGCGCGCGTGCAGCAGCAGGGCTTCGGTGAGGGTGGACTTGCCGGCATCCGGGTGGGAGATCACCGCGAAGGTGCGCCGGCGGCGCGCCTCGGCCTGGACCTCGGGTGTGGACGCTTCGTGAAGCTGCGTCATGGGGGGAATGCCTTTCTGCGGAGATTTCAGTGAATCGAAGAGAGTGAATCGAAGAGCCGGCGCCGGGCGAATGCCGGGGCGGCGGGGTGGGTCGGGGTGGGGTAGCGGGGGCGCTAACGAGCGGGCGCGAAGAACGCGGCGACCGCGGCCGACAGGGCGACCGGGTCGTTCACGTGGCACAGCTCGCGCGCCGAATGCATCGACAGGAGCGGCACGCCCACGTCGACGGTGCGGATGCCCATCCGGGTCGCGGTGAGCGGCCCGATCGTCGACCCGCAGGGCACAACGTTGTTCGACACGAACTCCTGGTACGCCACGCCCGCCTGCTCGCAGCTGCGCGCCCAGAGGGCGGCGCCCACGGCATCCGTCGCGTAGCGCTGGTTCGCGTTGATCTTGAGCAGCGGCCCTCCCCCGGCGACGGGAGTGTTGGCGGGGTCGTGGCTGCCCGGATAGTTCGGGTGCACGGCGTGGCCGGCGTCGGCCGAGAGGCACCAGGAGGCGGCGTAGGCCTGGAGCCGCTGCGCCGTCGTGGCGCCGAGGCCGGCGCCGATGCGGGTGAGGATGTCGTCGAGCAGCGGCCCGCTCGCGCCGGAGCGGGATTCGGAGCCGACCTCCTCGTGGTCGAAGGCGGCGAGCACGCTGATGCCGGCGGTCTGGTCCCCGACCGCGATCAGGGCCTGCAGGCCGGCGTGCACCGAGGTGAGGTTGTCCATCCGCCCGGCCGCGAACAGCGTCCCGTCGAGACCGAACCGGGCCGGCGGGTTGGTGTCGGCGGTGAGGATGTCGTAGCCGGCGACATCCGCCCCCTCGAGCCCGGCGAGGCCGGCGAGGTGCGCGACGAGGTCGGCGGAGGAGCTGTCGCCGACGCCGAAGACGGGGGCGAGATGGCGTTGCCTGTCGAGGGTGAGGGCGTTGTTCGCCTCCCGGTCGAGGTGCACGGCCAGCTGCGGGATCCGCAGGAACGGCCCGGTGCGCACGAGGTGCTCCGTGCCGTCGCGGGTGACCAGTCGGCCGGCGAGCTCGAGTTCGCGGTCGAGCCACGAGTTGAGCAGCGGGCCGCCGTAGACCTCGACGCCGGCCTGCAGCCAGCCGTGGGAGCCGGTGGTCGGCTTCGGCTTGAGCTTGAAACCGGGTGAGTCGGTGTGGGCGCCGAGGATGCGGAACGGCGTGGTCGGGCCGGCCCCGGCCGGCTGCACCCACGCCACCACGGCGCCGTCGCGCACGACGTAGTGCCGTCCGGCACCGTCGGCCCACTCCGAGGCCTCGCTGCGACGGGTGAATCCGTGCTCCTCGAGGCGGCGGGCGACTTCGGCGGCCGCGTGGTACGACGACGGCGAGGCGGTGATGAACCGGGCGAAGTCATCGATGTAGGGTGCGGCATCCATTCATCAATCAAACCACCGTTAGCTGGCCGTTCCCGTCGCCGCGCTCTGCAGGGCCGCCCGGGCGAACGCGGCGCCCGCGGCCGTCGAGGTCCAGCCGGAGTCGCCGTGGCGATCCCGCGCGAAGACGTCGAGCCGCACCAGCAGTCGCCACTTCTCCAGGACCAGCGCGTGCGCGTCTCCGGGGCTCACCTCGTTCTCGCTGCGGTGAAGCCAGCCGAGGGTACTCAGGCCGTACGCGATTGCCGCGTAGTAGTCCTCCTCTTTGGTCAGCGTCCGCACCGCGATAAAGAGGAGCAGCAGCTTCGTCGCGTCGACGACCGCGGGCTTCCGGCTGTGGTGAATCGTGCGCGCGAGTTGCCACCACAGCTCGCGCGGCGCCTCGGTGAGCGCGCGGCCCTGTGCGGTCCGGTGGAGCACGCCCTTGCTGACCCGCAGCAGCCCGACATCACGCAGATGCGACCGGAGCTCGAGCAGCGGACGCAGGTGGCTCTCCCGGTTGATCGACATGGGCCAGCCCCAGTCCAGCTCGGCCGTCGCCGCCACAACGACCGCCGGCGGCAGGTAACCGCTCGAGGTGAGACGGATGCCGTCCTCGCCAACGCGCCGCAGGATCCACTGGACCATGCCCACCATGCGACCCATCGCCCGCTCGTTCAGCAGGATCTGGTCGCTCACCCGCGCTTCGGCGATCACCCGGCGGAAATCGGCCACGTCATCCGGACGCATGCGCGTCGCGAGCTCTTCAATCATGTTCACGCAGCGAGCCTAGCGACGATGCCGCGGGTCAGTAGTATGACGTGCAACGAAGGGGTGCCCGTGAGTGAAAGCCAGCCGCCTCCCCCATCGCGAACGGCATACGACGCGGTGATCTTCGACATGGACGGCGTCGTCACCGACACCGCGACCGTGCATGCGGAGGCGTGGAAGGCGCTGTTTGACGAGGTGCTCCCCGGGCTGGCGAAGGCACAGGAGACCCCGGTGGCCCCGTTCGACCCGGTCGCCGACTATCGGCGCTACGTTGACGGCCGACCGAGGGAAGACGGCATCCGGACCTTCCTCGCTTCGCGCGGAATCACGGTGCCGCAGCCGACGATCGCGACGCTCGCCGCGCGCAAGCAGGCTCTCTTCACCGAGCGCCTCGCGGCCGGCGGCGCGTTCGCCATCCCCGGCACGGTTGGGCTGGTCCGTCGGCTCCGGGAGCACGGCATCCCGACCGCCGTCGTGACCTCCAGCCGCAACAGCGAGCTGGTGCTGGAGGCTGCCGCCGTCACGGACCTCTTCGACGTCCGCGTCGATGGGACCGACGCCATACGGATGCGCCTGGCCGGCAAGCCCGACCCGGCCCTCTTCCTCGAGGCGGCCCGGCGGCTGAGCGTGGCCCCAGGGCGGGCCGTCGTCGTCGAAGACGCCGAGGCAGGCGTGCAGGCGGCCGTTCGCGGCGGATTCGGACTCGTCGTCGGCCTGGACCGGGCAGGCTACGGCGACCGGCTCCGGGCCGCGGGCGCCGACCTGGTGGTGGCGGACCTGAGCGACCTGGAGCTCAGCGACCTGGAACTGGGCGAACTCGGCCTCGCCGAAAGCCTCGCCCACAAGCTCCCCGGCTGGGCCGGCGGCGACGCAGGCAGCGACCCCTGGCTGCTCCGCTACGACGGTTTCGATCCGGAGACGGAAGGCCTGCGTGAGGCGCTGTGCACGCTCGGCAACGGATACTGGGGCACCAGGGGCGCCGCAGCGGAGGCCGATGCCGACGCCGTGCACTACCCGGGCACCTACCTGGCCGGCGTGTACAACCGGCTGCGCACCGACCTGGGCACCCACGTGGTGGAAGACGAGTCGATGGTCAACGCTCCCAACTGGCTGCCGCTCTGGTTCAAGGTGGGCGCCGAAGACTGGTTCCGGCCAGACACCGCCCGGCTGGTGAGCTACCGGCAGGAGCTGGACCTGCGGCGCGGCCTGCTGACCCGGGTGATCCGTTTTCTCGACGACGCCGGGCGTACGACGCGCGTCACGACGCGCCGCTTCGTCTCCCAGGCCGCGCCGCACGTCGCCGTGCTCGACTCGACGTTCGAGGCGGAGGACTGGTCCGGCCTCCTGACCGTGCGGTCGGCCCTCGACGGCCGGGTGGCGAACGGCAACGTGGCCGCGTACCGGCTGCTGGCCGGCACACATCTCACCCCGAGCACGGCGGCCGAGATCGACGCGGAGACCGTGCTGCTGGAGATGGAGACGACCGAGTCCGGCGTGCACATCGCAATGGCCTCGCGCACGCGGGCGTTCGAGGGCGACCGACGGCTCGCGCCGAGCCGGCGGCTGCTGCGCGACGACGCCGGCTGGGTCGCGCACGAGTTCGAGCTCGACCTGGCACCGGGGCATCCGCTTCGGGTGGAGAAGGTCGTCATCGTCAGCACCTCGCGCGACCGTGCCATCGTCTCGCCGGCCCAGGCGGTGACGACGTGGATGCAGCGGCTGGCTGAGCCGGCCAGGCTGCTGCGCGCGCACGAGCGCGAATGGCAGATCCTCTGGGACGAGTTCGCGGTGCACCTGCACGCGAGCGAGCGGGCGTCGCTCGCGCTCAACCTGAACACGTTCCACGTGCTGCAGACGATGGCCGCCGTCGACGCCGACCTGGATGCCGGGGTGCCGGCGCGAGGGCTGCACGGCGAGGGGTACCGGGGCCATGTGTTCTGGGACGAGCTGTTCGTCTACCCGATCCTCACCCTCCGCCGGCCCGACCTCAGCCGCGCCCTGCTCGGCTACCGGTACCGGCGCCTGGGCGAGGCGAGGGCGGCCGCGAAATCGGCCGGCTTCGAGGGCGCCATGTTCCCCTGGCAGAGCGGAATCGACGGGCGCGACGTGACACCCACCGAGCTCTTCAACACCCGCACCGACCAATGGATGCCCGACAACTCTCGCCTGCAGCGGCACGTGGGCCTGGCCATCGCCTACAGCGTCTGGCAGCACTACCAGTCGACCGGCGACCTGGAGTTCCTGATCCGTCAGGGCGCCGAGCTGCTGCTCGAGGTGGCGCGGTTCTTCGCCAGCCTGACCAGCTACGACGCCGCGGCAGACCGGTACGACATCGAGGGAGTGATGGGTCCGGACGAATTTCATGACGGCTACCCAGGGGCGCCGGGCCAGGGGCTGCGCAACAACGCGTACACGAACGTCCTGACGGCGTGGGTGCTGCGCCGGGCGGTCGAGACGGTCGCCCTGCTCGAGGGGCGCTACTGCCGGCCGCTCTGGAACCGGCTGCGGCTGCGGCCGGACGAGGTCGGCGAGTGGGAGCACATCAGCCGCCGGCTGCGCGTGCCGTTCCACGCCGACGGGGTCCTTAGCCAGTTCGACGGCTACGAGCAGCTCGCCGAATTCGACTGGGACGCGTACCGGGCGAGATATGGCTCGATCGGCCGGCTGGACCTGATCCTCAACGCAGAGGGCGACAGTCCGAACAACTACCGGCTCTCCAAGCAGGCGGATGTGCTCATGCTGCTGTACCTGCTCTCGGCCGAGGAACTGCGGGATGTGCTGCACGACATGGGTTACGCGCTGCCGCCGGAGGCCATCGTGCGCACGGTCGAGTTCTACGGCTCGCGGTCGACGCACGGGTCGACGCTGAGCAACGTCGTGCACTCCTGGCTGGAGGCCCGCCGCGATCGTGAGCGGTCCTGGGCCTTCCTGACCCAGGCCCTGGAGAGCGACCTGGCCGACATCCAGGGCGGCACAACGCGGGAGGGAATCCACCTCGCCGGGATGGCCGGTTCCGTCGACATGGTCGTGCGCTGTTACACCGGACTCGAAATCCGGGGCGACATGCTCTGGCTGCACCCGGTGCTCCCGGCGGAGCTGACCGAGATTGCCTTCACGATCAACTACCGGGAGCAGCCGATCCGGCTCGAGCTGACCGCAACGAGACTGCGACTTCGGCTGCACGCCGGCGGCGCCACACCGATCAGGCTCAGGATCGAGGGCCAGGAGGCGACGCTCTCCCCCGGCGAGACCCGCGACTTCGTGCTCGTCCCCGAGAGCCCGCCGGCCTAGTCAGCGACCGTCGAGCTACGCGGGGCCTGCGCCGTTTCGCCGGTGGCGCGCGCCACCCGCGAAAAGGCGGAAATCCCGCGCGGCAGGGGTTGCATCCCCCGCGGGGCCGGGAGTGTACTGGTGGGTGAATCCAATCCGGGATCGATCGCAACGAGAGGAACTCCCCCATGTCAACAATGATTTTCGTCAATCTGCCCGTCGCGGACCTCACGAGGTCCATGGACTTCTTCACGAAACTCGGCTACTCGTTCAACCCGCAGTTCACCGACGAGACAGCCGCCTGCCTCGTGATCGAAGAGGACCACATCTACGCCATGCTGCTGACGCCGGAGACGTTCAAACGGTTCACCAAGAAGGAGATCGCCGACGCCAGCCGGAGCACCGAGGCCATCCTCGCGCTCGCCGTCGACAGCCGCGCGGCCGTCGACGTACTGGCCGACAAGGCCCTCGAGTCGGGCGGCACCGCCTCCAACGAGCCGGACGACCAGGGCTTCATGTACAGCCGCAGCTTCCAGGACCCCGACGGTCACCTCTGGGAGGTGCTCTACATGGACGTGGCGGCCATGCAGGAGCACATGAATGCACCGGCGCAGGCGCCGGCACAGCAGCAGGCACAGGAGAAGCAGCAGGGGCAGGAGAAGCAG
>DAIMHX010000025.1:12609-39781 GCA_036723055.1 Microbacteriaceae bacterium
CAGGAGAAGCAGCAGGGGCAGGAGAAGCAGATGATGTAGGCCCAGTCACAGGCCCGCGCCAAGACCCGCAACGCGGAGAAGGATGCGCGGGCATCCGTCCTCGTGCTCGCCGACGACTGGGACGGCGGCTGGATCCAGGTGGACGGCGACGCCGAGGTGCCGCACATGCCGGAGGCGGGTTCCCGGCCGACGTGGCTGCCCGGCTCGACGCGCGCTCACCTTCCCGTTCTGGGCGCTCTGTCACCCGCACCTGCCAAGCTGGCTGGATGACCGACACGCGCGCCTCAGCCCTCGACGTCCTGCGCACGCTCGTCGGGCGGGACGACGCGGACTTCCACGAGGGCCAGTTCGAGGCGATCGAGACCCTCGTCGACCAGCGACGCCGGGCGCTCGTCGTGCAGCGCACCGGGTGGGGCAAGTCGGCCGTGTACTTCGTCGCCACCCTGCTGCTGCGGCGCCAGGGTGCCGGGCCGACCATCCTCGTCTCGCCGCTGCTCGCGTTGATGCGCGACCAGGTCGCCGCAGCCGCCCGCGCCGGGGTGCGCGCCGTGTCGATCAACTCCTCCAACGCACACGAATGGGCCGACGTGCTGCAGAAGCTGCAGGCAGACGAAGTGGATGTGCTGCTCGTGTCGCCGGAACGCCTCAATAACCCGTCCTTCCGCGACGAACAGCTCCCGGCCCTCCTCGCGCGGGTCGGCCTGCTCGTCGTCGACGAGGCGCACTGCATCTCCGACTGGGGCCACGATTTCCGCCCCGACTACCGGCGCCTGCGCGACCTGATCGCCGAGATGCCCGCCGGGGTGCCGGTGCTGGCCACGACGGCGACCGCGAACAGCCGGGTGGTGACGGATGTCGCTGAGCAAGTGGGGCTGACCCACCGGGTCTCAACGGACTCTGCGTCCGACACCCCGCACACCGCGGTCGTCACCATCCGCGGGCCGCTCGCCCGGGCATCCCTGCGCCTGGGCGTACTGCGGCTGCCCGATTCCCGGGCGCGGCTGGCCTGGCTGCTCAGCCACCTGGCCGAACTGCCCGGCAGCGGCATCATCTACACGCTCACCGTCGCCGCCGCCGAAGACACCGCCCGCCTGTTGCGGGAGGCCGGCCACGCGGTGCGCGCCTACACCGGCCAGACCGACACGGGCGAGCGCGAAGAGTCGGAGCGCATGCTCAAGAACAACGAGGTCAAAGCCCTCGTCGCGACGAGCGCGCTCGGGATGGGCTTCGATAAGCCCGACCTCGGCTTCGTGCTGCACCTCGGCGCGCCCTCCTCCCCCGTTGCGTACTACCAGCAGGTCGGTCGCGCCGGCCGCGCTACCGAGAACGCCGACGTCCTGCTGCTCCCCGGCGCCGAAGACGAGGCCATCTGGCAGTACTTCGCCACCGCCTCGATGCCCAACCAGGTCAAGGCGGAGGCCGTGCTCGGCGCCCTCGCCCACGCCGGCGGGGCGCCGCTCTCCACCCCGGCGCTCGAAGCCAGGGTCGACCTGCGCCGCACCCCGCTCGAGCTGCTGCTCAAGGTGCTCGACGTCGACGGCGCCGTGCGCCGGGTCAAGGGCGGCTGGGTCGCCACCGGCGAGCCCTGGACCTACGACCGCGAACGCTACGAGCGCATCGCCGCAGAACGCGTCACGGAGCAACGCGCGATGGTCGAGTACGAGCGCACGACCGGCTGCCGGATGGAATTCCTGCAGCGGGCCCTGGATGACGACACCGCAGTTCCCTGCGGACGCTGCGACAACTGCGCTGCGGCCTGGTACCCCGCCGACGTGCGCGCGGAGGCCGCATCCGCCGCGGCCGAATCGCTCGACCGGGTCGGCGTGCTCCTCGAGCCGCGCGCGCAGTGGCCTACCGGGGTCGCGAGCCTCGGGGTCGACGTGCGCGGCAACATCCCGCCGGCCCAGCGGCTCTCCGCCGGGCGCGCGCTCGCCCGGCTGACCGACCTCGGCTGGGGTGGGCCTTTGCGCGACCTGTTCGCGCCGCAGGCCACGGATGCTCCGGCGAGCGCCGCCATGACGGCGGCATGCGTGCGCGTGCTCGCCGACTGGGACTGGGACGAGCGCCCGGCCGCGGTCGTGAGCATGCCGTCACGGCGGCATCCGCAGCTCGTGGATTCGGTGGCGCGTGCACTCTCCGACGCGGGGCGCCTGCCCTGGCTCGGCTCCCTCGACCTCGTCGGTGGCGGACCGGCCGGGACGCCCGGCGGCAACAGTGCCTACCGGCTCGCCAACGTGTGGGACCGGTTCGAGGTGGGTCCGGCGCTCGCGGAGGCCCTCGAGCCGCTCGCCGGCCGGCCGATCCTGCTCATCGACGACATCGCCGACAGCCGGTGGACGCTGACCGTCGCCGCGCGGCTGCTCCGGCTGCAGGGCGTCTCGGCGGTCCTGCCGTTCGCCCTCGCGCTGCGCGCCTAAGCGCGCCGCCGGCCGCCCGCCGCCCGCCCGCGAATTCGACGGACATTTTCGTCCGAGGGGCGGCAAACGGCCGCAAATCGGCCGAAACCGCCAAAATCTCCGTCGAATTCGCCGGGCGACGTGCACGCCGATCGCCGATTGCCGCCCGGAGCTCTACACGCGGGTTGCCGGGGCCTGACGCTCCCGGGCTGGCCGGCCAGCTGGCTAGCGCAGCACGCGCAATTGCACGGTGCGCGACTCGACACCCCGGCCGGCAGGGCGGCCGCGGGTGGCGACCACGGCCAGGCGCACGAGGTCGGCGCCGCGAAGCCCGGGCCAGCCGTGCACGATGCGGCGCCACGGTCCGGGAACCGCCGACAGGCCCCACCGTGCGCCGAGCAGCCCCCCGGCGATCGCGGCAACGGTGCCGCTGTCGCCGCCTCCTCGGACGGCGGCTTCGAGGGCAAGCTGGAACTGGTCGGCATCCGTCGCCTCGGTGTGCGTGATCGCCGACCAGGCGCCCTGCAACGCCTGCACGACCCACCGGTTGCGCGGGAATTCCGACGGTCGTTTACGCTCGGCCTCGTCGAGCCGCGCCGACCAGAGGTCTTCACGGTCGGCCGGCAGCGCGTCGAGGCCGACGCGGATGTCGAGTTCGCCCTCGAGCACCGCGTGGCGGATCGCCAGCCCCCACAGCACGCACGCGTCGCCGGCGTCCCGCTCGTAGTGCGTCAGGTCGCTGATCGTGCGTGCTGCCTCGGCGAGCGCCGCCGGATCGTCGAGGTATGCCAGCGCGACGGCAGCGGTGCGCAGAAGTGAGCCGTTGCCGGCGCTGCGCCCGTCGCGGTCGTGGTGCTTCCTGGCGACCAGACGCACCGCGGATGCCGTCGGATCCGTGCGCGAGAGAACCGCGCCCAGCTGGATCCCCACGTACGGTGCCGTCTTCGCCCACTCGACCCACTGCGCGACGATGTCGTCGAGGACCAATTCGTCAAGGAGATCCCGGCCGCCCGCAGCGGCGAGCGCGATCGGCACGGCCATGGAGGTGTCATTGGTCCACTCGCCGGGGGCCCAATTGCACCAGCCCCCGCCCTGCATGCTCACCGGCGAGCGATCGGGCAGCGGCGCCCCGAACTCGTAGCTGGTTCCGAGCGCATCCCCGCAGGCCAGGCCGAGGAGCACGGCGGCGGAACGATCGTGTTGCTCTGCGGTGAGGTGATGCACGGCGGACTCCCTCGGGTTGAGTGCCACCCCAAAACCGTACGTCCGCGAAAATTCGTCAACAAGGGCATTGACCGGTGACAGGCGATCGGCTATTCGCGCGAGCTGTGCGCGAGAGGCGAACCGCCCGTCATGGCCGGTGACGGGAATAATCCGCACCGCCCGGCCCTTGTTAGGCTACGGACTTCGCCGCTTAACGGAGCGAAAGCGCCGCCCATCTCGGCAATCGAAACTCAGCAAACGTACTCAGCAACCGAAACTAGTCAGGCTCAGAAACTTATGAAGCGCACGATCATCGCCGCAGCACTCCTCACCGCCGTCGCTCTGACCCTCACCGGATGCTCTGCTGCCGGCACCGGCACCTCCGCGTCGGCCGGGGCCGACGATTCTCTCGCCGCCGTGCAGAAGTCCGGCACGCTGACGGTCGGCACCGAGGGCACCTACCGCCCGTTCTCGTACCACGAGGGCGGCTCCGGCACCCTGACCGGCTACGACGTCGACGTGGTCAAGGCGGTCGCGGCCCACATCGGCGTGAAGGCGAAGTTTGAGGAGACCCAGTGGGACGGTATCTTCGCCGGCCTGACGGCGCACCGGTTCGACGTCATCGCCAACCAGGTCTCGATCACCCCGGAGCGCACCGCGACGTACGCGTTCTCCACGCCGTACACCTACTCGACCGGCGTCATCGTCGTGAAGAAGAGCAACACCTCGATCACCTCGTTCGCAACCCTCTCCGGCAAGAGCACCGCGCAGTCGTTGACCAGCAACTGGTTCACGCTCGCAAAGCAGAGCGGCGCCAAGGTTCAAAGCGTCGAAGGCTGGGCACAGTCCGTGGCTCTGGTGGAGCAGGGGCGGGTCGATGCGACGGTCAACGACACGCTCACCTACCTCGACTACAAGAAGCAGACCGGTGCCGCCGGGCTGAAGATCGCCGCCGAGACGAAGGACAAGTCGGAGAGCGCCTTCGCCTTCGCGAAGGGCAGCAAGACGCTCGCCGCCGCGGTCGACAAGGCCCTGGACGAGCTGCGCGCCTCCGGTGAGCTGGCGAAGATCTCCGAGAAGTACTTCGGAGCCGACGTCTCCAAGTAACCCGAACGCAGACGAGCAACGACCATGGACCAGTCAGCCTGGGATCTTTTCCTCACCTCCCTCTGGCCGATCCTCGACGGCGCAATCAGGGGCACGATCCCCCTCGCGCTGTCGTCGTTCGCGATCGGCCTGGTCCTCGCGCTGGCGCTCGCGCTGATGCGGCTGTCCCGTCGCCGGTGGCTGTCGGCGATCGCGCGCGGGTACATCTCGATCGTGCGCGGCACCCCCCTGCTGGTGCAGCTGTTCGTGATCTTTTACGGGCTGCCGTCGGTCGGGATCGTCATCGATCCGTGGCCGAGCGCCGTGGTCGCCTTCTCGCTCAACGTCGGTGGTTACGCGGCCGAGGTCATCCGGGCCGCGATCCTGTCGGTCCCCAAGGGCCAGTGGGAGGCGGCGTACATGATCGGGATGTCGCACGGCCGCGCCCTGACCCGGATCATCCTGCCCCAGGCCGCGCGGGTTTCGGTGCCACCGCTCTCGAATACATTCATCAGCCTGGTCAAGGACACCTCACTGGCCTCGCTGATCCTGGTGACCGAGCTGTTCCGCCAGGCCCAGGAGGTCGCCGCGTTCAGCCAGAAGTTCATGCTGCTCTACCTGGAGGCAGCGCTGGTGTACTGGGCGATCTGCCTGGTCCTGTCCTCGGCGCAGGGCATCCTCGAGAAGCGATTGGACCGCTATGTCGCCCACTGAACCGTCGCCGACTGACGCGTTGCCCGCCGGAAATCTGCTGACCGTGCGCGGCCTGCAGAAGAGTTTCGGCGCGAACCGGGTGCTGGACTCGATCGACCTCGACGTCGAGCGCGGACAGGTGCTCGTGCTCATCGGGCCGTCCGGCTCTGGGAAGACGACCATCCTGCGCTGCCTGAACGGGCTCGAGCTGGCCGACGGCGGCACGATCGGCATCGCCGGCGAGCTGTCCCTCGATTTCGGCCGGGCCCCCGCGAAGAAGGAGCTGACCGCCCTGCGCGACCGCTCGGCGATGGTCTTCCAGCATTACAACCTGTTCCCGCACAAGACCGTCCTCGAGAACGTCGTCGAGGGGCCGATCGTCGTGCAGAAGCGCCCGCGCGCCGAGGCGACCGCCGAGGCGCTGGCCCTGCTCGAACGGGTCGGCCTGTCAGACAAGAGGGACAGCTATCCGTTCGAGCTCTCCGGTGGCCAGCAGCAGCGCGTCGGAATCGTGCGCGCCCTGGCCCTGAAGCCGCAGTTGCTGCTCTTCGACGAGCCGACATCCGCCCTCGACCCGGAGCTCGTCGGCGACGTGCTGCGCCTGATCAAGGAACTTGCCCTCGAAGGCTGGACCATGGTGATCGTCACCCACGAGCTCGAGTTCGCCCGCGAGGTGGCGCACGAAGTCGCCTTTGTCGACGGCGGCACGATCGTCGAGCGCGGCGACCCGAAGCAGCTGCTGCGCCACCCCAAGGAGGAGCGCACCCGCCAGTTCCTGCACCGCCTCCTCTTCCCCTTCTAGTCGCTGTCGCTAGTCACTGTCGTCGGAGGTGCCCGACTCGGCCGCGCCCGCCGGGCCCCGGTGTGATCCCGGCAGCGCCAGTTCGATGTCGGCCATCGCCCGGGGCATCGGAACCCCCCGGTGCCGCGACGCGTACAGCGCGGCGATGGTCGCGGTGCAGCACTGCCCCTGGACGCAGTGCACGAGCACGACGTGCCCCTCGGCGCGGAGCGCAGCAATCTCGTCGACGGTGTCGACGAGCACGAAATCCAGGTTCGGGTTGTTCTCGGGGTCCTCGTCCTCGAGCATCCACACCTCGATGTGGTCGAGGATGCGCGCGGGCACCTGGGCGCTGCCCACCCGGCAGAGCGAGATGACGGCGTCGACCTCGTCCGGCAGCGCGTCGAGCGCGCCGACCGCGCCCAGCCAGACGCCGTCGTCGTGCGGATGCCGCACCAGGGCCGACAGGTCGCCGTGCGCCGCGTATTCGAAGCGTTCGGCGGTCGGCCAGCCGTCTGCGTCCGGCGCCCCGCCGTTCGCAGCGAGCGCTGACAAGCGCACGAGGTCGGTCGCCCGCAGCCCCGGGCTGCCATGCACGATGCGGCGCCACTCGGCGGGCACCGCGGTTGCCCCCCAGCGCGCTCCGGCCAGCCCGCCGGTGAGCGCCGCGACGTTCCCGGAGCCGGGGCCATCCTGGACGGCGTTCTCGATGCACTGGCGGAGGTAGTCGGCATCCGTCTGGCCGATTTCGGGCACGACGAACAGGTGGGTCAGCGATGACCACGCGCCCTGCAGCGCCGACACGGCCTCGTCGGTGCGCACGAAGGCTGAGAGGGGAAGGTGTTCGGCCTCCTCGATGCGGGCCAGCCAGAGCTCGCGGCGGTCTGCGGGGAGCGCGTCGAGGCCCGCCCGCAGCTGGAGTTCGCCGTTCCAGATGGCGTGCCGCACCGCGAGGCTCCAGAGCACGCAGGCATCGCCGGCATCCGCTCGGTCGTCGGTCAGGTCGCTGAGCGTTCGTGCCGCCTCGGCCAGGGCATCCGGGTCTTCGAGGTAGCCGAGCGCGACCGGGGCCGTGCGCATCAGCGAGGCGCTGCCGGCGTTTCGCCCGCGGGACGGTGCCGCACCGCCGACCTCGACCCACTGCCGGGCGATGTCGGCGAGCACGGCCTCGTCGCGCAGGTCGTGGCCGGCCGCAGCGGCGCGGGTGATCGGGATGGCCATGCTGGTGTCGTCTGACCATTCACCCGGCGTACGGCCGGCACTCCCCCCGCCCGTCATGGTGACGAATTCGTCGTCGGGCACCGGGCCGCCCGACCTGTAGCCGGCGCCGAGGGCGTCTCCGCAGGCCAGGCCGAGCAGCACGCCGGCGGCGCGATCGGATTGGGCGAGGTTGAACAACATGCGGACTCCTTCGGGTTGAGTACACGGTGCTGTGCGCCCGTCGAAACGGACGATATTGACCTGGCGCGGTGGGTAAGGCCGGCTCGGCTCGTTACAGGTGCGGACGAACGACCGGGGTGGGCCGATACCGCAGGTATTAGGTCATCACCTCGTTCCCGTCCGCAAGGGGGCCGGCACGGATTCGACGGGGTAAGCCGGCGGGCGTCTCGTGAACGCTGGTCGGGGGGGCGCTAGCGATGCGCGTTGTCAGCCCATCGATGTTCAGGTTCTTCTTCACGGCAGCCTCACTTGCCAGTCAGACTGCTCCGGTCACAACATCCGCGGGAGTCCCCAAAAAGGGGGACACCCGCCTCGGATGTCGCCCGGCCTAGAGTCGGGTCATGGACCATGCTCGCTGGCAGAGGATCATCGATTGGCCGCTGACAATCGCCGCGGTCATCTTCCTGGTCGACTATGCGTGGCGGGTGCTCCAGGACGTGCACGGACCGCGCGCGGCCGCGGCCGCTGCGCCTGCTGCGGGTGTTCATCCTGCTCAGGGTTTTCCAACGAAGCGCCGGAGAGGCGCTTCGCGCCCGAGTCGCCATCTCCACGGCGGGGCTCAGTCGGCCGGACCCGCAACGAGCGTGACGGTCGCCTCCCTGGTCACGCCCGAGGCGTCGCGCCACGCGACGGTCACTGAGGCTCCGGGGTCACGGCCCGCAAGGACGCTTGTCAGGTCCGGTGCCGAGGTGACCGCCGTTCCGTCGATCGCGGTGACCGTGTCGCCTACAACGATCCCGGCCCCGTCGGCCGGGGTACCGTCGGCCACGCCGAGCACCACGGCGGAGGACGAGACCGCGACCCCGAGGAATGCCGGGTTGCCGATCGTGATCGTGTCGGATTCGGTGCCCGACTCGATGTCGTCGACGACGCTGAGCGCATCCCGGATGCCGATGGCGTACCCGGTGACGGCCGCGGAGCCGGTTGATGCGGCCGTGTCGATTCCGATCACCTCGCCGTCGTCGTCATAGAGCGGGCCGCCCGAGTCTCCAGACTCGATGTCGGCGTCGACCTGGATGAGGCCGGCCAGAGTCTCCGCGCCGGAACCTGCTTCGCTCTGCGTCGTGATGGTCTGGTCGAGGCCGGTGACCGTGCCGGACGCGGCGGTGAGTGCGCCGCTGCCGCCCGCGTTTCCGACCCCGGTCACGGCGTCGCCGATCGCGACGGTCGAGGAGGCGTCGACGGATGCCGTGGCGAGCCCCGAAACCCCGTGTAGCCGCAGCACGGCGATGTCAGCGGTCGCATCCGTTCCCGCGACGGTCGCCGCATAGCTCTCGCCTGTCGTTACGACCGTTACCGTGATGCTCGTTGCACCGTCGATGACGTGGTTGTTGGTGAGGATCTCGCCGTCCTCGCGCAGGATGATGCCCGTTCCGGCCGCCTGTGCGCCCTCGTACGCGAGCACCGTGTTGATCAGCACGACGCCGACGCCCTGCCCGGCGGTGGCCGCCGTCGTATCCAGGGCCGCCGAGGTGACGCCCGACGTTGAGCCGTCGTTTGTTCCGGGAAAACCGCCCGACTCGACCCCCGGAGGACCACCGAGCCGGCCGTCGCGCATCGTGACGCCGGGCGTTCCGACAGAGTCGCCAGAGCCGACCGAGTCTCCCGATTGGGCGGTCGTGTTCGTCACGGAGGTCGAACTCGTCGTCGCACCGGCGCGGCTCGAGAAGTACAGGCCGCCCCCCGCCGACGCCGCCACCAGGGCAACCGCGACACCGAGGACGAGGACGCGGCCGGGACGCCCTCGTCGGACGGGCGAGCCCGGCGTCACCGCGACGGTTTCCGTTCCCGTCTCTGTGCCCGATTCGCCCGATTCGAACCGGTCACTCAACCCGTACTCGCTCATGCGGCGTCACCTTCCGTGGGGGCGGACGGCTCCAGGCCGCTCGCATCTGATCCCAGACAACGGCCGCAGGCTATGCGGATGCTATGACTCGCCGAAGCACCGGCCCAGAGAGTGCTGCGCACTGCCTGAACCGGCACTGCCTGAATCGGCACTGCCTGAATCGGCACTGCCTGAATCGGCGCCGTGCCGGCGGTTAGACCAGCGCGTAGCTCCGCTCGATCTCGCTGTATCCCTCGTCGGTGACGACGATCGAGAGCCGGGCGGGGATCTGTTCCTTCATGGACTCGACGTGGCTGATCAGTCCGATCGTGCGCCCGCCGGCGCGGAGCCCGTCCAGCGTGCTCATCGCCGTCTCGAGCGTCTCGCTGTCGAGCGACCCGAACCCCTCGTCGACGAACAGGGTGTCCAGGGCGATGCCGCCGGCCTGGTTCGAGACCACCTCTGCGAGCCCCAGTGCGAGCGCCAGCGAGGCCAGGAACGTCTCACCGCCGGAGAGCGAGTGGGTGGGCCGGGCGCGGCCGGTGTGCTCGTCCCTGATCGCCAGTCCCAGCCCGGACTGGTTGCCGCGGAACTGCAGCGAATCGTCGTGTTCGAGCGTGTACCGACCGCCGGTCATGGTGCGCAGCCGGTTGTTGGCGGCGGCGATGATCTCCTCCAGCTGCGCGGCGAGCACGTAGGTTTCCAGCCGCATCCGCTTCGTGTTCGGCTCGTCACCGTGTACGACGGCGGCGAGTTCCCGCACCTGCGCCTGCGTGGCCAGCAGCTCGGTCGAGGCGGCGAAGAGCGCCCGGGCGTCGGCGACGAGACCGGTCAGCAGTGCCACCCGCTCCCCCAGCGAACCCTGCACGGCAATCGCCGCGTCCCGCCCTGCACTCGCGGCGGCGAGGGCCGCCCGCGCCGGCTCGAGGTCGACCGCGTCGGCGCGCAGCTCCACCAGGTCTGGTTCGGCGAGCACCGCCAGCGCGGCCGCCACCTCGTCGTCGAAGCCGCGCAGGGCGCTCTCGCGTCGCTCCAGCTCCGCGGTTGGAATGCGGGCGCCGGATGCCGCTTGCTCGTCGTCGAATCCTTCCTCGGCCAGCTGCGCCACCAGCGCGGCACCGGCGGCGACCCGCGCGTCCTGCCGCGCCCGCGTGCGGTCCAGCGCATCGTCGAGGTGCTCGGCCGCGTCGAGCTCGGCCCGAAGCCGGTCGGCGCGTTGCGTGACGGAGTCGCAGGAGCCTCGCTGCGCCGCGATGCGCTCGGCGATCATGTCTCGGCGACTGAGCCGCTCGGTCAGGATGGCGATTGCCTCGTCCCTGGCCTCACGTACCGATGCCAGGCCGGTTCGTGCCTCGTCCAGTTCGGCGCGCAGCGTGTTCTTCTGCCCGCTGAGCGCTCGTTCCTGTTCGGCCGCCGACCGGGCCGCCGCCAGGGCGGCGCGCGCGGTTGCGACCTCGCCCTCGAGCTCGTCGACGCTCTTGTTGTCGGCCCTGGCGCGGGCCTCGGCCAGGCGCGTGTTGACGCTCAGCACCGTCGTGTGCGCCCGATCGAGCGCAGTCTGCCGCACGGTCATCTCCGAGCGGGCCGCCTCGATGTCGGCTTCGGTGACCGGCTCTCCGTCGCTGATGGTGGGTGCCGGGTGAACGGTCGAACCGCAGACCGCGCACGGTTCCCCATCGACAAGCTGCGAAGCGAGCTCGAACGCGTGGCCGCCGAGCCTCCGGTCGACGAGCGCCTCGTAGTGCGCGGCGGCCGATGTGTTCTCCCCGGCGGCGACCTTGTCGGCCAGATGTGCCCCGGCCAGGTCGGCTTCGAGGCGACGCACCTCCTCGGCCGCCTCCACGGCGGATTCGGCGCGCAGCGCCGCGGTAGAGGCCTCACCCTCGCGGGCGGCGGCGAGTGCCGCGTCGGCCAGCCGCCGGTCGACCTCGTCGATCTGCCTGGGCAGCGCATCGATGCGGTCCTGCGCCTGCTCGAGGGCCGTCGTTCGTTCAGCGAGCGTGGTCTGAAGCCGCGCGACGTCCTGATCGAGGCCCGGCAGGCGCTGCTCCTCGGCGAGGACGTCGCCCAGCGACCCGAGCTGCCCGAGCAGGTCGGCAATGACGGCGCCCAGGGCCTCGGGCGTCTCCGGCGTTCCGACGTCGGCGCGGAATCCCTGCCAGGCCAGGCGTGCGGTCGCCTCGGCGGCCAGGGCGGCGTCGAGCGCGGCATCCGCTTCCTGCCGGGCGCGGATCTGCGGCCACACCCGGGCGGCCCGGTTCGCGGCCCGCAGGTCCCCGCGTTCCTGCTCGGTGGTCTCCTGCCGGATGGTCAGGGTTTCCAGCCGCGCTGCGGCGCCGTTCCGGCGGTCCTGGCGTTTCCGCAGGTCTTCCTCCGCCCGGTGCCTGGCCGCGGCGGCGGCCAGGTCGACGGCGGCCTGTTCCGCGTGGGCGGTCGCCTCGGCCAACTCCGACTCCAGTTCGGCCTGCGCGGCGTCGAACCAGTCCGGGTCGGGGTGCTGCGGCGCCTCAGCGCGCTGGAGCTGGCGAGCGACGGTCGCCGAGAGGCCGACGATGCTCTGCTGCACGGAAGCCAGGCCGGCGTCGAGCGCCTTGCGCCTGGCCAGGAGCTCGGTCTCCAGTTGGTCGAACCGTGCGGTGCCGAACAGCGTGCGCAGCACGGCACGCCGATCCTCGGTCCTGGCCAGCAGGAACCTCTGGAACCGGTTCTGCGCGAGCAGGATGACCTGCAGGAACTGGTCCTGTTTGAGCGGAAGGATGCGGGCGAGTTCGTGCCCGACGTCGACCGGCCGCGTCGCTATCGTCCGCCACCCGTCACCGCCACTGTCACCTGCGCCGGCACTGTCACCTGCGCGGGCACTGTCACCTGCGCCGCCACTGTTACCTGCGCCGGCACTGGCGTCGCGCACGTCCAGCCGGGCGTCGGGCTGCGACGTCGTCGTCCCGGTGCCGCGCTTCTTGGCCTTCTCATACTTCGGCGTGCGATAGATGCGGTAGGTCTGCTCGCCCATGCCGAACTCGAGTTCGACCAGGGTGAGGTCATCCGGTTCGCAGTGGTCGCTGCGCAACTGCGATTCCGTGCCTTCGTAGCGCGGAACGCTGCCGTACAGCGCGAAGCAGATGGCGTCCAGGATGCTCGACTTGCCGGCCCCCGTCTTGCCCGTGATCAGGAAGATGCCGTCGGAATCGAAGGTTTCGAAGTCGATGAGCTGTTCGTTCTTGTATGGACCGAAACCAACGATCCGCAGTCGCTTGATCTTCATGCCGCTGCCTTCATGCCGCGGCCTCGCCCGCCTGCTGGGCGGTGAGGACCTCGGCGACCAGGTCCCGTTCGAATTCGGTCAGCCCGACGCCGTTCCGCACGAACTCGAGGAACCCGGCAACGATCTCGTGGTCGCTCTTGTCTTTGACGCGCTCACGGTAGGTGGCGACATCCGCCTCCGCCGTGACGGCAGGGCGGTGCTCGAGGGTGACGCAGTGCGGGAATCTCTTCTGCAGCCGGCGCATGCCGTCGAGGGGACGCACCCGGTCGGTGACGACCGCCGACACCCAGTCGCCTTCGGAGCCGGCGTGGGCTTCGTCGGTGAGCAGCTCGTCGATCTCCCCGACCAGCACGCTGAGCCGGCGCGGGATCGGCAGGTCGATCCAGTCGACCGTGCTCAGGCCCTGCGCGTCCAGCTCCACCAGCCAGCCGCCGCGCGGCTTGCCGGCCTCGGAGAACGAGTAGTGCAGTGGGGCGCCGGAGTAGCGCACGTGGTTGCTGATCTTCGAGCGGCCGTGGATGTGCCCGAGGGCCACGTAGTTCGGACCGCCGTGGTCAGGGTCGGAGAACACGCCGGCCGGCACCAGGTCGAGCCCGCCAGCGGTGATGTCGCGCTCGACGTCGCTCGCCTCATCCGATACGGCGACTCCGGCCGCGAAGCAGTGGGACAGCACGACCGAGCGGCCGCCGCGGTCGGCGAAGTCCGCGCGCACCTGGCGCATGGCGAAGCCCAGCACCTGCTCGTGGGTCTTCAGCACCTCGTCTGGGTAGTGGTGGCGGATGAGCGCGGGCTCCAGGAACGGGATGCCGTAGAAGTGCACGGGCCCGTGCGCGTCTTCGAGGGTGATCGGTTCGAGGTATTGGTCGTGCCGGGTGATCACGTGGATGCCGGCCAGGCCGGCCCACTCGGACTGGAAGCCGAGCCGGGTCGCCGAATCGTGGTTGCCGCTGGTCATGACCACCGAGGCCCCTGCCTCCCGCAGCCGGCGCAACGCATCGGAGAGCACGGCGTAGCTCTCCGCCGACGGGGTGGCCGAGTCGAACACGTCACCGGCCACGGCGACGACGTCGACCTGGCGCTCCCGCACCACCTCGACCAGGGCGTCGAGCACCACACGCAGGTGGCCCAGGGTCGCATGTGTGTGGAAGGTGCGCCCGATGTGCCAGTCGGAGGTGTGCAGGATCTTCATGCTCCTCACGCTACCGTCGGCCCCTGACACAATCCGCCGCTCCGCGCGACCCCCGACGGTCGGCCGTCGACCTGCGGACACAACACCTTCGTTTTGAAAACGAAGGTGTTGTGTCCGAAACTCAACGGGAGGGCGGGTGTCGACAAGAGCGGGCACATCAAGCCCGTCTGTGTTTATCTGTATTTGCGCTTGACAAACAAAGATAAACGCAGTTAGTGTCGTGACACCAACTTCAAGTGGCGCCTAGTCACTCAACGTCGAGGGGGCAGCGTGTTCGCGGAAGAGCGTCAAATCCTGATCGCCGAGCTGGTCGCCGACCGCGGCCGAGTCACGGTCAGCGAGCTCGCGGTGCGTTTCGACATCACGCCGGAAACGGTGCGCCGCGACCTCGACACCCTCGAGGGCAGCCAGCACCTGCGCCGCGTCCACGGCGGCGCCGTCGCCATCGACCGGCTGAGCATGTCGGAGCCGAGCCTCGAAGAGCGCCAGACCATCCTCCACGATGAGAAGGCCCGCATCGCCGCGAAGGCCCTGTCGATGATCCCGGCCAGCCGCGCCGGCTCCATCCTGCTTGACGCCGGCACCACCACCGAACTCCTCGCCGACCGCCTCGTCGGCTGGACGCCGTCCCGCCCGTCCGACGAACTGCTCGTGATCACCAACGCCGTGCCGATCGCCTACAAACTCTCCGGCAACGACGAAATCCAGCTGCACATCCTGGGCGGCCGGGTGCGCGGCCTGACCCGCGCCATCGTCGGCACGACCACGATCCAGCAGCTCGAGACCCTCCGCCCCGACATCGCCTTCGTCGGCGCCAACGGGGTCGACGCGGCCTACGGCTTCAGCACCCCGGATGCCGCCGAAGCGGCCGTGAAGGCCGCCATCGTCCGATCCGCGCGCCGGGTCGTTGCCCTGGCCGATTCCTCCAAGCTCGGCCAGGAGACGCTCGTGCGTTTCGCGGCACTGGGCGACATCGACACCCTCATCACGGATGCCGAACCCTCCCCCGAACTTGCCGCAGCCCTGGCCGCGGCCGATGTCGAGGTCGTGCTCGCATGATCGTCACCCTGACCCCCAACCCGAGCCTGGACCGTACGATCGAGCTGGCCGGCCCGCTGGCCCGCGGCGACGTGCAGCGCGCCACGGCCGCCCACCAGGAGCCGGGCGGCAAGGGTGTCAACATCTGCCGCGCGCTCGAGGCATCCGGCGTTCCGAGCCTGGCGCTCCTCCCCGGCGACCCGGATGACCCGGTGCTGGTGGCCCTGCGCGCCCAGGGAATCCCGCACCGCGGCCTGAAGATCGGCGCGCAGCTCCGCAGCAATGTCGCCATCACCGAGCCCGACGGCACGACCACCAAGGTCAACGAGCCAGGGCCGGCCCTCGACGCGAAGCAGCAGCGCGCGCTGGTCGAACTCGTTCTGGAGAACGCCGACGGCGCCGACTGGCTGGTGCTGGCCGGTTCGCTTCCGCCGGGTGTGCCGGCGAACTTCTACGCCGAGATCACCCGGGAACTGCGCGCCCGTTTCGGCGCGGCGGCTCCGAAGGTCGCCATCGACTCCTCCGGGGCTCCCCTCGCCGCGGCCGTGGCCGCACGGCCCGACCTCCTCAAACCCAACGCGGAAGAACTCGCCGAGCTGACCGGGGTGTCAGACCCCGACAGCCTCGAGGCCGACCCCCGGCTGGCCGCCCGGGCCGCCCTCACCCTCATCGAGGCCGGCGTCGGAGCCGTGCTGGCGACCCTGGGCTCCCAGGGCGCCGTGCTGGTGACGGCCGACGGATGCTGGCTGGCCCGCAGCCCCAAAATCGTCGCCCGCAGCACGGTCGGGGCCGGCGACTCGTCCCTGGCCGGCTACCTGCTCAGCGACATCGCCGGCGCATCAGCGCCCGACTGTCTGCGCCAGGCGGCCGCCCACGGGGCTGCCGCCGCGTCGCTGCCCGGATCAACCGTCCCGTCCCTCAACCAAACCAACCCCGGCGCCGTCACCGTGACGGTACTTCCCACCCATCCAAAGGAGGATGACCAGTGAGTGCATTGATTACCCCGGAGCTCGTAGCTCTGGACGCCGACCTCGGCAATGATTCGTCAACCGTGATCCGGCACCTGGCCGAGCTCGTGGTCGGTGCCGGACGCGCAACCGAGATCGAGAGCCTCTACGCGGATGCGCTGGAGCGCGAAAGCAAGACCGGCACCGGCGTCCCCGGCGGCCTCGCCATCCCGCACTGCCGCTCAACGGCCGTGACCCAGCCCACCCTGGCCTTCGCGCGGCTGTCCGTTCCCGTCGACTTCGGCGCCAAGGACGCCCAGGCCGACCTGGTCTTCTTCATTGCGGCGCCGGAGGGCGCCGACCAGGAGCACCTCAAGCTCTTGGCCAAGCTGGCCCGGTCGCTCATGAAGAAGGACTTCGTCGCGTCGCTCCGCGCGGCTGGGTCGGCCTCCGAGATCGTCGACCTCGTCGCTGGCGTGGTCGCCCCTGCCCCGGTCGCCGTCTCGGCCGAGGGCGCCGTCGCGGCCGCCGTGGCCGCAGCCGCCGCAGAGGCCGCCCCGACCGCACCAACCGCACCCTCGGGCGCCGGGCCCAAACGCCTCGTCGCCGTCACCGCCTGCCCCACCGGCATCGCGCACACCTACATGGCCGCTGACGCGCTTGTCGCGGCGGCCAAGGAGCTCGGCGTCGACCTTCAGGTCGAAACCCAGGGCTCCGCCGGCGCCACGCCGCTGCCGCCCGCCGTGATCGCAGCCGCCGACGCCGTCATCTTCGCCGTCGACGTCGACGTGCGCGGCCGGGACCGCTTCGCGGGCAAGCCCGTGATCAGCTCACCGGTCAAGCGGGGCATCGACGAGCCCACCAAGATGGTGCAGGAAGCCCTGGCCGCAGCGGTCAACCCGAACGCCAGGCGCGTCAGCGGGGCCTTCGACCCCAACGCAGAGGAGGCTTTGGAGGAACGCGAACACGTCGGCCACAAGCTGAAGAGGGCGCTGCTCACCGGCGTCAGCTACATGATCCCCTTCGTCGCCGCGGGCGGCCTGCTCATCGCCCTCGGCTTCCTGATCGGCGGGTACGAAATCACCAAGGTCGCCGACACGGTGGTGCTGCAGAACAGCCTCGTCAACCTGCCCGACGGCGGGATCGCCATCTACCTCGGCGCCGTCCTGTTCAAGATCGGCGCCCTCTCGCTTGGCTTCCTGGTGCCGGCCCTGGCCGGCTACATCGCCTACGGCATCGCGGACCGCCCCGGCATCGCACCGGGCTTCGTGGCCGGTGCCGTTGCCGGGTTCATGGGTGCCGGGTTCCTCGGCGGCATCGTCGGCGGCCTCCTGGCCGGTGTCGTCGCCAAGGGCTTCGAGCGCCTGACCGTGCCGCGCTGGCTCCGCAGCCTGATGCCCGTCGTGATCATCCCGCTCGTCGCCTCGATCGTCGCCTCCGGGCTGATGTTCGTCATCCTGGGCGGACCCATCGCGTTCCTGACCAAGTCACTGAATGACTGGCTCTCCGGCATGACCGGCGCATCGGTCATCATCCTCGGCATCATCCTCGGCCTGATGATGGCGTTCGACCTCGGCGGACCCATCAACAAGGTCGCCTACTCGTTCGCCGTCGCCGGCCTCGGCACCGCCAGCATCACCAACCAGGCGCCGTGGCAGATCATGGCCGCCGTGATGGCCGCCGGCATGGTTCCCCCGCTCGCCATGGCCCTGGCCACGGCAATCGACCGGAAGCTGTTCAGCCTGGCCGAACGAGAGAACGGCAAGGCGGCATGGCTGCTCGGGGCGTCATTCATCTCCGAAGGTGCCATCCCGTTCGCGGCAGCCGACCCGCTGCGCGTCATCCCGGCCAGCATGCTCGGCGCGGCAACGACCGGCGCGATCTGCATGGCGGCCGGCGTCACCTCGAAGGCACCGCACGGCGGAATATTCGTCTTCTTCGCCATTGGTAACCTCGGCATGTTCATTGTGGCCATCGTCGTTGGCATGGTGATTTCGGCCCTGGCGGTGATCGGGCTGAAGCGCTACGTCGTGAAGAAGGAAGTGATCGAGGCCGAAGATGCAGCCCTGATCCCCGCCTAACCGCTCACGGCCGCCGTCTGGCGCCCGCCGCGCATATCTGCCGACACAAGAAATCGAGGACCCAATGAAGATGTTCACAGGAGTAGGGGTCACCCCCGGACGCGTCATTGGATCCGTGCGGCAGATGCCCAAACCGGTCAGCGAGCCGCCACACGGCGAACGCCTGCCGGCTTCCACGACGCCGGAAGAGGCCGCGGCGGCGCTGCGGACCGCGGCGAAGGCGGTGCACGACGAACTCAAGCACCGTTCGGAGGGCACCAGGGGCGCCGGACAGGCCGTGCTCGAGTCGACGGCCCTGATGGCTACCGACCCGCTGCTGATCAAGGGCGCCATCAAGCTGATCAACGGCGGATCGTCGCCCGAGCGGGCGATCTGGGAGGCCGGCGCATCCGTCGCGGAAATGCTGCACAACCTCGGCGGCTACATGGCGGAACGGGCCGCGGACGTCCTCGACGTTCGCGCCCGGATCGTCGCCGAACTGCGCGGGGTGCCGGCGCCGGGGATCCCCGCGTCGGACACGCCGTTCATCCTGGTCGGCGAGGACCTGGCACCGGCGGACACGGCGACGCTTGACCCGGCCACGGTCATCGCGCTCGTGACGTCTGGCGGCGGACCGCAGTCCCACACGGCCATCATCGCCCGTGCCCTCGGGCTGCCGGCGGTCGTCGCAGCGCTCGGCGTCGAGGAGCTCGCCGACGGCACCGAGGTCTACGTCGACGGCGCCGCCGGCACCATCGCGGTGAACCCGGGCGCCGACGAGGTTGCCGCGGTGAAGGCGTGGCTCACCACGGCCGCCACCCTCGCGGTCTTCGACGGCAACGGCAGCACGGCCGACGGGCATCTGGTTCCGCTGCTCGCCAATGTCGGCGGCGCCACCGACGCGGTCAGCGCCGCGGCGGCCGGCGCCCAGGGCGTCGGCCTGCTGCGCACCGAGTTCTGCTTCCTCGGCCGCGACACCGAACCCTCCGTCGAGGAACAGGTCAGCGCCTATCGGGGCGTGTTCGATGCCTTCCCCGGCAAGAAGGTCGTGGTGCGTACCCTCGACGCCGGAGCGGACAAGCCGCTGCCGTTCCTCACCGACACGACCGAGCCCAACCCTGCCCTCGGCGTGCGCGGCTACCGCACCGACCTGGCCTCCCCCGGGGTGCTGGAGCGCCAGCTGGCCGCCATCGCCACCGCGGCGGAGGGGTCGTCCGCCGAGGTGTGGGTGATGGCGCCGATGATCTCCACCGCTGAGGAAGCCGGACGTTTCGCCGAGCAGTGCGCTGCCGCCGGGCTGGACACCCCCGGCGTGATGGTCGAGGTTCCGTCGGCCGCCCTGACCGCGGAGGCAATCCTCGGCCGGGTGGACTTCGTCAGCCTCGGCACGAACGACCTCACCCAGTACGCCATGGCGGCGGATCGCCAGCTCGGCCCGCTCGCCGCGCTGAACAACCCGTGGCAGCCGGCCGTGCTGCAGCTGATCCGGCTGACCGTTGCCGGCTCCCGCGCGCAGGGTCACCACTCCGGCCACGTCAAGCCGGTGGGCGTCTGCGGCGAGGCCGCGGCCGACCCTGCCCTCGCCGTCGTGCTGGTCGGCCTCGGCGTCTCCACGCTGTCGATGACCGCCCGTTCACTGTCGGCCGTCGACGCCGTGCTCAGCAGCGTCACGCTGCAGCAGGCCAGGGAACTGGCGGCACTGGCCCTCGCCGCTGCGACCGCAACGGAGGCCCGCGCCTCCGTTCGCGCCCACCTGCCTATCCTTGAAGAACTCGGCCTCTAGCCGCACACGTAACACACGCAACACACGCAACACAGACAACGCAGACAGCACAACAGCACAACAGCACAACCAGCAATTCCACCAGGAGGAAGCACCATGCCCGAACGTAAAGCCACCATCGCCAGCCGCATCGGCCTGCACGCCCGCCCCGCCGGCATCTTCGTCGAAGCCGTCGGTGGCTTCGACATCGAGATCACCATCGCCCTCGAGGGCGAGCCGGTCGAGGACGCCATGGATGCCTCGAGCATCCTGTCCCTGATGAGCCTGGGTGCCTCGAACGGCGACGTCGTCGTGCTCCGCGCCGAAGGCCAGGGGGCCATGGAAGCCCTCGAGGCGCTGGGCCGGCTCCTCGAGACGGACCTCGACGCCGAGTAGCTCGCCCCGCCCGGCCGGGCTATTCCCGCCGTGCTATTCCCAACGCAGGTGCCGGGCGAGTAGGGTCGCGCCATGACAGCTCGTACCTGCCTCGTGTCCGGCTTCGCCGCCCTCGTCCTCGTCGCCTCGGGGCTGGCTGCCGCAGCCGCGCTGCCCGCCACGGCCGCCCCCGCGCCGCCCCCGGCGCCGTCCCCCGCGGCATCCGCTGTCAACAAATACGTTTCCCTGGGCGATTCCTTCGCCGCGGGGCAGGGCGCCGGCGGCTACCTGAACGCCTGCCTCCAGAGCACCAACGGTTACCCGGCGCTGCTCGGCGCGGTGAAGGGCACCAACCTGCTGCGGAACGCGAGCTGTCGGGATGCAACGACCGCAACCGTGACGAGCACGCAGCTGTCCGTGCTGAACCAGGGAACGACCCTGGTCACCCTGACCGTCGGCGGCAACGACCTGGACGTTGCGGGCGTCGCTGCCCTGTGCACGACCCAGCCGACCGCGTGCGACGGCGCCATCGCCGCCGCACAGGCCCTGCTCGTCGCACCCCCGGGCGGGGTCAGCGAGTTGGCCACGCGCCTGACCGCCACCTACGCCCGCGTCGCGGCCGCCGCCCCCAACGCTCGGATCGTGGTGACCGGCTACCCCTACCTCTTCGAGCTGCCGCCCACGTCCGACCCCCGCTACGGCACGATCGTGGCCCTCAGCACGGCGACAGCGGCGTTGAATGCCACCATTTCCGGAGCCGTCGACGCCGAAGCCGCACAGCACGTCAAGATCGGCTTCGTGGACGTCAGTTCGGCCTTCTTCGGTCACGGCATCGGCAGCCCCGACGCGTGGATCAACGACGCCGGGCCGGATGTCTTCCACCCGACCATCGCCGGGTACCTGGCCTACGCGGGCGCCATCAAGCCCACGCTCTAACCGCCCGCGCCGTCAGGGTGCGCCGTCAGGGTGCACCGTCCACCAGCGTGATGAACGCGCTCAGCTGCGCCAGAGTCCCCACGCTGGTCGGCAGGTACTCGGTGAGCGCCGGCGAATAGACCAGGTAGGCGGCCCACTGCGCCCGTGAAATGGCCACGTTGAGCCGGTTCGCCATGAGCAGGAACTCGAGGCCGCGCGGCACTTCCTCGGCCGACGACGCCGCGAGCGACACGACGGCCACGGCCGCCTCCCGGCCCTGGAACTTGTCGACCGTGCCCACCGGCACGCCGTCCAGCCCGGCCGCGCGCAGCCGCTCCCGAATGAGCTCGACCTGCGCGTTGTAGGGGGCAACGACGATCACGTCGTCCTCGGCGAGAGGGGTGGTCTTGCCCTTGGCGCTCCACGGGCGGCCGAGCACCCCGACCACGAGGCCGACCACGGCCTCCGCCTCCTCGATCGACGACGTCGAGTTCGCGGTGTGCCGCACGGGAACCGGGTGCAGCCCTGGCCGGACGCCCTCGAGCACTCGGTCGGAGAGATGCGAGTGCAGCTTGCCCTCGTAGGACAGCGCGGACACCGGGGCGCAGACATCCGGATGCATCCGCCAACTCGTCGCCAGGAAGTAGCCGAACTCGGCCGGCAGAACGTTGTGCCCGTTGGAGAGCCAGCCGAGCGCCGAGACGTCGACGGGCTCCGGATGCGTGCCCTGGCTCACCTGGGGAAGCTGCTGCGGGTCGCCGAGCAGCAGCAACCGCTGCGCCGACACGGCGGCGGCGATCGTGCTCGCCAGCGAGTACTGCCCGGCCTCGTCGATGACGAGCAGGTCGAGCGACCCGCGCGGAATCCGGTTGGCGTTGCTGAAATCCCAGGCTGTGCCGCCGACCACGTAGCCGTCGGCCTGGCCGGTGAACCCGGCGAACGTCTTCGTGGTCAGCGCCGTCCACGGGTGGCGCCGGACGTCACCGTCCTTGGCTTTCTTGCCCACGCGCGCCGGGTCGAGCCCGGCGTCCGCACCTGCCTTCACCACCGCGTGCAGCATGTTCTCGACCGCAGCGTGCGACTGGGCGATGACGCCGATCCTCCAGCCGTGGTTCACGACGAGGTCGATGATCACATGCGAACCGGTGTGCGTCTTGCCGGTTCCGGGTGGCCCCTGCACGGCCAGGTAGGAGCGGTCGAGGGCGAGCAGGTCGTCGCGGATGCCGCCCTGCATGTCGTCCCCTCGGAGGTCGAGTCCGTCGCGCCCGTCGAGGCGCCGGTGGCCGCGCCCCCTCAGCCGCGGCGGAAGGCGACGCAGGATGTCGAACGCCGGGTTCGGCAGTGGCTCCGGCAGCGCGTCGAGCACAGCGCGCCCCCACTGCGAGATCGCTTCGATCTGGCTTCCGGCGGCCGGCGGCGCCGCCGGAGTGAGCGCGATCGGCAGCTGGTCGTAGGCCGGGGCGTCCATCCGCAGCTTCTCCCGGAGCAGGTAGACCCCGTCCTCCTCGTCGATGATCTCGGCGCGCGCGTGGGCGTACCGGGCGCCGGGCTCGGTGTTCTCCTCGATCGGCGGGTACGGCGGGTCGTAGACGAGGTAGGGCTTGTGGCCCACCCGGAACGCGCTGCCGGGTGCGGCCGTGCCGGTGAGCCGCAGCGTGCGCGACTGGGCGCGGTCCCGCCCCTCTATTCCCCAGTCGCGCTCCACCTCTGCCGAGGCGACGATGAGCACGTCGCGGGTGTCGGCCCAGTCGTCGACGGGCGAACGCAGCCGGTCGTAGTGGTCCCACCAGAACGATTTCTGCTCGCGCCGATGGTAGTCGATCGCGGCGGAGGCGAGGGCCAGCGCGGTCTGGTCGGGCGTGCGCTCGGCCGGCGGCACGTGGTCCAGCAGCGCCTCCAGTTCGAGGTAGACCGGGTCGGGCTCCCGCAGCGGCACGTCGAGCGCGAGCTCGGTGGCGGTCGCGAGCGGCACCGCGTTCTCGGCGGCGCGCTCGAGCAGCCAGTCGCGCAGGCGCAGGGTGGAGCGGCAGTCGTAGGCGTTGTAACGGGCGATGTCGCCCAGAACCTCGGCCGCGGCATCCGTCTCTCCGGCCTCGGCCAGGGCGGCGTACCGCACGTACTCGGCGATCGAATCGGCCGCGTTGGCCACGCCCGAGCGCTTGTCGCCCATGTAGAGCGGCTCGAGCTTCTTGAGTGAATAGCTGCGGCTGCCGATGCGCAGCCCCTGCCGCACCACCGGGTAGAGGTCGACGAGCACGTGGTTGCGCAGCAGGTCGTCGACGGCGTCCTCGCCGACGCCGTGCCGGGCGGCGAGGGTGAGCAGGTGCGTGCGCTCGTAGGGGGCGTAGTGGTAGATGTGCATGCCGGGGCACTGCGCCCGCCGGTCGCGCACGTACTCGAGGAAGTCGATCAGGGCCTGGCGCTCCTGGGCGTGGTTGTGCGCCCAGAACGCGCGGAACGTGTCGTCCGGTTCGACCAGCCCGAACAGGTAGTCGAGCCCCCAGGCCACGTCGCCCTGGCCCTCGTCGCCCTCCTGGTACAACGGGTCGCCCTCGAAGTCGAAGAAGATGTCGCCGGCGTCGGGCTCCGGGATTGCGGCGAGCGCGGCCGGGTTGACCACCAGCCAGGCGGGCAGGTCGGGCGGCGACGCGATCTGGAGCGCCGCCTGCTGGCGCAGGGTGGCGAGGGTGGCTTCGGAGATGCCGGGCACGGGGCCGGATGCCGTGGCCAGCTCCTCGATCGTGCTCACCCCGGCGGCGCGCAGCCTGGCCCGCTGGGTGAGCCGCAGGTTGGCGACGAGCAGCACGTCGCGGTGTTCCTGCACCTGTTTCTCGCAGGCGTCGCAGCGCCCGCAGGCTGCGTAGCGCGGGTCGCCCCACTCGGTGGACTCGGAGTCGGCCACCCGCTCGTCGATCAGCCGTTCGAGCCGGGCGCGCCGCTTGCGGTACACCGGCAGGATGTCCTGCAGCCGGTGCGTGCTCGTGCGTCCGTCGCCGAGGAGCAGGTGCACGTTCGCCCCGGTGGGGATGCCCATCCGCTGCAACTGGTCGCCGTACGCGGCGAGCTGCAGCAGCGCGGTGATCTTCGCCTTCCGGGCGAGCTTCGTGTCGTACACCTCGTACGCGCCGCCGGCGTTGACAGTGCTTTCACCCTCCGCGTCAGCCTCCGCGCGGATGATGAAGTCCGCATAGCCCAGGAATCGCCCGTCGAAGAAGGCGGCCTGGAACACGACCTCTGCCCCGCTCCGCAGCGCGTCCTCGCTCAACTTCACGGCAGACGCGATCTCGCCGAACGCCGGGCGTTCGATCTCGACGACCTGCCGGGTGGCCCGGAGCCGCTCGAGCATCCGTAACTCGTGGGCGTCGCCCAGTTGCGCGGTGCGCGCGAGCATCGGGTCTTCCGCCTCTGGTTCCGCCGGGATGCGTCCGAGCTTCGCGTCGAGCCGGCGCATGAACGCCCACTCGCAGGCGGCGGCCGCGCTGAGGTCGCTCGCCGAATAGACGACGGTACCGGTGTCGAGCAGGAACACGGGGGCCTCCAGGTGCCTCACGAGCGCGGGACTACAGGAGCGCAGCGCCTCACGAGCAAGGATGCCTCGAGGCTAGCGGAGGCCGCCGACACTGGTTGCCGCAGACGTCAGGTTGCCGCCGCCCATCTCAGGTTTGAGGTGCGCGGCAGGAACGAGGCGATGCGCGAGGCGCTCCTCGCGATCATCGCCGCGTCATCCGCCCGCCGCTGGGAGGCGCCGGTTCGAAAGCCCAGCGCGCAGACCCCCTGAGCCAGGTGCGACGCGTGAAGCCTTGTGTGACTGATGATGCGGGAGCAGACTGCGAAACAGGGGTCGGGAGTTGATTGGGGATCATGATGGAAGTCCGCGCACGCCGCACCGCGGTCTTCGTCGGCAGCCTGCCGCTTCTCATGAGCCTGGGGCTCGCGGGGTGCGCCCCGTCGGCGCCGGCCCCGAGCGGAAGCACCTCGGCGTCACCCACGGCATCCCCCACCGGCACGTCTACGCCCACCGCGTCGCCGACGCCCACCGCCGCCCCCACCGTTGGGCCGACGAGCTCGCCGCCGCCCGACGACCAGACCAAGCCGCCCCAGTCGGGCGACAAGGTCATCTCGTCCCACCTCAGCCATGACTGGGGCTGGCCGGGCCCCGGCTCGCCGTTCCTGATCACGCACTCGTACTCGGTTCCGATCGCGCCGCCGCCTGCGCCGCCGCTGCCGTACCTGTACACGATCGCCGCCGGCGCGCACCCGACCGATCACCCGCCGTACGACCAGCTGAGTTTCCGGTTCAAGGGCGCGTTCCCGAGCTACGACATCGAATACGTGCCCACGCTCGTGCAGGACGGCAGCGGCGCCACCATTCCGATGCCCGGCACGAGCAGCATCCTGCGCGTGGTGTTCCACACGGCGCAGGCGCACACGGAAAGCGGCACGTCGACGATCGTCTCGAAGCCGCCGGCCGTCATCGGCTACAAGGGCGTCACCCGGTACGCTCCGGCCGGCGATTTCGAGGGCTATGTCAGCTACGGGATCGGCGTCGGACGCCCCGGAGGCGCTAGCCCGCACACCCCGATTCGGGTGTACGAGGTCGAGAAGATTGAGCAGGGCCAGCACCTCTACGTCGTGGCCATCCAGGTCGACACCACGAATTGGAAGTAGGATCCCCGGTCACAGCGCTTGCGCGCGCCGTTCGATCCGGCGCACGGCTGCGGCCAGGCCGCTGAGTTCGGCGTCGTCCCTCGGCGGCTCGCCTCCAATCAGCAGTCCGTAGACGAAGGTTTCCTCGCCCTCGTCGTGTGCGCGGTTCGCCGAGGTTTCGAGGTGCTCGGCGAAGAGCATCCGGTCCCGGTGCTCCCCCAGCGACTTCTCGATCGGCCGGGCGGCCGCCGCGACCTTCCGGTAGGCCTTGCCGAATCCGGGCGCGCCGCCGACGGTGACAGCCTCCGTCGCGTGCCGCAGGCGGCGCGCGGCCTTGCGGGCCTCGTGCAGCGCGGTCTCCCGCCTGGACGCCGGCGCGGCGAGCGCGGCATCCGCGCGTTCACGAAGCCTCTGCACGTCGGCGAGCAGGGCCTTCCTGACCACACCGGCCGCCGGCGCTGCCGCGAGCGCCGTCAGGGGCGGGTTGTCCACGAAGTCATCGAGCGCGTCGAGCAGCCGGTAATAGGTGGGGCTGGTCATCGCCAGCCGGGCACGCTCCTGCGCCTCGGCGTACTCGCCGCGCGCGCCGTCGACCAGGCGCGTCCGCACGGCCACGTCTGAGCGGTGCGCCGGCAAAGCGTGGAGTTCCTTCGCGGCTCGCTTGCCTCGCACCTCGGCGTCGCGGGCCTCCCCCAGTGCCGCGCCCAGCCACTGCAGGCCATCCCGGAGCGCGTCCCCGGCCTCCCGGTCGAACAGGTTTCGGTAGGTGGCAAGTGCGCTCCGCAGTCCCCGCACGGCCGTGCGCATGCGGTGCACGGCGTGGGGCCGGTCGGCGCGCACGCCGGAGTCCATGTCTTCGAGTTCTGCCGCCAACCGGCCAAGGGCCCAGGCGACGACGGATGCCGCACTTGGGGCATCCTCCCCGGCCTGCCGGCCGTGGGCAGGCACGGGCGCGGCCGTTGCAGTCGGGGTAACCTGGGTCAGAGAGTCCACGCCGAGGGCCTGCGCGAGCTTGGCGGCGCTGGCCGACGGCCGCGCGCCTGCCGCGACGAGCACCTGCTCGATGGCGTCGAGCAGCCGGGTGCGCGCCTTCCGCGTTTTCGGTGCGGCGGGCAGGAGCTCGACCTCCCATTCCCGCCAGCTGCGTGATTCGCCGCCGCGCACGTCGACCGCCGAGACCTCGTCGTCGGCGAGTTCCGCCACGGCCTCGCCGCGATCGTCCAGCAGGTGCACGGCCGTGCGCACGGTCGTGATGCGGGCCAGCGGGGTCAGCGCACGGTCGCGGACGATCGCGCGCACCGGCTCGAGCACGGCGTCGGGAATCTCCCCGTCGTCGCTGCGCCGGCCGATCGGCCAGTGCAGTTCGGTGCGCCCTTCCCGGGCCGGCTTCTTGATGTGCCACCCCTCGTCGGCGCCGCCCTCCCGCCGCCGCAGCACGATGAGGTGCGCCGCCAGGTCGAGGCGTTCGGTGTCGAAGTAGACCGCGGTGAGCGTGACCGGCTCGCGAAACCGGGCCGAGGGGATGCCGTCGACCGCGGCGAGCGCCGGCACCG
>DAIMHX010000025.1:39881-44095 GCA_036723055.1 Microbacteriaceae bacterium
CGACGTCGACGTCGTATTTTCTTTCAATCTCGGCCTGTTCGTGCGCAGTCATGCACCCATTGAACCGTATGGAGGCGCATGTCGCTGCAGCATCACCGGGTGCCCGCTGTTCCTGCGTTCCGGCGGCGTCGCATCCGTGCCCGCACCACATCTCCTACAGACAGCGACCCCCGACTGGGCGTACCATCCGAGGTGACGGGATGCCGCAGACACGCTCCAGCGCCCCGCTGGCGCTCGGCACCTCGGGTCTGAGAGACGAGCTGATGATGAACATGGCAATGCAGATGATGGAGATGCACTCCAAGGACATGCCCGCATCCGGCATGGACATGGCGATGATGCAGGAGTGTATCGAGGCGTGTACCGCCTGCGAGCAGGCCTGCACGATGTGCGCCGGCTCGATGATGGGCGACGAGATGGCCAAGGTCATGGGCATGTGCATGAACACCGCGGACATGTGCAGCACCATGATGCGCACGATGATGCGGCCGAACGGCATGCACGCCGAGAGCATGATGTCGATGCTGCAGGCCACCATGATGATGTGCATGGCGACGGCCGACGAGTGCATGATGCACGCCGACGCGAGCGAGGACTGCAAAATGTGCGCCGAGGCATGCCGCCAGTGCGCGATGTCATGTCAGAAGATGATGGACTCCATGAAGAGCATGACCACCATGAGCTAGAGCAGCATGAGCTAGAGCAGTTAGACGCGCTGGGCTGCTGGGCTGAATCAGCCCAGCGAAGCAACCAGAACGTTGATGCGCTCCGGACCAACCGCGAGCGCGTGATAAACCGCGTGCAGGGCGACCGGGGCTCCCACGGGGATGGATGCCGTCAGGTCGGCGTGGTTCCACACCCATTCGGTTTCGCCCGTGTCGAGCAGGTCGATCCCGATCCAGCCGCCGGCGCTGACATGGCTCACGAGGCCGTCGCGCCACTTGCTCGGCGTGGCCGAGGTGACGCGATTCTGGAGGGCGTGCATCGTGTGGCCCGCGCCGTGGTGCAGGCAGGACTCGCCGGAGGTGCTGTCGCACTGCATGACACCCGTCACTCCTGGTGTGAGATTTGTCATCCTGACCTCCTGCCCGATGCGTAGTTGGGGAATACTCCCGGTGTTGGGGAATACTCGATTAATAGGAGTGTAGGTCGAGGACCTGAGGAACTCATCTGCGGCCGTCACACAGCGCAATACAGGAGACACGGCATGGTTGCACCAGACCCGTCCCTCCTCGATGCCGCCGACATCGCGCGCGGGCTTCAGGTCGACCCTGCCGTGGGCCTGACCGCCGCCGAGGCCGCCGCGCGCCTGGCCAGGGACGGCCCGAATGAGCTGCGCGGGGTACCGCCGGTCCCCGTCTGGCACCGACTCCTGGCGCAGTTCCAGGATCCGCTGATCTACCTGTTGCTCGTCGCCGTCGTCGTGTCCACGGTCGCGTGGTTCGCCGAGGGTGCCCGGGATGTCCCGGTCGACGCGATCGTCATCGCCGCGATCGTGGTGCTCAACGGGATGCTCGGCTTCGTGCAGGAGGCCCGCGCCGACCATGCCGTGGCCGCCCTGTCGACGCTGACCGCGGCATCCTCCACCGTGCTGCGCGGCGGCAGCCTGGCCACCGTCCCGAGCGCCGACCTCGCGCGTGGCGACGTGCTCGTGCTCGGCGAAGGCGACCATGTGGGGGCGGATGCCCGGCTTGTGGAGGCCAGCATCCTGCGGGTCGCCGAGGCGTCGCTGACCGGCGAAAGCGAGGCGGTGACCAAGAACCCGGCCACGCTGGCCGGGCCGAGGCAGCTCGGTGACCGGCTGAACATGGTCTTCAAGGGCACCGCCGTCAGCCAGGGCGTCGGCCGGGCCATCGTCACCGGCACGGGCATGGACACCGAGGTCGGCGCCATCGCGTCGATGCTCGAGGCGACCCCGGAGCACGCGACCCCGCTGCAGAAGGAGATCGGCCAGATCGGCCGGATGCTCGGCCTGGGCGTGGTCGCCATCGCCCTCGTGGTGATGCTCACGGTCGTGCTCGTTCAGGGCATCAGGACGCCGGCCGACTTCGTCACGGTGATCCTGCTCGGCATTTCCCTGGCCGTCGCGGCCGTGCCGGAGGGGCTGCCCGCCGTCCTGTCGGTCGTGCTCTCGATCGGGGTGCAACGGATGGCGCGGCGGAACGCCGTCGTCAAGAACCTCAAGTCCGTGGAGACGCTGGGTTCGGCATCCGTGATCTGCGCCGACAAGACGGGCACGCTGACCCGGAACGAGATGACGATCGTGCGGGTGCTGACCGCCTCCGGCCTGGTCGAGGTGACTGGGGTGGGATACCGCCCGGAAGGTGAGGTGCTGCACGACGGCCGGCCGCTCAGCGACCCGGCCCTGCACGCCGAAGTGCTGCGGGTGCTCGGCGCCGGGTCACTGGCGGGCAACGCCCAGTTGCTCGAGCGGGACGGCAACTGGGAGATCCAGGGGGACCCGACCGAGGCCGCGTTCCTGGTGGCCGCCGGCAAGCTCGCCGGCACGGACGCGCACGTGGCCAGGTTCGGCCGGCTCGGCGAGGTGCCGTTCACCTCCGAGCGCAAGATGATGTCGACGCTGCACGAGGAGAAGGCAAACGGCAGCCTGCGGATCTTCAGCAAGGGCGCGCCCGATGTGCTGCTGCACCGCTGCGACCGCGTCCAGGTCGGCGAGGGCGTCGTTCCCCTCGACGAGCAGGGACGGCTCAGGGCGCTGAACGACGTGCACGCGCTCTCCTCGCATGCCTTCCGCACCCTGGGCGTCGCCTACAGCCGGGTCGAGCCGGGCACCGCGCCCATCGACGAGTCCCACGAGCACCACCTCATCTATGTGGGGGTGGTCGGCATCATCGACCCGCCGCGCGACGAGGTCGCCGCGGCGATCGCGGAGGCCCAGCGGGCCGGCGTGCGGGTGATCATGATCACCGGCGACCACCCGGCCACGGCCGCGCGGATCGCGAGCGACCTGGGGATCACTCCCTCCGGCGCGCCCGTGCTGTCGGGGGCGGATCTTGACCGGCTCGACGACGGGGGCCTGACGGATGCCGTGCGCAGGACATCCGTGTTCGCCCGGGTCTCCCCGCGCCACAAGCTGCGCATCGTCGACGCGCTGCAGGCGGACGGGCAGATCGTCGCGATGACGGGCGACGGCGTCAACGACGCCCCGGCGCTGAAATCCGCGGACATCGGCGTGGCCATGGGCATCACCGGCACCGAGGTGACGAAGGAGGCCGCGAAGATGATCCTGGCCGACGACAACTTCGCCACGATCGTCGTCGCCGTGCGGGCCGGCCGGGCGATCCTCGACAACATCAGGAAGTTCCTGCGCTACCTGCTCTCCTCGAACATGGGCGAGGTGCTCACCGTGTTCCTCGGGGTGCTCTTCGCCGGGGTGCTCGGTCTCTCGGGCGCAAGCCACGAGGCCGTCGTGCTGCCGCTGCTGGTCACCCAGATCCTCTGGATCAACCTGGTCAGCGACTCGGGGCCGGCGCTCGCGATGGGCGTGGACCCCGACACCGACGACGTCATGGCGCGCCCGCCGCGGGGCCTCGGCGACCGGGCCATCGACGGGCGGATGTGGGCGGGCATCCTCCTGACCGGCCTGGCCACGGCCGCCGTGACGCTCCTGACGATCGACCTGTTCCTGCCCGGCGGGCTCCTCCCCGGCGCCGACAGCCTGGCCGTCGCCCGCACCGCCGGCTTCACGACGCTCGTCTTCGCCCAGCTGTTCAACGCGCTCAACGCCCGCTCGGAGCTGGGCAGCGCGTTCCGCGGCCTCTTCGTCAACGGGTGGCTGTGGGGTGCGATCGCGCTCACCGTGCTGCTGCAGCTGGCCGTGGTGCAGGTGCCGGTGCTGCAGGCCGCGTTCGGCACGGCGCCGATGGACCCCTGGCACTGGGCGGTCTGCGCGGCCATGGCATCCGTCGTGCTGTGGTTCGACGAGCTGCGCAAGTGGATGCTGCGGGTACTGCAGCGCAATGAGGGCCGGGGCTAGCTCCGGCTGGGCGCCGCTCGTCTCACGCGGGAGGCCCGGTGCGCCGCGGCCGGGCGCCAACTCCGGGTGGGGTCGATCCAGACTGGTGCCTTGACCTGCGGTTTGCCGCCGATCACTCGAATCTCCCAGCCAGAGGTCTCGATGCTGTGATGGTGGTACCAGCACAGCAGCACGCCATTTTCAACATTGGTTTCGCCGTGGTGCTGCCACGGAATCA
>DAIMHX010000026.1:0-43513 GCA_036723055.1 Microbacteriaceae bacterium
CGAATACCTCATCGGCAAGATCAACCGCAAACGAATCATTAACACGCGACACTAGCATGGGGGAGTGCAGAGAGTAATCATCCTCGGATCCACCGGGTCGATCGGTACCCAGGCAATCGACGTGATCAAGGCGAACCCCGAGCGGTTCGAGATCGTCGGGCTGTCCGCCGGGCGCAATCGCGACCTGCTCGACCGGCAGGCGGCCGAGTTCCGGGTCGAGCACACGGCCCTCGGCGCCGAGGAAGCCGAGCGGCTGGTGCGGGATGTCGATGCCGACGTCGTGCTCAACGGCATCACCGGGTCGGTGGGGCTCGGCCCCACCCTCGCCGCCCTCACGGCCGGCCGCACCCTGGCGCTGGCGAACAAGGAGTCGCTCATCGTCGGCGGGGACCTGGTGAAGTCCATTGCGGCGCCGGGGCAGATCGTACCGGTCGACTCCGAGCACTCCGCCATCGCCCAGGCGCTGCGGTCCGGCACCGCACAGGAGGTGAGTCGCCTCGTGCTGACGGCATCCGGCGGCCCGTTCCGCGGCCGCAGCCGAGCCCAGCTGGCGGACGTCGCGCCGGAGGAGGCGCTCGCCCACCCCACCTGGAACATGGGTCCGGTGGTCACCACGAACTCGGCAACGCTCGTGAACAAGGGCCTCGAAGTGATCGAGGCGCACCTGCTCTTCGATGTCGAGTACGACCACATCGACGTCGTCGTGCACCCGCAGTCCGTCGTGCACTCGATGGTGGAATTCATCGACGGATCGACCATCGCCCAGGCCTCGCCGCCCGACATGCGACTGCCGATTTCGCTCGGGCTCGACTGGCCGAACCGGGTCGCGGCGGTCGGCACACCCATCGACTGGACGACCCCGCACAGCTGGACGTTCGAGCCGTTGGACCGCGTCGCATTCCCGGCCGTGGACCTGGCCAAGCAGGTTGGTCGTGCCGGCGGCACGTACCCGGCCGTGTTCAACGCCGCCAATGAGCAGGCCGTCGCCGCGTTCCACGCTCGGAAGATCGGCTTCCTCGCCATCGTGGACACGATTCAGCGCGTCGTCGAAGCGCACGAGCAGGACGGTCCCCTCACCCGCGAATCGCTCGCCGCGGCCGAGGCCTGGGCGCGAACCGCGGCCGACAGACTCCTCGCCGGGTCCTAGCGCCGACCTTCCCCTCTCCCGCGAAACTGCACTCGTGGTCGTTATGCAGCGCCTATAACGACCACAAGTGCGTTCTCGCGGTCAGCGGCGGTAGCTCTCCGCGGCCGCGAAGAGTGCCTCGTCCCATGGCGTCGCAGCGACGCCGAGTAGTCGCTCCGTTTCGGCGGAGTCGATCACGTACGGCACCAGGAACTGGTAGCTCGAGGCCCACACCTCCCGCATCATCGGGCTGACTGCGCCGAGCGAGCGCAGCATCCACTGCGGGTACCCGGAGACCTTCCCGCGGGTGCCGTAGCGCCGGTTGAGCTGGGCGACGATGTCGGCACGGCCGATCGCCGCGCTCGGAACATGCCAAAGACGGCCCCACTCGCCCGGGTGGTCGGCCGCGGCGATCAGCGTGGTCACAATGTCCGGCAGGTAGCTCCAGCTGTGCAGCAGCCGCGGATTGCCGACCACCCGTGCGGTCTTCGACGCCAGGATGGCCGTGAAGAACGCTTCACCGAGGTGTGCCGTCCCGGTGGCGCCCGCGCCGAAGTAGTCGCTCGCGCGCACCTCGACCGCGCGGATGTCGCCACGCTCGTGGGCGGAGAGCACCTGCCGCCAGCCGGCTCGGCGAATCAGCCCCTTCTTCTCGGTGGTCGTCTCTGGGGAGTGCTCGGTCATCGGGCCGGTGGGTGAGCCGTACGGGTACAGGTTTCCCATCACCACCAGGGCGGCACCGGTGGCGGATGCCGCGTGGATCGCGGCACCGAAGATGGGCGGCCACTGGGCGGCCCAATCGGTGTACGGCGGATTCGTGCACAGGAAGATGGTCGCGGAGCCCTCGGCCGCCCGGCCGAAGGCGGCCGGATCGCTCGCGTCGAGGGCGAGAGGTGTGGCGCCGGCCGCGTTCGAACCGGAGCGGGTCGCGATGGTCACGGTGTCCCCGCGCGCGGCGAGGCGCTCAGCGAGCGGCCGGCCGATCAGGCCGGCTCCGACGACGAGCTGCTTCGCCATGGTTCTCCTCCCGGATGGTGCATCCGCTAAGAACTCTAGACGCAGGCGGGCAGGTCGCCGTATGCCCGAACCAGGGTCAGCGCGCTAGTGGTCCTTCTGGCCGCATTTCTTCCCACACTTCGCGTCGCCTTCGCCCGGTTTCGGGGCCGGCGTAACCCGGGCCGCGGTCGGTGTGGGTGTCGCGGTGGGCTCTGCCGCGACGACAGCGGACGCGAGGTCGGCGGTCACCAGGTTGATGGCCGACTGGATCTTCGCCGAGCGCGGGCCGGTCACCTGGCCGGCGGCCGCTGCGGTCAACAGGTCGGCCTGCAGGGCGTCCAGCGCGGACTGGGCGCTCGCCAGGTGGCCCTCAGAGGCGGCGACGGTGACGTCGTGCACACCGACCTGCAACCGCTTGGCCGCGGACTGCGCCAGGGGGGCCGGCGCGCTCGAGCAGCCGGTCACGGCCCCCGCGGCAAGGATCACGGCAATCGCAGCGCCGGTGGGTGAGAAGCGGCGGGCGATCACGGCGTCGACGTCGGGGCTGGTGTTGAGTTCTTCACCGGCGGCACTGGCTTGAGCGTCGGTGTGATTGACGTTGGCGTTGGCGCTGGTATTTGTGTCGGTGTTGGAGTCGGCGTGGGTGTCGGCGTCGGTGTTGGTGTCGGCGTTGGTGTGGCCGTCGGCGTCGCTGTGGGCGACGGTGCGATTGTGGGGACCGGGCTCTTCGTCGGAGCAGGCGCGGGCTTGGCCGCGGCTGCGAGGTCGGCTGCCACCTGCGTGATCGCCGCCTGAATCCTGGTCGAACGGGCCGGGGTCACCTGGCCGGACTTGGTTTCCGCAACCAGGTCCGCCTGGACCTTGGTGAGCTCCGACTGCGCGGCCGTGAAGTCGCCGGCAGCGGCGGCGGTCGACACGGCAAGCACTCCCGACTGCAGGTGCTTCGCCGCGGCGGCCTGGATGTCCGGGGTGCTGGAGCAGCCGGACAGGGCAGCGACGAGAAGCATCACCGTGGCCGCCACGATGACGGGCCGTGAGCGGAACCCGCTCACGGCTCAACGCTCTTCTGCAACTCCTGCAGATGCGTGCCCAGAGTTCCCTTGACGGGGGGATAACTGGGCGGCGTCGCCGTGGGCCCGCTCGGGCGCAACGTGAAGACCAACACGAGCACCGCGATGAGCACGAGAACGGCCGCGACAATTGTGAGTACGGCCCGGCGAGGCAGGCGCGGACGCTCGCGAGCGGCCCTGCGAGAGGCCGAGGGTGCCGTCGGTGCTTGACCTGTTGCCGTCGGCTGGATGCCCAACACGGTGGTCGCCGCGGTGGGGCCGGAGCCGGCGTAATCGACGACGGGGCCGGCCGCGGCGGCCGGCATGAGCATGGTGCTCGCATCGTCGGCAGCATCCGCCACCCCGAGCGCGGCGGTGGCCGCGGCGTCGGTCGAGCTCCGCATTATGGCTGCCTCGTCGGTTGACAGGAGCATCGTCGCTGTGTCGCCGGTGTCGGATGCGAACAGGCCGCGCATGCGGACGGCCGCGTCGAGGGCGGTCAGCCGGTCGGCAGACTCGCGAGCCGTCATGCCCGTGAGTAACGTGACCCACTCAGGGCCGAGCGCGGCGGGGATGTGGGGCTGGCGCTGCAGCCGGGCTACGGCGGATTCGACGGCCGATCCCGGGAATTCGCGCTGACCGGTCAGGCACTCGAGCAGCACCAGGCCGAGCGAATACACATCGCTGGGCGGCCCGAGGGCCGCTCCGAGGGCCTGCTCAGGGCTCAGGTAGTTTGCGGTTCCGAGCAGAGCGCCCGTCGCCGTGAGGTGAGCGCCGTCGAAGAGGCGGGCGATGCCGAAGTCGGCGAGTTTGGCGTGGCCGGTGCGGCCGGGGAACTCCGAGGGTGCGATCAGCACGTTCCCCGGTTTGAGGTCGCGGTGGATGATCCCCTTGGAGTGTACATAGTGCAGCGCCTCGGCCAGGTCGGCGCCCATCTCGGCGACCTCCGCCGGCCGGAGCGGTCCCTGCGAGATTCGGCTGCGCAGGTCTGAGCCGTCGATGAACTCCATCACGAAGAAGGAGCGCGGCGTGCCCTGGATCTCGGCGGTTCCCGCGTCGAACAGGGTGACGAGGGCGAAGTGGTTGAGGCTGGCGAGCACGGCGATCTCGCCGCTTTCGCGTGCCGGCCCGGAATCGTCCGCGGTGTCCGTGCGGAAAAGCTTGACAGCGACGGTTCGTCCCAGTGCGATATCCGTCGCTTCGTAGACGGTCGCCATTCCGCCGGTGCCGATGAGGCGATCGATCCGGAAGCGATCGGCCAGGATTGTGCCGATGAGATTACCGGTTTGCTGTTCAGACAGAAGAGTCTCCTTGTGGGATACTGCGGACAGGCACAACCACACGGCACACAATCGAAAGCCAGCGCGTTTGCAGCTTCGTGCGGCTAATCTGGGCCTGTGGAATCCGTGCTGCTGTTTATTCTAGGTGTCGCCGTGATCGTTGTCGGCCTCGCCCTGTCCGTTGGTCTGCACGAAATCGGCCACCTGATCCCCGCGAAGGCGTTCGGGGTCAAGGTCACCCAGTACATGATCGGCTTTGGGCCCACCATCTGGTCGACGCGCAAGGGCGAAACCGAATACGGCTTCAAGGCCATCCCGCTCGGCGGCTACATCTCCATGATCGGCATGTTCCCGCCGGCAAAGACAGGGGGAGCGGCTCGCAACGCCGGCACCGGATTCTTCAACACCCTGGTGCAGGACGCCCGCTCCAGCAGCGCAGAAACCATCGGCGAGGGCGAAGAGGACCGCGCGTTCTACCGGCTCCCGGTGTGGAAGCGCATCATCATCATGCTCGGCGGGCCATCGATGAACCTGCTCATCGCCATCGTGCTGTTCGCCGTTCTGCTGATGGGCTTCGGCACCGCGCAGGCGAGCACGACCGTCGGCAGCGTCTCGGCCTGTGTGCTCCCCGCCACGAGTGCCAGGCAGACCTGCGAGGCCTCGGATGAGAAGGCCCCCGGAGCCGCGGCCGGCCTGAAACCGGGCGACCGGCTCGTGAGTATCAACGGCACGCCAATCAAGACGTGGGACCAGTCCACCGAGATCATCCGCAGCTCGCCCGGTGCCCCGCTGACCGTTGTGGTCGAGCGCGCCGGCGCGAAGCAGACGCTCACCCTCACGCCCAAGCTGACAGAGCGCTATGTGGTGGATGCCAAGGGCCAGGTCGTCAAGGATTCCTCCGGCGCCTCCGTCACCCGCGAGGTCGGCTTCGTGGGCATCGGACCGGCGGCCGAACTCGTCCAGCAGCCGGCCACCGCCGTCCTGCCGGCCGTCGGCGACAACATCGGCGCCGTCGTTCACATGATCCTGAATCTTCCGCAGCGAATGGTCGACGTCGCCAACGCCGCGTTCGGACCGGGAACACGAGACTCGAACGGCCCGATCAGCGTGGTCGGGGTCGGCCGGGTCGCCGGAGAGATCGCCAGCATCGGCAGCATCCCGGTGGCCAGCAAGGTTGCCAGCATGCTGGGCCTCGTCGCCTCCCTCAACGTCGCCCTGTTCGTCTTCAACCTCGTGCCGCTCCTGCCGCTCGACGGCGGCCACGTCGCCGGGGCACTCTGGGAAGGCATCCGGAGGTTCTTCGCGAAGCTGTTCAAGCGCCGCGAGCCGGGCCCCGTCGACACGGCCAGGCTCATGCCGCTCACGTTCGCCGTCGTCGTCGTGCTCGGCGCGATGAGCCTGCTGCTCATCTACGCGGACATCGTCAAGCCGATCTCACTATTCGGCTGACGCCCGGCCGTCCCGCGTCCGTCCCGCGTCCGCGATAACGCATCACTCGCGAAAACGCAGTCGTGGTCGTTCTGAGCGCGTTTTAGCGACCACAACTGCGGTTTCGCGGAGGGGGCAGGGGTTAGCGGGAGAGGAGCAGGGCGTCGCCCTGACCGCCGCCGCCGCACAGCGACACGGCAGCCTTGCCGCCGCCGCGACGCGCGAGCTCCAGCGCGGCGTGCAGCGTGAGCCTGGCTCCTGAGGCGCCGATCGGGTGACCGATCGCGATCCCGCCGCCGTGAATGTTCACGCGGTCGCTGGATAGGCCCAGTTCGGCCGTCGACTGCAGAGCCACCGCGGCGAACGCCTCGTTGATTTCGACGACGTCGAGGTCGGCTGCGGTCCAGCCGGCGCGGCCGAGGGCGTGCGCGATGGCGTTCGCGGGCTGCGAGTGCAGCGAATTGTCCGGTCCGGCGACATGGCCCGATGCCTCGACAACGGCCAGCCAGCTGAGCCCGTGCTCCTCAGCCCAGGCCCGACTGGCGACGACGACCGCGCTGGCGCCATCGCTCAGCGGCGACGAGTTGCCGGCGGTGATGGTGCCGTCCGTCGCAAAGGCCGGGCGGAGCCGGCCCAGCGTCTCGGTGGTGCTGTCGCCGCGAATGCCCTCATCGGCGCTGATCACGAGTGGCGCACCCTTGCGCTGCGGCACCTCGATCGGCGTGATTTCGTCGTCGAAGATGCCGGCGGCGGTAGCAGCGGCTGCGCGCTGGTGCGACGCGGCCGCGATTTCGTCCTGGGCGAGGCGGTCGATGCCGAGCTTCCCGTTGACCCGCTCGGTCGAGATCCCCATCGACAGGCCGTCGAAGGCATCCGTCAGGCCGTCGTGGGCGGCGTGGTCGAGCGCCGTGACGCTGCCGTACGGCCAGCCCTGGCGGGAGCCCGGCAGCAGGTGCGGGGCCTGCGACATCGATTCCTGCCCGCCGGCGACGACGACATTCGCTTCGCCCAGGCGGATGAGCCTGGCCGCGTCGACGACGGCGGCGAGCCCGGACAGGCACACCTTGTTGAGCGTCATCGCCGGGACGTTCCACGGGATGCCGGCGCCGATGGCGCTCTGGCGGGCCGGGTTCTGGCCGCAGCCGGCCTGGAGCACCTGCCCCATCAGCACGGAGTCGACCTGCTCAGGGGCAACGCCGGCACGGGCGAGCGCTCCCGTGATGGCGGCGGCACCCAGCTGCACCGCGGTAAGGGAGGAAAGCTGCCCGTTCACGCGGCCCTGTGGGGTGCGTGAGCCGGCCACGATGACTACTTCGATTGCGCCCATGGTGACTCCTTCGTCTTGACGATTCCCTCCCAGCCTAGTTCCGCGACGCGGCCGGCCCGCCGCCGTTCAGGACGCACGGAGCGCCGGCGCGTAAGCTGAGTGCGTGGCTGCAATCAACTTAGGGATGCCCAAGGTACCTGAGGTACTCGCTCCCAGACGTAAGACCCGTCAGATCAAAGTCGGCAAGGTGCTGGTAGGTGGCGACGCTCAGGTGAGCGTCCAGTCCATGACGACCACCCCGACGCCGAACATCAACGCGACCCTGCAGCAGATCGCCGAGCTCACGGCATCCGGCTGCGACATCGTGCGGGTTGCCGTGCCCAGCCGGGACGACGCAGAGGCGCTGCCGATCATCGCTAAGAAGAGCCAGATCCCGGTCATCGCCGACATCCACTTCCAGCCGAGCTACGTGTTCGCCGCGATCGACGCCGGGTGCGCCGCTGTCCGAGTCAACCCGGGCAACATCCGCAAGTTCGACGACCAGGTCGGCAAGATCGCCGCCGCCGCCAAGGCCGCCGGCGTCTCGATCCGGATCGGCGTCAACGCCGGATCGCTCGAGCCGACCCTGCTGCAGAAGTACGGCAAGGCCACCCCGGAGGCGCTGGTCGAAAGCGCCGTCTGGGAAGCGAGCCTGTTCGAGGAGCACGACTTCCACGACTTCAAGATCTCGGTCAAGCACAACGACCCGATCATCATGGTCAAGGCCTACCGGCTGCTGGCCGAGCGCGGCGACTGGCCGCTGCACCTCGGCGTCACGGAGGCCGGCCCGTCGTTCCAGGGCACGATCAAGAGCGCCACGGCGTTCGGCATCCTGCTCTCCGAGGGCATCGGCGACACCATCCGGGTGTCGCTCAGCGCGCCGCCGGTGGAGGAGATCAAGGTTGGCCTGCAGATCCTGCAGTCGCTGAACCTGCGTGAGCGCAAGCTCGAGATCGTCTCCTGCCCGAGCTGCGGCCGCGCCCAGGTCGACGTGTACAAGCTCGCCAACGACGTGACCGACGGCCTCGAGGGCATGACCGTGCCGCTGCGGGTCGCCGTGATGGGATGCGTCGTCAACGGACCGGGCGAGGCCCGCGAGGCCGACCTCGGCGTGGCATCCGGCAACGGCAAGGGCCAGATCTTCGTCAAGGGTGAGGTCATCAAGACCGTACCCGAGTCCGAGATCGTCGCGACGCTCATCGAAGAGGCGAACCGCCTCGCCGCCGAAATGCCCGCCAGCGAGGACCGCCTCGGCGCCCCCGTCGTCACCGTCGGGTCCAGGTAACCTCGCCTCACCCCCGCTGGGTTGCGGACACAACTCAACCGCTGGCCGGAGGATGCGTCGGGCGATGGTGCGCTTTCGCGGATGGGCGGGGCCGCGCCGTAAGGTTGGTGCGTGCCTATTCGTATGTCGAACTACTTCCTCCGTACCCTCCGCGAAGACCCCTCGGACGCCGAGGTCACCAGCCACCGCCTGCTCGTGAGGGCCGGCTACATCCGTCGCCAGGCGCCTGGGATCTTCGCCTGGCTGCCGCTCGGACTCCGGGTCAAGAGCAAGATCGAGGCGATCGTGCGCGAGGAGATGGCGGCGGCGGGCGCCCACGAGGTGCACTTCCCCGCCCTGCTGCCGCGCGAACCGTACGAAGTCACCGGCCGCTGGGACGAGTACGGCGACGGCCTGTTCCGGCTGCAGGACCGCAAGGGAAGCGACCTGCTCCTCGCCCCGACCCACGAGGAGGTCTTCACGCTCCTGGTGAAGGACCTCTACAACAGCTACAAGGACCTGCCCCTGTCGATCTACCAGATCCAGGACAAGTACCGTGACGAGGCCCGATCGCGCGGAGGGCTGCTGCGCGGTCGCGAATTCACGATGAAGGATGCCTACTCCTTCGACTACACCGACGCCGGCCTGGATGCGAGCTACCAGGCGCAGCGTGACGCCTACGAGCGCATCTTCGCGAGGCTCGGCCTCGAATACGTCATCGTCCAGGCGGATGCCGGAGCCATGGGCGGTTCGAAGAGCGAGGAATTCCTGCACCCGACGCCCGTCGGCGAGGACACCTTCGTGCGATCCAGCGGCGGATACGCGGCGAACGTCGAGGCCTTCAGGACGATCGCCCCGCCCGCGATCAGCTTCAAGGACCTCACCTCGGCCGAGGTGTTCGACACCCCGGACACCCCGACGATCCAGACCCTCGTCGACCGCGCTAACAGCGCGCACCCGCGCCCGGACGGTCGCCAGTGGACGGCCGCCGACACCCTCAAGAACGTCGTTCTCGCCCTCACCAAGCCCGACGGGACTCGCGAGCTGGTGGTCATCGCAGTACCCGGCGACCGTGAGGTCGACCTCAAGCGCGTCGAGGTCGCAGTCGCCCCCGCCGAGGTGGAGGCGGCCAACGAGACCGACTTCGCCAGGCACCCCGGCCTGGTCAAGGGCTACATCGGACCGTGGTCCGCGGCCGGAGCCGTGCTGGGCGAGAAGTCGGCCACCCGCATCCGTTTCCTTGTTGACCCCCGCGTCGTCGACGGCACCGAATGGATCACGGGCGCCAACGAGCCCGGCCGACACGTATTCGGGCTCGTTGCCGGGCGCGACTTTCGGGCCGACGGAACCGTCGAGGCGGCCGAGGTTCGCGCCGGCGATCCAGCCCCTGACGGCTCAGGTCCGGTCGAACTGGCCCGCGGGATGGAAATCGGCCACGTCTTCCAGCTCGGCCGCAAGTATGCCGAAGCGCTCGGACTCAAGGTGCTCGATGAGAACGGCAAGCTCGTCACCGTCACGATGGGCTCCTACGGCATCGGCATCACCCGCATCCTCGCGGTCATCGCCGAGTTGAACAACGACGCGAAGGGCCTGATCTGGCCGGAGACCGTTGCGCCGTTCGACGTGCACGTCGTCGCCACCGGGCGCGATGAGATCGTCTTCGAGACCTCGGAGGCCGTCGTCGCCGCGATCGAGGCCACGGGCCGCGACGTGCTGTACGACGACCGCCGCAAGGTCTCGCCCGGCGTCAAGTTCGGCGACGCCGAACTCGTCGGCATTCCCCTGATAGTCATCGTCGGACGTGGGGCGGCCGACGGCATCGTCGAATTCTGGGATCGCCGCACCGGCGAACGCGAGCAGGTTGCCGTCGCCGACGTCGCTGCCCGCCTGGCCTGACCCTTACGGGCCCTTACGGGCGGGCAAACGGCGCGCCCGGCCTGAGCCCTACAGGCGGGCGAACCATGCCCGGGCGAAGCTGTACACGCCGAACGCGATCAGGCCGATGCCGACCGCGATCAAGATCGCTGAGCCGAACGGCAGGGCGACCAGCGATTTGAGGGCGCCGTCGAGACCGGTTGACTTGGCGGCGTTGGTCATGAATGCCGCGACGAGGAACAGGATGCCGACGACGCCGAGCGCAATGCCCTTGGCGATGTAGCCGAACATGCCGAGGGCCACGATGGCCGTGCCGGGGGGCCCGCTCGGCACGGAGATGCTCTCGGTGAACTTCTTGGCCGCACCGCTGTAGACGAAGAAACCGCCGATCACGAGAACGAGGAGTCCGACGAGGACGAGCAGGATGATGCCGCCAGGAACCTTCAGCATCGACGCGGTGAAGTCCTGCGTGCTCTTGGCCGCGTTCGTCGAAGCGCCGCTGGCGAAGCTGAATGCCGTTGCCGCGATGGCCAGGTAGGCGACACCCTTGCCCAGTTCGATCAGTCGGTGCGCCCATTTGCGTTTGGGGTCCTGTGCCGGCACCAGGAAGGCCTGCACCACCTGCCACAGCCCGAGCGCAACCAGACCGATCGCGATGGTCCAGAGCAGGAAGACGCCGCCGGGGGAGTGCGAAAGCTGTCCGAGCGCGCCCGACTGGTCGGCGTGGCCGCCGCCCGTTCCGGTGGCGACGCCGATGGCGATCAGCCCGATCATCAGGTGCAGGAGGCCGATGACCGCGTAGCCGACCCGGGCGAGCGTGCGAAAGGGGGTGCTGTTCTCGGCGCTGCGTGCGGCCTGGCGCACGTTCTTGGCTGCTGAATCGCTCATCATTTTCTCAGACTAGTCTCGGACTGGCCGTCAGCAACAGGAGGAGCCGCCGGTGATGAGGGGCCCCGGATTCAGGTACCGTATAGGGGAGCCCGCTGCGCAGTTTCGCGGCGGCAATAATCTGAATAGAGGAGGCCGGCCATGGACATCGACCTCGGTATGTTGCGGCAAATGGAGCGCGAGAAAGAGATCCCCTTCGAGGAACTCGCGCAAATCATCGAGCAGGCAATCCTGACCGCCTACCTGAAGCACATCCACCCGGGTGAGCCGATGAAGCAGGCCGTCGGGGAAGAGCCGGGCGCGCGCGTCGTTCTCGACCGCAAGACCGGCCACATCACGATCTACGCGCCAGAGCACGACGACGAAGGCAACATCATCGGCGAGGGCGTCGACGACCCGACCGACTTCGGCCGGATTGCCGCGTTCGCGGCGAAGCAGGTCATCAACCAGCGTCTGCGTGACCTGGCGGATGACGCGGTGCTGGGCGAGTTCAAGAGCCGCGAGGGCGACATCGTGGCCGGCATCATCCAGCAGGGCCCGAACCCGCGGATGATCCACGTCGATCTCGGCAGCGTCGAGGCGATCCTGCCTCCCGAAGAGCAGGTGCCGGGCGAGAGCTACACGCACGGCACGCGCATCCGGGTGTACGTGACGGCGGTCGGCAAGGGGCTGAAGGGTCCGCAGATCACCGTGTCCCGTACCCACCCGTCCCTCGTGCGCCGGTTGTTCGCGCTCGAGGTACCCGAGATCGCCAGCGGCGTCGTGGAGATCGTCTCGCTCGCCCGCGAAGCCGGTCACCGCACCAAGATCGCCGTTCGCGCCACCGAGCCGGGCGTCAACGCCAAGGGTGCCTGCATCGGCGAGCTCGGACAGCGCGTCCGTGCGGTCACCGCTGAGCTCAACAACGAGAAGATCGACATCGTCGACTATTCGCCGGATCTCGCCACGTTCGTTGCCAACGCGCTGTCGCCGGCGAAGGTCACCAGCGCCTACGTCATCGACGAATCGATCAAGGCCGTTCGCGCTCTCGTGCCCGACTACCAGCTCTCCCTCGCCATCGGCAAGGAGGGCCAGAACGCCCGCCTCGCGGCGAAGCTGACCGGCGCGAAAATCGACATTCAACCTGACAGTATTCTGGAGGACAACGAATAGAGAGGTCGAGGGGGTACGATGGAACCCGTTAGAACGTGCATTGGATGCCGTTCACGCGCTCCTCGATCCTCACTTCTGAGGGTTGTAGCCCGGGAATCAGAACTCGTGGTGGATGAAACCGCCACCCTCCCCGGCAGAGGTGCGTGGTTGCATCCCACCGCCGCGTGCTTCCAGGAAGCCGCAAGGCGACGCGCCTTTGGGCGTGCTCTTCGCGTGACCAGCCACCTGGACGCGAAACAACTAGAGAACAGGCTGAATTGGCTAATGGATAACTAATGAGCGGCTCGAAATGAGACCCGTCCGTTACTAACGGTCTGCCCCTTTCCGGGTGCAGGCCCGGAACAGGAGAATTGTGGCTGCAAAACCACGCGTACACGAGATCGCCACCGAACTTGGTGTCGACAGCAAGGTCGCACTTGCAAAGCTGAAGGAAATGGGCGAGTTCGTCAAAGGACCGTCCAGTAGCGTTGAACCCCCCGTCGCCAGAAGGCTTCGTGCCGCCCTCGAAGCAGACGGCGTAAAGACCGCCCCAGCGGGCACCAAGACCGAAGCGCCCGTCGCCGCAAAGCCGGCCGTCGCTTCCACCGCGAAGCCGGGCGCACGCCCGGCACCGGCCAAGCCGGCTGCCGCGCCGGTCGCCGAGCCCGTCCCGGCGCTCGTCGCCGCGCCGGCCGCGGACGCCGCACCCGTCCCCTCCGCACCACTCACCGTCGCCGAGCGCCAGGCGCAGGCGGCAGAGAAGGCAGCGGCACACGACAAGGCAGCCGCAGCCGACAAGGCAGCGGCAGAGGCTCCGGCCGCGGAGGCACCGGCAGCCAAGGCCGACGGTGGAACGGCATCCGCCGCGAAGCCCGGCAGCGTCCCGCGTCCGGGAGCCGCGCGTCCGGGTAACAACCCGTTCGCCAGCAACCAGGGCATGGGCAAGACGCCCACCCCGCGTCCGGGCAACAACCCGTTCGCGAGCGCGCAGGGCATGGGCCAGCGCCCGCCTTCCGCCTCGCCCAGCAACATCCCGCGTCCGGCCGCCCCGCGCCCCGGCGCACCCCGCCCCGGCGGACCCGGCCAGGCTCCGCGCCCGACCGGTTTCGGCCAGCGTCCGGGCGCCTTCCAGCGTCCGGGTGGAGCACCAGGCGGCGCCGGCGGCGCTCGTCCGGGCTTCCAGCGCCCCGGTGGCGCCCCGGCAGCAGCACCGGGCTTCGGCCCGCCCCGCCCGGCAGGCGGTGGCGGTGCAGGTGGCCGCGGTCGCGGTCCTGGTGGCGGAACCGCCGGTGCATTCGGTCGCGGTGGCGGCAAGAGCCGCGCCCGCAAGTCGAAGCGGACCAAGAGGCAGGAATTCGAACTGCGCGAGGCCCCGTCGCTGGGTGGCGTGAGCGTACCCCGCGGCGACGGTGGAACCGTTGTTCGCCTGCGTCGCGGTGCTTCGATCACCGACTTCGCCGACAAGATCGACGCGAGCCCCGGAAACCTCGTCACCGTGCTGTTCCACCTCGGTGAGATGGCAACGGCGACCGAGTCCCTCGACGAGGCCACGTTCGACGTGCTCGGCAGCGAGCTCGGCTACAAGATCCAGATGGTCTCGCCCGACGACGAAGACCGCGAACTGCTTCTCGCGTTCGACATCGACATCGACCAGGAACTGGCCGACGAAACCGATGAAGAACTCGAAGCACGTCCGCCGGTCGTCACCGTCATGGGTCACGTCGACCACGGTAAGACCGCGCTGCTCGACGCGATCCGTAATGCCAAGGTGGCTGCGGGCGAAGCCGGCGGCATCACCCAGCACATCGGTGCCTACCAGGTCGTCACCGAGCACGAGGGCATCGAACGCGCCATCACCTTCATTGACACCCCGGGCCACGAGGCGTTCACCGCCATGCGTGCTCGTGGTGCGCAGGTCACCGACATCGCCATCCTCGTGGTGGCCGCCGATGACGGCATCATGCCGCAGACGATTGAGGCACTCAACCACGCGCAGGCCGCTAACGTGCCGATCGTGGTCGCAGTGAACAAGATCGACAAGCCCGGCGCCAACCCGCAGAAGGTTCGCCAGCAGCTCACCGAATTCGGCCTCGTCGCCGAAGAATACGGCGGAGACGTCATGTTCGTCGACGTGTCGGCGCGCAACAAGGTCGGCATCCAGGAAATCCTCGACGCCGTCTTGCTCACCGCTGACGCCGGACTCGACATGCGGGCCAACCCGAACAAGGATGCCCGCGGTGTGGCCATCGAGGCCAAGCTCGACAAGGGCCGTGGTGCGGTTGCAACCGTGCTCATCCAGTCCGGAACGCTGCATGTCGGAGACTCGATCGTCGCCGGAACGGCTTACGGCCGCGTCCGTGCGATGGCCGACGAAAACGGCGTGCCCGTTCTCGCCGCGACGCCGTCCCGTGCGGTTCAGGTGCAGGGCCTCTCGAGTGTCCCGCGCGCCGGCGACACGTTCCTCGTCATCGACGAAGACCGTACCGCCCGTCAGATCGCCGAGAAGCGTGAAGCCGCAGAGCGCAACGCCCTGCTGGCCAAGGCCCGCAAGCGGATCAGCCTCGAGGACTTCACCCGTGCGCTCGAAGAGGGCAAGGTCGAGTCGCTCAACCTCATCATCAAGGGCGACGTGTCCGGTGCCGTCGAGGCACTGGAAGAGTCGCTCCTCAAGATCGAGGTCGACGATTCGGTGCAGCTTCGGATCATCCACCGCGGTGTCGGTGCCGTCACGGAGAGCGACGTCAACCTCGCCACCGTCGACAACGCCATCATCATCGGGTTCAACGTTCGACCTGACACGAAGGCGCGCGAGCGCGCCGCCCGTGAAGGCGTCGACGTGCGCTTCTACTCGGTCATCTACAACGCACTCGAGGACATTGAGAGCTCCCTCAAGGGAATGCTCAAGCCCGAGTTCGAAGAGGTGCAGAGTGGTGTCGCCGAGATCCGCGAGGTGTTCCGTTCCTCCAAGTTCGGAAACGTTGCCGGTGTCATCGTTCGGTCCGGAACCATCACCCGAAACGCCAAGGCTCGCGTCATCCGCGAGGGCATCGTGGTCGGGGACAACCTGGCCATCGAGTCGCTGCGTCGCTTCAAGGACGACGTCACCGAGGTTCGTACGGACTTCGAGTGCGGTATTGGTCTCGGCAAGTTCAACGACATCCAGATCGGTGATGAGATTGAGACGATCGAAATGAAGGAGAAGCCGCGGGTCTAATACCCGTTGGTTCAGGGGTCCCCGCGATCCTCCCCCTAAAAGGGGAAGAGAGCGGGGACCCCTACCCCGATTCCCTCAGCACGTATTAGGTGCAGTAGGGGGATCGAGCTGCGACTAAGATTCGCAGAGATTTGAACGTCACCCCGGTGGCTGGGAAAAGCTTAAGAGCGGCAGAACGGTCGCGAAGGAACAGGGAGTACAGCAATGGCAGATCCGGCACGCGCCAGGAAGATGGCGGACCGCATCAAGGTCATCGTGGCCAAGCGTCTCGAACGCGGCATCCGCGACCCGAGGCTCGGTTTTGTCACCATCACCGACGTCAAGGTGACCGGTGACCTCCAGCACGCCTCGGTGTTCTATACGGTCTACGGATCCGAAGAGGAACGCACCAACAGCGCCGCCGCGCTCAAGGCCGCCACCGGAATGTTCCGCAGCGAAGTCGGCAAGAACATCACTGCCCGGCTGACCCCGTCGATCGAGTTCATCGCCGACGCGATCCCGGAGAACGCCGCGCTGATCGACGACCTCCTGCGTGAAGCGCGCGAACGCGACACCGAGGTCGAGCAGCTCGCCCGCAGTGCCACGTACGCCGGTGACGAGGATCCCTACGTCAAGCCGCGCGACTTCGACGAAGACGAAGAAGACGACGACGACGAGGCCGTGGAAGTCAGCGCAGAGCCCGCCGCCGGGGACGCTGCGAAGTAGTCCCGCGATCCCGTGAGCCTCGGCTAGTGCGGGAGGGTGTAGCCGCCTGGCGTCGTGACGGCGAGTCCGTCGGCGAGGAGGCCGGTCAGGGCGCGCTCGCGCTGGGCCGGGTCAGGCCAGAGGCCGGTGATCTCGGCATCCGTCACCGGATGCCGCGTCGCCCGCAGTTCGGCCATGATCAGCCCGCGCACCTGCCGGTCGCTTCCCTCGAATTTCTTCTGCACGGCCTTCCGCGCCCCGGTGTGCGCCGGGTAGCCGGCAGCATGCCAGGCACACTCATTCCGAATCGGGCATCCGTCGCAGGCGGGCTTCCTGGCGGTGCACACCAGCGCGCCCAGCTCCATGATCGCGGCGTTGAATGCGGCCGCCTCGCTCCGGTCCTCCGGGAGCAGCATCGACATGGCGTCGAGGTCGCGGCCGCGGGACGGCGGCGCCGGTTCGGCCTGGCCGGCGACGGCCCGCGCGATGACCCGCCTGGTGTTGGTGTCAACGACCGGATGCCGGTGGCCGTAAGCGAACGCGGCGACCGCCCTGGCCGTGTAGTCCCCGATCCCGGTGAGGGCCAACAGGGCCTCGACGTCTTCCGGCACGTCGCCGCCGTGGCGCTCGGTGATCTCGACGGCGGCGGCGTGCAGCCACAGCGCGCGCCGCGGGTAGCCGAGCGTCGCCCAGGCGCGCACGGCCTCGCCCGGCGGCACCGCGGCCAGGGCCGCCGGGGTGGGCCAGCGCTCCAGCCATTCCGCGAGCCGCGGGACGACTCGCACGACGGGGGTCTGCTGCAGCATGAATTCGCTGACCAGCGTGCCCCAGGCCGAGAACCCCTCACGGCGCCACGGCAGGTCCCGGCCGTTGGCGTCGAACCAGGCAGTGATCGAAGGGGCGATGCCCGTTGGGCCTGTGACGTTCACCCTTTCTAACCTAGGGTCGAATCATGAGACTCGTCTCCACGCCCCGGACCGAATTCCTGCGAGCCCTCGCGACGGAGATCATGGGCAACTACGGCCGAGGCCGCACGATCGTGGCGATCGACGGCACGGATGCTTCGGGCCGCGAGTCCTTCGCCGACGACCTCGCCGCCGTGCTCCGGGAGCGTGAGCACCCTGCCTTCCGGGCCTCGCTGCGCTACTTCCGGCGGTCGAGGGCCGAGCAGGACCGCTTCGGCCCGGAATCACTCGAACGGCACTACCGCTTCGGCCACGACTACTCTGCCCTGCGCCGCGTGCTCGTCGAGCCATTCCGCATGGGCGGCAGCACCGGTTTCGTGACCCAGGTGTTCGACCCTGACAGTGACGCGTGGATCGAACCGACCTGGCAGACCGCGCCGGACGACGCGACCCTCATCGTGGACGGCGAGTTCGCCAACCGGCGCGAGCTCCGCGACCTGTGGTCATACAGCGTGCTCCTCGACGGGGAAGCCGAGAGCGAGGCAGACCGGCTGTACCTCGCCGAAGACCGACCGCGCGAGCAGGCCTCCGCTGTTATCGACAACACGGATGCCGCCAGCCCGCGCCGGGTGTTTCTCGACAGCTGCTGACCTCCGCTACCGCCGGGGCAACGCGGCGAACCTGGTGATCACGTCCGCCGGGGACAGGGGAGTGCCGCTCGCCTCCACCTCGTGCACGAGCGTGGTGAGCAGGGCGTTGACGGGGGCAGGCATGCGGGCGACGCCGGCCTCGCGCACGATCGCGCCGTTCAGGAAGTCGATTTCGGTGGGCTGGCCCCGCCGGAGGCTCTGCAGCGTGGAGCCCAGGTTGGGCACGTTGCCCATCCGCACGCGCATCATCAGCGGCAGCAGCTGCCCGGCCCACAGCGGCAGCCACGAGAACGCGCGCAGCCGCCCGTGGCCGAGCGCCTGCAGGGATCCGAAGTGCACCCCCCTGACCAGGGCGACGCGCACGGCCTCCCGCATGCTCGCGGTCATCACCCGGCGCAGCCCGGCATGGTCGACGACGGCCTGCACGCTCATGCCGGTGATGGCGGGCAGGGCGTTGAGCATGTTGACCACGAGCTTCGTCCACTGCGCGCCGACGAAGTTGTCGATGGTGATCGTCGGAACCGCGCCGGCCAGCACGGCCTGCCAGCGCCGCGTCGCGGCATCCGCCGGCCCGTCCCCGCGCCCCAGGTAAGTCGGCGCGGCGGTCGTGACGGTCACGTGTCCCGGTTCCGTGTAGTTCGCCGCGATGATCGACAGGGCGCCGAAGCAGTCGGAGCGGGGGAGCAGCCGGGCGGCCGTGCGCACCCCGTCGAGGCCGTTCTGCACGACGATCACGGCCGAGCCGTCGATCACGGCGGCATTGTCCGCGATGGCGGATTCCGCATCCTGCGCCTTGGTGCAGACCAGGGTCAGCTCCGGCGTCTCCACCAGCCGCTCCATGGCCCGCGGCCGGGCGTGCGCGTCGCCGAAGCCGCCGGACAGGTGGATGCCGTCGGCGCGGATAGCCGCCAGCCCCCCTCCGCGGGCAGTCACGGTCACGTCGTGGCCCGCGCCGGCGAGCAGGGTCGCGAAGGTTCCGCCGAGCGCTCCGGCCCCGATCACAGCAATTCTCACGGCTCACATCCTACGGCGGACGCGCTGATAGCCTCGGAGTGTGACCAGCGGCCTCCTTCTCATTGACAAGCCGCAGGGCTGGACCAGCCATGACGCGGTCGCCCGCACCCGTCGCCTCGCCGGCACCCGCAAGGTCGGCCACGCCGGCACGCTCGACCCGATGGCCACCGGCCTGCTCATCCTTGGCATCAACAGTTCGACGCGGTTGCTCACCTACATCGTCGGCCTCGATAAGGAGTACCTGGCCACCATCCGGCTGGGTGCCTCCACGACGACCGACGACGCGGAAGGGGAGGAGCTGACCCGTGCCCCCGCCGAAGCCGTCGCGGCGCTCACCCCTGAGGCCATCGAGGCCGGCATCGCGGCGCTCACCGGAGACATCCTGCAGCAGCCCAGCGCCGTGAGCGCCATCAAGGTCGACGGCAAGCGGGCGTACGCACGCGTGCGCGCCGGGGAAGAGGTGGATCTCCCGGCCCGCCCGGTCACGGTGAGCACCTTCGAGCTCGTCTCCGCCGCCCAGGCCGACGGGTTCCTCGACCTGACGGTGCGCGTGGAGTGCTCCTCCGGCACCTACATTCGCGCCCTGGCCCGCGACCTGGGCGCGGCCCTCGGCGCCGGCGGTCACCTGACCAGCCTGCGCCGCACCCGCATCGGGCCGTTCGGGCTCGACGCCGCGCAACCGCTGGCCGACCTCGACGTCGCATCGGCTCTGATCGGCCCGGCCGATGCCGCCACCCGACTCCTCGGCCGACTCGACCTCACCGAGCAGCAGGCCATTGACCTCGGCCACGGCAAGAGCATCGAGGTGGACCCAGCCCAGAGCCGGCCCGGCCCGATCGCCGCCATCGCCCCCGACGGGCGGCTGGTGGGCCTGGTCGAATACCGGGGCAGCCACGCCAAATCACTCATCAACTTTCCGCCGGACGATACCGGCGACACAGGGACGACCACCGGGGGCGGCGCATCATGATCGAGTGGTTTACCTGGGTGCAGTTGGCGGTCGCCGTGATCGGCGGCGTATTCTGCATCGGCCTGGGCCTCGCCGGACGCAAGCCGACCGACCTGACGATGGGCGCAACCGCGCTGGTGGAAGTACTGCTCGTCGGGCAGCTGGGCGTCGCCCTCATCGCGCCGCTGCTTGGCAACCACTCCAGCGGCAGCCTGCTCGAGTTCTACACGTATCTGGTGAGTGCCCTCGTGCTGCCGGCAGCCGCCGGGTTCTGGGCGCTGATCGAACGCAGCCGCTGGAGCACCGTCATCCTGGGCGTGGTCTGTCTCGCTGTCGCCGTGATGCTGTATCGGATGTATCAGATCTGGACCGTGCAGGGCGTCTGAGCGGATGCTGCGATAATTGCTGAGCCATGACTGATCTGCAGCCCACACCAGAGACCGTAGCCGCCCCGACGAACCGGGTGACCGGCGTAGGTCGACTCCTCATCGTCGTATACGGGCTGCTAGCCCTCGCAGCCACGGGCCGATCGTTCGTTCAACTTCTCGAACCCAAGGTATTCGGCCCCGCGCCGCTTGCTTACTCGCTGTCCGCGCTCGCCGCCGTCGTGTACATCGCGGCCACGGTCGCGCTGATCAACCGGGGCGCGGTCTGGTACCGCCTCGCCTGGGCCACGATCAGTTTCGAACTGCTCGGCGTGCTCGTGGTCGGCACCCTGAGTCTCATCGATCCGGCTTTGTTCGCGCACAAAACGGTATGGTCGGTCTACGGCAGCGGCTATGGATTTGTCCCGCTCGTCCTTCCCCTCCTCGGCATGTGGTGGCTGCGCAAGCACCCGGCGGCAGCGAGCCGCCCGGCGCCCGCCGGCCGCGCATGAAGACGCGCATGAAGACGCTGCACGGCGTCGGCGCGATTCCGGCGGACTGGCCGGCGTCGGCCGTGAGCATCGGAAAGTTCGACGGAGTGCACGCCGGCCACCGGGCGGTCGTCGCCGAGTTGAAATCCCTCGCCGAACGTGACGGGCTGGTCTCCGTGGTCGTGACCTTCGACCGGCATCCGCTCGCCGTGCTCTCGCCGGAGAATTGCCCGAAAACGCTCGTGAGCGTCGAGCAGAAGCTCGACCTGCTGGCCGAAACCGGCATCGACGCGACCCTCGTGCTCGAGTTCACCCGGGCCCTGGCCGCGCTGCCGCCGGAGGAGTTCGTCGACAGCATCCTCGTGCGAGGGCTGCATGCCCGGCACGTGCTGGTCGGCAGTGATTTCCGATTCGGCGCGCGGGGGGCCGGCGACGTCGCCATGCTCCGGCAGCTCGGCGAACGGTACGGCTTCGAGGTGCGTCTGATCGACGATGTGAAGCCGGACAACGAACGCCGGGTGTCGTCCACCTGGATCCGTCAGCTGCTCGTCGCCGGCGATGTCGGGACGGCCTCCCGGCTGCTCGGGCACCTCCCGACGGTGCGCGGGATCGTCGTGCACGGCGCCGCACGGGGCCGCGAACTGGGTTTCCCCACCGCCAACCTGTCGCCCGACTCCGAGGGATTCATTCCGGCCGACGGGGTGTACGCAGGCTGGCTCATGGATGCCGGCATCCGGTACCCGGCGGCCATTTCGGTGGGGAACAACCCCACCTTCGCCGGGGTGGCGCAGAAGCAGGTTGAGGCGTACGTGCTCGACCGCGACATCGACCTCTACGACCACCTGGTGGAGGTGTCGTTCGTGGAACGCATCCGCGGCATGGTCGCCTTCACCGGCATCGAACCGTTGATCGTGCAGATGCGCGACGACGTGGATCGTGCCCGCCTGATGCTCTCCTGACCTGCGCCCCCTTCCGCGGCCGCCCCTCCGCGAGACTGCAGTTGTGCGCGTTCTCAGCGCGCTGAAGCGACCACTACTGCGTTTTCGCGGGAGGGGAGACGTGCTGGTCGGGGAGCGGAGCGCGGCCGAACAGGAACAGGATGAGCTCCTCGGCCGTGCCGCGAATGGCCGGGCCGCGGCCGACGCTCCAGTCGGCATCCGTCGCGACGAGGGTGCGGCGGCGGAGCACGGCCTTGACGCCCAGGGGCGCGACCAGGCTCCGGAAGAGTGCGACGCTGCCCGACGCGGTGGATGCGACCGGCAGGGAGATGCCGAGCGGGCGGGCGAGGTCGTACCCGTGCACGACCGCCTCGGCCAGTTCGGAAACTCCGTGTCGCCCGTGTCCGGATGCCTTCCCCGCGGCGATCTCTCTGATCCGCGCGACCAGGTCGCCGGGTTCGGCCTCCGCGGCGGCCCGGCTCAGCACGTCGATCGCACGGTTCGGATCGATGAAGTGGCCGAGGTAGGCGCGGGCGGCCGTGCGCACGAGGTCGCGGTTCGAGCTACCGACCCGCCAGACGAGGTGGCCGGCGACATCCCGAACCCGCCAGCCCGCGCACAGGCTCGGCGCCTCCCACTGCTCGGGGGTGAGCCCGGCCAGCAGGTCGGCGGTCGCCGTGAGGGTGGCCGCAATGTGCGCGCTCCAGTCGGACGTCACGCCGGACTCCTCGCCGGCGGGTCGGTGGCTGAGCGGAAGGTACTTTGCGAAGTCTGCCATGCCGTCCAGCCTAGGCGCGGGCGCCCAGGCGGGCCCGTGTCGACGAACTCAGCCGCGCAGCGCGCAGGGAGGTTCGTGGTCGAGCGAGCCGCACAGCTCCACCGTGATCGCCCCGCCCAGGGCCCGTTCGTCGCCCTGAGGGTCCATTTCCACGACGGCCTGGTGTGCAGAGGTCTGGCGCATGAGACCAGTAGGCCGCGCGGCCCGTCTGCACGTCGGCGGAACGCCGGGGCCGCGGCGGACTCCGCGATCTCGTGCACCCTAGACTTGCCCGGTGATCGACACCCCAGCCCGCAGCCTGTGGGCCGGTCGAACCCTCGCGCTCCTCGGCATCCTGCTCGTCGCGGCGAACCTGCGCACCGCGGTCGCCGCGCTCTCGCCGATCGTCACCGAGATCACGGTCGACATCCCACTCGGCTCCCTCGCGGTCGGCGTGCTCGGCATGCTGCCCCCGGTGTGCTTCGCGATCTTCGGAATCCTTACCCCCGTGTTCACTCGGCGCATCGGCCTCGAGAACGTGCTGGTCCTGTCGCTCGTCGCGATCCTGGCCGGCCACGTGATGCGCGGTCTCTCCGGCTCGCTGGCCTGGCTGCTCATCGGCAGCGCCGTCACGTTCGCCGGCCTGGGCGTGGGCAACGTGCTCTTGCCGCCGCTCGTGAAGAAGTACTTTCCCGACCGGGTCGGCCTCGTCACGTCCCTCTATGTCTCGATCATCTCGCTCAGCACGCTGGTGCCGCCGCTGGTGGCCGTCCCGGTGGCGGATGCCGCGGGCTGGCGGACCTCCCTCGGGATGTGGGCCATTCTCGCCCTGGCTGCACTCGTGCCGTGGGTCGCCATGCTGGTGCGCCACCGCACCTCGAACGTGCCGAAACCCGTCGTCGAGGAGGCCGAACCGGCGGTCCTCGGCCGGATCTGGCACTCGTCCATCGCCTGGGCGATCGCGGTGTGCTTCGCGGTTTCCTCGTTCAGCGCCTACTCCATGTTCGCCTGGCTTCCGAAGCTCCTGGTGGACACCGCCGGCGTCTCCGGCGCGCAGGCCGGAACCCTGCTGTCCCTCTTCGCGGCCATGGGCTTCCCCTGCGCCCTGATCATCCCGGTTCTCACCGCGCGCATGAAGAACGTGGGCCTGCTCGTCTATGCCGGGGCGTTCTTCCTGGCCATCGGCGAGCTCGGCCTGCTCGTCGCCCCGGCGGCCGCGCCGTGGCTGTGGGTGGCGCTGGCCGGGCTCGGCCCGTTGCTCTTCCCCCTCGCCCTTGTGCTGATCAACCTGCGCACCCGCACGCACGAGGGTGCGGTGGCGCTCAGCGGATTCGTGCAGGGCGTCGGCTATACGCTCGGGGCCCTCGGGCCGTTGGCCGTTGGCGTGCTGCACCAATGGACCGGGGCATGGCTGTGGCCCCTCATCGTTCTGATCGTGGGCGCGCTCGCCGTGATGATCGCCGGCGCCGTGATCGCCCGGCCGCACATGCTCGAGGATCACTGGAACCGGCCGGCCACCGAAGCCTGACGGCGCGTCCAGGGCGCGTTCAGTACCCGGAGTGAGCGACCGCTAGTCGACGAGGTTGGCGCGGTGGATGAGGGCGGCCGCGCCGATCAGGGGGCCGTCGCCGGACAGGGCGGACGGCACCACGCGCACCCGGGTCGCGAACTCGAACTCGGTGCGCTCGGCGATGGCCTCGCGCACGAAATCGAACAGGTCAGGCGTCACCTGGGAGAATCCGCCGCCGATCGCAACCAGGTCGAGGTCGACGAGGTTGGTCGCCGACGCGATCGCGCGGCCCACGGCGCGGCCGGCCCGCCGGACGGCGCGCATCGCAATCGCCTCGCCGGCCGCGTAGCCGACCGCGAGGTCCTCCCCGGTCGAGCCCTCCCAGCCCTGGGCGCGGGCCCAGGCGACCGTGCGCGGGCCGGAAGCGACCGCCTCGAGGCAGCCCATGCCCCCGCAGGCGCACTTGTCGTCGAAGCCGCCGACCTCGACGTGGCCGATGTGGCCAGCGTTGCCGCTCGGCCCGGAGATCGTGTGGCCGCCCAGGATGAGGCCGCCGCCGACCCCGGTCGAGACCACCATGCCCATCAGGTTGTCGACGCCCTGGCCCGCGCCGAGCCAGTGCTCGGCGAGCGTGATGCACAGGCCGTCCATGCGCAGTCGCACCAGGGCATCCGGAACGAGCCCGCGCACGAGGTCGCGCAGCGGGTACTCGCGCCAAGCCGGAAGGTTGAGGGGTGAGACGGCGCCGGATGCGACGGTGATCGGCCCGGCCGACCCGATGCCGACCCCGGCCAGGGTCGCGCCCGGCGGGAGGAGTGCGCGGGTGCGGGTGACCACATCGGTGACGCTCGCGGCGAACTCCTCGGAGGTGGCGGTGTTGCCGGTCGGGGCGCGGTGCCGGCTGCCGGGCAGCAGCGCACCGCGGTCGTCGACCAGCACGGCCTCGACCTTGGTTCCGCCGAGATCGACCGCGAGGGCGTAGACGGGGTGCACGGTACTGGAAGGCGCAGCGCTGGTGTCCATAGTTCGAGCCTACGGTCTGCACGGCGCGCCGTCGCCTGCTCATATGAGCAAGATGATCAACAGGTGTTGTTTGGGAACAGAGGGCCACCTAGGCTGGACAGGACACAAGAATGGAGAGTGCCTGGGTGATTGCCACCGACGAACTGCTGTCGATTCGCGCCGCCGAATTGTATTACGAGGAGAACAAGACCCAGGACGAGATCGGCTCGATCCTCCGCCTCACGCGCTGGAAGGTCGGCCGGCTCCTTGCGCAGGCGAAGGCCAGCGGGTTCATCCGGATCGAGATCGTGCACCCGCGCGCCCGCCGCCTCCCGATCGAACGTCGGCTCCGCGAAGCGACCGGCCTGAAGGATGCCATCGTCGTCTCCTCCGCCGGCGTATCGAGCGACGAGGAACTGCAGTCGCGCACCGCCCAGGCCGCCGCGGACTACCTGGCCAGCCTCCGCCCCATCCCGCGCACGCTCGGCATCAGCTGGGGCCGCACCCTCCACGACGTGTCGCTGCACCTCAAGCAGGGCTGGGCGCCCGGCGTCAACGTGGTGCAGATCAACGGCGGCGTCAGCCTCAACAAGCGTGCGGGCACGGCGGCGACGACCGCCGTGACCATCGCCGAGAAGGCCTCCGGTGCGGCGATGCTGCTGCCCAGCCCGGCCATCCTGGAACGGATCGAAACCAAGCAGGCCATCGAAGCTGACCGCGCCGTGGCGGCCGTGCTCGAACTGGCCATCGGGGCATCCGCCTACCTCTACAGCGCCGGCCAGGCCGACGAGAACTCGGCGCTCGTCGACAGCGGCTACCTCACCCCGGAGCAGATCACCGAACTCGTGCGCAAGGGAGCCGTCGGCGACATCGTCGGCCGGTACATCGACAGCAACGGCAACATCGTCGATCCTGCCCTCGACGAGCGCACGGTCGGCATCCAGCTCGAGCAGCTGCGCCGGGCGAAGACTGCGATCGCCGTGATCTCCGGCAGCGCCAAGCACGCCGTCGCCCGCGCCGTCGTCGGCAGCGGGCTCTGCACGGTCCTGGTCACCGACGAAGACACCGCCAACGCCCTGCTGGGCGACGACGCATGAACCACATCGACCGCGAGGACAACTCATGACTAGCAGCCACCTGGCCACCCAGCCGGCCGCCCGGGAGCACGCCCTGGCGCTGCTCGGCGGCGAGGCCACCGACGCGAACCTGCGCCGATACCTCCACGGCATCCCGGGGATCGACGCCGTCGGCCTCGAACAGCGCGCGGCCGACCTCGGCACCCGCTCGATCAAGACCACCTCCAAGAAGTGGGCACTCGACAAGATCATCACCCTGATCGACCTGACGACCCTCGAGGGTGCCGACACGCCCGGCAAGGTGCGCTCGCTCGTCGGCAAGGCACTCACCCCCGACGCCGGCGACCCCGGCTGCCCCCGCGTCGCGGCGGTCTGCGTCTACGGCGACATGGTGCCGCACGCGGTCCAGGCGCTCGGCTCGGCCCACTCGGCCGGAACGGATGCCGGCGTCAAGGTCGCCGCCGTCGCCACCGCCTTCCCAAGCGGCCGAGCATCGCTCGCCGTGAAGCTCGCCGACACCTCGGACGCGGTCGCTGCCGGCGCGGACGAGATCGACATGGTCATCGACCGCGGGGCCTTCCTCTCCGGCCGCTTCGGCCAGGTCTTCGACGAGATTGTCGCCGTGAGGGAGGCCTGCCGCCGACCGAACGGCACCTCCGCCCATCTGAAGGTGATCCTCGAGACCGGCGAGCTGAACACCTACGACAATGTGCGCCGCGCGTCCTGGCTGGCCATCCTGGCCGGGGGCGACTTCATCAAGACATCCACCGGGAAGGTCGCGCCCGCCGCGACCCTGCCCGTGACGCTGTCGATGCTCGAGGTCGTGCGCGACTGGAACAGCCTCACCGGCGTGAAGATCGGCGTCAAGCCGGCCGGCGGCATCCGTACCTCCAAGGATGCGATCAAATACCTCGTGACCGTCGCCGAAACCGTTGGTGAGGAGTGGCTGCAGCCGCACCTGTTCCGGTTCGGCGCATCGAGCCTGCTCAATGACGTGCTGCTGCAGCGCCAGAAGATGACCACAGGGCACTACTCCGGCCCCGACTACGTGACGATCGATTAGGGACAACCATGAACTTCCTTGACTACGCTCCGGCGCCGGAGTCGCAGGCGATCCTGAACCTCCGTTCGGACTACGGCCTGTTCATCGACGGCGAGTTCGTCGCCGGCCGCGGCACGCCGTTCCAGACCATCAACCCGGCCACCGAGAAGCGCATCGCAATGATCGCCAACGCCAATGACGCGGATGTCGACGCGGCCGTCGCCGCCGCCCGCCGCGCGTACACCGGCGCCTGGTCGCGCCTCTCCGGCAGTGACCGTGGCAAGTACCTGTTCCGCATCGCCCGGCTCGTGCAGGAGCGCGCCCGCGAGCTGGCCGTCGCCGAGAGCCTGGACAACGGCAAGCCGATCAAGGAAAGCCGCGACGTCGACGTGCCTCTCGTCGCCGCCTGGTTCTTCTACTACGCGGGCTGGGCCGACAAGCTCGACCACGCCGGCCTCGGGCCGAACCCGGCCTCCCTCGGCGTGGCCGCCCAGGTGATCCCGTGGAACTTCCCGCTGCTCATGCTCGCGTGGAAGATCGCCCCGGCGCTCGCCGCCGGCAACACGGTCGTGCTGAAGCCCGCAGAGACGACCTCGCTGACGGCGCTGCTGTTCGCCGAGATCCTGCAGCAGGCCGACCTGCCGCCGGGCGTCGTGAACATCATCACCGGGGCCGGCGACACCGGCCAGGCGCTCGTCAACCACCCGGACGTCAACAAGGTCGCCTTCACCGGTTCGACCGCGGTCGGCCGGGCTATCGCCCGGTCGGTGGCCGGCACCGACAAGAAGCTCACCCTCGAACTCGGCGGCAAGGCCGCGAACATCGTCTTCGACGACGCGCCGATCGACCAGGCCATCGAGGGCATCGTCAACGGGATCTTCTTCAACCAGGGCCACGTCTGCTGCGCAGGCAGCCGGCTCCTCGTGCAGGAGAGCATCCACGACGAGGTCGTCGACCGGCTCAAGCAGCGTCTCTCGACGCTGCGCCTCGGCGACCCGCTCGACAAGAACACCGACATCGGCGCCATCAACAGCGCCGACCAGCTCAAGCGCATCACCGAGCTGTCAGCGATGGGCGAGGAGGAGGGCGCCGAGCGCTGGAGCCCGGCCTGCGCCCTGCCGGAGAGCGGCTTCTGGTTTGCTCCGACGATCTTCACGAACGTGTCGACCAGCCACCGCATCGCCCGTGACGAGATCTTCGGCCCGGTGCTCTCCGTGCTGACCTTCCGCACCCCGGCCGAGGCGATCGCAAAGGCGAACAACACGCCGTACGGCCTGTCCGCCGGCATCTGGACCGACAAGGGCAGCCGCATCCTCGCCGTCGCCGACAAACTGCGCGCCGGCGTGATCTGGGCGAACACGTTCAACCGGTTCGACCCGGCCAGCCCGTTCGGCGGCTACAAGGAATCCGGTTACGGGCGCGAGGGCGGCCGCCCGGGCCTCGCCGCGTACCTCAAGCCGGCCTCCAGCCGGCCGGCCGCGGCGGCTCCCGTCGCCGCCACCAACGCCGCACCAGCCGTTTCGGCCACCGCCCCCGCCGCACGAAAGAAGGCCGCCAAGTGACCCGCCTCGCCATTCCCAAGACGTACAAGCTCTACATCGGCGGCAAGTTCCCGCGCAGCGAGTCCGGCCGGGTCTACGAGGTCAGGGCGAAGAAGGGCGACTTCCTCGCGAACGCCGCCCAGGCCTCCCGCAAGGATGCCCGCGACGCCGTCGTGGCTGCCCGCTCCGCCCTCGGCGGCTGGGCCGGTGCCACGGCGTACAACCGCGGCCAGGTGCTCTACCGGATCGCCGAGCTGCTCGAGGGCCGCCGCGCGCAGTTCGTCGACGAGATCGTGCAGACGGAGGGCGTCTCGGCCGCCGCGGCATCCGCCCAGGTCGACGAAGCCATCGACCGCTGGGTCTGGTACGCCGGCTGGGCCGACAAATACGTGCAGGTGGCCGGCAACGCGAACCCGGTCTCCGGGCCGTTCTTCAACATCTCGGTGCCCGAGCCGACCGGCGTCGTGGCGATCATCGCGCCGCAGGCCGGCGGATCCCTGGTCGGCCTCGTCAGCGCCGTCGCCCCGGCCCTGGTCGCCGGGAACACGGTCGTCGTCGTGGCCAACGAGGCGATGCCGCTCTCGGCGATCAGCCTGGGGGAGGTGCTCGCCACCAGCGACGTGCCCGGCGGCGTGGTCAACATCCTGACCGGCTCGCCCGCCGAGATCGCCCCGTGGCTGGCCAGCCACGCGGATGTCAACGCCCTCGACCTGGTCGGGGCCGGAGCGCTCGACTGGGTCGACCTGCAGATCGCCGCCGCCGAGACGCTCAAGCGCGTGCTTCAGCCGGAAAACGGTGCGGATGCCGCGACGCCCTCGATCGACCGGATCGTGGCGTTCACCGAGACGAAGACGGTGTGGCACACGAAGGGCCTCATCTAGGACCCCGTTCTCATCGAGCAGGCGGCGAGGGATCGATCGCGACGTTCGACCTCCCGCTGAATCGGCCCCCGTCAGCCCGGGGTGATCGGTCGCCGGTCAGGCAAGCAGCGGTCCGAGTTCTCGCGCACCGGTTTGCAGGAGCTCGAGCAGTTCAGCCGGGTCTTCGATTCGCGCCCGCGGCGCGGAGAGAGAGAGGCCGGCTACGAGCGTGCCGGCGCGGTCCCTGATGGGTACGGCGATGCAGCCGTAGCCAGCCGCGACGGCGTCGACCTGGCGGGCGTAGCCAAGGTCCCGAATCTCGGCAATCAGCCCGTGAAGCTCCGGATCGCCGGTCATTGCCGGGCCAGGATCCGCCCGCTCGGCGAGCAGGAGGCGACCCATTGCTGACACCCCGAGTTGGCGCGGGTTGGAGGCTTCGATCGGTGGGAAGTCCGGGTCAGCATCGACGACGCGGAGACCGTCACGGTCGTAGCGCACCAGGTGGATCCCGCCACGGATGCGTGCCCGAAGGCGGTCGATGACGTCGCGCACCGCCTCGGGCGGCTGGGCGGGGGCGACGAGGTTCGCCAGGTCAACGACCTTTCGGCCGAGGGCGAAGCCGCGCAGGTCGGGCATCCGCACCAGGTATTCGTCCTGCACGAGAAGATTGAGCAGGCGATAGGCGGTGGCGCGCGGGAGCGTGAGGTTATCCGAGATCTCGCGGGCTGTCACCCCCGGGCCGCACCGGGCAACCTCTTCGAGCACGGTCAGCGCGCTGTGGATGGCCTTGGGCTGGCGCGCGCGGAGCTCGCCAGCGACTGGCCCCGGCCCGGTCACGGGGCGGCCCGCTCCGGTGTTCCTTGAGTCATCGCGCGCGGTCCGCCAAGCACGTCCTCGGCGATGGGGACGTCGTAGACGCCGATCGTGTCGCTCAGCCAGGGGCGCCGGACGAGCCTCAGCCCGCAGAACGCAATTCCCACGGTCATAGCGCCGAGGAATACCCAGACGCCTGGGAACCGGTCCGTCGCACTCTCGACCACGAGATACACGACGAGCACTCCGCTGAGCAGGATCGACGCTGCGACGGCGCGCACGACCGGCCAGGGCGTGAGTTCGCCGATCCGCCAGAGGAAGACGGGTGCGGCGACGCAGACCAGCACGTAGGCAGTGATGTATCCGCCCGCAGCGCCAACAATCAGGATCTCCATCGCCTGCCACACGCTTCCAGAGAGCAGGATGGTGGCGAGCAGCCCAATCGTGATGACCCCCACGGCCACGACGACCGCGACGCGGGGCGTGCGGTATCGGGTATGGGTGCGGCCGAACCGGCTGGGCAGCACCCCTTCGCGCCCCATTGAGAACAGCAGCCGCACGAGCGCGGTCGTCGATGCGATCGCGCAGGCGAGAAAGGACGCCGCGATGCTCAGATCGAGGAGCAGTCCGATCCCGTCGAGCCCGTAGGCAGCGGCCAGGTCGTTGACAGGTGAGCTGCTTGTCGTGATGCTGCCCCCGATCGCCGCGAAGCCGACGAGCTGACTGAAGGAGGCGATCAGGAAGAGCAGGCCGGACCCGATCACGCTCCACCTGATGGCGCGCGGAATACTCGCGTACGGCCGCCGAGCCTCCACTCCCAGGGTGGACGAACTTTCAAAGCCCACGAAGGCCGTGAGCGCGAGGGCCGCACCGACCGCCAGGTTGGCCGGGGAGGCGTCGCCGAGGCTGAGGACCGACCAGCCCCGGACCGGCCCGGCCTGCACGAGCAGTGCAACGACGAGAACCAGGATGATCGCCACCGAGACACATTCCACGAGCAGGGTCACCCTCGTCGATATCCGGATGCCGCGGGCGAGAACGAGCAGACACAGCGCCGCCATCGCGATTATCAGGCCGCCCGCGAACACCGCCGACCCGGCGACAGTCGGCCAGAACCGTGCGATCAGGATGGCCAGGTAGTAGGCGGCGCCGCCAAGCGCGAACATGGCGATGAAGCCGTAGCCGACCAGCAGTGCGACCCCGGTGACGAAGGATGCCGTCGTTCCCAGCCCGCGCGACACGAAGGTGTAGAGCGAGCCGGCAGTGGCAATGCGCCGGGTGAACTGGTTGACGGTGGTGGCGACCAGCAGGGCCAGCAGCATCGCGCTGGCCAGGGCCCAGACCGTTGCACCCCCGGCAACGACCGCGACCAGCAGGGGGATCGTCGTCGCGGCGGCCGATGGGGCAATGGCCGAGACGGATTGGGCCAGGACGTCCAGGAAACCGACGCTGCGGCGTGCAAGTCCGTCGACGGGCGAGCGAGCGCCAATGCCGTCGACGGGCTGGGGATCATTGATCGCTCGTGCCAGTGCGGTCATTGTTCGGGCCTCACTTTCAGGAGCGGGGGCGTCCTCGCCCGGGACATTCACGCTAACCGCGTGGCGTTGCCGGCCGGATTCGGTCATGTTTCGGGTTCGTGAATGCCAAATGAGACGCACGCGCCGGCCCGGTCTCATTCGTGCAATGCCGGGCTTTTACCTCGGGGAGACCTGGCCGAAACGGGGCGCCGTCAGGCTGATCACGCACTGCACGACCTCCGAGTGCCCCGTGTACCCGACTTCACAGTCCGATCTGGAGATGACATGACCGTAACGAAAGAATCCGCGACCACCGCGGGGGCCGCCACCCGGGAACGTTCGCTGACCGGTTCCCTCGGCGTCACGTCCATCGTGCTGATGGTGGTCGCCGCCGCCGCCCCGCTGACCGTAATTGGCGGCTCGGCCCCGCTGGGCATCCTCCTCGGCAACGGGGTCGGCTTCCCGTCAATGTTCGCAATCGCCGCCGTCGTGCTGCTCTTCTTTTCTGTGGGCCTGGCGGCGATGACCCGGCACGTGCCCAAGCCGGGCGCGTTCTTCACCTTCGTCAACTACGGCCTCGGCAGGCCGGCCGGGCTCGCGACGGCGTTCCTCGCCCTGCTCACCTACACGACCATCCAGGTCTCGGTATACGGGTACGTCGGCTACATCCTGGGCGTCACCGTGACCGGGTTGGACGGTCCCGACCTGCCGTGGTACCTGTACTCGCTCGCGGCCGTCGCGCTCGTGGCCGTGCTCGGCTATCGGCACATCGACTTGAGCTCCAAGGTGCTCGGCGTGCTCCTGATCGGCGAGGTGGCCATCGTACTCGCGCTCGTGGTCGCCGTGGTGCTCTCCGGCGGACCGGAGGGGCTGTCCCTCGCGCCGTTCAAGCCGAACAACGTGCTCACCGGATCGCCGGCGATCGGCCTTATGTTCGCCATCGCGGCGTTCATCGGCTTTGAATCCACCGCCATTTTCCGTGACGAGGCGAAGGACCCGAGCCGGACCATCCCGCGGGCCACCTATCTGGCCGTCATCGGAATCGGCGTCTTCTACACGTTGTCCTCCTGGGCGCTCGTGATGGCTTGGGGCCCGAGCGCCGTGGTCGCGCAGGCTGCCGAGAATCCGGGGGCGATGATCCTCATCACGACCCTCAAATACCTCGGCCCGATCGGGCAGGTGGTGATGAACGTACTGCTCATCACAAGCATGTTCGCTTGCGTGTTGTCCTTCCACAACGTGATCACGCGCTACCAGCACTCGATGTCGAACGCGAAGGTTCTTCCAGACCTTCTCGGAAAAGTGCACCCGAAGCACTTCGCGCCGCACCTCTCGTCGGTCGTTCAGACGGCCACCGCCGGCGTGCTGATCGTGGCCTTCGCGGCGCTCGGCCTCGACCCGGTGCTGCAGGTCTTCACCTGGTTCTCCGGTGTCGCGACCCTCGCCATCGCCATCCTGATGGCGATCACGAGCGTCGCGGTCGTCGTCTACTTCGCGCGCACCAAAAAGGACCGGCGGCTCTGGAACACCGTCATCGCCCCGGTGCTCGGCCTGTTCGGGCTGCTGGCCTCCGCCGTGCTGATCGCCGCGAACTTCCCGTTCCTCGTCGGCGACGTTGACGCGAAGGGTGTGCCGGTCTTCGGAGTCGTCAGCGCCGTACTCCTCGGCCTCGTCGTGCTCTTCCCGCTGGTGGGCGCGCTGCAGGCCCTCGTGCTCAGGCGCACCAACCGGCCGGCCTACGACCAGATCACGGAAGCCATCGGCGGCTGACCGCCGCACCGCTCGCAGTCGTCCCACCCCTTCCGCGCCACTATTCGTCCGCCTCGCCCATCCGTGCCGTTCCATCCCGTGACAGGAGATCCCCACATGACCATCACCCACCTCGACGTACCGACCACCCGACCCGCGGACGTGCCCCCGCACCCGCTCGGCAGCCTCACGACGGCCGAATTCGAAACCATTCGCGACATCGTCACCAGCAGCGCCGGCTTCACCGCGACCACGCGGTTCGCCTACGTCGGCCTGCAGGAGCCGCACAAGCGAGAAGTCCTGGCCTGGCAGGCCGGCGGTGGGCCGTTGCCCGACCGGCGCGCCCGGGTCATGCTGCTCGACATGGCCACCGGGTACTCGACCGACAACGTCGTGTCGCTGACCGCTCGGGAGATCCTGAGCACAGCCGTGCTCGACGGATCCACCGGGCAGCTGCCGATCCTGCTCGAGGAGTTCGATGCGATTGCGGGCATCGTCGCCGAGGACCCGCGCTGGCTGGCGGCGCTCGCCGCGCGCGGTACCACGGTCGACGAGGTCGTCGTCGTGCCCCTCTCGGCCGGCTACTACGACTTCCCCGAAGAGGAGGGCCGGCGCATCGTGCGCGTGCTCGCCTTCCGCCAGGACTACCCCGCCGACCACCCATGGGCGCACCCGGTCGACGGGTTGAGCGCGTACGTTGACACCGCCACCCGCACGATCACCCGACTGATCGACGTGGAGAACCTCGCCATCCCTGCCGAGAGCGGCAACTTCGACGATCCCGCCGTGCAGGGCGCGCCGCTCACGACCCTGAAACCGATCGTGATCTCCCAGCCGGAAGGGCCGAGTTTCACGGTCGATGGCGAGTGGGTCAGCTGGGCGAACTGGAAGTTCCAGGTGGGTTTCGACACCCGCGAGGGCCTCGTATTGCGCCAGCTGTCCTTCACGGATGCCGGCGAGGAGCGCCCAATCATCTACCGGGCCTCGATCAACGAAATGCTCGTGCCCTATGGTGACCCGTCCCCGACCCGGTTCTGGCAGAACTACTTCGACACCGGAGAGTACCTGTTCGGACGGTTCACCAACTCCCTCGCGCTTGGCTGCGACTGCGTCGGCGAGATCAAGTACTTCGACGCCGTGCTCGCCGATGAACTCGGCAACCCGTTCACGATCGAGAACGGCATCTGCATGCACGAAGAAGATGTTGGCACTCTCTGGAAGCACGGCGACATGTTCACCGGGTCCAACGAGGTTCGCCGCCAGCGTCGCCTGGTCATCAGCTTCTTCACCACGGTCGGCAACTACGACTACGGCTTCTACTGGTACCTCTCCCTCGACGGCACGATCGAGTGCGAGGCCAAGCTCACGGGCATCCTGTTCACCTCGTCCTACCCCGGACTGGACGAAACGGGCGGCGACTACCCCTACGCCAGCGAGGTTGCCGCCGGGCTCGGCGCCCCGTACCACCAGCACCTCTTCAGCGCCAGGCTTGACATGACGGTCGACGGACTGTCGAACGCGGTCGATGAGGTCGAGGCCGTGCGGTTGCCGATGGGGCCGGGCAACGAGCACGGCAACGCATTCACCAAGAAGACGACCAGGCTGACCAGCGAGGCGGTTTCGGGGCGGAAAGCCAACGCGTCCGTCGCCCGCGCCTGGCACATCGTCAACACCGAGAAGACCAACCGGCTCGGCCGGCCCACCGGCTACGTGCTCTACCCGGAGGACGCGCCGACCCTGATGGCCGACCCGGACTCGTCGATCGCCAAGCGGGCCGAATTCGCCACCCGGCACCTGTTCGTGACCCGGTACGACCCCGCCGAGCAGTACGCAGCCGGCGACTTCGTTCACCAGAACCCGGGCGGCGACGGTGTGACGAAGTACACCGCGGGGGACCGGTCGATAGACGGCGAAGACATCGTGCTCTGGCACACCTTCGGACCGACACACTTCCCCCGGATCGAGGACTGGCCGGTCATGCCGGTGGACTACGCGAAGTTCGCCCTCAAGCCCTACGGCTTCTTCGGCAAGAACCCAGCCATGAACGTGCCGCCCAACGAGCCGGTGTCGCACTGCTCGCACGGGCACGACGGCGCCTCGCATGAGGGGCACGGAGAGCATGGCACTGAAATCCGATGGTCGAGACGCTGTACGGGATCATGATTGTCGGAGCCTCAGTGAACGCCTGCTGCCTAGTGGGCAGCCGGCGCTCCCGATCAGTCCCGGCAGTGGCCTCGACCATCCTGATGCTCGCGGCCATGACGGATGTCGGCTTCGGCGTTGTGGGTCTCTCCCCGCTGCTGTGGACGGTGATCCTGATCGGCTGGGGGATGGTCAGCGCGGCACTGGTCCGCGGGCACGCGCGCCGCGCCGGCCTCGGCACCGAACCGCGCGCCCAAGGGCAGCATATGGGCGGTGCCATTCACCTGCACCATCTGTTGGGCCTGATCGTGACGGCCAGTCAGCTGGCAGTGCATACAGCGATGGCCCCCGCGACCCTGACCGCGACGGACCTGGCTTCGTCACCGCACTCCGTGCACGCTCATCCGTCATCGTCTCTTCTCCTGGCGATTGCGGCCGGAGCTGGTGTCCTGTTCATTGCCTGGTCCGTCGTTCTCCTGAGGGCAGCGAGTAGATCGTGGCTGGAGAGAGGCAACCTCGTCGGAATGTCCGCGATGACCGCGGCCATGGGCCTGATGCCGTTCGTCTAAGGCTTGGCGGCCGTTGCCGGTCGCGCGTGGCAGCCCCGGGACCTGGACTGCCGCAATGACTTCACGAGGAGTCCTTGGGGCTTCTCGGTGCGCGTCCTGGTGCGTTCGCCGCAGGAGCTCAATGGCGTCCCCTGGGCCGACCAGGTCGACATCGCCCGCGGCGACTTCGAGCGCACGGAGCGCACGGCAGCCGAGAACGTCGCGGTGGCGGCTGAGGCCGGCGTCTCCCGGATCGTCTGCGCCTGGGCCGTGCGCATCTGGATGGACAAGATCATCGGCGGAGTCGTCCTTCCACGCGGCCGCTGCAATCCCGACCTTCTGCACACCCGTGACGTGCTCGACTTCTGACGGGTGGAACGCATCGACCGTGGCAGCTTCCTGCGCCTGCGCGCCGAGATGCGCGTACCCGGCCGTGCCTGGCTTGAGCTGAGCGCGGAGCCGACGGATGACGGCGGCGCGGCCTACCGGCAGCGCACCATCTTCTTCCCCCAGGTTTCGGCGGCCGACTGTACTGGTTCTCCATCCTCCCGTTCCACGGCATCATCCTCAGCGACATGGCCAACCGGATCGTCGAGGCCGCGGCCACCGAGGCCCGATCGGACGTTCGCGCGGAAGAACCCCTGATTGGGGCCCTGCCGGAGGTAACGGAAAAAGAATGATCGCAGTACAGTGTCTGGACTGCGCGCCGCAGCGTCATCGCGCACGGCCAGAGAGGCTGGTCCACGGTGAGTACATTCCGGTTTCCGCGCACCAAATCACTGCTCCTTGCCGGCCCGGCAGTTGCGGCCCTGATCCTCGTGCTCATCCTCGCCCCCGTGTCCAGCCGGGTGTACGCGTCCGATGTCTTCGGCGCGTTGCGGTCGCCGGGGGAGGGCGCCTTCATCGCCGGTCATCGCGGCGACCGGTCGGCGGCCCCTGAAAACACCATGCCGGCCTTCGAGCTGGCCCTCAACGGCCCGATGGACTTCGTCGAGACGGACGTTCAGCTCACCCGAGACGGCGTGCCGGTTCTTATGCACGATGTCACCATCGACCGCACCACCAACGGACACGGAACGGTGTCCGGGCACACCGCGGCCCAGCTCGCCAGGCTCGACGCCGGGGCCTGGTACTCCCGTCACTACGCTGGAACCCGCATCCCCACCCTCAACGCGCTCCTCGCTCGGCTGGCCAATTCCGACAAGAAGGCCCTCGTCGAGCTCAAGTTCGACTGGACGACGAACCAGGTGCGCACGGTCATCGACCTGATCAACCGCCACAACCTGAGCGCGCGGGTCGTGCTGGTGAGCTTCGACCTGGACACCCTCACCAACCTCCAGGTGGTGGCGCCGCAGTCTCCGCGGGTCATGCTGGTGCGGGAGCTCCCGGCCGACCCCGTCCCGATGGCGCAGCGCTTCGGAGTGATCGCGCTGGCGACGACGGCGAAGGCCGTGACCAATGAGCCGGGCGCGCTCCGCCGGATGCACAAAGCGGGGCTCGGCGTGATCTGTTACACGCTCAACTCCCAGGACACCTGGCGTGAGGTGCGTGATCTCGGCGTCGACGGAATCATCACCGACACCCCCAGCGATCTCGATTCGTGGCTGGCGTCGACGACGCCCGGAACCTAGCATCGGCTGCGAGCCCTAGCCAGCGTGCCCCCGGCAAGGCATTATGGATGAGGGCGGGGTGACGGATGAGGGAGGCCACATGTCCGGGTCAATTGTGTTTCTGGGGGACGGCCTGACTGCGGGCGGCCGGTGGGACGAGTGGATTCCCGAGTACGGGGTGCAGAACCTGGGGCTGAGCGGCGCCACCACCGACGAGGCGATTGCGAAGCTCGATGCCGTTGTCGACCTCCAGCCGGATGCCGTGGTGCTGCAGGTCGGCACCAACGACCTCGGCTGGCGCCGGTCCGACGAATACGTCGTTCGCAACATCGAAACCATCCTCGTCACCCTCCGCAAGCGGCTGCCGCACACGCGCATCCTCGTGCAATCTGTTCTGCCGCGCGAACGCGAATACGCGGACACGATCCGCTCGATCAACCGCCACGTGAGGCAATTCGCGCCGACCCAACACGCCCAATACCTCGACCTGTGGCCGGCCTTGGCGCAGGCGGACGGTGAGTTGGGCGCCGCCTACACAAAGGACCGCCTGCACCTCACCGATGAGGGCTACGCCGCCTGGCTCAGCGAACTGAAGCCGGCCATCGAGATGCTGTTCGAAAAGCCTCCCTCCAGCACCAAGATCCCCATCCAGCACGTGTGAGCGCCCTGCCCATCGCTCGCTAGAGTTGGGCCATGGCTCGACTGGCCCACTTCGTCCTTGCGGCGGCACTTGGCGCCCTCGCGCTGATCGGTTTCGCGGCGCCGGCGACGGCGCTCCCCGCAACGCCCGCGGTCGTCAGCCAGGGCACGGATGATTTCACCTTCGACTCCTGGCACTCCGACTTCCGGCTCGGCCGCACCGCCGAGGGGCGCTCGACCCTCACCACGAGGGAGACGATTGTCGCCCGGTTCCCCGACATCGACCAGAACCACGGCATCCGTCGCGCCATTCCGACCCGCTACAACGGGCACCCGACCGACCTGACCATCCGGAGCGTGACCGACGAGAACGGCACACCGCGCGGCTACCAGACCGAGACGAGCGACAACGGCGATTTCCTCGAGGTCACCATCGCCGCCGACCACTTCGTGCACGGCGCGCAGACCTACGCGATCACCTACGGCCAGACCAATGTGACCCTGTTCCCGCGCGCCGCGAGCGACGAGGAGTTCTACTGGGAGGTCAACGGCACCGGGTGGAACCAGCCGTTCGGCACGGTGACGGCGACGCTGCACGTTGACAAGGCGCTCGCCTCGCACCTCACCGGCCAGACGGCCTGCTTCCAGGGCTCCAGCGGCTCCAGCCAGGCCTGCGCCACGCTGGACAGCAAGGCGGATGGCGCCGGCTGGCGGGTCGACGCCGGCGCGGGCAGCCTCGGCCCCCACGCGGGCCTCACCATGGTCGTCGGGTTCCAGGCCGGCACCTTCGTTCCCCGCGACGACTCGTTCACGGCCAACCCCTTCCCGAGCATCGGGCTCGCCGGGTCGCTGATCGCGCTCATCGCCGCAACCCTGGCCGGCATCGCCAGGGCGGCCAGGTGGCGCAGCCAGCCGGGGCGCCCGACGATCATCGCCGAGTACCTGCCGCCGAAGGGCGTCAACCTGCTCGACGCCGGCGACGTCGCCGGGGCCTCAGGGAAGGCCATGGTCGCCCAGTTCCTCAGCTTCGCCGTGCGCGGCAACGTGCGCGTGCTCGAGGGCGAAGGCCGCAAGCACTACCTGCTCGAACTCGTGCACGCCGACAAACTCGACCAGACCGAGCGCCGGGTCCTGGCCAAGCTCTTCCCCGGGCTCCAGCCGGGCACCCTCCGTGACCTCAAGGCCAAGGATTCGACCCTGTCGAGCGCCGTGCAGAGCGAGCTTCGGGCAACCAGGAAACGGGTCTTCGCGGAGGGCGTCCGCGAGAAGCGGGATGGAGCGCTGCGCGGGCGGCTGATCGCGCTTGGCCTGATCGGCGGCGCCATCGGCGTGACCGGAAGCATCATCGCGCTCGGCACCGAAATCGGCGGCGGCTGGCCCGTACTCGTGCTGCTGCTCGGGGTGCTCGGGGCGTTCCTCACCCTCGTCTTCGCGGTGAGTGTGCGCCCGCTCACGGCGGCCGGCGCCGAGCTGCGCGACTATCTGAAGGGCCTGAAGTTGTACATCCGCCTCGCCGAAGCCGACCGGCTGCGCGTGCTGCAAAGCCCGGAGGGCGCACTTCGGTCGCCCTACCGACCCGAACCGCTCGCGAGTGTGCCCGCCACGCCGCTGCAGGTGCTGAAGCTCTACGAACGGCTGCTGCCGTTCGCGGTGCTGTTCGGCCAGGAAAAGGAGTGGTCACGCGTGCTCGGCGAGTACTACGAGGCGAGCGGTTCCCGGCCTGACTGGTACAGCGGTTCCGGAGCGTTCAATGCCGCATACTTCGCCGCCGGCATCAGCTCCTTTTCGAGTTCGACCGCCGGGTCGTGGTCGGGGAGCGCCTCGAGCTCGTCCAGTTCCGGCTTCGGCGGCGGAGGCTCCGTCGGCGGCGGAGGCGGCGGCGGCGGGGGAGGCGGCGTCTGATGGGGACCCCGGCAGAACCCACGTTCACCCGGCCGGCGCTCGCGCCCGGCCTGCTCGGCGCGATCGCGCTGCTGGCTGGGCTCGCCCTGCTCGACGTCGACACCTTCATCATCATCCGGTACGCCGTCAGCATCCTCGCGCTCATCATCTGCGTCTTCGTGATCCAGGCGAAACAGTGGTGGTGGCTGATCGCCCTCGTGCCGATCGTCGTGCTCTGGAACCCGATCGTCGTCCTCGGCCTGCACGGGCAGGGCTGGGTGTCCGGCCAGTTCATCGCCGCACTTCTCTTCATAGTTATCGGCGTGCGCACCAGGGTGCCGGTGCACCGATAAGCGCGCGCAGGCGTAGACTTGTTTTGCGCCTTGACCCGGTCACCGTCTCGACCGTGGCACTGCATCACAAATGCGGTGGCATGATGCTCGACTCAGGGTCCGGCGCAACGATCGCACCGGTATCCACGGATGCCGCACGACGAGCGCGGTTCATCGGCCGCGCTGCTGTGAAGTGGAGAAGAATGGCTTACACCCGCCACCAGGCCGCCGGCGCCAGCCGCGGCAGCGCCGCCGGCAGCCGCAACCGCCAGCGGCCGCGTTCCCGCGACGATGACGCTCCGATCATCCCGATCCTCGCCCGCAAAGTGCGCGAGGTCGAGGCGAAGGCGCAGACCGGCGGAAAGCTGGGCCCGACCAACCGCACGAAGTACCAGGTCATCGCCCTGCTCATGCGCGAAGAGCGCGCCAGGGTGAAGGGCGACAAGGAACTCAGCGACGCGAGCCGCGCCGAACTGCTCAAGCGCCTGGACGGCATCGCGCAGATCCTCGCGAAGACGGCCGCGCGGGACACCAGCCTGATCACCCTGCTCGAACCTGACGCGGGCGTCTCCACGGTCGCGCAGCGGTTCCGCCGCGACTGGCTCCTCGAGTCCGGCGCCGAGCTGAGCCCGGACGAACTCATCATCACCCGCGAGCCCGAGGCGAAGCCCGAGGTGCCGCAGAACCAGGTCGTGCCCAAATCGGTGAAGGCCAGGCAGCTCGCGAACCCGTTCCTCGCCCCCGATTTCAGCGCGGCGCAGGCGCGGCCCCTCGTCCCCGTGCGCCGCCTGGCCAACTGGGAACTGCTCGGCCCGCTGTTCAAATCGTTCGAGTACGGCTCCGGCGGCCAGGCCGCCAGCATGGACCTGCCTGAGGCACCCACGCTGGACCGGTTGTCCCCGCGGGGCCTGGAACTCATGCGCCACCAGGCCCGATTCATCGAAAGCGCGCGCCTCGGCCACCGCAGCTACCTGCTTGCCGACGAGCCTGGCCTCGGCAAGACCGCGCAGAGCCTGCTCGCGGCATCCGTCTCCGGCGCCTACCCGCTGCTGGCCGTCGTGCCCAACGTCGTCAAGATGAACTGGGCGCGCGAGGTGGAATTGTGGACCCCGCACCGCAGGGCAACCGTCATCCACGGAGACGGCGACACCCTCGACGCCTTCGCCGACGTCGTGATCGTCAACTACGACGTCCTCGACCGGCACCGCACCTGGCTCGGCACCCTCGGCTTCAAGGGCATGGTGGTCGACGAGGCCCACTTCATCAAGAACCTGCAGTCGCAGCGGTCCAAGCATGTGCTGGCCCTGGCCGAGCAAATCCGGCGCCGCACGCCGGGCGGCAACCCGCTGCTGATGGCCCTCACCGGGACGCCGCTGATCAACGACGTCGACGACTTCCGGGCGATCTGGCAGTTCCTCGGCTGGATCGAGGGCGACAAACCCGCCCCCAGGCTGATGGCCAGGCTCGAGGAAATCGGCCTGACGCCCGCCGATTTCGGCTTCTACGCGGAAGCCCGCAAGACCGTGATCGACATGGGGATCGTGCGCCGCCGGAAGGTGGACGTCGCAGCAGACCTGCCGGCCAAGCGGATCGCCGACCTTCCGGTCGAACTGGACGACGACCTCGGCCGTTCCATCCGCCAGGCCGAGCGCGAACTCGGCGCGCGCCTCGTCACCCGCTACAACACACTCGTGGCCGCCCGGCACCCCGGAACGGCACCGGCCGAGCTCGACGACGAACTGCGCTCCGCGTACATCCGCGCCGTTGCCCACGCCGAACTCGAGGAATCCAAGGGCCAGACCACCGGCGAGAACGTCTTCACCATGGTGCGCAAGATCGGCCAGGCGAAGGCCGGCCTCGCGGCGGACTACGCGGCCCAGCTGGCGCGGTCGGTCGGCAAGGTCGTGTTCTTTGCCAAGCACATCGATGTGATGGACGCCGCGGAGGCCTTGTTCGCCAAACGCGAGCTGCGCACCGTGTCGCTGCGCGGCGACCAGAGCGCCCTGGCCCGCCAGGCCGCCATCGACGCGTTCAACAACGACCCGGAGGTTGCCGTCGTCGTCTGCTCGCTCAGCGCGGCCGGCGTCGGGGTCAACCTGCAGGCATCCTCCAACGTCGTGCTGGCCGAGCTCAGCTGGACGGCGGCCGAGCAGACGCAGGCCATCGACCGGGTGCACCGCATCGGCCAGGACGAACCCGTCACCGCGTGGCGGATCATCGCAGCGCACACCATCGACGCCCGCATCGCCGAACTCATCGGCAGCAAGCAGGGCCTCGCGGCCCGGGCGCTCGACGGCTCGGAGGAAGAGATCTCCTCCGCCGACTCCGTGCAGGCGAGCGCGCTCATCTTCCTGCTCACCCAGGCGCTCGACGGGGAACTGTAACGCGCTGATTTGAATCCGGCCCGCCGGAGGCACCATGATATGTAGGCGGTGATGGCGCCGACATGATTTCTCGCATCAAGGAGCGGCCAGAATGAAAATCGGAATTCTCACCAGCGGCGGCGACTGCCCCGGACTGAACGCCGTGATCCGCGGCGCCGTGCTCAAGGGCGTGCGAGTGCACGACGCCGAGTTCGTCGGCATCCGCAACGGCTGGCGCGGCCTGGTCGAGGGCGAGTTCATGAAACTCGACCGGCACAGCGTGCGCGGCCTGTCCCGCCAGGGCGGAACCATCCTCGGCAGCTCCCGCACGAACCCGTTCGAGGGCGAGAACGGCGGCCCGGTCAACATCCAGAACATGCTCGACGCCGAAGGCATCGACGCGGTCATCGCCATCGGCGGCGAGGGAACCCTCACCGCCGCGCGCCGCCTGACGGATGCCGGGCTCAAGATCGTCGGCGTGCCCAAGACCATCGACAACGACCTGGCCGCCACCGACTATTCATTCGGCTTCGACACCGCCGTCGAGATCGCCACCGAGGCCATCGACCGCCTCCGCA